>NZ_LFQR01000042.1 GCF_001182895.1 Frateuria defendens | reverse complement strand
GGCCGCGCGCAGCGCGTCCAGCCCCTGGCCGGCGAGGGCGCGCAGGTGGTCCAGCGCGAGCACGTTGGTGGTGCCTTCCCAGATCGGGTAGACCTGCGCGTCGCGCAGCAGCTGCGGCAGGCCGGTGTCCTCGATGTAGCCGGCGCCGCCGAAGCATTCCAGCGCTTCCGAGCACAGCCGCACCGCCAGCCTGGCGGTCCACAGCTTGGCCAGCGGGGTGAGCAGGCGCAGCACGGCGGCCTCCTGCGGCGAGGCCGCGCCCTGCTCGACGCGGCCGAGCAGGTGCGCCACCTCGAAGGCGAGCGCGAAGGCGCCCTCGAACTCGGCCTGCATGTCGGCCAGCGTCTGCGCGTGCAGCGGCTGCTCGATCAGCGGCCGGCCGAAGGCTGCGCGGCGCACGGCGTAGTCGCGCGCCAGGGCGATCGCGCGGGTCATGCTGGCCACCGCGCACACCGCGTTCCAGCTGCGGGTGACGTTGAGCATCGGCGCCACCTGGCGCACGCCGTGGGCCAGCTCGCCCACCGGCCAGGCGGGCAGGCCGTCGAGGTGGATCTCGGCGGTGGGCAGTTCGCGGGTGCCGAGCTTGTCCTTGAGCCGGTCGATCACCAGCTCGGGCTTGCGCTGGGCGCCGTCCATCGTCTCCACGTAGAACAGTGCCAGCGCGTTCGCCCCGGCGCCGGCGCCGTCGGGCCGCGCCAGCGCCAGCGCGGCCTCGCCGACCACCGCGGAGCTGAACCACTTGCGGCCGTAGAGCCGCCACTGGCCGTGCTCGTCCTGGCGGGCGAGGGTTTCGGTGTTGCCCACGTCGGAGCCGCCGGCGTTCTCGGTCATCCACTGGCCGCTGAGCCAGAAGGCGGCCGGGTCGCGGCTGAGGAAATGCGGCAGCGCGCGCTCGGTCAGGGCGACGTTGCCCGCGGTCTTGAGCGCGGTGGCGGCGCCGTCGGTCATCGCCAGCGGGCAGGTGTAGAACTCGCTGGCGAGGTGGTAGAGGTAGACCCGCGCGAACTCTTCCACCCGCGCGTGCTCGTGCGCCTCGTGGCCGGCGGCCAGCACCGCGTGGCGGGTGGTGACGTGCGGGCCCTCGAGCCAGGCCGGGGTGAGTTCGATGCGGTCGATGCGCCGGCCCCAGGCGTCCCATTGGGTGAGCACCGGCTGGCGGCGCGTGCTGGCGGCGGCGCGCTGCCAGGCGGCGAGGGCGTAGTCGGCCAGGGCGTCGAGGTCGGCGTCCAGCGCCTCGCGGCGCTCGGCCGGGATCACGCGGTCGAGCAGGGCGAGCAGCACCCGGTCGCCGCGGTAGGGATGTTCGAGTTGCGGTGCGTGCTGCAAGAAACCCATGGGCCGATCCCTGCCTTGGATGGAGGCTTCGAGTATAGGCAGGGCCGCGCGGACGCACTGACGCGGCGCATCACGGGCGGGGCACGCGGCGGCTGCGTGCGTCGTCGCGGTGCGGACGGGGCCGGGTTTCGCCGCCCGGTCGTATCCGTGTTGCGGATGCCGGACTGCGCGGCATGCTCGGGTGGCGCGAGCGCATCGCGCCCGGAGCCTGCCCGCGGTGAGCTTGTGGAAGCGCGCTTCGCGCGCGGCCGTTGGGGATGGGGTGTTGCCGCTCTGCAGGCCTGTCGCGCGCGAGGCGCGCATCCTTACAGGATGTGCTCGGTGGCCGTGGGCCGGCGCTCAGCGCGCCCGCCGCCGCACGCCGGCGCCCAGCGTGCCGATCAACCCCAGCGCGAGCGCGATTTCGGCGATCGCCGGGCCGCGCTCGGCCGGCGTGCTCCACGCCTCGGCCACGCCGTGGCTGAAGTAGAACAGGGCGAGGATGCCGGCCCAGAGCAGGGCGCGGCGGGGGCGGCGGATCGCCGCCAGCGGCAGCAGCAAGGGCACGGCCGCGATTGCCAGCACCAGCCAGCGCGGCAGCTGCGTTGGCGGGAACAGCCAGCCATGCCAGGCCAGCTGCAAGGCGAACAAGGCCTGCCAGGCCATGAATCCGATGCGCTCGATTTTCGTGAGCGGAGGGACGCTCAAGCAAGCCCCGCCAGCTTGCGCGCGGTATCGGCCAGCCGGCGGCCCAGCGCGCGCGCCAGTTCGCGCTCGTGCTCGTCGATCGAGCGCTCGCCGTGGCTGCCGCTGACGTGGCTGGCGCCGTAGGGCGTGCCCCCGCCCTGCGTGGCGCTCAGCGCGGGCTCGGTGTAGGGCAGGCCGAGCAGCAGCATGCCATGGTGGAGCAGGGGCAGGGCCATGCTGAGCAGGGTCGTCTCCTGCCCGCCGTGCATGCTGCTGGTGGCGGTGAATACCGCCGCCGGCTTGCCCACCAGGGTGCCGCTGGCCCATTCGGCGCCGGTGCCGTCGAGGAAGTATTTGAGCGGCGCGGCCATGTTGCCGAAGCGGGTGGGGCTGCCGAGCGCCAGGCCGAGGCAGTCGGCGAGGTCCTGGCGGGTGGCGTAGGGCGCGCCGTCTTCCGGCTCGGGCGGCTGCGCCACTTCGGTCACCGGCGCCACCGGCGGCACCTGGCGCAGGCGCGCGTGCATGCCGGGCACTTCCTCGATGCCGCGCGCGATCAGGCGGGCGAGCTGGGCGGTATGGCCGGTGCGGCTGTAGTACAGCACCAGGATGTCGTGGCTCATGCGTTTGGGCGGTCCGGTCGCGATGGGTTAGTGTAGCCGCGATGCCTCCGGAGATCCCCGCGCCGTGCGTTTCGACCGCGACCGTTTCCGCACCCTGATCCGCTTCTTCTGGCAGCGCTTCATCGACGACAAGTGCTTCGAGACCGCGGGTGCGCTGTCCTACACCACGCTGGTGTCGCTGGTGCCGCTCACCGTGGCGGTGCTGGCGATGTTCTCCGCCTTCCAGGTGTTCGAGAGCGCGCGCAACACCCTGCTCGACTTCGTGTTCCGCAACTTCGTGCCGGCGGCGGGCGAGCAGGTGCAGAACGCGCTGATGGATTTCGCCAGCAAGGCCAGCTCGCTCACCGGCATCAGCATCCTGGTGATGCTGTTCAGCGCGGTGTCGATGATGATCAGCATCGAGGACCGCCTGAACCGCATCTGGCGCGTGCGCCAGCCGCGCGCCTGGGGCTCGCGCCTGCTGCTGTACTGGGCCGCGCTGACGCTGGGGCCGATCCTGGTCGGCGGCGCGCTGGTGGCCAGCTCCTACGTCACCGCGATGCCGTTGCTGCGCGGCGCCTACGAGCAGTTCGGCATCGGCCAGCGCCTGCTCGGCACGCTGCCGTTCGCCGCCACCTTCGTCACGCTGTGGCTGATGTACACCGTGGTGCCCAATTGCCGGGTTAAGCGCCGCGACGCGGCGATCGGCGCGCTGCTCGGCGCGGTGATGTTCGAGGTGGCGCGCTGGGGCTTCGCGCAGTACGTGCGCGGCGCGCAGAACTACGAGCAGATCTACGGCGCGCTGGCGGCGATCCCGATCTTCCTGCTGTGGATCTACCTGTCGTGGGTGATCGTGATCCTGGCCGCCTCCATCGCCGCCTCGCTGTCCGCCTACGAGTACCACGCGCCGTCCAAGACCCTGCCCGAGGGCGCCGAATTCCTCGGCCTGCTGGTGGTGCTCAAGCATTTCGTGGAGGCGCAGCGCGAGGGGCGCGGCATCGGCCCGGCCGAGGTGCGGCTGTGCGAGCCCTACCTGCGCGGCGCGGCCATCTCCGGCTACTTCGAGGACCTGCAGCGCGCCGACCTGATCCAGCGCGGCGAGGAGGGCGGCTGGCTGCTCAGCCGCAGCCTGGACAGCACCGACCTGCTGCGGGTCTACAATCACAGCCATTACCGGCTGCCGATGCGCCCCATGGACGAGGCGCGCTCGCTCGGCATCGACCTGCCGGCGGCGCTGGTGGAACTGCTGGATGCGCTGGCCGATTCGCTCAAGGCCGCGCTCGGCGCGCGGCTGGACTACCTCTACCCGCCGGTCGCCGCCACGGCCGGCTCCGCGACCGAGGAACCCGCACGATGAAGATGTACCGACCGCTCGCCCTGCTGGCGCTCGCCCTGGCCGCCGCGACGCCGGCGCTGGCCGCGATGCCCGAGCGCCCCGCGCTCAAGCTGGCCCTGCTGGACGGCAAGCCCTACGACCTCGCCGCCGAGCGCGGGCATTGGGTGATCGTCAACTTCTGGGCCACCTGGTGCGTGCCCTGCATCGCCGAGATGCCGGACATCTCGCGCTTCGTCAGCGCACACAAGGACAAGGTGCGCGCCATCGGGCTGGCCTATGACGACTCCGAGCCGGCCGACATCAAGGCCTTCCTCGCCAAGCACCCGGTGAGCTACCCGGTGGCGCAGGTCACGCTGGACAAGCCGGTGCCGGACTTCGACCAGCCGCGCGGCCTGCCCACCACCTACCTGATCGCGCCGGACGGCAAGGTGGCCAAGCGCTTCGTGGGGCCGGTGACCGGGAAAGCGCTGGGCGAGGCGATCGGGCTCTGATGGCCGCGGCGCGCTTCACGGTCGAGGGGCGCGTGCAGGGCGTGTTCTTCCGTGCCAGCACCCGCACGCAGGCGCTGGCGCTGGGCCTCGCCGGCTACGCGAAGAACCTGGTGGACGGCGGCGTGGAAGTGCTGGCCTCGGGCGACCCCGCTGCGCTCGATGCGCTGGAGCGCTGGCTGCAGCGCGGCCCGCCGTCCGCACGGGTGGCATCGGTGCGGCGCGAGGACCTGCCGGAGCGGGACGCCCCGCCAGGCTTCCACGCGCTCTGATCAATACACCTCGGGCACCCACACCGCCTCGGTGGTGAGCTTCTCCTTGCGCGGCTTGCCCTTGAGCCGGGGCAACCGGGTGGCGGGGATGTCCTGGTCGCGGTAGGGCACCTGGTCGAGCAGGTGGCGGATCAGGTTGAGCCGGCCGCGCTTCTGGTCGTTGAAGTCCACCGCGAACCAGGGCGCGTGCGGGCGGTGCGTGCGCTCGATCATGGTGTCGCGCAGGCGGCCCATCTCGGCGTACTTCGCGCGTGCGGCGAGGTCGACCGGGGAGAGCTTCCAGCGCTTCTGCGGGTCGTTCGCACGCTCGGCGAAGCGCCGCTCCTGCTCGGCCTGGTCCACCGCCAGCCAGTACTTGAGCAGCAGGATGCCGTCGTCGGCCAGCAGCCGCTCGAAGGTTGGTGCCTGCTCCAGGAAGGCCTCGTGCTGGGCCTGGGTGCAGAAACCCATCGCCGGCTCCACCACCGCGCGGTTGTACCAGCTGCGGTCGAACAGCACGATCTCGCCGGCTGCGGGCAGGTGCGGCACGTAGCGCTGGAAATACCACTGCGTGGCCTCCTGCTCGCTCGGCTTGCCCAGCGCCACCACGCGGTAGCCGCGGGTATCGAGGGTGTCGGTGATGCGCTTGATCACGCCGCCCTTGCCGGCCGCGTCGCGGCCTTCGAAGAGCACCAGCAGCCGCCGGCCGCTGACCTTCAGCCAGTACTGCATGCGGATCAGTTCCAGCTGCAGCGCCGCGAGCGCGTCGCGTTTGGGGTGCCTGCCCATGCGTTCTCCCGGTAGCCGGATCCGTTCCGGCGCCCCGCCACGCTACACGATGCGCGGGGAGCTTGTGGGGGCGGGGCGCGAAGGCGGCGTGACCCAATGTGCCATGTAAGCGCGCCTTGCGCGCGACAAGCCCACGCAGCGGCAACGCCGTTGCGCCGCGGTCGCGCGCAAGGCGCGCTCCTACGAGAGGTGCTGGGCTCGACCGCAGGCGGACGCGCTCTCAGCCGTCGGCGAGCGACTTCAGTTCGTCGGCCTGGCTTTCGCGGGCCAGGGCGTCGAGCAACTCGTCGAGGTCGCCCTGCATGATCTCGGCGAGGTGGTAGAGATCCAGGCCGATGCGGTGGTCGGTGACCAGGTTGTCCTTGTAGCGATAGGTGCGGATGCGCTGGCTGCGGTCGCCCGAGCCCACCTGCAGGCGCCGCGTCTGGGCCTGCGCCGCGGCCTGCTTGCCTTGCGCCTCGTCGAGCAGGCGCGCCTTGAGCAGGCTCATCGCGCGGGCGCGGTTCTTGTGCTGGCTGCGCTCGTCCTGGCATTCCACCACCAGACCCGAGGGCAGGTGGGTGATGCGGATCGCCGAGTCGGTCTTGTTGACGTGCTGGCCGCCGGCGCCGGAGGCGCGGAAGGTGTCGATCTTGAGCTCGGCGGGATTGAGTTCGATGTCCTCGATCTCGTCCAGCTCCGGCAGCACCGCCACGGTGGCGGTGGAGGTGTGCACGCGGCCCTGCGACTCGGTGGCCGGCACGCGCTTGACGCAGTGCACGCCCGACTCGAACTTCAGCCGCGAGAACGCGCCCTTGCCCTCGATGCGCGCCACCACCTCCTTGTAGCCGCCGTGCTCGCCGGGGTGCTCGGAGAGGATCTCCACGCTCCAGCGCCGCCGCTCGGCGTAGCGCAGGTACATGCGGAACACGTCGCCGGCGAAGATCGCCGCCTCGTCGCCGCCGGCGCCGGCGCGCACCTCGAGGAACAGGTTGGCCTCGTCGCGCGGGTCCTTCGGCAGCAGCAGGCGCTGCAGTTCGCCGTCCAGCCGTTCGAGTTCGCCTTCCAGCCGCGCCGCGTCGTCCGCAGCCAGCTCGCGCAGCTCGGGGTCGGCGAGCATGGCGCGGGTGTCGGCCAGCGCGCGCTCCGCCTCCGCATGCTCGCGCAGCGCGCCGGCCACCGGCTCCAACTGGGCGTATTCGCGCGAGAGTTCGCGAAAGCGCTGGCCGTCGGCCAGCACGCCGGGGTCGGCGAGCAGGCGGCCGATTTCCTCGTGGCGTTCGGACAGGGTTTCGAGCTTGCGGCGGATGCTGGGCGTCATGGGCGTGCAGGCGGGCGGCGGGGAGGCGAGGGCGAGGGCGAGGGCGAGGGCGAGGGCGGGCGCGGCGGCGGGAGCCGCGCCGCCTAGGCCTCGCGTTCGTCCTGCGCCGTCTCGTCCGTGCCGTACAGGCGGCCGGCCGCGTGCAGCAGATCCAGGTCGCCGGCGAGCGCCGCCTCGCGCAGCCGCGCGCTGGGGTGGTGCAGCAGCTTGTTGGTCAGCGTGTTGGCGAGGAAGGCCAGCGCCTCGTCGGGGGACTTGCCGCGCGCCAGCATCGCCTGCGCCTTGGCCAGCACCTCGTCGCGGTAGCGCTCGGCGTGCTGGCGCAGGTCCACCACCGGGTTGTGCAGGCCGAGCGCGCGGCGCCAGGCCATGTAGCGCTCCACCTGCAGGTCGATGATGGCGTCGGCCTCGCGCGAGGCCGCCTCGCGCAGGCGGCGGTTGTCGTCGATCACCTGGCGCAGGTCGTCGATGCCGTACAGGTACACGTCGTTCAGCTCGCCCGCCGCGGGCTCGATGTCGCGCGGCACGGCGATGTCCACCATGAACATCGGTCGGCGCCGGCGCGTGGCGATGGCCTTCTCCACCATCGCGCGGGTCACCACCGGCTCGCGCGCGGCGGTGGAGGCGATCACGATGTCGGCCTCGGCCAGGTGCTGCGGCAGGTCGTGCAGGGCGATCGCGTAGCCGCCGTGGCGCCCGGCCAGCTCCTGCGCGTTCTCCAGCGTGCGGTTGGCGACGATCAGGCGGCGCACCCGCTTGTCGGCGAGGTGGCGCGCGGCCAGCTCGATGGTGTCGCCGGCGCCGATCAGCAGCACGCAGGCCTGTTCGAGATCGGTGAACACCTGCTCGGCCAGCCGCACCGCGGTGAACGCCACCGACACCGTGTGCGCGCCGATGCGCGTGTCGGTGCGCACACGCTTGGCCACCGCGAAGGTGTGCTGCAGCAGGCGGTCCATCGGCGCGCCCAGCGACTGCGCGTCGCGCGCCTGCTGGTAGGCGTCCTTCACCTGGCCGAGGATCTGCGGCTCGCCGAGCACCATCGAGTCCAGCCCGGTGGCGACGCGGAACATGTGACGTACCGCCGCATCCTCGTCGTGCCGGTAGAGGAACTCGTCGAGCTTGCCGGGAGTCAGATGACGGTGCCGGTACAGCCAGTGCTGCGGCGCGTCCTCGGCACCCGCGGCCACGCTCACGTAGAGCTCGGTGCGGTTGCAGGTGGAGAGGATCATCGCCTCCTCCACGCCGGGCTCGCTGCGCAGCTCGCGCAGGGCGGCGTCGGCGTCGGCGGCATCGAAGGCCACCTGTTCGCGCAAGCCGACCGGCGCAGTGAGATGATTGAGCCCGAGGGCGATCAGCGGCATGTCGGTGGACTGGAAGAGGCGGCAGGCGTCCGTCGTCGTAGGCTAAGCTTGCCCTGTGCGACCGGATGCGTGATAGCCGGGAAAGACGTGAAAAAACCGGAGAATAGTGTGCTGAGCAAGGCGCCCAAGTTCAAGCAACTGCGGCATTTTGCGGTTGGCGGCGCCATGGCGCTGATGCTCGCCGCCTGCGCCGGCGTGCCGGAGCGCGGCGGGGCCGGGCGGCCCGCCGCGGCGGCGCAGCCGCTGGCCCGCCTCACCGTGGCGACGCCGGATGCCGCCCATGATCTGCTGGCGCAACTCATGGCGGGCGAGATGGCCCTGGTCGGCACCGATCTCAAGACCGCGGCCGCGCATTACGGCCAGGCGGCGGCGCTGTCCCCCGATCCGCAGGTGGCCGAGCGCGCCACCGCGCTGGCGGTCGCCGTGCACGACGATGCGGCCGCGCAGCGCGCCATCGCGCGCTGGCAGGCGTTGGGCGCGGCGCCGGTGCAGCTGGCCCAGGCGCGCGCGCAGCTGGCATTGGACCAGGGGCGCACCGAGGAGGCGCAGCAGCAGCTCGACCTGCTGATCCGCCATGGCGGCGCCGATGCCTGGCGCCAGTTCGGCCGCGTACTGCTCAACGCCCGCGACTCCGCCCAGGCCGGCCGGCTGCTCGAGGCGCTGGCCACGCCGCAGCGCCTGCCGGCCGATCCGCAGGCCTGGCTGGCGATGAGCGAGATGGGCGACAAGGTCGGCCGCCACGCCTACGCGATGCAGATCGCCGACGCCGCGGTGAAGCGCTTCCGCAACGCCGAGACCTACGCCTGGGCGGCGCAGATGCGCTTAAAGAGCGGCGACAGTGCCGGGGCCAAGGCGCTGCTGCAGCAGTCGCTGGCGAAGTCGCCCGACGACGCGCGGCTCAGGCTCAGCTACGCCAGCCTGCTCAGCCAGTCCGGCGACGCCGCCGGCGCCGCCAAGGTGCTCGACCACGGCCTGCAGACCCCCGACACCTACGCGCTGCGCGTGGCCCTGGCCGTGCAGGCCAACGACCGCGCCGCGCTGGCGCGCCTGTACGGGCAATTGCAGCGCGCGCCGGGCAAGGTGCGCGAGGGCAGCTACTTCCTGCTCGGCCAGCTGGCCGAGATGCTCGGCCGCAAGGACGAGGCGCTGGACTGGTACGACCAGGTCGACGACGACGACCCGCACGCCTTCGACGCCGACCTGCGCAGCGCGGTGGTGCTGCACGACGAGGGCAAGCGCGCCGACGCGCACGCCCTGCTGGAGCAGATGCAGACCGATTACCTCGACCAGCCGGCCCAGCTGCGCCGCGCCTACGCGGCGGACGCCGAGCTCTACATGCGCGAGCAGCAGTACCCGCAGGCCGCCAAGTCCTTCGGCCGCGCCCTGCAGGTGACGCCGGACGATCCGGGGCTGCTGTATGGCCGTGGCCTGGCCTATGCCGAGGCTGGCGACGTCGACCAGGCGGTGGGCGACCTGCGCCGCCTGCTGCAGCTCAAGCCCGGCGACGTGGACGCCAGCAACGCGCTCGGCTACACCCTGGTCGACGCCAACCGCGACCTGCCCGAGGCCGAGCGGCTGCTGCAGACCGCGCGCGCGGCCAAGCCCAACGATCCGGCCATCGCCGACTCCTGGGGCTGGCTGCAATACCGCCTGGGCCACCTCGACCAGGCCGAGCAGGTGCTGCGCGGCGCCTGGACGGCGAACAAGGACGCCGACGTGGGCGTGCACCTGGGCGAGGTGCTGTGGCAGCGCGGTCAGCGCCAGGATGCCCAGCACGTGTTCGACGAAGTGCGCCGCCTCGACCCCGGCAACGCCAGCCTGCGCGCCACCTTGCAGCGGCTGAAGCCATGACGCGGCGGTGGTGGGGTGTGGCGGCCGCGCTGCTGCTGGCCGGCTGCGCGAGCGCGCCGGCGGTGCGGATGCACGGCGATGCGGCCCTGCTGGCGGCCCAGGAAGCGCGCGAGCGGTCGCTGGCCGGCGTGGACCGCTGGGTGCTGCAGGGGCGGCTGGGCGTGTACGACGCGCACGGCGGCGGCAGCGGCGACTTCACTTGGAAGCAGGACGGCGCGCGCTACGAACTGCTGCTGAGCGGCCCCGCCGTCAGCGGCGTGGACGTGCGCCTGCGCGGCGACGATGCCGGCGCCCTGCTGGAGGGCGTGAAAGGCGGCCCGTTGCGCGGCGCCGATGCCGAGGCGCTGATGCGCAAGGCGCTGGGCTGGGAGGTGCCGCTGCGCGACCTGCGTGCCTGGGTACTCGGCCTGCGCGCCGACAGCGGCCCGGCCGAACTCAGCTTCGGCGAGAACCGCCTGCCGTCGCTGCTGCAGCAGGACGGCTGGACGGTGGACTACCGCGACTGGGACCTCGCCCGCCAGCCGCCGCTGCCCAGCCGCATCTTCGCCGAGCGGCCGCCGTACAAGGTGCGGCTGTCGATCAAGTCGTTCGAGCTGGGCGGCGCGGCCGTCCGGCCGTCCAAGGGAATCGCCGGCGGCTGAGCGCCGGCCATGAAGCAGGGCGGCCGCCCGGCCGCCGTGGGATCGAGCATGTCATTCCATATCGAGCGGGCGGCGCCCGGACAGGCCGACGCGCTGTGCGCCATCGAGCGCGCCGCCGTGCAACTGTTCCGCGGGCATCCCGCCTGGCCGGCCTACGAGGCCGCGAGCATGCCGCCGGACGTGCTGGACGAGGCGATTGCCCAGGGCATGGTGTGGGTGGCGATCGAGGGCGGCGAGCCGGCCGGCTTCGTCTGGCTGGAGGCGCTGCCGGGCAAGAGGGCCGTCGGCATCGCCGAGATCGACGTGCTGCCCCGGCACGGCCGCCGCGGCATCGGCGCGGCGCTGCTCGAGCACGCCTGCGCGTGGGCGCGCATGGCCGGCTACCGCCGGGTGGACCTGGGCACGCTGGCCGACGTGCCGTGGAACGCGCCGTTCTATGCCCGGCACGGCTTCCATGTGGTGGACAAGCGCGACCCGGCCTTCGCCTATGCGCTGGAGCGCGAGCGCGCCAACGGCTTCCCCGACGCGCTGCGCGTCTTCATGTCGCGCCCGCTGGCGCCGCCCGCGGCGGACGACTGGAGCGCCTGGCCGGCGCCGGCCAAGCTCAACCTGTTCCTGCGCATCACCGGCCGCCGCGACGACGGCTACCACGCCTTGCAGACCGTGTTCCGCCTGCTCGACTGGGGCGACGAAGTGCGCCTGCGCGTGCGTGCGGACGGTGCCATCCATCGGGTCGACGAGGTGCCCGGCGTGCCGGCCGAGCAGGATCTCCTGGTGCGCGCGGCGCGCCTGCTGCGCGAGGAGGCCGGCGTCGCCCAGGGCGCGGACATCGGCATCGACAAGCGCATCCCCATGGGCGGCGGCCTCGGCGGCGGCAGCTCGGATGCGGCCACCGTGCTGGTGGCGCTCAACCACCTGTGGGGCTGTGGCCTGGACGAGGACGCGCTCGCCGGGCTGGGGCGCCGCCTCGGCGCCGACGTGCCGGTGTTCGTGCGCGGGCGCTCCGCCTGGGCCGAGGGCGTGGGCGAAAAACTGGCGCCGCTGGCGCTGCCGCCGCGCTGGTACGTGGTGCTGGATCCGCGCGAACACGTGCCCACCGCGGCGCTGTTTCAAGCGCCTGAATTGACACGAAATGCGCCGCCGGCGACAATTTCATCCTTTGTTTCGGGCGAAGCGGCCGAAAACGCCTTCGAGCCGGTGGTGCGCACCCGTCATCCGCGGGTGGCGGCAGCGCTGGATTGGCTGGGCGGTTTCGGCCGGGCGCGTCTTTCCGGCACGGGTGCTTGCGTGTTCCTGGAAACGGCGACGCGCGGCCAGGCGCGGCGGGTGGCACGGCAATGTCCGGTGGCCTACTCGGCGCGGGTGGTCGCGGGCATGGACGTTTCGCCTCTGCAGCAGGCGCTGGCGCGACATCGCGGCGGCGCGGGCTGAAGAAGCGTCGCCGGCGCGGAACGGAAAGAAGCTAGAGATTACTGGGGCGTCGCCAAGTTGGTTAAGGCACGGGATTTTGATTCCCGCATGCGCAGGTTCGAATCCTGCCGCCCCAGCCATCCATTCACGGTTCTTAAGTTCAGAGGAAACATCGTGGACGCGTCCACTCCGATGCTCTTCACCGGCAATGCCCACCGCGTGCTGGCCGAGAATGTCGCCCACTGCCTGGGCGTGCCGCTCGGCAAGGCGCAGGTCGGCAAGTTCAGCGACGGCGAAGTGCAGATCGAGATCCAGGAGAACGTGCGACGGCAGGAAGTGTTCGTGCTGCAGCCGACCGGTGCGCCGAGCGCGGAGAACCTGATCGAGCTGCTGACCTTGGTCGATGCGCTCAAGCGCGCCTCGGCGGCCAACGTGACCGCGGTGATCCCGTACTTCGGCTACGCCCGCCAGGACCGCCGCCCGCGCTCGGCCCGCGTGCCGATCACCGCCAAGCTGGTGGCCCGCCTGATCGGCACCGCCGGCGTGGACCGCGTGCTCACGGTGGACCTGCACGCGGACCAGATCCAGGGCTTCTTCGACGTGCCGGTGGACAACGTCTACGCCTCGCCGCTGCTGCTGGCCGACATCTGGCGCAGCTACGGCATGGACGACCTGATCGTGGTCAGCCCGGACGTGGGCGGCGTGGTGCGCGCGCGCGCCATCGCCAAGCGCCTGGACGACGCGGATCTGGCGATCATCGACAAGCGCCGCCCGCGCGCCAACGTGGCCACGGTGATGAACATCATCGGCGACGTGCAGGGCAAGACCTGCGTGCTGGTGGACGACATCGTCGACACCGCCGGCACCCTGTGCGCCGCCGCGGCGGCACTGAAGGAGCGCGGCGCACGCAAGGTGGTGGCCTACTGCGTGCATCCGGTGCTGTCCGGCGCGGCGATCAGCAACATCGAGAACTCGCAGCTCGACGAACTGGTGGTCACCGACACGCTGCCGCTGCGCCCCGAGGCCATGGCCTGCGCGCGGGTGCGCCAGCTGTCGGTGGCGGAGCTGCTGGCCGAGACCATCCGGCGCATCGCCTTCGGCGAGTCGGTGAGCTCCCTGTACGTGGATTGAAAAATTAGAAAGTCCGCCCATGGATGGGCGGTTCCTGATCTTCAGCGCTTCGCGGCATGTGCCGCGTGGAAATACCGGCTTCCCTGGTCGCGGGGGAGTCGCCCGGCCGCCGCGAGGCGGTTCATCAACCTAGGTAGTGACAACATGTCCCAGATTCATGAAATCAAGGCACAGAGCCGCAAGGACGAGGGGAAAGGTGCGAGCCGCCGCCTGCGTCGCGCGGACCTCGTGCCGGCCGTCGTGTACGGTGCCGGCCAGCCGGCGCAGAGCGTGCAGATCGTGCACAACGACATCCTGCTCGCCGCCAAGCACGAGTGGTTCTTCTCCTCCGTGCTCGACCTCAACGTCGACGGCAAGGTGCAGAAGGTACTGGTGCGCGACTGGCAGAAGCATCCGTACAAGCTGCAGATGCTGCACCTGGACTTCCAGCGCATCAACGAGAACGAGTCGCTGCGCACCAACGTGCCGCTGCACTTCCTCAACCAGGAGAAGTCGCTAGCCGGCAAGACCGCGGGCGTGGTGATCTCGCACAACCTCACCGAGGTCGAGGTGGCCTGCCTGCCGAAGAATCTGCCGGAGTTCATCGAGCTCGACCTGGCCGACCTCAAGCCCGGCGACATCATCCACCTGTCGCAGCTGAAGCTGCCGGCCGGCGTGGAGATCCCCGAGTTGAGCCAGGGTGCCGCCCACGACATCGCCGTGGTCACCGCCAACACGATGAAGGAAGAGGTCGAGGAAGCCCCGGCCGCCGTCGAGCCCGCCGCTGCCCCGGCGCCCGAGAAGAAGTAAGCCGCGCAGCGGCCCGCGTCCAGGCGCGGGCCGCTGGCCGGCTGTCGGACATGGCAGGGCTCAGACTCATCGTCGGACTGGGCAACCCCGGTGCCGAATATCTCCGAACCCGGCACAACGCCGGGTTCTGGTTTGTGGACGCCCTGGCGTCCGGGCAGGGCGAGCGCTTCGCCTTCGACGGCAAGCTGCACGGCGAGGCCTGCCGGGTGCGCCTTGGCGGCGAGCCGGTGTGGCTGCTCAAGCCCGCCACCTTCATGAACAAGAGCGGCATCGCCGTGGCTTCGGCGCTGCGCTACTACAAGATCGCGCCGGAGGAGTGCCTGGTCGCCCACGACGACCTGGACCTGCCCGCCGGCACCGTGCGGCTCAAGTTCGACGGCGGCCACGGCGGCCAGAACGGCCTGCGCGACATCGTCTCGCACGTGGGGCACGGCAAGTTCCACCGCCTGCGCGTGGGCATCGGCCATCCCGGGCACCGCGACAAGGTGACGCCGTGGGTGCTGGGCCGCCCGTCCGCGCAGGACGAGGACGCCATCCTCGACGGCATCGCGCGCGCGCGCGAGGTGCTGCCGCTGGCGGTGCAGGGCCAGTTCGAGCGGGCCATGCATGCGCTGCATACAGCCGGGAATCGGGAATCGGGAGCAGGGAATCGGTGAACGATTTCCCGCCGCGATAGCCGATTCCCGATCCACCCTTCCCGATCCCCGGAGTCCCGCCCATGGGCATCAAATGCGGCATCGTCGGCCTGCCTAACGTCGGCAAATCCACCCTGTTCAACGCGCTGACCAAGGCGGGCATCGCCGCGGCCAACTTCCCGTTCTGCACCATCGAGCCGAACGTGGGCGTGGTGCCGGTGCCGGACCCGCGCCTCGCCGAGCTGTCGGCGATCGTCAAGCCCGAGCGGGTGGTGCCGACGGCGGTGGAGTTCGTCGACATCGCCGGTCTCGTTGCCGGCGCCTCGAAGGGCGAGGGCCTGGGCAACAAGTTCCTGGCGCACATCCGCGAGGTGGATGCGATCGCCCATGTGGTGCGCTGCTTCGAGCACGGCGACATCGTGCACGTGGCCGGCAAGGTCGATCCCATCGCCGACATCGAGACCATCGACACCGAGCTGGCGCTGGCCGACCTCGACTCGGTGGAGAAGGCGCTCAACCGCGCCGAGCGCGCGGCCAAGGCCAACGACAAGGAGGCGCTGGCCAAGAAGCCGGTGCTGCAGAAGCTCGCCGCCGGCCTCAACGAGGGCAAGTCCGCGCGCAGCCTGGGCCTGGACGAGGAGGAGAGGGCGCTGGTGCGCGATCTCTTCCTGCTCACCCTGAAGCCGCTGATGTACATCGCCAACGTGCGCGAGGACGGCTTCGAGAACAACCCGCACCTCGATGCCGTGCGTGCGCGCGCCGCCACCGAGGGCGCCCAGGTGGTGCCGGTGTGCGCGGCGATCGAGGAAGAGCTGGCCCAGCTCGACGACGCCGACCGCGACGAGTTCCTCAAGGACTTCGGCCTGGAGGAGCCCGGCCTCAACCGCGTGATCCGCGCGGGCTACACCTTGCTCGGCCTGCAGACCTACTTCACCGCCGGCGTGAAGGAAGTGCGCGCCTGGACGGTCAAGCGCGGCGCCACCGCGCCGCAGGCGGCCGGCGTGATCCATACCGACTTCGAGCGCGGCTTCATCCGCGCCGAGACGGTCGGCTACGACGACTTCATCCAATACAAGGGCGAGTCCGGTGCCGCGGCGGCCGGTCGCCTGCGCAAGGAAGGCAAGGACTACATCGTCAAGGAAGGCGACGTGCTGCACTTCCTGTTCAACGTCTGACGCGGCGCAGCCCGCCGTATCGGCGGGCTTCCCGTACGAGGCGGTGCAGCCCTTGCGCCGCTGAGACATCTTCGGTCTGGCCGCGGCCGCGGCCGCTTCGCGGCGGGGGTGACGGCACCGCCGCCGTCCGCCGACGGTGGCCCAGGGCGGGACGTCGGCATCGCGGCGCCTTACTGGTCGATGCCGAGCCAGGGCGGGTGGCGCATTCGCTCCAGCATGAAATCCGCGAAGGCGCGCGTCTTGCTCGGCAGCCCGTCCGAGGAGGGCATCACCACGTAGATCGCCCCTTCGTCCGCCACCGACCAGTCGGGCAGGATGGGCACCAGCCGCCCGTCGGCGAGCTCGCGGCCGACCAGCCAGTCCGTCGCCATCATCAGCCCACGGCCGGCAACGGCCGCCGCCACCAGTGCCTCGGCGTCGTCCGAGACGAACGGGCCGTC
Source organism: Frateuria defendens (assembly GCF_001182895.1). Taxonomy (GTDB): domain Bacteria; phylum Pseudomonadota; class Gammaproteobacteria; order Xanthomonadales; family Rhodanobacteraceae; genus Frateuria_B; species Frateuria_B defendens. Next base: position 132,544 of record NZ_LFQR01000042.1, on the reverse strand, counting down.
GACGTTGGCCGCCTGCGTGGTGCCGGAGGCGTCCGAGAACTGCCAATAGTGCGGCGTGGGAAACCCCGAGAAAATCAGGCAGGCGTGCCGGGCGAGCGCCTCGGGCGTGGCGGGTTCGCCGTGGCGCGCGAGGTAGGCGGGCGACGCGCAGACCAGCCGTCGGCGCCGGGCTATCTGGCGCGCGACCAGGCGGGAGTCGGGCAGCACGCCCAGGCGCACGGCGATGTCGAAGCCTTCGCCGATCAGGTCCACGAAGCGATTGGAGAAGGACACCTCCAGCGTCACCGCCGGATGGGCGGCGAGGAACTCGCTCAACAGCGGCGCCAGCCACATGCGCCCGAACGTGCCGGGGGCGGCGATGCGCAGCCGCCCGCGCGGGGCGCCGGCGGCAAAGGCCGCCGCCTCCCGGTCGGCGGTCGTCAGTTCGCGCAGGATCGGCTGCACCCGCGCCAGGTAGGCGGCGCCGGCTTCCGTCAGCGCGACGCGGCGTGTCGAGCGCGCCAGCAGGCGCACGCCAAGGCGCCCTTCGAGCGCTTGCACGCGCCGCGAAATGACCGTCGGGTCGCGGCCCAGCACCCGGCCGGCCGCGACGAAGGAGGCGTGCTCGGCCACGGTGGCGAAGGCGACGATGGCGTCGATGTTCGACCATTCATGCATATGTTGCAGTATTTCAATGCAAAGAATCGCCATTAACAAGGACTTCTGCCACGATTTAGCGTGGCGGGCACTGCCACCTCTTGGGGATGCCCCATGCGTGCCATCCAGCTCGTCAGCCCTTCGCTGAATTCCTTCGTTGCCGCCGACCTGCCCGAGCCGTCGGTGCCCGGCCATGGCCAGATCCTTGTCGCCGTGCGCGCTGCGAGTCTGAACTACATCGACGTCGCGGTCGCCCAGGGCCATTACCCGGGCATCGCCTTTCCCTTGGTTCCGGTGGCCGACGGCGCCGGGGAAATCCTCGCCGTCGGCGAGGGGGTGCACGGCCTGGTGGTGGGCGACCGGGTCGCGCTCCACCCCAAGGCGAGGTGGCCCGCCGGCCGCGCCACGGCCGAGCGGATGGCTGCGATGCGCGGCGTCAGCCTGCCGGGCGTGCTGGTCGAGGTGATCGAAGTCGATGCGTCGTCGGCGGTGAAGGCGCCGGACCACCTCGGCTGGGAAGCCATCGCCGCGCTGCCGGTCGTCGCCACGACTGCCTGGAACGCGCTCGAGGCCGCGCACGTCGGGCCCGGTTCGACCGTGGTGGTGCTCGGTACGGGTGGCACCTCGCTCACGACCCTGCAGCTCGCCAAGGCGCGCGGCGCGCGGGTGATCGTGACCTCGTCGTCGGACGACAAGCTGGCGCGCGCCCGCGCCCTGGGAGCCGATGAGGGCATCAACTACCGCGCGCAGCCCGCTTGGGACGAGGGGGTGCTGCGGCTCACCGGCGGCATCGGCGCGGATCTCGTGCTGGAGACCGCTGGCCCGCAGACGTTCATGCGCTCGCTGGCCGCGGCCCGGCAGGGCGGCACGGTGTTCACGATCGGCTTCCTGAGCGGCACGGTGGCCGAGGTCGACCTGTTGCCGGTGATCGTCAAGAGCCTTCGCGTGCAGGGCAACAACACGGGCTCGGCCGAGGATCTCGCCGATGCCTTGCGGGCCATCGCGGCCCATCGCATCGAGCCGGTGGTCGACCGGGTGTATCCGTCGGCGCAGGTCGCCGACGCCTACCGCGCGCTGGCCGGCGGCGGCCACTTCGGCAAGCTGGCGATCGCTTTGACTTGATCGCCGGGCGAGGGTGGGCGCGGCGGTGCGCACGGTGCCGGGCCTGTCGAGGGTAGGGCGGCAGGCTGGTCGTCAACTGTGCCTGTCCTGGCAGCGTCTGGCGCGTGCGTTTGGGCAAATAGACGTCCAGATGTCCATACGTTTTGCCGCGGCGTGATGGGCGCGGGCGCGCCGCAAATCCTTGCGGCGGCGGGTCGCGCTTCGCCGCCAAGGCTGAGGGCGAGGTGTTGGCGGCGCTCGCCGGGCATGCCGTCGCTCCGGTGCCTGGATGTGCCGCGCTTCCTGCGGCGCGCGTGCATAATCCATGGCTCGATCGTCCAGGAGCCAGCCATGTCCGGCCAGCAACACGAAGTGAGTTTCCGTTTCCTCGCCCAGCCGTCCGACGTCAACTTCGGCGGCAAGGTACACGGCGGCACGGTGATGAAATGGATCGACCAGGCCGGCTATGCGTGCGCGGTGGGCTGGAGCGGCGCCTACTGCGTGACCGCGTCGATCAGCGGCATCCAGTTCGTGGCGCCGATCCTGATCGGCGACCTGGTGACCGTGCACGCGCGGCTGATCCACACCGGCACCTCGAGCATGCAGCTGGCAGTGGACGTGTCGGCGCGCGACCTGCGCAGCGGCGGGCAGCGCCTGGCCACCAGCTGCGTGATGGTGTTCGTGGCGCTGGACAGCGAGGGCGGCCGGCCCACGCCGGTGCCGCGCTGGGAGCCGCGCAGCGAAGCCGAGCTGCGCCTGCAGGAGCATGCGCGACTGGTAATGGAGCTGTCCAAGGAGATGCAGAAGCTGATCGAGCAGTCGCCGGCTCCGGCGGTCGACTGAGCGACGGCGGATGTAGCGCTTTCCGCTCGATTTCCCGCGTTCAGGTGTTGACAGCCCGGCGGTCGATCCACACAATAGCCGTTCTTTGTTGGAGGGATACCCAAGCGGCCAACGGGGGCAGACTGTAAATCTGCTGGCTTACGCCTTCGGTGGTTCGAATCCACCTCCCTCCACCAGACGAGTTCCGCGCAGGGCGGGAGTAGTTCAATGGCAGAACCTCAGCCTTCCAAGCTGATGGTGCGGGTTCGATTCCCGTCTCCCGCTCCATTGATCCCGTCTTGCCTCGTGCTCATGTAGCTCAGTCGGTAGAGCACTTCCTTGGTAAGGAAGAGGTCGCTGGTTCGATTCCAGTCATGAGCACCATCTCGTGCAGTTTGCCGCGGTATCGTTCCGATCCGGTCAGGTAAGTTTCCTTCACTCATTGACTCCATTGGGGTTTGACGCTCATGGCAAAGGGTAAATTCGAACGCACCAAGCCGCACGTGAACGTGGGCACGATCGGTCACGTGGACCACGGCAAGACGACGCTGACGGCGGCGCTGACGAAGATCGGTGCGGAGCGTTTTGGTGGCGAGTTCAAGGCGTACGACGCGATCGACGCGGCGCCGGAAGAGAAGGCGCGCGGCATCACGATCTCGACGGCGCACGTGGAATACGAATCGCCGGTGCGCCACTACGCACACGTGGACTGCCCGGGCCATGCGGACTACGTGAAGAACATGATCACGGGTGCGGCGCAGATGGACGGCGCGATCCTGGTGTGCTCGGCGGCGGACGGCCCGATGCCGCAGACGCGCGAGCACATCCTGCTGTCGCGCCAGGTGGGCGTGCCGTACATCGTGGTGTTCCTGAACAAGGCGGACATGGTCGATGACGCGGAGCTGCTCGAGCTGGTCGAGATGGAAGTGCGCGAGCTGCTGTCGAAGTACGACTTCCCGGGCGACGACACCCCGATCATCCACGGTTCGGCGCTGAAGGCGCTGGAGGGTGATCAGTCGGAGATTGGCGTGCCGGCGATCATCAAGCTGGTGGACGCGCTGGACACGTACATTCCGGAGCCGCAGCGCGACATCGACAAGCCGTTCCTGATGCCGGTCGAGGACGTGTTCTCGATCTCGGGTCGCGGCACGGTGGTGACCGGTCGCGTGGAGCGCGGCGTGGTCAAGGTGGGCGAGGAAATCGAGATCGTCGGTATCCGCCCGACCGTGAAGACGACGGTGACCGGCGTGGAGATGTTCCGCAAGCTGCTGGACCAGGGTCAGGCGGGCGACAACGTGGGCCTGCTGCTGCGCGGCACGAAGCGTGACGACGTGGAGCGTGGCCAGGTGCTGGCCAAGCCCGGTTCGATCACCCCGCACACGGACTTCGAGGCCGAGGTGTACGTGCTGTCGAAGGAAGAGGGCGGCCGCCACACCCCGTTCTTCAAGGGTTACCGTCCGCAGTTCTACTTCCGTACCACGGACGTGACCGGCGCGGTGCAGCTGCCGGAGGGCGTGGAGATGGTGATGCCGGGCGACAACGTGAAGATGGTGGTGAGCCTGATCGCGCCGATCGCGATGGACGAGGGCCTGCGCTTCGCGATCCGCGAAGGCGGCCGCACCGTCGGCGCCGGCGTCGTCGCCAAGATCATCAAGTAAATCGCCCATCGCGTTCGCGCGATATGCGAAAATTGCGGGGCGAGCGGTTCCATGCCGCTCGCCATCGCATTTGGAATCAGCAAACGTACGCCAGTAGCTCAATTGGCAGAGCAGCGGTCTCCAAAACCGCAGGTTGGGGGTTCGAGTCCCTCCTGGCGTGCCATCTTTCCCGAGGGATCCTGTCGGGTTCGGATGGCATGAGCGGCCGCAAGGCCGGGCGTGCCGGCCCACCCCCGATCGCTGCGCATGAATACCAAGGCTGAACAGTCCAAGGGCGCAAACGCCGCCGACGTCGCCAAGCTGGTGCTGGCCGCGGTCGTGCTGGCCGCCGGCATTTTCGCCTACTCCTGGTTCGGCAGCGACGGCGGCATCCCGCAGTCGGTGCTGCTGCTCGGTGTGCTCGTGGCGCTGCTGGCCGCCTTGGCGATCGGTGCCTTCACCGCGCCGGGGCGCCGGGTCCGGGGCTTTCTGGTCGAGTCGCAGTTCGAACTGCGCAAGGTGGTCTGGCCTGCGCGCGACGAGACCATCAAGACCACCGGTATCATCATTGTCGTGGTCATCGTCCTGTCCCTGCTGCTGGGACTGATCGACCTGGTCCTGAAGTCGGTCGTGCTCGACTGGCTGCTCAAGCTGTGAGGGTAGAGCCATGAGCAAGCGTTGGTATGTAGTGCACGCCTATTCGGGCTTCGAGAACCAGGTCAAGCGTTCGCTCGAGGAGCGCATCCGCCGCGCCGAGATGGAAGAGAAGTTCGGCGAAGTGTTGGTGCCCAGCGAGGAAGTGATCGAAATGCGCGGCGGCCAGAAGCGCCGCAGCGACCGCAAGTTCTTCCCCGGCTATGTGCTGGTGCAGATCGAGACCAACACCGAGGGCAAGGCGCCGCGCATCGACGACGAGTGCTGGCACCTGGTGAAGGAAACGCCCAAGGTGATGGGTTTCATCGGCGGCACTGCCGACCGCCCGCTGCCGATCCGCGACAGCGAGGCCGACACCATCCTGAGCCGCGTGCGCGAAGGCGTCGAGAAGCCGCGTCCGAAGGTGCTGTTCGAGCCGGGCGAGATGGTGCGCGTGACCGACGGCCCGTTCAACGACTTCAACGGCGTGGTCGAGGAAGTCAACTACGAAAAGAGCCGTCTGCGCGTGGCGGTGCTGATCTTCGGTCGATCGACCCCGGTGGAGCTGGAGTTCGGCCAGGTCGAGAAGGCTTGAGGGCCGGGAATAGAGAGTAGGGAATGGAATAGGCAAGGCGCGGCGCAGCGGATTTGCGACGGACGCGCTCCCGATTCCCGATTTCCTGCCGCGCCCTGGGGCGACTTGCTTAAATCTTGATCAGTCTCTAAACTACGCGGTTCGCGCCGGCGGATTTCCGCTCGGCGTGTCCGTGTTTATCGGAACGGTCGCCGGAGTGCGGTCCGCTCAAGGTCAGGGAACGACGTGCTGCGAGGAGCCGCAAGGCGCTCGAACTCGCGAGGAAATCTCTCATGGCAAAGAAAGTCATCGGTTACATCAAGCTGCAGGTCAAGGCCGGGCAGGCCAACCCCTCGCCGCCGGTCGGTCCGGCGCTGGGTCAGCGCGGCCTGAACATCATGGAGTTCTGCAAGGCGTTCAACGCCGCCACGCAGAAGCTCGAGCCGGGCCTGCCGATCCCCGTGATCATCACGGCCTACTCGGACCGCAGCTTCACCTTCATTACCAAGACCCCGCCCGCCACCGTGCTGATCAAGAAGGTCACCGGCGTCGCCAAGGGTTCGTCCAAGCCGAACACCGACAAGGTCGGCAAGATCACCCGCAAGCAGCTGGAAGACGTTGCGAAGCAGAAGGAGCCGGATCTGACGGCTGCGGATCTGGACGCTGCGGTGCGCACCATTGCCGGTAGCGCGCGCAGCATGGGCCTGGTGGTGGAGGGCTAAGACATGGCAAAGCTCACGAAGCGTTTGAAGGCGGCCCAGGCCGCGGTGCAGCCGGGCAAGTTCTACGCCCTGGAAGATGCCCTGAAGATCGTCAAGGACAACGCCAAGGCCAAGTTCGCCGAATCGGTGGACGTGGCGGTGCGCCTGGGCATCGATGCGAAGAAGTCGGACCAGGGCGTGCGCGGCTCCTCGCTGCTGCCGCACGGCACCGGCAAGACTGTCAAGGTCGCCGTGTTCGTGCCGGCCGGTGAGAAGGCCGAGGCCGCCAAGGCCGCCGGCGCCGACGCCGTCGGCATGGATGACCTGGCCGAGCGCATGCAGGCCGGCGAGCTCGACTTCGGTCGCGTGATCGCCACCCCGGACGCGATGCGCGTGGTCGGCAAGCTCGGCCAGCTGCTCGGTCCGCGTGGCTTGATGCCGAACCCGAAGGACGGCTCGGTCACCGCCGACGTCGCCACCGCGGTCAAGAACGCCAAGGCCGGCCAGGTGAAGTTCCGCAACGACAAGGGGGGCATCATCCACGCCACCATCGGCAAGGCCAACTTCGACGCCGCCCAGCTCGCCGACAACCTCAACGCGCTGATCGGCGACTTGCTGAAGGCCAAGCCGGCCGCGGCCAAGGGCCAGTATCTGCAGAAGATCGCCCTGTCCAGCACGATGGGCGTGGGCGTGCCGGTCGATACCTCGTCGCTGACGCTCTCGACCAAGTAAGGATCAAGTCCCGTGCCGGCGTCGAGCCGGTACAGGCACGTTTTTGAGGGCAGCCCCGGCCTTGCGCCGGAGCCGCCGTCAAAGACCGCAGGCGCGATCAGCGCGCGACGACGACGAGCAGGGAGCTCGTGTATGGCAGGGAATCGCCGTCGCCGCCAGCGGGGTCGCTTAATCGGGTCCGGAAACGGGTTCGGCCTGCGCAGATGGTGCTGCCCCTTCTGGAATTCGTTTCGTTCTGGAAAGGCCACCACCCGGGACACTCCGTGTCCCCGATGTCCAGGGAGGGCGTCGCTCAGGACCGCGCGCGGCAGGAGCCGTAAGCGGAGTTCATTTGGAGGAGTGCAATGGCTCTCAATCTGTCTCAGAAGCAAGAAGTAGTCGCCGAACTGGCAGAAGTCGCCGCGAAGGCCCACTCCCTGGTCGCTGCCGAGTATGCGGGCACCACGGTCGAACAGATGACCGCGATGCGCAAGAAGGCCCGCGAGTCCGGCGTGTTCCTGAAGGTTGTCAAGAACACGCTCGCGTCGCGCGCCGTGGTCGGTACCGAGTTCGAGGTCGTCAAGGACGCCCTGACCGGTCCGCTGCTGTATGCGTTCTCGACCGAGGAGCCCGGCGCCGCCGGTCGCCTGATCAAGGAGTTCGCCAAGGGCAACGTCAAGCTGAAGGCGAAGGTCGTCTCGGTGGAAGGCAAGCTGCTGCCGGCCGAGCACGTCGACGTGCTGGCCTCGCTGCCGACCCGCGAAGAGGCCCTGGCCATGCTGGCCCGCGTGCTGGCCGAGCCGGCCGCGATGTTCGCCCGCGCCGTCAAGGCGGTGGCCGACCAGCAGGGTGGTGGCGAAGCCGCCGCCGAAGCCCCGGCCGAAGCCGAGCCCGCCTAAGTTCGACGATCAAGCAAACCGAATCCATTTCCAGAGGTAAAGCAAAATGTCCCTGACCAACGAACAGATCGTTGAAGCCGTCGCCGCCAAGTCGTTGATGGAAGTGATGGACCTGGTGAAGGCCATCGAAGAGAAGTTCGGCGTGTCCGCCGCTGCCCCGGTTGCCGTGGCCGCCGTCGGTGCCGCTGCCCCGGCCGCCGAGGCGCAGACCGAGTTCGACGTCATCCTGAAGAGCGCCGGCGACAAGAAGGTCGACGTGATCAAGGCTGTGCGCGCGATCACCGGCCTGGGCCTGAAGGAAGCCAAGGACCTCACCGAGGCTGGTGGCGTCGTGAAGGAGCAGGCTTCGAAGGAAGACGCCGAGAAGTTCAAGAAGGACCTCGAAGCCGCCGGCGCTACGGTCGAACTGAAGTAATTGGCGCTCTTGCGCGCCATCAGTTTGATCCAGCGCAAGCCAAGCCTGGGGACGTAAGTCCCCGGGCTTTGCCTGCTTGAAGCAGGCGGGAATAGGGAATGGAGAATAGGGAATCGGAAAACCTGGCAGAACTTATCGCCGATTGACGATTCCCTATTCTCGATTCCCTGCATTTTTCAATTCAGCCGGTGCGTGCATCACCGGCGTCACTGCGAACCGAGGCGGTACCCACCATGACCTACTCGTTTACCGAGAAGAAGCGCATCCGTAAGGATTTCGGCAAGCGTCCACCCGTGCTGGGCGTGCCCAACCTGCTGACGATCCAGACCGACTCCTACCGAGAGTTCCTGCAGGAGCGGACCGCTCCGAAGCGGCGCGAGGACAAGGGTCTGCATGCCGCGCTCAAGTCGGTGTTCCCGATCTCCAGCTACTCGGGCAACGCCGCGCTCGAATACGTCGACTACCGCCTCGGCGAGCCGCCGTTCGACGAGCGCGAGTGCCGCAACCGCGGCATGACCTTCGGCGCGCCGCTGCGTGCGACCGTGCGCCTGGTCATCTACGACAAGGACAGCCCGGCCTCCAAGAAGGCGGTGAAGTACGTCAAGGAGCAGGAGGTCTACATGGGCGAGATCCCGCTCATGACCGACACCGGCACCTTCATCATCAACGGCACCGAGCGCGTGATCGTCTCGCAGCTGCATCGTTCGCCGGGCGTGTTCTTCGACCACGACCGCGGCAAGACGCACAGCTCGGGCAAGCTGCTGTTCTCGGCGCGTGTGATCCCCTACCGCGGCTCCTGGCTGGACTTCGAGTTCGACCCGAAGGACGCGCTGTTCACCCGTATCGACCGTCGCCGCAAGCTGCCGGTGACGGTGCTGCTGCGCGCGCTCGGCTACAGCAACGAGGAGATGCTGAGCATCTTCTTCGAACACAACGTGTTCCACCTGGGCAAGAAGGGCACCACCACGCTGGAGTTGGTCGCCGAGCGCCTGCGCGGCGAAACCCTGACCTTCGACCTGGTGGCCAGCGGCAAGGTGCTGGTCGAGGCCGGCAAGCGCATCACCGCGCGCCACGTGCGCCAGCTCGCCGCCGAGAACATCACTGCGCTGGAAGTGCCGGACGACTACCCGGTCGGCCGCATCCTGGCCATCGACATCGTCGACGCCAAGACCGGCGAGTTGCTGGCCGCGGCGAACGACGAGATCACCGCCGAGCAGCTGGAGGCCTTCCGCAAGGCCGGCATCGAGACGGTGCCGACGCTGTACGTGAACGACCTCGATCGCGGCGCCTACGTCTCGCACACCTTGCGCATCGACAACACCAAGACGCAGCTCGAGGCGCTGGTGGAGATCTACCGCATGATGCGCCCGGGCGAGCCGCCGACCAAGGAGGCCGCGCAGAACCTGTTCTTCAACCTGTTCTTCACCTTCGACCGCTACGACCTGTCGGCGGTGGGCCGGATGAAGTTCAACCGCCGTGTCGGCCGCCAGGAGATCGAAGGCCCGGGCGTGCTGTACGACCACAAGTACTTCAGCGAAGTGAAGGGCGAGGAGGCCCAGAAGTTGGTGGCCTCGCAGGGCGAGACCTCCGACATCCTCGACGTGCTCAAGGTGCTGATCGAGATCAAGAACGGCCATGGCACGGTGGACGACATCGACCACCTGGGCAACCGCCGCGTGCGTTCGGTGGGCGAGATGGCGGAGAACGTGTTCCGCATCGGCCTGGTGCGCGTGGAGCGCGCCGTGCGCGAGCGCCTCAGTCTGGCCGAGTCCGAGGGCCTGACCCCGCAGGAGCTGATCAACGCCAAGCCGGTGGCGGCGGCGGTGAAGGAGTTCTTCGGCTCCTCGCAGCTCTCGCAGTTCATGGACCAGAACAACCCGTTGTCGGAAGTGACCCACAAGCGCCGCGTCTCGGCCCTGGGCCCGGGCGGCCTGACCCGCGAGCGCGCCGGCTTCGAGGTGCGCGACGTGCACCCGACCCATTACGGCCGCGTCTGCACCATCGAGACGCCGGAAGGCCCGAACATCGGCCTGATCAACTCGCTGGCCGTGTATGCGCGCACCAACAAGTACGGCTTCCTGGAGACGCCGTACCGCAAGGTCGAGAACGGCAAGGTCACCAACAAGGTCGAGTACTTGTCGGCGATCGAGGAGGGCGACCACGTGATCGCCCAGGCGAACTCGCCGCTCAACAAGGACGGCAGCTTCACCGAGGACTTCGTGTCCTGCCGTTTCCGCGGCGAGTCCGAGCTGCGTCCGTCGGCCGAGATCGGCTACATGGACGTCTCGCCCATGCAGACCGTGTCGGTGGCGGCGGCGCTGGTGCCGTTCCTGGAGCACGACGACGCCAACCGCGCACTGATGGGCGCGAACATGCAGCGCCAGGCCGTGCCGACGCTGCGTTCGCAGACCCCGGTGGTGGGTACCGGCATCGAGCGCGCGGTGGCGCGCGACTCGGGCGTGATCGTCACCGCCAAGCGCGGCGGCGTGATCGACCAGGTCGACGCGGCGCGCATCGTGGTGCGTGTGAACGAGGAAGAGGTCGGCGACAACGATGCCGGCGTCGACATCTACACGCTGACCAAGTACACCCGTTCCAACCAGAACACCAACCTCAACCAGCGTCCGTTGGTGAACGTGGGCGACGTGGTGGCGAAGGGCGACACGCTGGCGGACGGTTCCTCCACCGACCTCGGCGAGCTCGCGCTCGGCCAGAACATGCTGATCGCGTTCATGCCGTGGAACGGCTACAACTTCGAGGACTCCATCCTGCTCTCCGAGCGCGTGGTGGAAGAGGACCGCTACACCTCGATCCACATCGAGGAGCTGGCCTGCGTCGCGCGCGACACCAAGCTGGGCGCCGAGGAAATCACCGCCGACATCCCCAACGTGGGCGAGCAGGCGCTGGCGCGCCTGGACGAATCGGGCATCGTGTACATCGGCGCCGAGGTGAAGGCGGGCGACATCCTGGTCGGCAAGGTCACGCCGAAGGGCGAGAGCCAGCTGACGCCGGAAGAGAAGCTGCTGCGCGCGATCTTCGGCGAGAAGGCGTCCGACGTGAAGGACAGCTCGCTGCGCGTGCCGCCGGGCATGGACGGCACCGTCATCGACGTGCAGGTGTTCACCCGCGACGGCATCGAGAAGGACAAGCGCGCGCGCCAGATCGAAGAGATGGAGATCAAGCGCATCCGCAAGGACTTCGACGATCAGTTCCGCATCCTCGAAGGCGCGATCTACAACCGCATGCGCACCCAGCTGGTGGGCAAGGTGGCCAACTCCGGTCCGGGCGGCCTGAAGCGCGGCGCGGAGATCACCGACGCCTACCTCGACGGCCTGAAGAAGGACGACTGGTTCAAGGTCAACGTCAAGGACGAGGAAGTCACCGAGTTCCTCGAGCGCGCGGCCGACCAGGTCAAGCGCCACAAGGAGGAGTTCGACAAGCGCTTCAAGGAGAAGCAGGCCAAGATCACCCAGGGCGACGACCTCGCGCCGGGCGTGCTGAAGATGGTCAAGGTGTTCCTGGCCGTGAAGCGCCGCATCCAGCCGGGCGACAAGATGGCCGGTCGCCACGGCAACAAGGGCGTGGTGTCCAACGTGGTGCCGGTGGAGGACATGCCGTTCATGGCGGACGGCAACTCGGTCGACATCGTGCTGAACCCGCTGGGTGTGCCCTCGCGCATGAACATCGGCCAGATTCTCGAGGTGCATCTGGGCTGGGCGGCCAAGGGCCTGGGCAAGAAGATCCAGCGCATGCTGGAAGCCCAGGAGAAGGTCACCAAGATCCGCGACTTCCTCGACCAGATCTACAACCACCACGTCGCCGGCGCGGTGCAGCACGTCGACCTCAAGTCGCTCACCGATCAGGAAATCCTGACCCTGGCGAACAACCTGCAGGAAGGCGTGCCGATGGCCACGCCGGTGTTCGACGGCGCCGAGGAAGAAGAGATCAAGGCGATGCTGAAGCTGGCGGATCTGCCCACCTCGGGTCAGACCACGCTGTTCGACGGCCGCACCGGCGAGGCGTTCGATCGCCCGGTCACCGTGGGCTACATGCATTACCTCAAGCTCAACCACCTGGTCGACGACAAGATGCACGCGCGCTCCACCGGCCCGTACTCGCTGGTCACCCAGCAGCCGCTGGGCGGCAAGGCGCAGTTCGGCGGCCAGCGCTTCGGCGAGATGGAAGTCTGGGCGCTGGAAGCCTACGGCGCGGCCTACACCCTGCAGGAAATGCTGACGGTGAAGTCCGACGACGTGCAGGGCCGCAACCAGATGTACAAGAACATCGTCGACGGCAACCACGAGATGGCGGCGGGCATGCCGGAGTCCTTCAACGTGCTGGTGAAGGAAATCCGCTCGCTCGGCATCGACATCGACCTGGAAGAGATCAAGTAATCCGCGCGATTACGGGAGCCTAAGCAATGAAAGATCTGCTCAATCTGTTCAATCAGCAGCGGACCACGCCGGAGTTCGATTCGATCAAGATCGCGCTGGCGTCGCCGGAGCTGATCCGTTCCTGGTCGTATGGCGAGGTGAAGAAGCCCGAGACGATCAACTACCGCACCTTCAAGCCGGAGCGTGACGGCCTGTTCTGCGCCGCCATCTTCGGCCCGGTGAAGGACTACGAGTGCCTGTGCGGCAAGTACAAGCGCATGAAGCACCGCGGCGTGGTGTGCGAGAAGTGCGGCACGGAAGTGACGCTGGCCAAGGTGCGCCGCGAGCGCATGGGCCACATCGAGCTGGCCAGCCCGACCGCGCACATCTGGTTCCTCAAGTCGCTGCCTTCGCGCATCGGCCTGATGCTGGACATGACCCTGCGCGACATCGAGCGCATCCTGTACTTCGAGGCCTTCGTGGTGATCGATCCGGGCCTGACCGCGCTCGAGCGCGGCCAGCTGCTCAGCGAGGACCAGTACCTGGAGGCGGTCGAGGAGCACGGCGACGAGTTCGACGCCCGCATGGGCGCCGAGGCGGTGTACGAGCTGCTGAAGTCGCTCGACCTGCCGGGCGAGGTCGTGCGCCTGAAGGAAGAGATCGGTTCCACCAACTCCGAGACCAAGCTCAAGCGCCTCACCAAGCGCGTGAAGCTGATCGAGGCCTTCCTCGAGTCCGGCAACAAGCCGGAGTGGATGGTGCTGACCGTGCTGCCGGTGCTGCCGCCGGACCTGCGTCCGCTGGTGCCGCTGGACGGCGGCCGCTTCGCGACCTCCGACCTCAACGACTTGTACCGCCGCGTCATCAACCGCAACAACCGCCTGAAGCGCCTGCTCGAGCTCAGCGCGCCCGACATCATCGTGCGCAACGAGAAGCGCATGCTGCAGGAGTCGGTGGACGCGCTGATGGACAACGGCCGCCGCGGCCGCGCCATCACCGGCACCAACAAGCGCGCGCTGAAGTCGCTCGCCGACATGATCAAGGGCAAGCAGGGCCGCTTCCGCCAGAACCTGCTCGGCAAGCGCGTGGACTACTCCGGCCGTTCGGTGATCGTGGTCGGCCCGACCCTGCGCCTGCACCAGTGCGGCCTGCCCAAGAAGATGGCGCTGGAACTGTTCAAGCCCTTCATCTTCGCCAAGCTGCAGGCCCGCGGCCTGGCCAGCACCATCAAGGCGGCCAAGAAGCTGGTCGAGCGCGAAGAGGCCGAGGTGTGGGACATCCTCGAAGAGGTGATCCGCGAGCATCCGGTGCTGCTGAACCGTGCGCCGACGCTGCACCGCCTCGGCATCCAGGCGTTCGAGCCGAAGCTGATCGAAGGCAAGGCGATCCAGCTGCATCCGCTGGTCTGTACCGCCTTCAACGCCGACTTCGACGGCGACCAGATGGCCGTGCACGTGCCGCTCTCGATCGAGGCGCAGCTGGAAGCGCGTGCCCTGATGATGGCGTCCAACAACATCCTGTCGCCCGCCAACGGCGAGCCGATCATCGTGCCGACCCAGGACGTGGTGCTGGGCCTGTACTACATGACCCGCGAGCTGGTGAACGCCAAGGGCACCGGCATGGTGTTCTCCGGCATCGGCGAGGTGCGCCGCGCCTACGACAACCGTGCGGTGACCCTGCACGCCAAGATCAAGGTGCGCCTGAAGCAGGTCACCATCGGCGAGGACGGCGAGCGCACCAGCGCCATGTCCCTGGTGGAGACCACCGTGGGCCGCGCGCTGCTGGCCGAGATCCTGCCGGAGGGCCTGCCGTTCGAGCTGGCCAACACCGAGCTGACCAAGAAGGCCATCTCGCGCCTGATTAATGCCAGCTACCGTCGCCTGGGCCTGAAGGACACCGTGGTGTTCGCCGACCAGCTGATGTACACGGGCTACCGCTTCGCGACCCGCGCCGGCATCTCCATCGGCATCGATGACATGATCATCCCGACCGAGAAGAAGGCGATCCTGGAAGAGGCCGAGAAGGAAGTGGTCGAGATCCAGGAGCAGTACCAGTCGGGCCTGGTCACCGCCGGCGAGCGCTACAACAAGGTGGTCGACATCTGGTCGCGCACCAACGAGCTGGTCGCCAAGGCGATGATCGACGGCATCGGCACCGAGAAGGTGACCAATGCCGAGGGCAAGACGGTCAGCCAGAAGTCGATGAACTCGCTGTACATCATGGCCGACTCCGGCGCGCGTGGCTCGGTGGCGCAGATCCGCCAGCTGGCCGGCATGCGCGGCCTGATGGCCCGCCCGGACGGCTCGATCATCGAGACCCCGATCAAGGCCAACTTCCGCGAAGGCCTGAACGTGCTGCAGTACTTCAACTCCACCCATGGCGCCCGTAAGGGTCTGGCCGATACGGCGTTGAAGACGGCGAACTCCGGCTACCTCACCCGTCGACTCGTCGACGTGGCGCAGGACGTGGTGATCACCCTGCACGACTGCGGCACCGAAGACGGCCTGACCATGCAGCCGATCGTCGAAGGCGGCGACGTGGTCGAGCCGCTGCGCGACCGCGTGCTGGGCCGCGTGGCGGCCGAGGACGTCTATGCCCCGGGCGACGACGACCAGCCGATCGTGACCCGCAACACGCTGCTCGACGAGGCGATGGTCGAGAAGCTCGACAAGGCCAGCGTGCAGTCGATCCTGGTCCGCTCGCCCATCACCTGCTCGGCCGATCACGGCGTTTGCGCGCAGTGCTACGGCCGCGACCTGGCCCGTGGCCACCTGGTCAACATGGGCGAGGCCGTGGGCGTGGTGGCCGCGCAGTCGATCGGCGAGCCGGGCACCCAGCTGACCATGCGTACGTTCCACATCGGCGGCGCGGCTTCGCGTGCGGCGGCGGTGGACAACGTGACGGTGAAGACCACCGGCACGCTCAAGTTCAACAACCTGAAGACCGTGCAGCACTCGCAGGGCCACCTGGTGGCGGTGTCGCGTTCGGGCGAGGTGAGCGTGCTCGACGTCAGCGGTCGCGAGCGCGAGCGCTACAAGGTGCCCTACGGCGCCACCCTGGTGGTCAAGGACGGCGAAGCCGTCAAGGCCGGCCAGACCGTGGCCAACTGGGATCCGCACACCCACCCGATCGTCTCGGAAGTGGCCGGTACCGTGCGCTTCATCGACTTCATCGATGGCGTCACCGTGCAGAGCCAGACCGACGAGCTGACCGGCCTGGAGTCGGCAGTGGTGACCGATCCGAAGCGTCGCGGCACCGCGGCCAAGGACCTGCGCCCGATCGTGCGCCTGGAAGACAGCAAGGGCCGCGAGCTCAAGCTGCCGGGCACCGACATCGCCGCGCAGTACTTCCTGCCGGCCGGCGCGATCGTGTCGATCCAGAACGGCGCCGAGGTGGGCGTGGGCGACGTGGTGGCCCGTATCCCGCAGGAAACCTCCAAGACCCGCGACATCACCGGTGGTCTGCCGCGCGTGGCCGACCTGTTCGAGGCGCGCAAGCCGAAGGAGCCGGCGGTGCTCGCGGAGCGTTCGGGTGTGGTCAGCTTCGGCAAGGACACCAAGGGCAAGCAGCGCCTGATCATCAAGGACGTGGACGGCAACGAGCACGAGGAGCTGATTCCGAAGTGGCGTCAGGTCATCGTGTTCGAGGGCGAGCACGTGGAGAAGGGCGAAACGGTTGTCGATGGCGAGCCCAATCCGCACGACATCCTGCGCCTGCTGGGCGTCGAGCCGCTGGCGGCCTACCTGGTCAAGGAGATCCAGGACGTCTACCGCCTGCAGGGCGTGAAGATCAACGACAAGCACATCGAGACGATCATTCGCCAGATGCTGCGTAAGGTCGAGATCACCGAGCCCGGCGAGACGCACTACCTTCGCGGCGAGCAGGTCGAGCGCGTGCGCATCACCGAGGAGGCCCACCGTTCGGTGGCCCGCGGCGAGCGTCCGGCCGAGTTCCAGTCGGTGCTGCTGGGCATCACCAAGGCATCGCTGGCGACCGAGTCGTTCATCTCGGCGGCCTCGTTCCAGGAGACCACCCGCGTCCTCACCGAGGCGGCGGTCCGTGGTACGCGCGACACCTTGCGTGGCCTGAAGGAAAATGTTATCGTCGGCCGTCTCATCCCGGCAGGTACGGGTCTGGCTTACCACGCAGCGCGTCGTCGCCAGGGTGGTCTGACCGAGTCGGAGCTGGAGACCCTCTCCGGTTCCGCCGCCGCAGCCTCCTTTGCCGAGGTTCCGGCTGCCGGCGATGTCGAGTAAGCCCGCGGGGCTCGCTCACTGACATACGAAATGAGGCGCAGGGATTGCGCCTCGTGTTCGAGTCATGGACGACAGGGGCCTCGGCTTGCCTGTGGCGGCCTGCCCATGTTAAATTCCCGCTTCTTGGCAGACCGAGTTGGATCGGTCTGCCTTTATGTTTCTCAGGAATAACCTCGCATGACGACAGTCAACCAGTTGGTGCGCAAGTCCCGTAGCCCGAAGAGCTACAAGAGCGCTTCGCCGGCTTTGCAGAGCAGTCCGCAGCGTCGCGGCGTCTGCACGCGCGTTTACACGACCACCCCGAAGAAGCCGAACTCGGCCTTGCGCAAGGTTGCCAAGGTGCGCCTGACCAACGGCTACGAGGTCATCAGCTACATCGGTGGCGAAGGCCACAACCTGCAGGAGCACTCGGTGGTGCTGATCCGCGGCGGCCGCGTGAAGGACCTGCCGGGTGTGCGTTATCACACGGTGCGCGGCAGTCTCGACTGCGCCGGCGTCGCCAAGCGCCGCCAGGCGCGCTCCAAGTACGGCGCCAAGCGCCCGAAGAGCTAAAAGTCTAAAGGACACGAAACATGTCGCGTAAAGGTTCCCATCCCGCCCGCCTGATCCTGCCGGATCCCAAGCACGGCAGCCAGCTGATCGCCCGCTTCATCAACATGGTGATGAAGAGCGGCAAGAAGTCCGTCGCCGAGGGCATCGTCTACGGTGCGCTCGACCATCTGGGCGAAAAGAACGCCGAGCCGGTTTCGCTGGTCGAGAAGGCGCTGAACAACGTCGCGCCGGTGGTCGAGGTGAAGTCTCGCCGCGTCGGTGGCGCCACCTACCAGGTGCCGATCGAAGTACGTCCGAGCCGCCGCATGGCGCTGGCGATGCGCTGGGTGATCGAGGCGGCGCGCAAGCGCGGCGAGACCTCCATGCCGCGCAAGCTGGCGGCCGAGCTGCTCGAGGCTTCCGAGAGTCGCGGCGGCGCGATCAAGAAGCGTGAAGAGACGCATCGCATGGCTGAAGCCAACAAGGCCTTCTCGCACTACCGCTGGTAATCCCGGCTTTAGATTCCCGAGGTAAGACCCCGTGGCCCGCACCACTCCCATCGAGCGCTACCGTAACTTCGGCATCATGGCCCACATCGATGCCGGCAAGACGACGACCACGGAGCGCATCCTGTTCTACACCGGCGTCAGCCACAAGATTGGCGAAGTGCACGACGGTGCGGCAACGATGGATTGGATGGAGCAGGAGCAGGAACGCGGCATCACCATTACCTCGGCGGCCACCACGGCGTTCTGGAAGGGCATGGATCGCTCCATGCCCGAGCACCGCTTCAACATCATCGACACGCCCGGGCACGTCGACTTCACCATCGAGGTGGAGCGTTCGCTGCGCGTGCTCGATGGTGCGGTATTCGTGCTCTGCGCCGTGGGCGGCGTGCAGCCGCAGTCGGAGACGGTGTGGCGCCAAGCCAACAAGTACGGCGTGCCGCGGCTGGCCTTCGTCAACAAGATGGACCGCACCGGCGCCAACTTCGACAAGGTGGTCGAGCAGCTGAAGTCGCGCCTGGGCGCCCATCCGGTGCCGATGCAGGTGCCGATCGGCGCGGAAGACAACTTCGAGGGCGTGATCGACCTCATCAAGATGAAGGCGATCGTCTGGGACATGTCGTCCCAGGGCATGAACTTCGAGTACCAGGACATCTCGGCGAACCTGAAGGACGCTGCCGACAAGGCGCGCAGCTTCATGGTCGAGTCGGCGGCCGAGACTTCCGAGGCGCTGATGAACAAGTACCTCGAGGAGGGCGACCTTCCCGAGGCGGACATCATCGCGGGCATCCGCGCCGGCACGCTCGACAACTCGCTGATCCCGGTCTTCTGCGGCAGCGCGTTCAAGAACAAGGGCGTGCAGGCCATGCTGGATGCGGTGATCCAGCTGCTGCCGTCGCCGGCCGATCGCCCCCCGGTCAAGGGCGTGGACGAGAACGAGCAGGAAGCCAGCCGCAAGGCCGACGACAGTGCGCCGTTCTCGGCGCTGGCGTTCAAGATCATGACCGACCCGTTCGTCGGCTCGCTGAGCTTCTTCCGCGTCTACTCCGGCACGCTCAACTCCGGCGACCAGGTGTACAACCCGGTCAAGTCGAAGAAGGAGCGCATCGGCCGCATCCTGCAGATGCACGCCAACGAGCGCCAGGAGATCAAGGAAGTCCGCGCCGGCGACATCGCCGCGGCGGTGGGCCTCAAGGATGTCACCACCGGCGATACGCTGTGCTCGCAGGATCACGTGATCACGCTCGAGCGCATGGTGTTCCCGGAGCCGGTGATCGCCATGGCGGTGGAGCCTAGAACGAAGTCGGATCAGGAGAAGATGGGTTTGGCGCTGGGCCGTCTGGCTGCCGAGGATCCGTCCTTCCGCGTGCGCACCGACGAGGAATCCGGGCAGACCATCATCGCCGGCATGGGCGAGCTGCACCTGGACATCATCGTCGACCGCATGCGCCGCGAGTTCAGCGTCGAGGCGAACGTCGGCAAGCCGCAGGTGGCCTACCGCGAGGCGATCCGCAAGGCGGTCAGGCAGGAAGGCAAGTTCGTGCGCCAGTCCGGTGGCAAGGGTCAGTTCGGTCACGTGGTGATCGAGCTGGAGCCGCTGGAGCGGGGCGCCGGCTACGTGTTCGAGAATGCGATCGTCGGCGGCGTCGTGCCGAAGGAATACATTCCCGCGGTCGACAAGGGCATCCAGGAGGCCATCCAGAATGGCCCGCTGGCCGGCTTCCCGGTGGTCGACCTCAAGATCCGTCTGGTCGACGGTTCGTACCACGAGGTCGACTCGTCCGAAATGGCGTTCAAGATCGCCGGCAGCATGGCCTTCAAGGAAGGCTTCGGCAAGGCCAATCCGGCCCTGCTCGAGCCGATGATGAAGGTAGAGGTCGTGACGCCCGAGGACTACATGGGCGACGTGATGGGCGACCTCAGCCGCCGGCGCGGCGTGCTGCAGGGCTCGGACGATACGCCGTCGGGCAAGGTGATCAACGCCATGGTGCCGCTGGGCGAGATGTTCGGCTACGCCACCGCCCTGCGATCGCAGACCCAGGGGCGTGCCACCTTCACGATGGAATTCGATCACTACGCCGAAGCGCCGAGCAATATCGCCGAACAGGTCATGAAGAAGGCCTGACGGGCTTTCCTCCCATCAACATAGTTTCTTTCAGAGGTTTTGAGTCATGGCAAAGGGTAAATTCGAACGCACCAAGCCGCACGTGAACGTGGGCACGATCGGTCACGTGGACCACGGCAAGACGACGCTGACGGCGGCGCTGACGAAGATCGGTGCGGAGCGTTTTGGTGGCGAGTTCAAGGCGTACGACGCGATCGACGCGGCGCCGGAAGAGAAGGCGCGCGGCATCACGATCTCGACGGCGCACGTGGAATACGAATCGCCGGTGCGCCACTACGCACACGTGGACTGCCCGGGCCATGCGGACTACGTGAAGAACATGATCACGGGTGCGGCGCAGATGGACGGCGCGATCCTGGTGTGCTCGGCGGCGGACGGCCCGATGCCGCAGACGCGCGAGCACATCCTGCTGTCGCGCCAGGTGGGCGTGCCGTACATCGTGGTGTTCCTGAACAAGGCGGACATGGTCGATGACGCGGAGCTGCTCGAGCTGGTCGAGATGGAAGTGCGCGAGTTGCTGTCGAAGTACGACTTCCCGGGCGACGACACCCCGATCATCCACGGTTCGGCGCTGAAGGCGCTGGAGGGTGATCAGTCGGAGATCGGCGTGCCGGCGATCATCAAGCTGGTGGACGCGCTGGACACGTACATTCCGGAGCCGCAGCGCGACATCGACAAGCCGTTCCTGATGCCGGTCGAGGACGTGTTCTCGATCTCGGGTCGCGGCACGGTGGTGACCGGTCGCGTGGAGCGCGGTGTGGTCAAGGTGGGCGAGGAAATCGAGATCGTCGGTATCCGCCCGACCGTGAAGACGACGGTGACCGGCGTGGAGATGTTCCGCAAGCTGCTGGACCAGGGTCAGGCGGGCGACAATGTGGGCCTGCTGCTGCGCGGCACGAAGCGTGACGACGTGGAGCGTGGCCAGGTGCTGGCCAAGCCCGGTTCGATCACCCCGCACACGGACTTCGAGGCCGAGGTGTACGTGCTGTCGAAGGAAGAGGGCGGCCGCCACACCCCGTTCTTCAAGGGTTACCGTCCGCAGTTCTACTTCCGTACCACGGACGTGACCGGCGCGGTGCAGCTGCCGGAGGGCGTGGAGATGGTGATGCCGGGCGACAACGTGAAGATGGTGGTGAGCCTGATCGCGCCGATCGCGATGGACGAGGGCCTGCGCTTCGCGATCCGCGAAGGCGGCCGCACCGTCGGCGCCGGCGTCGTCGCCAAGATCATCAAGTAAGACCCGAGGGCATCGCCTGCGAATGCGGGCGACTCCCAGAAAAGTGAGGGGCGGAAGCGAAAGCTTTCGCCCCTCGCTTTTTTTGATGGGCGTGGAGCGGATGCGAGAGGGGCGTGCAGAGCGGCTGGCTTCGTGCTGGGTGCGTGCAAGGCTGTCGGATTTCTCTTTCACTGCGGCGCTTGATGCGCTATGATCCACAAGTTATCTCCGCCGGGCAGCCCATGCGGCATGGCCGGCCTACCGCGAAATGAGGTGCAGGACGCACTTCGAGTTCGCCTACATGGATCGTTGCGGGAATGCAGGATGACAGGGGCTGTCCGCTCCCTGTTGAACTTTGCGTCTGCGCATTCTATACTTGTCTGTCTGGGCGGGCCGTTTGTTTCGGTCTGCCCGGTCTTCTAGGGCTGGTGTCGCCGCATTCGGCGGCGGCTCGCGGCGGTAACTGCAGTGCAATGGGTTGTGCGGGGCGGTGAGAAGCCGTTCCGATTCACAGTTTTGTTCTTTTGATAACAGGACACGGTTTATGGCGAACCAGAAGATTCGCATCCGGCTCAAGGCGTTCGATCATCGTCTGATCGACCGTTCGGCCAGCGAGATCGTCGAGACGGCCAAGCGCACCGGCGCTACGGTGCTCGGCCCGATCCCGCTCCCGACCAAGATCGAGCGCTACACCATCCTGGTGTCGCCGCACGTCGACAAGGATGCACGCGACCAGTACGAGACCCGTACGCACAAGCGCGTGCTCGACATCGTCGACCCCAACGACAAGACCGTGGACGCGCTCATGAAGCTTGATCTCGCCGCTGGCGTGGACGTTCAGATCAAGCTCGGCTGAGCGATAGACAGGATACGAAGATGAGTATCGGACTGGTTGGCCGCAAGTGCGGCATGAGCCGACTCTTCACTGAAGACGGACGCTCGATTCCGGTGACGCTGATTGAAGCCACCCCGAATCGCGTCACCCAGCTGAAGACGGAAGATAACGATGGTTACACCGCGGTGCAGGTCGCGGCCGGCGTCAAGCGCGCCAGCCTGCTGACGGCGCCGCTGAAGGGCCATTACGCGAAGGCGAAGGTCGAGCCGGGTCGTGGCCTGTGGGAGTTCCGCGTGTCCGCCGAGGATCTCGGCAAGTACAGCGTGGGCGCCGAGATCAAGGCCGAGGACGTGTTCCAGGCGGGCCAGGTCGTCGACGTCGCCGGCGTCTCGAAGGGCAAGGGCTTCCAGGGCACCATCAAGCGCCACAACTTCACCATGGGCGATGCGACTCACGGTAACTCGCTGTCGCATCGTGCGCCGGGCTCCATCGGCCAGCGCCAGACGCCGGGCCGCGTGTTCCCGGGCAAGAAGATGGCGGGCCACATGGGTGCGGTGAACCGCACGCAGCAGGGTCTGGAAGTGGTCAAGGTCGACGCCGAGCGTCACCTGATCGCGGTGAAGGGCGCGGTGCCGGGCGCTACCGGCGGCGACGTCGTCATCCGTCCGACCACCAAGGGTTGAGGAGAGACGCCATGGAACTGAATGTCATTGGCGCAACATCGCCTAACAAGGCCGCGCTCACCGTGTCGGACGAAGTGTTCGGCGGCGAGTTCAAGCAGGCTCTGGTCCATCAGGTGGTCGTCGCTTACCAGGCCGGCGGTCGCGCCGGTACCAAGGCGCAGCTGTCGCGCGGTGAGCTGTCGGGCACCACCAAGAAGTTCAAGAAGCAGAAGGGCGGCGGCGCCCGTCACGGCGACTACCGCGCCCCGATCTTCGTGGGCGGCGGCGTCACCTTCGCGGCCAAGCCGCGCAGCTTCGAGCAGAAGGTCAACCGCAAGGCCTATCGTGTGGCGATCCGCTCGATCCTGTCGGAGCTGAATCGCCAGGGTCGTCTGAAGGTGGTCGAGGGCTTCGGCATCGACGCCCCGAAGACCAAGGCGATGGTGGCAAAGCTGGCCGAGCTGGAAGTGTCGGGTCGCGTGCTGCTGGTTTCGGAAGACGCCGACGAGGCGCTGTTCCTGGCCGCGCGCAACATCCCGTACCTGCATGTGCTGGATGTGCTCGCGCTGAATCCGGTCGCCCTGGTCGGCTCCGACTACGTGGTGCTGACCGCCGATGCGGTGAAGAAGGTCGAGGAGTGGCTGGCATGAGCAACGAACGCATTCTGAATACGCTGCGCGCGCCGCACATTTCCGAGAAGTCGGCCCGCCTCGCCGAAGGCAACCAGTACGTGTTCGTGGTCGCCCCGGCCGCTACCAAGGCCGATGTCCGCACCGCGGTCGAGCAGATGTTCGACGTCAAGGTCGAGCAGGTGAACCTGGTCAACGTCAAGGGCAAGACCAAGTCTTTCCGCTTCCGCGCGGGCAACCGCCAGGGCAAGCGCAAGGCCTATGTGCGTCTCGCCGAAGGCCAGACCATCGACGTCGCGGCCAAGGCCTGAGCCAGGAGTTGAATTGAGATGGCACTGATCACCCACAAGCCAACCTCGCCGGGCCGTCGCGACGCCGTCAGCGTCCGCACCGAGGGGCTGTACAAGGGCGCGCCGTACGCGCCGCTGACCGAAGCCCAGTCGAAGACCGGCGGCCGCAACCATTTCGGTCGCATCACCACCCGTCATCGCGGCGGCGGTCACAAGCAGCATTACCGCATCATCGACTTCAAGCGCGACAAGGAAGGCATCGCCGCCCGCGTCGAGCGCCTGGAATACGATCCGAACCGCACCGCGCACATCGCGCTGCTGTGCTACGCCGACGGCGAGCGCCGCTACATCATCGCGCCGAAGGGCGTGGCGGTGGGCGACCGCGTGGTCGCCGGCCACGATGCGCCGATCAAGGTCGGCAACAGCCTGCCGTTGCGCAACATCCCGGTCGGCTCCACCGTGCATTGCGTGGAAATGAAGCCGGGCAAGGGCGCGCAGATCGCCCGCAGCGCCGGCGCCTCGGTGCAGCTGATCGCTCGCGAGTCCGGCTATGCCACGCTGCGCCTGCGCTCCGGCGAAATGCGCCGCGTGCCGGTCGACTGCCGCGCCACCATCGGCGAGGTCGGCAACAGCGAGCACAGCCTGAAGAAGCTCGGCAAGGCCGGTGCCAAGCGTTGGCAGGGTATTCGTCCGACCGTCCGCGGCGTGGCGATGAACCCGGTCGACCATCCGCACGGCGGCGGCGAAGGCCGCACCTCCGGTGGCCGTCATCCGGTCAGCCCGTGGGCGATGCCGACCAAGGGTTACAAGACCCGCAACAACAAGCGCACGCAGCAGTTCATCGTGCGTCGTCGCAAGTAACAGGAAACCGTCATGCCGCGTTCTCTGAAGAAAGGTCCGTTCGTCGACCTTCACCTCGTGAAGAAGGTGGAAGCTGCGGTTTCCACTAACAACAAGCGCCCGATCAAGACTTGGTCGCGCCGCTCGATGATCCTGCCGGAAATGGTGGGTCTCACCATCGCCATCCACAACGGTCGCCAGCACGTGCCGGTGCTCGTCAACGAGAACATGGTCGGGCACAAGCTCGGCGAGTTCGCGGTGACCCGCACCTTCAAGGGCCACGGCGGCGACAAGAAGGGCAAGTGACATGAGCACTGAAGCCAAAGCGATCCTGCGCAGCGCCCGCATCTCGGCGCAGAAGGCACGCCTGGTGGCTGACCTGGTCCGCGGTCTCCCCGTGGGCCGCGCCAGCGACGTGCTCCAGTTCACCAACAAGAAGGCCGCGCACCTCGTTCGCAAGGTGCTGCTGTCGGCCGTCGCCAACGCCGAGAACAACCTCGGCGCGGACGTCGACGAGCTGAAGGTCTCGCGCATCTTCGTGGACGAAGGTCCGGCGATGAAGCGCATGTACGCCCGCGCCAAGGGCCGCGGTTCGCGCATCCTGAAGCGCACCAGCCACATCACTGTGGTCGTTGGCAACTGACTGAGGACATAGACGATGGGTCATAAAGTTCATCCCACCGGTATCCGCCTCGGCATTGCCAAGGACTGGAACTCGAAGTGGTACGCCAATAAGGGCGAGTATGCCCAGTACCTCGCGGCCGACCTCAAGGTCCGAGAGATGCTGCGCAAGAAGCTGGCGCAGGCCGGCATCTCGAAGATCCAGATCGAGCGCCCGGCCAAGACCGCGCGCGTGACGATCCACACCGCCCGCCCGGGCGTGGTGATCGGCAAGAAGGGCGAGGACATCGAGAAGCTGCGCAAGGAAGTCAGCCAGATGATGGGCGTGCCGACGCACATCAACGTCAGCGAGGTGCGCAAGCCCGAGCTCGACGCGCAGCTGGTGGCCGAGTCGATCGCGCAGCAGCTCGAGCGCCGCATCATGTTCCGCCGGGCCATGAAGCGCGCGGTCGGCAACGCGATGCGTCTGGGCGCGCTGGGCATCAAGATCAACGTGTCCGGCCGTCTGAACGGCGCCGAGATCGCCCGTTCGGAGTGGAGCCGCGAGGGCCGCGTGCCGCTGCACACCCTGCGCGCCGACATCGATTACGGCGTGGCCGAGGCGAAGACCACCTACGGCATCATCGGCATCAAGGTGTGGGTCTACAAGGGCGAGATCTTCGATCTGGCCCAGGCCAGCCAGGAGTCGAAGGAAGAACAGTCGCAGCCGCGCCGCGAAGGTGGCGAGGGTCGTCGTGAATCGCGTCGCGAGGGCGGTGAAGGCCGCCGCGAGCGGACGGCGAAGTAAGGAGTGTTGCCATGTTGCAACCCAAGCGAACCAAATACCGTAAGCAGTTCAAGGGTCGTAATGACGGCCTGGCCCAGTGCTCCAACCTCGTCAGCTTCGGCGAGTACGGCCTGAAGGCGACCACGCACGGCGCGCTCACCGCGCGCCAGATCGAGGCAGCCCGCCGCTGCATCACGCGCTTCGTCAAGCGTGGCGGCAAGCTGTGGATCCGGGTGTTCCCCGACAAGCCGATCACCAAGAAGCCGATCGAAGTGCGTATGGGCGCCGGCAAGGGCAACGTCGAGTTCTGGGTGGCGCCGATCCAGCCGGGTCGCATGCTCTATGAAATCGAGGGCGTCGACGAGCCGACGGCGCGCGAGGCGTTCCGCCTGGCCGCCGCCAAGCTCTCGGTGCAGACCCAGTTTGTGACCAGGGCGGTGATGTGATGGCTATCAAAGATCTGACCACCAAGTCGGCCGACGAGCTGAAGCAGCATCTGCTGGACCTGCGCAAGGAGCAGTTCAACCTGCGCATGCAGAAGGGCACCGGCCAGCTCAACCAGCCGCACCAGCTGCGCCGCGTTCGGCGCGACATCGCCCGCACGAAGTTCGTGCTCGGCGGCAAGAAGTAAGGACGGCGGACATGAGTGACAACAACAAGCAGGCGCGCACCCTCGAGGGCCGCGTCATCAGCAACAAGATGGACAAGACGGTCACCGTCCTGATCGAGCGCCAGGTGCAGCACCCGCTGCTCGGCAAGATCGTCCGCCGCTCCACCAAGCTCCACGCGCAGGACGAGATCGGTGCGAACGAGGGCGACGTGGTGCGCATCGCGGAGTGCCGTCCGCTGTCCAAGACCAAGCATCACCGCGTGATCGAAATCGTCACGCGTGCCGACGTCTAAGGGGAGGGTGCAGACATGATCCAGATGCAAAGCACGCTTTCCGCGGCCGACAACAGCGGTGCGAAGGAACTGATGTGCATCAAGGTGCTCGGCGGTTCCAAGCGCCGCTACGCCGCGATCGGTGACGTGATCAAGGTCACCGTGAAGGATGCCATTCCGCGCGGCAAGGTGAAGAAGGGCGAGGTGTACAACGCCGTGGTGGTGCGTACCGCCAAGGGCGTGCGCCGTCCCGATGGCTCGCTGATCCGTTTCGACGGCAACGCAGCGGTGCTCCTCAACAACAAGCTCGAGCCGATCGGCACCCGAATCTTCGGGCCGGTTACCCGCGAGCTGCGCGGCGAGAAGTTCATGAAGATCGTCTCGCTCGCGCCCGAAGTGCTCTGAGCGGAGATAGACCCATGAACCGTATCCGCAAGGGTGATCAGGTCCTCGTGATCACCGGCAAGAACAAGGGGCAGCACGGCGACGTGCTGCGCGTTGAGGGCGAGCGCGTGTTCGTCTCCAACGTGAACCTGATCAAGCGCCACACCAAGCCGAATCCGCAGGCCAACCAGGCCGGCGGCATCGTCGAGCGCGAGGCCTCGATCCACATCTCCAACGTACAGCTGTTCAACCCTGCCTCGGGCAAGGGTGAGCGCGTGGGCTTCAAGACGCTCGAAGATGGGCGCAAGGTCCGCGTGTATCGCTCCTCGGGCGAGGTCGTGGACGCGTAAGGAAGACGATCATGACCCGCCTTGAAAATTTCTACAAAGAGCAGGTAGTCCAGAAGCTCACCGAGCGTTTCGGCTACCAGAACGTGATGCAGGTTCCGCGCATCAGCAAGATCACGCTGAACATGGGCGTGGGCGAAGCCGTCGGCAACAAGAAGGTGCTCGAGAACGCCGTCGCCGACATGGCCAAGATTGCCGGCCAGAAGCCGATCACGACCAACGCCCGCGTGTCGGTGGCGTCGTTCAAGATCCGCGACGGCTGGCCGATCGGCTGCAAGGTGACCCTGCGCCGCGCCCAGATGTGGGAGTTCCTGGATCGCCTGATCAACGTCGCGCTGCCGCGCACCCGCGACTTCCGCGGCGTGTCCGGGCGTGCCTTCGACGGCCGGGGCAACTACAACTTCGGCATCAAGGAACAGATCATCTTCCCGGAAATCGACTTCGACCAGATCGATGCGATGCGCGGCATGGATATCGCCATCACCACGACCGCGAAGACCGACGAAGAAGCCAAGGCGCTGCTCGAGGCCTTCAGCTTCCCGTTCCGCAACTGATACGCGAGAGATACCCATGGCAAAGACCTCGATGGTCAACCGCGACATCAAGCGGACCAAGCTCGTCAAAAAGTACGCCGGCAAGCGCGCCGAACTGAAGGCGATCGTGCTGAGCCCCACCGCCTCCTACGAGGAGAAGATGGACGCGCAGGCGAAGCTGCAGAAGCTGCCGCGTGACGCCAGCCCGGTGCGCCAGCGCAACCGCTGCGCGCTGTCCGGTCGTCCGCGCGGCGTGTATCGCAAGTTCGGCCTCGGCCGCAACAAGCTGCGCGAAGCCACCATGCGTGGCGACGTGCCCGGCCTGCGCAAGGCCAGCTGGTAAGCCCGCGTCGCGGCCGGCCAAGTCCGGCCGCGAGGCGATTTCAAGCACTGCTGTTTCCAAACGGCCGGAAGTCTGCTACAGTCGTCGGTCTGCGCAAGGCAGGCCGGCGTTTGTCGGCACACAATTCAACACAAGATTTCCGGTTCGATCGGATATCGGTGCACGCTGAAGGATGTTTCCATGAGCATGACTGATCCCATCGCCGACATGTTTACGCGCATCCGCAATGCCCAGTCCACGGGTAAGCAGATCGTAAGCATGCCGTCGTCCAAGCTGAAGTTGGCGCTGGCCAACCTCCTCAAGAACGAGGGCTACATCCTCGACGCCAAGCCTTCCACCGAAGAAGGCAAGCCGGTGCTCGAGATCAAGCTCAAGTATTTCGAAGGCCGTCCGGCGATCGAGCGCATCGAGCGCATCAGCCGCTCGGGCCTGCGCGTGTATCGCGGCAAGGGCGATCTGCCGAAGGTGCTCGGCGGTCTCGGTATCTCGATCGTTTCGACGTCCGCCGGTCTGCTGACCGACGCCCAGGCTCGCGCCCAGGGCGTGGGCGGCGAAGTCATCGGCCTGGTCGCGTAAGGAGTCTCAACGATGTCCCGAGTTGCCAAGAAGCCTGTCTCCCTGCCCAAGGGCGTGGAGCTCAAGGTTGCCGAAGACGGCATTTCCGTGAAGGGCCCGAAGGGTACCTTGTCCAGCCACGCGCTGCCTGGCGTCACCATCGCGGTGAACGACGGCACGGCGCTGATCGAGCTGGCCGAGGGCGCCGACGACAAGTTCGGCGGTACCGCGCGCGCATTGCTGGCCAACATGGTCAAGGGCGTGTCCGAGGGTTATGAGCGCAAGCTCGAGCTGGTCGGCGTGGGTTATCGCGCTTCCATGCAGGGCAAGGCGCTGAACCTCAGCCTCGGTTTCTCGCATCCGGTGGTGTTCGATGCGCCGGAAGGCATCAGCATCGAAACCCCGACGCAGACCGAAGTGCTCATCAAGGGCGCGGACAAGCAGCGCGTGGGCGAAGTGGCGGCGAAGATCCGCAGCTTCCGTCCGCCGGAGCCCTACAAGGGCAAGGGCGTGCGCTACGCCGGCGAGAAGATCACCCTGAAGGAAGCCAAGAAGGCGTAAAGCGCCTATCCGCTTTCCTTGGAGAGAACACGATGAACAAGAACGAAGCCCGTCTGCGCCGCGCCAAGTCCACGCGCGCCCACATCCGCGAGCTGGGCGTGGCACGCCTTTCCGTGCATCGCACCGGCCAGCACCTGTATGCCCAGGTGTTCGCCGCCGACGGCCAGCAGGTGGTGGCCGCCGCGTCGACCGTGCAGAAGTCGCTCGCCGAAGGCCTGAAGGGCACCAAGAATCTCGCCGCCGCGGCGGCGGTGGGCAAGGCGGTGGCCGAGCGCGCGCTGGCCGCGGGCGTGGAGTCGGTGGCGTTCGATCGCTCCGGCTTCCGCTACCACGGCCGCATCAAGGCGCTGGCCGAAGCGGCCCGCGAGGCTGGCCTGAAGTTTTGATTTCAGGAATCGAGAGTCGGGAATAGGGAATCGAGTGCTCTTGATGTCCCAATTCTCTATTCACTACTCCCGATTCCCCGCGTAAGCAAAACAACTCCAAGCGGCCCAAGCCGCAAGCAAAGTCCCGGATGGTCCGGGCATACGGAAAAGAACATGTCTTCTACCGATCGCGAAAATTCCGACGGCCTGCTCGAGAAGCTGATTGCCGTCAACCGCGTGGCCAAGACCGTCAAGGGTGGCCGCCAGATGAGCTTCACTGCGCTGACCGTGGTCGGCGACGGCGAGGGCAAGGTCGGCTTCGGCTATGGCAAGGCGCGCGAAGTGCCGGTGGCCATCTCCAAGGCCATGGACCGCGCCCGCCGCAACATGGTGAACATCGACCTCAACAACGGCACGCTCTGGTACGCCATCAAGGCCAACCATGGCGCTGCGCGCGTGTTCATGCAGCCGGCCGCCGAGGGTACCGGCGTGATCGCCGGCGGTGCGATGCGCGCCGTGCTGGAAGTGGTCGGCGTGAAGAACGTGCTGGCCAAGGCGGTCGGTTCGCGCAACCCCATCAACCTGGTTCGCGCCACCATCAAGGGCCTGCAGGCCATCGCCTCGCCGAAGCACATCGCTGCCAAGCGCGGCAAGACCGTGGAAGAGGTGCTGGGCCATGGCTAATACAGAGAAAACCGTGCGCGTGCGCCTGGTGAAGGGCCTGCGCGGCGTGCAGAGCCGTCATCGCCTGAGCGTGAAGGCGCTGGGCCTCAACAAGCTCAACGACGTGCGCGAACTGAAGGACAGCCCGCAGGTTCGTGGCCTGATCAACACGGTCTACTACCTGGTCCGGGTCGAGGAGTAAGCATCATGCGTCTGAATGACATCAAGCCTGCCGCCGGTTCGCGCAAGTCGCGTCTGCGCGTCGGCCGCGGTATCGGCTCGGGTCTCGGCAAGACCGCTGGCCGCGGCCACAAGGGTCAGCACGCCCGCGCCGGCGGCACCCACAAGTTCGGCTTCGAGGGCGGCCAGATGCCGCTGCAGCGTCGCCTGCCCAAGGTTGGCTTCCGTTCCAAGAAGAAGGCCGAGAACCAGCAGGTGTTCCTGTACCAGCTGGCCAACCTGAAGGTGGACGTGATCGACGTGATCGCGCTGCACCAGGCCGGTCTGATCGACAGCCGCGCGAAGAAGGTCAAGGTCGTCGCCAAGGGCGAGATCGGCCGCGCGGTGAAGCTGTCCGGCGTGCTCGCCACGGCTGGCGCCAAGGCGGCCATCGAGGCGGCCGGCGGCAGCGTGGAGTAATCGATCGTGGCGGCAGCCAAGGGCTCGGGTCTCGGATCGCTCGGCAAGCTGACTGAACTGCGTCAGCGCATCTTCTTCGTGATCGGTGCGCTGATCGTGTTCCGCTTGGGTTCGTTCATCCCGGTTCCGGGTGTGAACCCGGATGCGATGACGCGGCTGATCGAGCAAGGCGGCGGCCTCTTGAACATGTTCAACATGTTCTCGGGCGGCTCGCTGGCACGCTTCTCGGTGTTCGCGCTGGGTGTGGTGCCGTACATTTCGGCCTCGATCGTGGTGCAGATGATGGGCGCGGTGATCCCGAGCCTGCAGGCGCTGCGCAAGGAAGGCGAGGCGGGGCGTCGCAAGATGACCACCTATACCCGCATCGGTACGGTGGCGCTGGCGGCCTTCCAGGCCTTCGGCATCGCGGTGGCGTTCCAGAAGCAGGTCGTTGCCGGCGGTGCGCCGGTGGTCTACACGCCGGGCATGGGCTTCGTCCTGTCCTCGGTGGTGGGCCTGACCGCGGGCACCATGTTCCTGATGTGGCTGGGCGAACAGATCACCGAGCGCGGCATCGGCAACGGGATCTCGCTGCTGATCTTCGCCGGCATCGTGGCCGGCCTGCCGACCGCGGTGGCGCACACCCTGGGCATGGCCAGCAACGGTGAGCTGTCGGTGCTGCGGATGATCATGGTGGTGGTGGTGATCCTGCTGGTGACCGCTTTCGTGGTGTTCATGGAGCGGGCCCAGCGGCGGATCACGGTGAATTACGCGCGGCGCTCCGGCGGACAGCGCGCGTACATGAACCAGACCTCGCACCTGCCGCTGAAGGTCAACATGGCCGGCGTGATCCCGCCGATCTTCGCCTCGAGCCTGCTGATGTTCCCGGCGACCGCGGCGAGCTGGTTCGGCGCCGGCAGCCAGTCGCGCTGGCTGCAGGGCCTCACCCAGGCGCTGACCTTCGGCGAGCCGCTGTACGACATCGTGTTCGCGGTGCTGGTGATCACCTTCGCCTTCTTCTACACGGCGATCGTGTTCAACTCGCAGGAAACGGCCGACAACTTGAAGCGCTCCGGCGCGCTGATTCCGGGCATCCGCCCGGGCCGCGCCACGGCGGACTACATCGATAACGTGATGACCCGTCTGACCGGTGTCGGCGCGCTGTACCTGGTGCTGGTCTGTCTGGTGCCGTCCTTCATGCAGAAGGCCTGGCACGTACCGTTCTACTTCGGCGGCACTTCGCTGCTGATCGTGGTGGTCGTGGTGATGGATTTCACCGCCCAGGTGCAGGCGCATCTGGTGAGCCACCAGTACGAAAGTTTGTTCAAGAAGGCCAACCTCCGCCGTAACTAGTGGCTGCTGGGCGGTAAGAGGTCAGGTCCTGTGGTCGGGAAGGCTCGGAGCCAAAGGGGTTTCCCGGCCGGTTGATTCAGGTTAAAATTGCGCGTTTACCGCGCACGAAACGCATCGGAGAAAGTACATCATGGCGCGCATCGCGGGTGTCAATTTGCCAGTCCAGAAGCATGTCTGGGTTGGCCTGCAGAGCATCTACGGGATCGGCCGCAGCCGGGCCAAGAAGGTCTGCGCGGACGCTGGCGTGGTTCCCACCACGCCGATCAAGTCCTTGAGTGAAGGCGAGGTGGAGAAGCTCCGCCACGAGATCGGCAAGTACGTCGTCGAGGGCGATCTGCGTCGCGAAGTCGGCATTGCCATCAAGCGCCTGATGGATCTGGGTTGCTACCGCGGTCTGCGCCACCGTCGTGGCCTGCCGGTGCGCGGCCAGCGCACCAAAACCAACGCCCGCACCCGCAAGGGTCCGCGTCGCGCGATCAAGAAGTAACGGATTCCGAATATGGCTAAGCCGGTCAAAACCAAGAAGAAGATCAAGCGCGTCGTCACGGATGCCGTGGCCCACGTGCAGGCCTCCTTCAACAACACCATCGTCACCATCACCGACCGCCAGGGCAACGCGCTGTCGTGGGCGACTGCGGGCGGCGCGGGTTTCCGCGGTTCGCGCAAGTCCACCCCGTTCGCCGCGCAGGTCGCCGCCGAGAAGGCCGGCCGTGCCGCCGCCGACTACGGCGTGAAGACGGTGGAAGTGCGCATCAAGGGCCCCGGCCCGGGCCGCGAGTCGGCGGTGCGCTCGCTGAACGCCTTGGGTTACAAGGTGCTCAACATCATCGACGTCACGCCGATTCCGCACAACGGCTGCCGTCCTCCCAAGAAGCGTCGAGTCTAAAGGAGCATACCCATGGCCCGTTATCGTGGAGCTACCTGCAAGCTCGCCCGCCGCGAGGCTGCTGATCTCAGCCTGAAGAGCCCGGCCCGCGCACTCGATTCGAAGTGCAAGCTGGAAAACAAGCCCGGCCAGCACGGCGCGAACAAGCGCGCCCGCCTGTCGGACTACGCCGTGCAGCTGCGCGAGAAGCAGAAGGTCAAGCGCATCTACGGCGTGCTGGAGCGTCAGTTCAGCAACTACTACGCCAAGGCGTCGACCCTCAAGGGCAACACCGGCGAGAACCTGCTGCGCCTGCTCGAGTGCCGTCTGGACAACGTCGTCTACCGCATGGGCTTCGCCGTGACCCGCGCCCAGGCTCGCCAGCTGGTCAGCCACAAGGCGATCCTGGTCAACGGCAAGAAGGTCAACATTCCGTCCTACCAGGTCAAGCCGGGCGACGAGATCGCGCTGACCGAGCGCGCGCGCACCCAGCTGCGCGTGCAGGAAGCGGCGACCGTGTTCGACACCATGGACCTGCGCCCGCTGTGGGTCGAGGTGGATGCGAAGAAGTTCGCCGGTACTTTCAAGGCTCTGCCGGATCGCGGTGACCTGCCGTCCGACATCAACGAAGCCCTGATCGTCGAGCTTTATTCGAAGTAATCAATCGGAGCCCTGCATGGCAGTTTCGTCAACTAGCGTGTTGCGGCCTCGCGGCCTCAGCGTCGAGCAGCTTGGACCCAACCGCGCGAAGGTGGTGGTCGAGCCGCTCGAGCGTGGCTTCGGCCACACCCTGGGCAACGCGCTGCGCCGCGTGTTGCTCTCTTCGATCCCCGGCAGCGCCATCGTCGAGGTCGAGATCGACGGCGTGCTTCACGAGTACACCACCCTCGAGGGCCTGCAGGAGGACGTGATCGAAGTCCTGCTCAACCTGAAGGACGTGGCGATCCGCCAGCACACCGGCGACGAAGTCACCCTGACCCTGTCGAAGAAGGGCAAGGGCATCGTCACCGCGGGCGACATCGTGGTCGATCACTCGGTCGAGATCATCAATCCCGAGCACGTGATCTGCCATCTGACCAAGGACATCGCGCTCAACATGCGCCTGAAGGTGCATCGCGGCGTCGGCTACCAGCCGGCCAGTACGCGCCAGCATCCGGACGACGAGGCGCGGCCGATCGGCCGGCTGCAGTTGGATGCGTCGTTCGCGCCGGTGCTGCGCGTGGCGTACGAGGTGGAAGCGGCCCGCGTCGAGCAGCGCACCAACCTCGACAAGCTGGTGCTGGACATCGAGACCAACGGCACCATCGGTGCGGAAGACGCCGTGCGCAAGGCGGCCGAGATCCTCAACGACCAGCTGTCGGTGTTCGGCGACTTCTCGCGCCGCGAGAGCGCCACCGACAAGGCGGAGAAGGGCGGTTTCGATCCGCTGCTGCTGCGTCCGATCGACGACCTGGAGCTCACCGTGCGTTCGGCGAACTGCCTGAAGGCCGAGAGCATCTACTACATCGGCGATCTGGTGCAGAAGACCGAGGTCGAGTTGCTCAAGACCCCGAACCTGGGCAAGAAGTCGCTCACCGAGATCAAGGATGTCCTTGGCTCGCGCGGCCTGGCCCTGGGCATGAAGATCGAGAACTGGCCGCCGCCGGGCCTCTCGCACGGCATGCAATTGGGTTAATGCGATCGTCCCTGATCGCGGTAGTCGGGAGTAGGCGTCGCAGCGGCGTCTGCTCCCGCGATCTGGAAGTCCAGAAGCGGCCATCCATGGCCGCACTCTAAGAAAAGGCCCGTTTCAACCAGGGCCGTAAAAGCGGGCAACCGCGGGAAGCCGGACCTGAGCGCCGGCTTTTCATAACAACAGACTGATAGAGAGAGTTTTCGCCATGCGCCACATGAAATCCGGACGCAAGCTCAACCGGACCAGCAGCCACCGCGAAGCCATGTTCCGCAACATGGCCGCGTCGCTGTTCAAGCACGAGCTGATCCGCACCACCTTGCCCAAGGCGAAGGAACTTCGCCGCGTGGCCGAGCCGCTGATCACCCTGGCCAAGACCGACGGTGTCGCCAACCGCCGCCTCGCCTTCTCGCGCCTGCGCGACAAGCAGGCCGTGGGCAAGCTGTTCGTCGAGATCGGCCCGCGCTACAGCCAGCGTCCCGGTGGCTACCTGCGCATCCTCAAGTGCGGCTTCCGCCCCGGCGACAACGCGCCGATGGCGTACGTCGAGCTGGTGGATCGCCCGCGCGTGCAGGCGGCCGACGCCGAGTAAGCGCCCTCGCGCTCCACTGCGTTCTGCGACCCCCGATCGGGCGACCGGCCGGGGTTCGTCGTATCTGGACGTCTGGAAATGTCCGGCTGACAGCGGGGCGGGGAGCGGGTAATGTCGGCGTTCCCCAAGTCGCCGTTTTGCCGATGAATCCCCTGCACTGGTCCTATCGCTTCAGCTTCCTCGCCGGCTTTGTGATCTGCGCGGCCCTGCTCGGTTTCGCGCTGTATACCCAGTACGTCTGGGGCCTGGCGCCGTGCCCGCTGTGCATCTTCCAGCGCATCGCGTTCGTGGCCATGGGTGCGTTCTTCCTGCTGGGGGCGACGCATGCGCCGCGTGGCGGCGGCCGCTGGGTGTATACCGGCGGCGTGCTGCTGGGCGCGGCGTGGGGCATCGCGGTGGCGGGACGCCACCTGTGGATCCAGTCGCTGCCCGCCGACCAGGTGCCGGCCTGCGGCCTGCCGCTGGGCTACATGCTGGACGCCTTTCCGTTCGCCAAGGTGCTGAAGATGGTGTTCACCGGTTCCGGCGAATGCGCCAAGGTAGACCCGATCCTGGGCCTGCCGATGCCGGCCTGGACCCTGCTGTGGTTCGTACTGCTCGCCGTCTGGGCGATCCGCGCCAGCGTGCGCAAACGAGGTTGAGATGTTGACCCACCTGCGCCATGCGGCGCTGAACGCTTATCCCGCGCCGGCCGGCGAAGCCGCCGGCTGGACGCCCGGTTCCTGGCAGCAGCGCGTGGCGCTGCAGCAGCCGTTCTACGAGGACGCCGACGAACTGGCGCAGGCCACCGCGCAGCTCGCGCAGTTGCCGCCGCTGGTCACCTCGTGGGAAGTGCTGGCGCTGAAGCAGGCGCTGGCCGAGGCGCAGGAGGGCAAGCGCTTCCTGCTGCAGGGCGGCGACTGCGCGGAGAGCTTCGCCGACTGCACCAGCCCGATCATTTCCAACCGGCTCAAGGTGCTGCTGCAGATGAGCCTGGTGCTGGTGCACGGCCTCAAGCAGCCGGTGCTGCGGGTGGGCCGCTTCGCCGGGCAGTACGCCAAGCCGCGTTCGGCCGACACCGAGACGCGCGACGGCGTGACCCTGCCGAGCTTCCGCGGCGACCTGGTCAACAGCCCCGAGTTCACGCCCGAGGCGCGCCGCGCGGACCCGCAGCGGCTGATCCAGGCGCATGCGCATTCGGCGCTGACGATGAACTTCGTGCGCGCGCTGATCGACGGCGGTTTCGCCGACCTGCATCATCCGGAATACTGGGACCTGGCCTGGGTCGAGTACTCGCCGCTGGCGGCCGAATACCGCCGCATGGTGGACGCCATCGGCGACTCGGTGCGCTTCATGGAGACCCTGGCCGGGCCGATCGCCGGCTTCTCGCGGGTGGATTTCTTCACCTCGCACGAGGCGCTGCTGCTGCACTACGAGCAGGCACTCACGCGACAGGTGCCGCGCCATGCGGGCTGGTTCAACCTCTCCACGCACTTCCCGTGGATCGGCATGCGCACGGCGGCGCTGGACGGCGCGCATACGGAGTACTTCCGCGGCATCCGCAACCCGATCGCGGTGAAGGTGGGGCCGTCGGTGACGCCCGAGCAGCTGCTGCCGCTGATCGACGCGCTGAACCCGCACGAGGAGCCGGGCCGGCTCACCCTGATCCACCGCATGGGCAACGCCAAGATCGCCGAGGCGCTGCCGCCGCTGCTGGAGGCGGTCAAGCGCGAGGGACGGCGCGTGCTGTGGGTGGCCGACCCGATGCACGGCAACACCGAGAGCACCTCCAACGGCTACAAGACCCGCCGTTTCGACAACATCCGCGGCGAGCTGGACCAGGCGCTGGACATCCACGCGGCGGCCGGCACGCGCCTGGGCGGCGTGCACCTGGAGCTCACCGGCGAGAACGTCACCGAGTGCATGGGCGGCGCGCGCGACCTCTCCGAGAGCGACCTCGAACGCGCCTACAAGTCGATGGTGGACCCGCGCCTCAACTACGAGCAGTCGCTGGAACTGGCCATGCTGATCGTGCGCAAGTCGAGCGGCGGGCAGGGCTGAGCGACGCCTTCTTGCGGGCATGCCGGCGAGCGGCCGGGTAAATGCCTGGCGCTATGCGCCGGGCATCCGCATCACCTGCAGGCCATGCAAGCCGTGCATGGGGCGCTCCCACGAAAGGGAGCGCCCCCGCGATTGCCGACTAGTGTGCCGGCTCGCCGCAGGCGGCCCGGAATCCGGGCACCACCGCGACGACCGTGCGTGCGAGCCCAGGGAAGCGTCGCCAACAACGAGCACGGGCACTACGAGGTGTATCGCGGCAGCAAGGCGGCGCTCAACATGTTCATGCGCAGCTTCGCCGCCCGCCACGCCGGCGAGGCGGGAACGCTGCTGCTCATGGCTCCGGGCTGGGTGCGGACCGACATGGGCGGCCCCCAGGCGCGCCTGAGTATCGAGGAGAGCATCCCGAACCTCGCGGACACCATGGATGCGCAGGCGGGAAAGGCGGGTTTGCAGTACCTGGATTACCTGGGGCGGCGGGTTCCGTGGTGAGCGGAAACCTGGACGGCCGCTTGGGGGAAGGAGCCTCAAATGGCCGCCCGCTGGCCTGCCGGCTCAGTCCAAGGGGGCGGCGAGGCGTCCGGGGCGCGGCAGGTAGTGGTGGGCCGGGTCGAGCGAGACGGCCACGTAGCGCGCCCGCCCCACGATCTCGCGGCGCGGCACGGCGCCGAAGTAGCGCGAGTCCAGGCTGTCGTCGCGGTCGTCGCCGAGCAGCAGGTAGCGGCCGGTGGGCACCGTCACCGGGCCGTAGTGGCTGACCGGGCTGGGGGCGTAGCGCGAGAGGCGCACGCGGTGGCGCATGCCGTCCAGCGCTTCGATGGCGTAGACGGCTGGGTCGCGCAGGTCGTCGCGGATGCCGTCGGCCGTGGCCGGCCGGTAGCGCGCGGCGCGGCCGTTGACGTAGAGCACGTTGCCGCGCAGCGCCACGGTGTCGCCGGGCAGGCCGATCACCCGCTTCACCAACCGCTCCCCGGCCGCGCTGGAGTCGACCACCACGATGTCGCCGCGCTGCGGGTCGCCCAGCTGCCACAGCGAGACGTGGGTGAACGGCACGCGCACGTCGTAGGCCGCGCGGTTCACCACGATGCGGTCGCCGATGCGGATGGTCGGCTGCATCGAGCCGGTGGGCACCACGTTCCAGTCCGCCAGCGCGCTGCGGAACATGAACATGCAGAGCATGAAGGCGAGGAAGCCCTTGTTCCGGGCGAGGAGGTTCCTGATCGCGTGCATGGGGCGGTCCTTGGGCTTGAAGGGTGGGCGCGTTCCACGATGGATCCGCGCCCGCGGGCGAGGTTCCTGTGCCTCAGCGGCCGGTGGCTACCGGTTTGCCGCCCACCGTATCGAGGAAGCGCGGCGGTTGCCAGGCCTTCGCATGCTGCTCGAAACCGTAGGCGATCGAGATCAGCGTCGGCTCGCTCCACTTGGCGCCGAAGAACACGATGCCCACCGGCAGGTCGTGCGCGAAGCCGGCCGGCACGGTGATCGACGGATACCCGGCCACCGCGGCCGGCTGCGAGGCGCCGCCGATGGTGGGATCACCGCTCACCACGTGGTCGCCGAGCACCGGGTCAGTGACGAAGGCCGGCCCCCACGAGGGCGCCAGCAGCGCATCGAGGCGACCCTTGGCGAGCGCCGCGTCGATGCCCTCGGGGCCGGACAGGCGCTTGGCCTTGGTCAGCGCCTCCGTGTAGGCCTTCTCGGTCAGCGGCCCCTTGGCCTGCGACTGCTCGAACAACTCCTGCCCGAACCAGGGCATCTCCACGTCGGCGTGCGCGGTGTCGAAGGCGATCAGGTCGGCCAGCGTCTTCACGCCCAGCCCCTTGCGGGTGGCGAGGTAGGCGTTGATGTCGTGCTTGAAGTCGTACAGCAGCACGGTGTTCTCGACCGGGCCCAGTTCCTTCAGATGGGGCAGCTTCACCGGGTCGATCACGATCGCGCCCTGGGCCTTCATCAGCGCGATGGCGCGCTCCAGCGCGCGGTCGGCGTTCGGTTCCGCGCCGGCCATCTCGCGCACTACGCCGATACGCTTGCCCTTGAGGCCGTTCGGGTCGAGGAAGCGGGTGTAGTCGGTGGCGTGGCGGTCGGCTTCCGCCGTGGCCGGGTCGCGCGGGTCGCTGCCGGCGATGGCGCCGAGCAGGGCGGCGGCGTCGGCGACGCTGCGGGCCATCGGGCCGGCGGTGTCCTGGTTGTGGCTGATCGGCACGATGCCGCGGCGGCTGACCAGGCCGAGCGTGGGCTTGATGCCGACGATGCCGGTCATCGAGGCGGGGCAGATGATCGAGCCGTCGGTCTCGCTGCCGATCGCCAGCGGCGCGAGGCCGGCGGCCACCGCCGCGGCGGAGCCGGCGCTGGAGCCGCAGGGGTTGCGGTCGAGCACGTAGGGGTTGCGGGTCTGCCCGCCGCGCGCGCTCCAGCCGCTGCTGGCGTGGGTGGAGCGGTAGTTGGCCCATTCGCTCAGGTTGGCCTTGCCGAGCACGATCGCGCCGGCCTTGCGCAGGCGCGCCACCAGGGCGGCGTCCTCGCCCGCGGGTGCGCTGGCCAGGGCGAGGGAGCCGGCGGTGGTGAGCTGGCGGTCGCCGGTGTCGATGTTGTCCTTGAGCAGCACCGGCATGCCGTGCAGCGGCCCGGCGTTTTCACCGCGGCTCGCGTCGAGTGAGGCGGCGATCTTCGGCGCATCGGGATTGAGCTCGAGCACCGCATGCAGCGCCGGCCCGCCGCGGTCGATGGCGGCGATGCGCGCCTCGAGCGCGGCGATCAGCTGCGCGGCGCCCAGGCGGTCGTCCTGCTGCCAGCTGCGCAGCTGGGCGAGGTCGGCGTAGGCGGGGTCGGGGCGGCCCGCGGCTGGCGCCGCCGCGACCTGCACGCCGCCGGATCCGGCGAGGGCCAGGGCCGGCATCAGGGCGGCGGCGAGGGCGTAGCGTGGTTTCACGTGATTGATCCTTTGCGATGGCTGCGACAAGATGTTGCGGCAAGCGTTGTTGTCCGTGGTGCCACGCCTCGCCTCCCGAGGCCTTGCTTTCCGAATGGAGCCGCATGGAAACGACCCAGCTTCCCCACGCTGCGCGCGCTGCATCCCCTACACGTCGTCCCGGCCGGCCGGAGTCCTGGGCCGCCTGGCTGATCGTCGCCATCCTGGGCGTCTTCGGCGCCGGCGGCAAGGCCGTGGCGGCCGAGGTGCCCGACACCATGGAGCAGCGCCTGATGGGCTGCGCGGCCTGCCATGGCGTGCACGGCGAGGGCGTGGCCTACAACCAGTTCTATCCGCGCCTGTCAGGCAAATCGGCGGATTACCTCTACCACCAGCTCAAGGCCTTCAAGGACGGCCAGCGGCGCTACACGCAGATGGTCTACCTGGTGCGCTTCATGGACGACGCCTACATGCGCGAGGTGGCCGACTACTACGCCAGGCAGGCGCCGCACTACGAGCCGCCGGCCTCCACCGAGGGCATCGCGCCCGCGGTGCTGCAGCGCGGCCAGGCGCTGGTGGAGCAGGGCGACGCGCAGCTCGGCGTGCCGGCCTGCGCGGCCTGCCACGGTACCCGGCTGGAAGGCCGCGACCCGGCCATCCCGCGACTGGTCGGCATGTCGCGCAGCTACCTCACCGCGCAGCTCGGCGGCTGGAAGAACGGCGCGCGCCAGGCGGTGGCGCCGGACTGCATGCACGAGGTGGTGGACCGGTTGAGCACCGCCGACATCGAGGCCGTGGGCATCTGGATCGCTTCGCGTCCGGGCAGCGACACGCTCCAGGCCGAGCCGGCTTCCGCCACCCAGAAGCTGCCGCTGGTCTGCGGCAGCATGCAGCAGTAAGAGCCTGTTCATGGCCTCCCAGTGCCCCGCGTTGCTTCGCTGTGGCCGCCAGGCGGCAGCGCGCCGCTTGGCCAGGCAGCCAGCCTGCCCGGCGCGACGTACCACCACCTGGCGGCCACAGCGAAGCAACCCGCAGGGCCGGGTCTGCTTGCCCGCAGGGCGGCGTCATCACTCAGTCGTGGACGGACGTCCACTCCTTCGTTCTTCCTTGCCCTGCGCGCAAACAGCTCCCGGCGCGGGGTACTGGGAGGTCATGAACAGGCTCTAAGGGGCGCGCATGAGCAAGTCATCGAAGCGTTACTGGCTGTGGCCTTTGCTGGCGATCGTGCTGGCGGGCCTCATCGTCGCGGCGTGGCTGTTCGTGCGCCAGGGCGGCCTGCCGACCCTCATCGCCTCGCGGGTGGGGTCGGGCAGCCCGGTCAACCTCAAGGATCCGGCGCTGATCGCGCGCGGGCGCTATCTCGCGCTGGCCGGCGACTGCGTGGCCTGCCACACGGTGCCGCGCGGCGACCTCTACGCCGGCGGCCTGGAGTTCGTCACGCCGTTCGGCACGCTGTATTCCACCAACATCACGCCCGACAAGAACAACGGTATCGGCAGCTGGACTGCCGACGACTTCTGGCGCGTGATGCACTACGGCGTGTCCCCGCGCGGTTTCCTGTACCCGGCCTTCCCGTTCACCAACTTCACCAACCTGAGCCGCGAGGACAGCGACGCCATCTTCGCCTACCTGATGTCGCGGCCGGCGTCCTCGCAGCCGAATTCGCAGAACCGCATGCCGTTCCCCTTCAACATGCGCTTCGCGGTGCTGGGCTGGCGTATGCTGTATTTCCGACCCGCCGAATTCCGGCCCGACCCGTCGCAGGGGGCGGAGTGGAACCGCGGCAAATATCTGGTGGACGGCCTCGGCCACTGCAACATGTGCCACTCGGGCCGCGGCCCGCTGGCCTCGCTGCCGGCCTCGCGCTACCTCTCCGGCGGCGAAGTGGTGGGCCAGGGCTGGTACGGCCCGGCGCTCAACCAGGAGGGCCTGGCGCAGTGGAGCGTGGAGGACATCGCCGCGCTGCTGCGCACCGGCGTCTCGCCCAAGGGCGCGGCCTACGGCCCGATGGCCGACGCCGTGTTCCACAGCCTGCAATACCTGACCGCGACGGACGCCAAGGCGATCGCCACCTACGTCAAGACCGTGCCCACGAAGGAGCCGCCGGAGCTGGTGAGCATCGCGGTGAACGCGGCCGAGACCGAGCAGCTGATGGCCGAGGGCGAGGCGCTCTACCGCAAGGAGTGCGCCGACTGCCACCAGCCCAACGGCGAGGGCTCGGGCCTGGCCTATCCGCCGCTGGCCGGCAACGGCTCGGTCACCGCCGGCAACAGCATGAACGTGATCCGCATCATCCAGGCCGGCGCCGTGGCGCCCTCCACCGACGGCAACCCGCGCCCGTACTCGATGCCGCCGTTCGGCCAGCGCCTCACCGACCGCGAGATCGCCGCGCTCGCCACCTACATCCGCCGCAGCTGGGGCAACCGCGCCTCGGCGGTGTCGCCGGCGCAGGTCGCGAAGTACCACGGCGTGCCGCTCTGAAGCGGCGGCGTTTCCGATGACGGGAAGGCCGCGCATCGCGCGGCCTTTTCATTGGCGTCCGCGGGCTCAGCGCTCGATCGCGCGCGCAGCGCGCCTCGTTCGCGGCGCAGGCTCGGCGGCCCGGGTCTTGGTCGAAGCGCGCTGCGTTGCCGGCGCACAGGCCCGGGGCGTGGCGCACGATGCGCCGCTGCCGCCGCAGCAGTTCTCGGTGAGGAAGCCGACCAGCGCGTCCATCGTGTCCAGCACCGGCGCGTAGTAGATGAAGCGTCCCTGCTGGCGGCCGACGATGAGCCCGGCGTGCTGCAGCTCCTTCAGGTGGAAGGAGAGCGTGGCATTGGCCAGCCCGAGGCGCTCGGCGATCGCACTGGCGGCCAGGCCGTCGGGCGCGTGCTCGATCAGCAGGCGGTACACGGCCAGCCGGGATTCCTGGGCGAGCGCGGCGAGGATGGCGATGGCTTGCTTGGTCTGCATGCGATGGGCCCTGGAGAGTGGCGGCGTCAGTGTACGAGGTCGCCGCGCCCGCCCGTCCGGGCCGCGCCGGCCTCGTACCAGCCCCGGCTGGCGACGGCGAGGCGCACGACCGACAGCATCACCGGCACCTCGATCAGCACGCCCACCACGGTGGTCAGGGCGGCGCCCGAGTGCACGCCGAACAGGCCCACCGCGGTGGCAACCGCCAGCTCGAAGAAGTTGCTGGCGCCGATCAGCGCCGAGGGCGCGGCCACCGCATGGGGCACGCCGGCAGCGCGGTTGAGCAGGTAGGCCAGGCCGGAGGTGAAGTAGACCTGGATCAGGATCGGTACCGCCAGCAGCGCGATCACCAGCGGCTGCGCCACGAGCTGACGGCCCTGGAAGCCGAACAGCAGCACCAGGGTCAGCAGCAGGGCGGCCAGCGACACCGGGCCCAGCCGGTCGAGCAGCCGCCGGAGCGCCAGCGGGCCGCCGTGCGCGAGCACCGCGCGGCGCAGGACCGCGCTGGCGAGCACCGGCGCCACGATGTAGAGCCCCACCGACAGCAGCAGCGTGGCCCACGGCACGGTGATCGCCGAGAGCCCCAGCAGCAGGCCCACGATGGGCGCGAAGGCCACCACCATGATCGCGTCGTTGAGCGCGACCTGGCTCAGCGTGAAGGCCGGCTCGCCGCCGCAGAGGCGGCTCCACACGAACACCATCGCCGTGCACGGTGCGGCGGCCAGCAACACCAGCCCGGCCACGTAGGCGTCGAGCTCCCCGGCGGGCAGCCAGGCGGCGAACAGGTGGCGGACGAACAGCCAGCCGAGCAGGGCCATCGAGAACGGCTTGACCGCCCAATTGACGAACAGCGTGATGCCGATGCCCCGCCACTGGCGCCGCACGCCGGCGAGCGCGGCGAAGTCGATCCGGAGCAGCATCGGCACGATCATCAGCCAGATCAGCGCGGCCACCGGCAGGTTGACCTTGGCGACCTCCATCCGGCCGAGCCTGGCGAAGCCGTCCGGCAGCAGATAGCCGAGCCCTGCGCCGGCCACGATGCACAGCGCCGCCCAGGCGCTGAGGTAGCGCTCGACGAAGCCGATGCGGGGCGCCGTCGCCGCGCTCATGCCGGCTTCGCGTCGTTGTCGCCGGCGCCGAGGGTGCCGATCTCGTCCAGCGCGCGCCGCAAGGCGTCCTTCGGCATGCGCTCGACCGGCAGCGCCAGCAGCGCCTGCAGGCGGCGCGTGATCAGCGCGTGGGCCTGCCGGAACGTGGCGTCGATCGCCGCCGCGTCGCCGGTCGCGGCCGCCGGGTCAGGCAGGCCCCAGTGGCTGCGCACGAAGTCGCCGAACAGCACCGGGCACGGTTCGCTGGCGGCGCTGTCGCAGACGGTGACGACGATGTCCAGCGGTGTCCCGCTGCCTTCGGT
Organism: Frateuria defendens; assembly: GCF_001182895.1. Classification (GTDB taxonomy): domain Bacteria; phylum Pseudomonadota; class Gammaproteobacteria; order Xanthomonadales; family Rhodanobacteraceae; genus Frateuria_B; species Frateuria_B defendens. The sequence goes on along the minus strand of NZ_LFQR01000042.1, from coordinate 87,724 downwards.
GAAGCGGTCCCAGGACTTGCTCGACAGGCCTTCGGTGGGGATGCCCGCGGCCGCCAGCGTCGCCAGCGCGTGGGGGTTCACCCGGCCGGTGGGGCGGCTGCCGGCGCTGTGGGCCTCGAAGCGGCCGTGGCCGAGATGGTTGAGCGTGGCCTCGGAAAGGATGCTGCGGGCCGAATTGCCGGTGCAGACGAAGAGGATGCGGCAGGGAGGCATGGGCGATGTCCGATGGTTGACTTCCATATTTCCATAATGGTCGAATTATTCGACCGCCGCAACGGGATTCGCCATGCCCCACCCCGACCTGCCCAATCTCGCCGCCGACCTGCTGGACGCGCCCAGCCTCGCCAGGCTGGAGCGCCCTGCGAGCGGCGGCCATCCGCCGCGCATCCTGCTGCTGTACGGTTCGCTGCGGCCGCCGTCCTTCAGCCGCAAGCTGGCGCTGGAGGCCGAGCGCATCCTGCGCCGGCTGGGCGCCGAGACGCGGGTGTTCGATCCGCACGGCCTGCCGCTGCTCGACAGCGTGCCGGCCAGCCATCCGAAGGTGCAGGAGCTGCGCGCGCTGTCGCGGTGGTCCGAAGGGCAGGTGTGGGTGAGCCCGGAGCGGCACGGCGCGGTGACCGGCGTGTTCAAGAACCAGATCGACTGGCTGCCGCTGGAGGACGGCAGCGTGCGCCCCACCCAGGGCCGCACGCTGGCGGTGATGCAGGTCTGCGGCGGCTCGCAGTCCTTCAACGTGGTCAACACGCTGCGCGTGCTCGGGCGCTGGATGCGCATGGTGACGATCCCCAACCAGTCCTCGGTGGCCAAGGCGTGGCAGGAGTTCGGCGAGGACGGGCGCATGAAGCCCTCGCCCTTCTACGACCGCGTGGTGGACGTGATGGAGGAGCTGGTCAAGTTCACCCTGCTGCTGCGCGACCGCCGTGACTACCTAGTCGATCGCTACAGCGAGCGCAAGGAGGCGGCTGCGGCGCACGCGCTGGCGGCGGACGCGACGACCGAGGCGACTGCCACGCCGGTGGTGGAATCGGTCGCTGCCGCCGGCGATGCCGACGATGCGAGGCCAGCCGCACCGGCCGGCGTGCGCGCGCCCTGTTGCGCCGGCGGGGCGTGCTGATCGGAGGCGGCGTATTCAGCCGCCCGGCGTGGGTCCGCGCTCGTGCCGGTAAAGCGCCGCCAGGCGCTGCCACGGCGCGAGGTCCCAGCGCCCGCGCGCCTGCCCGGACGGCGAAGGCAGCACGAACAACTGCGTCGCACCCAGGCGCTCGGCCTGCAGGCCGTAGTGGACCGCGCGGCCCAGCGCGGCGCGGGCGGCGTTCTTGCTGGTGAAGGCGAGCAGGCGCGGGGCATGGCGCGCGATCTTGGCCTGCAGCGCGGGAGCGTCGAAAGCATCGCGCGGCAGCTCGTCGTCGTTGCCGCTGTGGCGCTTGGCGACGTCGGTGAGGCCGATGCCCAGGCCGGGCAGCAGCGGGTATTCGGCGGGCGCGAAGCGGCGCGGGGTGAGGCCGGTCTCGGCCAGCGCGCGCCAGAACAGGTTGCCGGGGTGGGCGTAGTAGGCGCCCTCGGCGGCGGAGCGTTTGCCGGCCGCGGTGCCGCAGAACACCAGCGCCAGGCCCGGTTGCAGCACGTCGGGGAGGATCGGTGTCGCGGCTTCAGGCGGCATCGTCGAGCAGGAAATCGGTGTACTGGAAACGGCCCTCGCGCAGCACCGATTCGCCGCGGCGCAGGGCGAGCGGCGTGCGGAACAGCGGCCCGGCATGGCTCAGCGTGTGGAACTCGCCGCGCTCGCCGCAGGGGTCGACGCCGGCAGGCAGGGCGTCGAGCAGCGCGGCGTCGAACGCGCGGCCACTGAAGGCGGCGTCGAGCTGCTCGGTGTCCACGCAGCACAGCACCGCGCGGTGGCCCTCGGCGACGAAGCGGCGCGCCAGCGCGGCGGTGTCCTCGCCCCACAGCGGGTACACGCCCTCCCAACCTTCGCGGGCGAGCTGGCGCTCGCGGTAGGCGCGCACGTCCTCCAGGAACAGGTCGCCGAAGGCACAGTGGCACAGGCCCGGCCAGCGCCGCTGCGCCCGGGCCAGCGCGGCGGCGTGGGCGGCCTCGTAGGCGTCGTTGCTGCCGGGCCACTCCAGTTCGACCTCCAGCAGCGGCAGGCCGAGCGCGGCGGCCTGGGCTTCGAGCACGTCGCGGCGAATACCGTGCATGGCGATGCGCGCATGGGTGCGGTTGACGGTGGTGAGCAGGCCGGCGACGTGCCAGCGCGGGTCGGCGCGCAGCCGCGCCAGCGCCATCAGGCAGTCCTTGCCGCCGCTCCAGGCGAGCAGGGTGGGCGTGGCATTCATGCGCACACTTTAAGCGATCGCCCGCCCGCGCGGGGCACGCGCGGAACCCTTGCGGCAGAACGGCTTGGGCCGGATCCGGCGCCGTGCCGCTGTGCGCCGCGCATCGACAGTCCGCGCGCCCAGCCGCTATAAAGATTGCCTAACTTAGGGAACGCCGGTGAGCGAAGAGATCCTGATCAATGTGACCCCGCGCGAGACCCGGGTCGGCGTCGTCGAGAACGGCATGCTGCAGGAAGTGCACGTGGAGCGCGCCTCGCGCCGCGGCTACGTCGGCAACGTCTACAAGGGCCGCGTGCAGCGGGTGATGCCGGGCATGCAGGCGGTGTTCGTGGACATCGGCCTGGAGCGCGCGGCCTTCCTGCACGCCTCCGACATCGTGCGCCCGCCGCTGGCCGAGGGCGTGGAGCCGCCGGTCGGCGGCCACGCGCCCTCGATCAGCGAACTGGTGCACGAGGGCCAGGAGATCGTGGTGCAGGTGGTGAAGGACCCCATCGGCACCAAGGGCGCGCGCCTTTCCACCCACCTGTCGATTCCCTCGCGCTACCTGGTGCTGCTGCCGCACGCGAAGACGCTGGGCATCTCCGCGCGCATCGACGAGGAGGCCGAGCGCGCGCGGCTGAAGGAGGTGCTGGGCGCGCTGATCGGCGAGAACCCGCTGGGCTACATCGTGCGCACCAACGCGGAGGGGCAGTCGGCCGAGTCGCTGGCCTTCGACGTGACCTACCTCGGCAAGGTATGGCGCGTGGTGCAGGAGAACATCGCCAAGGCCAAGGTGGGCGAGCGCGTGTACGAGGAACTCTCGCTGCCGCTGCGCAGCCTGCGCGACATGCTCAACGAGGACATCGAGAAGGTGCGGGTGGACTCCTACGAGGTGTTCGAGAAGGTGGTCAAGTTCGTGCACAAGTTCATGCCGAACCTGGACGATCGCGTGGAGCACTACGCCGGCGAGCGCCCCATCTTCGACCTCTACGGCGCCGAGGACGAGATCCAGCGCGCGCTGAAGAAGGAAGTGCCGCTGAAATCCGGCGGCTACCTCATCGTCGACCAGACCGAGGCGATGACCACCATCGACGTCAACACCGGCGGCTACCTGGGCTCGCGCAACCTGGAGGAAACCGTCTACCGCACCAACCTGGAGGCGGCGCAGGCGGCGGCGCGGCAGCTGCGGCTGCGCAACCTCGGCGGCATCGTGATCATCGACTTCATCGACATGACCGACGAGGAGCACCGCCGCCAGGTGATTCGCATGCTGGAGAAGGGCCTGCTGCGCGACCACGCCAAGACCACGGTGTACCCCATGTCCCAGTTGGGCCTGGTGGAGATGACGCGCAAGCGCACCACCGAGAGCCTGGAGCGCCAGCTGTGCGAGCCGTGCCCGGCCTGCTCGGGCCGCGGCACGCTGAAGACGGCCGAGACGGTGACCTACGAGATCTTCCGCGAGATCACCCGCGCGGTGCGCCAGTTCAATGCGGAGAAGCTGCTGGTGATGGCCAGCCCGAAAGTGGTCGGACGCATCCTGGAGGAGGAGTCCACCGCCGTGGCCGAACTGGAAGAGTTCATCTCCAAAAGCATACGCTTCCAGGCCGAAGAGCATTATTCGCAGGAACAGTTCGATGTGGTGCTGCTGTAACGCGGGCGCGCTGGACGGCCCGTGGTGATGCCGTGGCGGCGACCGTCCCTGCGTCGCCTGATGGTCGCGCTCGGCTGGACGCTCGGCGTGACGCTGGTGGTGTTTGCCGTGCTGGTGGCGCTGGCGCAGCTCTTGCTACCGCTGGTGGCGCGCCATCCGCAATGGGTGGCCGCGCAGCTCGGCGCGCGCATCCAGCGGCCGGTGAGCTTCACCACGATGGAAGGGCGCTGGCGCCCGTCCGGCCCGCTGTTCGTGATGCGCGAGGTGGTGATCGGCGCCGGCCCCGCCGGCGGCAGCGCGCTGCGCCTGCCGCAGACCGAACTGCAGTTCGACCTCGGCGGCTGGCTGCTGCCCTCGCGGCACCTCATCAACCTGCGCGTGCAGGGGCTGCGGCTGGACCTGCGCCGCGACCGCGAGGCGCGCTGGCACATCGACGGCATCGGCCGGGTCGAGGGCGGCGGCGAGCGGCAGAACCTCTCGTTGGGCTCGCTCTCGGTCGGCCTGCGGCTGGACGACCTGCAACTGGAAGTGGACGACGAGGGCGCCGGCCACCACTACAGCCTGCGCGTCGACCAGCTGCGCCTGAGCCACCAGGGCCGGCGCATCCGCGTGGGTGCGGTGCTGCGCCGCGAGGGCGCCAGCGGCGTGTGGCACGGCGCCGGCAGCTTCCAGGAGGACGGCAGCGCCGGGCGGCTGTGGCTGGCCGGCGACGCGATGGACCTGCACGGCCTGCTCGGCGACGTCGAACTGGATGGCTACAGCGCCCGCGGCGGCCGCGGCAACCTCGCCGTGTGGCTGGACTGGCGCCACGCGCAGGTGGTGCGCGCCACGCTGCAGGCGGACCTGTCGGCGCTGGAAGTGAAGAGCCCCTCGGCCACGGTCGCGGTGCCCGGCGTGCACGGCGTGGCCGCCCTGCAGCGGACCGCCGACGGCTACGACGCGCGCTGGCTGGACGACGACGGCGGCGCTGCGGCCTTCGTGCTGCAGCGGCCGGGCACGGCGCAGATGCGCGTCGACCTCGCCGTGCGGCAGTTGCAGCTTTCGCCGCTGCTGGGCTGGCTGGCGCTCAAGCCGGGGCTGCCGCCGGCGCTGGCGCAATGGCTGGGTGGCGGGCATCCGCACGGCGTGCTGGAGCAGGGCAGCCTGCAATGGAGCCGCGGCGCCGGCCTGGAGCAGGCCGGCTTCGATTTCAGCAGCCTGGGCATCGACGCGGTGGGCAAGCTGCCCGGGCTCGCCGGCCTGCGCGGCGAGCTGCGCGGCGATGGCGAGGCGCTGTCGCTGTCGCTGCCCGGGCAGTCCACCGTGTTGTCCATGCCGCATACCTTCCGCAAGCCGTTCGCGCTCAGCCGGCTGGGTGGCGAGCTTGCCGCCTGGCACGACGCCGACGACGGCGCCTGGCACCTGGGCACCGATGCGCTGGCATTCGAGGGCGAGGGCTACGGCGGCGAAGCCCGCGGCGAGGTCGCCTTGCCCGACGCGGGCGGGCGGCCGTTCCTCGACCTCTACGCGCACCTGGACCATGCCGACGTGACCGCGGCCAAGCTGTTCTGGCCGGTGGACTCGATGTCGGCCGCGGCGGTGAATTGGCTCGACCAGGCCCTGGTCGCCGGCCAGGTCACGGCCGGCGACGTGCTGGTGCGCGGCAGCCTCAACGACTGGCCGTTCCGGCACAACGAGGGGCGCTTCGAGGCGCGCGCGGAACTGAAGGACCTGAGCCTCCAGTACGGCAAGGACTGGCCGCGCGCCGACGGCGTCGGCGCGGTGGCCTACTTCGTCGACAACGGCATGCAGGTGGAGGCTACGGCGGGGCAGTCGCTGGGCAACCGCGTGGAGCATGCGACGGCGGCGATCCCGGATTTCGCCCACACCGTGCTCGACCTCGGCGTGCAGGGCAGCGGCAGCGGCGCCAGCCTGCTCGACTTCGTGCGCAAGAGCCCGATCGCCAGCCGCCAGGCGGACGTGCTCGACAAGCTCCGGCTCGGCGGCAGCGGCCATTTCGACTTCCACCTCTCGCTGCCGGTGGCGGACATGAACGCGCTGGCGCTCGAAGGCCACGCCCAGCTCAAGCAGGCCGACCTCGACGCGCCGGCATGGCGGCTCAAGCTGGACAAGCTCGACGGCCCGCTGCAGTTCACCGCGCGCGGGGTGCACATCGGGCCGCTCCAGGCCGGCTTCCACGGCCAGCCTTCCAGCCTGACCATGGACATCGCCGACGCCACCGGCCGGCCGGACACCATGCTGTCCGCGCGGCTGGCCGGCAGCTACAGCGTGCCGGAGGTGATCGAGAACGTGCCCGAACTGGATTGGCTCAAGCCGCTCTCCAGCGGGCGCAGCGCCTTCACCTTCGGCTTCGACATCGCTCGCGCCGGCAGCGGCCAGGACTGGACGCAGACGCTCTCGGTCGAATCCGACCTCGCCGGCACCGCGCTCAACCTGCCGGTGCCGCTGGCCAAGCCGGCGGCAGCGACGCTGCCGCTGCGCCTGAGTTTCGGCCTGCCGGTGAGCGGCAGTGCGCTGCAGCTCTCGCTCGGCCAGGTGCTGCAGGGGCGCCTGCGCCTGCCCACCGACGACGGCAAGCCGCTGGCCGGCACGCTGGCCTTCGGCACCCGGCCGCCCGATGCCTTGCCGGAGAAGGGGCTGCGCATCCGCGGCGAGGCGGCGCGCATGGACGTGAGCGGCTGGGTGCAGCAGGCGGTGGCCGGCGCCTCCTCCGGCAGCGGCCCGGGGCTGGAGAGCGTGGACGTGCGCGCGGCCCAGGCGCAGGTGTTCAACCGCGACTTCCCCGACCTGCGCATGCAGGTCGTGCCCAAGACCGACGTGCTCGCCATCGACGCGGACAGCCCGGCACTGGCCGGCCACTTCGACGTGCCCGCGCAGGACCTGCGCCGGCGCGGCGTCACCGCCCGCCTGCAGCGGCTGTACTGGCCGCGCGACGACGCGGCCGCATCGTCCGCCACGGCGGCCAAAGACAAGGGCGGCACGCCCGCCAAGGACAAAACCGGCGCGGTGCCGGCCGCCGCGAGCACGGGCGCCGCGCCCGGCACGCCGCCGGCCGATCCGGCGGCCACCGGCATCACGCCCTCGGAGCTGCCGCCGTTCCACCTGTGGGTGGCGGACCTGCGCTTCGGCGAGGCCAAGCTGGGCGAGGCGCGCGTGGAGACCTGGCCCACCGCCGAGGGCATGCACCTCGACCAGTTGCGCGCGCTCTCGCGGCAGGTGCAGATCAACGCCACCGGCGACTGGAACGGCACCGCCGCCAACAGCCATACCCATTTGCGCATGGACTTCGCCGCCGACAGCCTCGGCCGCATGTTCGACGCGCTCGGCTTCCAGGGTGTGTTCGAGGGCGGCAAGACCCGCGTGCGCCTCGACGCCAGCTGGCCGGGCGCGCCCTCGTCGCTGGACCTGGCCGGCATGGACGGCACGCTCGACATCGACGTCAGCAACGGGCGCATCCTCGAGGTGGCGCCCGGGGTGGGGCGGCTGTTCGGCCTGATTTCCATCGGCGAGCTGCCGCGCCGCATGACGCTGGATTTCGGCGACGTGTTCGGCAAGGGCCTGGCCTTCGACGCCATCACCGGCAAGTTCCGTCTGGGCAACGGCAACGCCTGGACCGACGACCTGAAGATCCGCGGCCCCGCCGCCGACATCACCGTCAAGGGCCGCACCGGCCTGCGCGCGCGCGACTACGACCAGCAGCTGCTGGTGGTGCCGCACGTGGGCAGCAGCCTGCCCATCGTCGGTGCGGTGGTGGCCGGCCCGGTGGGCGCCGCCGCGGGCCTGGCGGTGCAGGGGCTGCTCGGCCACGGCCTCAACCGCGCCCTCGGCTCGCGCTATTTCCGCTATACCATCACCGGCAGCTGGGAAAAGCCGGTGATGACGCCGCTGGACAAGCGCGACGGGATGCCCGCCGCGCCGATCCCGGCCCCGGGCGCCTCCACGCCGGCCCCGGCCAAGCCGGGACGCTGACGGCCCGGCCCGCTTTAAAGCCGGGCCGCGCGTCCCCACCTTTTCAACTTGTCACCCGAGCCGACCCGAACCGATGGATGCCCTGATCACCCAAGCCGAACGCAAGCTGCTCGTCCCCGGCGGCCTCGCCACCGGCGATCTCGACCGCGTGTTCGCCCAGCTGATGGGGCCGTCGATCGACGCCGCCGACCTCTACTTCCAGCATTCGCGCAGCGAGTCGTGGCTGCTGGAGGAGGGCATCGTCAAGGACGGCAGCCATTCGATCGAGCAGGGCGTGGGCGTGCGCGCCATCGCCGGCGAGAAGACCGGCTTCGCCTATTCCGACGAGATCGTGTTGCCGCAGCTGCTGGACGCCTCGCGCGCCGCGCGGGCGATCGCCCAGGGCGGCCATGGCGCCGGCAAGCCGCTGGCGCTGCACGGCGCGCCGCAGCTGTATCCGGCGCTCGACCCCATCGAGAGCCTGCCCAACGCCGACAAGATCGCCCTGCTGCGCGAGGTGGACGCCTACACGCGCGCCCGCGACCCGCGCGTCAAGCAGGTGATGGTGAGCCTCTCGGCCACCCTCGACACCGTGCTGGTGGCCGCCTCCGACGGCACCCTGGCGGCCGACGTGCGCCCGCTGGTGCGCCTCTCCGTGCAGGTGATCGCCGAGGCCAACGGCCGCCGCGAGCAGGCCCACGCCGGCGGCGGCGGCCGCTACGGCTACCGCGAGCTGATGGAGAAAGGCCGCGCCCAGGCCATTGCCGACGAGGCGGTGCGCCAGGCGCTGGTCAACCTCGACGCGGTGGACGCGCCCGCCGGCAGCATGACCGTGGTGCTCGCCCCCGGCTGGCCCGGCGTGCTGCTGCACGAGGCGGTGGGCCACGGCCTGGAGGGCGACTTCAACCGCAAGGGCAGCTCCGCCTTCGCCGGCCGCCTGGGCCAGCGCGTGGCCGCGCCCGGCGTCACCGTGGTGGACGACGGTACCCTGCCGGGCCGCCGCGGCTCGCTCAGCATCGACGACGAGGGTACGCCCAGCGAGTGCACCGTGCTGATCGAGGACGGCATCCTCAGGGGCTACATGCAGGACAAGCTCAACGCCCGCCTGATGGGCATGGCGCCCACCGGCAACGGCCGCCGCGAATCCTTCGCCCAGCTGCCGATGCCGCGCATGACCAACACCTACATGCGCGCCGGCGAGCGCGACCCGCAGGAGATCATCCGCTCGGTGAAGAAGGGCCTGTACGCGGTGAACTTCGGTGGCGGCCAGGTGGACATCACCAACGGCAAGTTCGTGTTCTCCGCCTCCGAGGCCTACCTGATCGAGGACGGCAGGATCACCGCGCCGGTGAAGGGCGCCACCCTGATCGGCAACGGCCCGGAAGTGCTCAACCGCGTCTCCATGATCGGCAACGACCTGGAGCTGGACGCCGGCATCGGCGTGTGCGGCAAGGACGGCCAGAGCGTGCCGGTGGGCGTGGGCCAGCCGACGCTGCGCATCGACGGCATGACGGTGGGCGGCACGGCGGCATAGCAAGCCTTCTTTGGCGGTGCGTTGTCGGAATCGAGGCTTCCACAATCTGATTATTCAGCGACCTGATTAGCGACGACGCTCAGCCGGCTGTCGCGTGATGTGAGACGTGAGCGGCACAGCCTCGGGCCATGTTACGAGGCGGAGAGCCATCATGGCCATGAACCCGGTGCCGTTCCAGGTGGGGTTGTCGATGGCGCAGTTCATCGAGCGATACGGGACCGAGGCCAAGTGCTACCGGGCGCTGTACCGGGCGCGCTGGCCGCAGGGGTTTCGCTGCCCGAAGTGCCACAGTCGGCCTCGGTCGCGGTTTCGCCGCGCGGGCCGGGTGTACTACCAGTGCCGCGCCTGCCGGCATCAGACCACGCTGACCAGCGGCACGGTGTTCGAGGGTAGCAAGCTGCCGCTGACGACGTGGTTCCTGGCCATGCACCTGTTGACCGGCAGCAAGACCAACATGGCCGCGCTGGAACTGAAGTGGCATCTGGGCGTGTGCTACGACACCGCCTGGAAGCTCAAGCACAAGATCATGCAGACCATGACCGAGCGCGAGGAACCGCGCCAGCTCGCGGGCTTCGTGCAAATCGACGATGCCTACCTCGGCGGCGAGCGCAACGGCGGCAAGCCGGGGCGCGGCTCGGAGAACAAGCAGCCGTTCGTCATGGCGGTGGCCACTGACGAGCGGCTGGAGCATCCGACCTTTGCCGTGATCGAGCCGGTGCGCAGCTTCGACAATGCTTCGCTCACCGACTGGGGCCAGCGCCGACTGGCGCCGGATGCGGAAGTCTTCAGCGACGGGCTGGGCTGCTTCCGGCGTGTCGTCGCGCTGGATCATGCGCACACCGTGCTGGAAACCACGGGCGGTCGCGCCGCGACCGAGGTCAAGGGCGCACGTTGGGCGAACGTGGTGCTCGGCCACGTCAAGCGTGCCATCAGCGGCTGCTACCACGCCATAGGCCAGGTCAAGTACGCGCGGCGCTATCTGGCCGAAGCCGCCTACCGCTTCAACCGCCGCTTTCGCCTCGCCGAGTTACTGCCGCGGCTGGCCCGCGCCATGACCCTGTGCAAGCCTTGGCCTGAGCCGAAATTGCGCGCCGTCGACAATTTTCATGACTGAGCGTCGTCGCTAACCAGGACTAGTTAGAGCCAGCGTTGGGCTTGTATGTGCGTGTGCCCCCTGTTAGCTGCCGACTGCAAGCATCGCCCTCCCCCAGCCGGGGACCGGGGCCGCGCCCGGCGGCCCCAGCAATGGATCTAGCGCTGAATGGAAGGCGCCTGGGGCTGTATGTCCTGAAGTGGCTGCTGAACCGTTTGCACCTGGGCCTGCTGAACTTGCGCCTGCTCATTGGCCTGAATGTGCGTCAAGGCCTCTGCGCTGCTTTGCTGGAGCGGCGTCTGGACGGCTTGCATGACATCCACGTCGGTATATTGCTTGAAGGGCGAATTAAGAGCCCCTTGGACCGCGTAGGCGCGGCTTGCATCATCCGAGAGAACGACGTGATCGATGCGGTTGAATCCAGCGGCCGTAGCGGCTGAGACCAGGCTTCCCGAGAGCATCTGGCTATGCGGACCCGTCTCTCGCTGGTGGTCCTTGTCGAGCTGCGCCACGCACTGGAATGCTTGGTCGTACATCCCTTTGGCCGGGTGACCGACGTCCATCATGCTCGGCACCTTCTGTGCCACCACTGCCTCAGCCATCGATGCGAGCGTCGCCTTCCCCACCACTCCGTCGGGACGCAGCCCGTGATCGTGCTGAAAGGCCTTCACAGCAAAATCGGTACCGGGACCAAACGCCAAATCAGGCTTGAGTGGGTTGCCGTGTGCGTCCTTGTATCCGAGAGACGCGAGCGACGCCTGAACGCCGCCAACGGCATCGCCTCGATCCCCCTTGCGAACAACACCATTGTGCTCTTTGTCATGAGCCTGGGGAGACTTGCCTTCGGCCAGTGCGATCCCGGCTCGCAGTGTAGGACCGTGACCCGTCTGAATGAGCTTATCGGCATACGACTTGTCGGTGGCATATCCCGCTTTCGCCATAGCCGCGGCCTCCTTTTCCAGATCCCCCTTCACACCCGGGTCGAAGAGACCCGCTTTCGCGTATCGAGGATTATCGGCCAGGAAGTTTCCGCGATCCGCCACTGAGTCCGCATACGAGTCGTACACGCGAAACTTCTCCTTCGACATGTACGTGTTACCCGCATCGTCGACTTCGGGCACCGTGAACTCGGCCGTTTTCCCGTGCCAACTCGCGTCTGCTTTGATGTTGTAAAGATTCTTGGTGCCCGGCAATACGTGCTGACCCCAGCCGGTCTCAAGCGCCGTCTGGGCCAGAATCAGCTCTAACGAATTTCCTGTTTTGTCTGACAGGTTTTTTGCGGCTGGATATATGTCGGCGATGAACTGCTGTTGCGGGGTCGTCATTTGCACTCTCCTTGTCACAAAGGCTTTAGTGTGAAATCGCTACCGGTACACTGGTCTTGAACGGTGTGCGCGTGTCGGCAGCGTCACCCTTTGTCGCCCATTCTCCGGCTACAACGATTTTTCCGTCTTCAAAGCGAAAATTTTCAGCACCGTCGTAAACGAAGACTGTGTGGGCACCCTTCAGGTCCGGCACTTTCACTATGTCATTCGCCTCCATATGACCGCTAGCTTGGTTTAGCGTCGCTATGCTGATCAATGTCTGCGACAGCACCGGTACGGCATTAGTGTCGGACTGGACGAGAGCATAGATGGAGTCGCCGGCTGCCACGCAGTGTGATGCGCGATTCTGGTACCAACCGGGGCGCACAGGAATCGATGTAATCCAGCGTATTTTGTGCGACGCGGATTCCTCCAAATACACATAGGCGCGTTCATCCGAGCTCTCTCCTTTGCTGGTTGTCGCACCGACAACACAGCTTAGTCCGCTACCGACATCCGTCGTGGCATATTTCTCAAAGTTGGCAGGAACCTTTGCCGCCTTACTGACGAGTGGAGCAGCCAGGAGCAATGCTAGGGCGACAAGAGGTAAACCCGGATAGCGCATCGTGCGCGGGATGGCGCGCAGGCGGGGGCGTTGTTCTGTCATCAATAGCTCCTTGATTTCTCGGGATATCCGTCGTGTCGCATCTTAAGCTAGCGGTTATAGCTGGACGCGACGGGCCTTGAAAGATCAGGCAATCGAATTCGGGAAGCAGTTCAAGGATGTTGCTTAACGCGGACGCCAACGACCTGACCAGCCTTCACCAGACCAGATGTTTTTTTCTCTCCGGGTCGAGGGTCACAAGCGTAGTCCACCCCACCATTCCCATAGACCGGGGTTCTTCGGGCGGTAGCCATACAATCAAGCCATACAGGCCAGGCTTGACCCACCGCGCAGCTTCGAGCCCCCACGACGCCACATTTGCCGTAAATGCGTAGCGAGCACGAGCTCCACGATGGGAATCAGCAAGAACCCGGAAAAGAAGAAGTCTTTAAGTCCGAAAGGTCTCGTCACGAACGGCGAAACTGCGCAAGCGAGCAGCATAGATGGTGACCACCAACAGGAGATCAGCGTGAACTGATCTTGCCCCTGATTCGCGGACACTCGCCTAAGCGGCATGGGATAGCTCGAACTGTTCCGGGCTGAGGTAGCCCAAGGTCGAGTGGAGCCGGGTTTGATTGTAGTCAACCTCGATGTACTCGAACACATGCGCCTTGGCCTGTTTGGCGCCGACTCGCGGGCAGACCTCGTCCCGATCCTGGTGTACTGGGCAGGTCGATCGTTGCCGGTCACCTGGAATCGCCTTACAGCGATCCGCCCGCTTCAAGCGAGCACCACGCCCCGTCACCGCCGTCGTGCTAGGTGCAGCGGTTGTGCATGCCCACCTTCAACCCGATCCCTCGCCCGCGAGTCGTGGACGTTTGCCGCCGTCACTTGGCATGCGGCTTCACGACGCTATGACGCCAAGGTCGAGGGGGGGGGAAGGCCATCCCGTTCAGTGTGTCGCGGACGCGCTTACCTGCGAGGCCGGCACCGCGGGCGTTTCCATGAAGGCCAGCACCTCCGATTCTTCCGGCATCGCCGTGAAAGAGCCCTGGCGCGTCACCGTGATCGCGCCGCAGGCGGCGGCGAAGCGCAGGGTGGTGTGCAGGCGGGGCAGCTCGCTCACCAGCTGGTCGAGGGCCGCGCCGCTGGCGACGCCGTCGAGCGCCAGGCGATGCAGCAGGCCGCCGACGAAGGCATCGCCCGCGGCGGTGCTGTCGATCATCGGCACCGCGTAGACCGGCAGCACGCCCTCGGCGTCGGGGTGGAACCAGCGGATCGGCTGGTCGGCATCGGTGACGATCAGGAGCCGCGTACGGCCCTGCCACAGGCGCTCCAGCGCGGCTTCCTCGCCTTCCGTCGCCAGCCAGGCGAATTCTTCCTTGCTCAGCTTCACCAGGTCGGCCAGGGCCAGCGTCGGCCACACTTCGCTGCGCGGGTCCACCTCGCGCGGCCACAGCGCCGGGCGCAGGTTGAGGTCGCAGCTGACCAGCGCGCTGGCCGCCCGGGCGCGGCGCATGCCCTCGCGGGTGGTCTCGGCCAGCGCCGGGTCGGTGAGGCTGTTGGAGCAGACGTGGAGCACCGCCGCGTCGCGGAAGCTGTCCTCGCGGAAGTGCTGCGGACGGAATAGCAGATCGGCGGAAGGCGGGCGGTAGAAGGTGAAGCTGCGCTCGCCGCGGGCGTCGTGGGCGACGAAGGCGAGCGCGGTATTGGCCTCGCCGGTGCGTGCCACGCCGCGGCAGTCGACGCCGGCGGCGTTCAGGCTGTCCAGCAGCAGGTTGCCGAACAGGTCCGAACCCAGCATGCCGACGAAGGCGCCGCGGCCGCCCAGGCGGGCCACCGCCACCGCCACATTGGCCGGCGCGCCGCCGGCGAACGGTACGAAGGCGCGCGGGAAGCCGCGCTCGTTGCGGCCCTCGCTGTGGAAGTCGATCAGCGCTTCGCCGAAGCAGAGGATGTCATGAGCCATCGGTGTCGCCTCAGTGGCCGGAGGTGGGCGTGACGGTGACCACGCGCGAGCCGCGCAGGCCGTAGAACACGATGTAGGCGTAGCACAGCAGCGGCAGGAAGAACGCATGCTGCACGCCGATGCGGTCGGCCAGCACGCCCTGCAGGGTGGGGATCAGCGCGCCGCCGACGATGGCCATGATCAGCAGGCTGGAGGCCTTGCTGGTCAGCGGCCCCAGCCGCTCGATGCCGAGCGAGAAGATGGTCGGGAACATGATCGAGTTGAACAGGCCGATCGCCACGATGCTGTACACCGCCAGGCTGCCGCTGCTCGACATGGTGGTGACGACCAGCAGCGCGTTGATGGTGGCGAACAGGGCCAGCAGCTTGCGCGGCGAGATCACCGCCATCAGCGCCGAGCCGACGAAGCGGCCGACCATCGCGCCGCCCCAGTACAGCGACACGTAGTGCGAGGCCTGCTGCTCGGTCATGTGGCCGATGTCCGGCATCGACAAGTAGTTGACCATGAAGCTGCCGAGCGACACCTCGCCGCCCACGTAGAAGAAGATTGCCAGCACGCCGAACAGCACGTGCGGATGGCGCAGCGCATCGCGCAGGCTGTGCTGGCCGCTGTCCGAATCGCCGCCGGCCTGCTCCTGCTCCAGCGCCGGCAGGCGGAACAGCATCACGAACAGCGCCAGCAGGAACAGCACCACGGCCAGGCCGATGTACGGGCCCTGCACGGCCTGCGCCTCCTGCGCGCGGTAGGCGAGCTGCTCGGCCACCGGCAGCTGGGCCACCTGGTCGGAGCTCTTCACCGTGGTGGAGAGGATCAGCAGGCCGCCGAAGGTCGGCGCCACCGCGGTGCCGGCGGAGTTGAGCGCCTGCGCCAGGGTGAGGCGGCTGGAGCTGGTCTTCTCCGGGCCGAGCAACGCCACGTAGGGGTTGGCCGCCACCTGCAGCACGGTGATGCCGGTGGCCAGCACGAACAGCGCGCCGAGGAAGGCCGGGTACAGGTGCAGCGCCGCCGCCGGCCAGAAGCCCGCCGCGCCGATGCCGGCGATGCCGAGGCCCGCCACGATGCTCTTCTTGTAGCCGAGCGCGGTCACCAGCCGGCCGGCCGGCAGCGACATCAGGAAATAGGCGCCGAAGAAGGTGAACTGCACCAGCATGGCCTGGGTGTAGTTCAGCTCGAACACCGCCTTGAGGTGCGGCACCAGAATGTCGTTGAGGCTGGTCAGGAAGCCCCAGATGAAGAAGATCGTGGTCAGCGCGATCAGCGCGGCCGGGTAGTAGGTGTAGCGCGGCGCGTCGGTCGGGGAGGTCCCCGGAGCCGGGGTAGGGGTGAAGGCCATGGAAATTCCGGATCAGTGGCGGGGGAGTGGAGAAGGGCTGCTGTCGCGCACCACCAGTTGGACCGGTGCGACAACGGTTTGCGGCGCGGCGTGCGGGGCGCGCAGCCGGGCCAGGATCAGTTCCGCCGCCTGCCGGCCACGCTCACGCGGAGCGGCGGACAGCGTGGTCAGGGCGGGTGTGCTCAGGGCGGCTTCGGCGATGTCGTCGAAGCCGGTCAGCGCGAAATCGCGGCCGGGGACCAGCCCCCGCTGGCGCAGGCCGAGCATCAGGCCCAGCGCCACCGCATCGTTGTAGCAGATCGCGGCGGTCGGTGCCGGCTCGGCGGCGAACAGGCGCGGACATTGGGCGGCGGCCTCCAGCCGGGTCGAGGCGTTCTCGACCAGCCAGTGCGGCGCCACCGGCAGGCAGGCCTCGTACATGGCCTCCAGGTAGCCGGCGTGGCGTTCGCGGAACGGCATGGAGTCGACGTGGCCGCCGAAGAAGGCGATGCGCCGGTGGCCCTGCGCGATCAGGTGCGCGGTGGCGAGCCGGGCGCCGCGGCGGTTGTCCAGCAGCAGGCGGTCCCACGGCAGGCCCTCGGGCAGCTCGCCGTCGAGGTCGCGGTTGAACAGCAGCAGCGGCGTCTGCGCGCCCACCGCCGCCAGCACGTCGGCCGCCTTGCTGCCCTCGGCGGGGGAGAGGATCAGGCCGCCGGGCGCGTGCTCGAGCAGCGAGCCGAGCACGGCCTGCTGGCGCGTGCCCGATTCGCCGCTGGTGCCGAGCAGGGTGACCAGGTTGGCGGCGCCCAGCGCATCGTCCACGCCCGCGGCGAACTCGGCGAAGAACGGGTTGGCCAGGTCGTTGATCACCAGCGCGATGCTGGAGGAGGTCTGCCGGCGCAGGTTGGCCGCCGCGCGGTTGTAGATGTAGCCTTGCCGGCGCAATTCCTCCTGCACCCGCGCGCGGGTGTCGCGACTGACCAGCGGGCTGCCGCGCAGCACCAGCGATACGGTGGCGCGCGACACGCCGCAGCCGGCGGCGATGTCGGTCACGGTGACCTTGTGGCGGGTGGGCAGGCTGTCCAAGGCGGCGGAGTCGGTGATTTGAACCGATCCAAATGTACAGCGTGCGCCCCGATCGGCCATCTCGCACTGCAACATGGACAATGACGGAGGCGGAACGCCCGGCGCCGGATGGCGTCCGGTCAGTCCGCTCCGGCCTCCGCCTCGAGCGCCTTCAGCGTCTGGAACAGTTCGCGGTAGGCCCGCGCCGGCTTGCCGCCGGCGCGCTCGCTGCGCGCCTGGCGCACCAGCGAGCGCAGGTGCTGGCGGTCCACCTGCGGGTACTGCGCGATCACGCCGGACAGCGCCTCCTCGTCCTCCAGCAGCCGCTCGCGCAGGGCCTCGAGGCGGTGCAGGGCGGCGGCCTCCCGCCGCTGCAATTCGCGGTTCTCGCCCAGCGCGGCGCGGGCGGCGTCGAAGGCGTCCTCGCCGTGCTTGCGCATCAGCTTGGCGAGAAACGCCAGCTGGCGCTTGCGCGCGATGTGCGCCGTGATCCGCCGCACGTTGGCGATTTCCTCGCGCACGTCCTCCGGCAGCTCGATCTTGGCGAGCTTGCTCGGCGCCAGCTCCACCAGCTGGCTGGCCAGCGTCAGCACCGCCAGCGCGTCGCGGCGCTGCTGGCTGCGGCTGGGGCCGTAGTCGTGGTCGGGGTCGTCGGTGTAGTTGCGGTTCACGGCAGGTCCGGCAGCGGGGGGAGGAGGTCGGGTTCGGCCTGCTCCAGGGCGAAGCGGGGGATCGGCTCGCCGTCCAGTTCGACGGTCTCGGCGAACATCGCCGCCGGGCGCACCCACAGGCCATGCTCGCCGTACAGCGCCTGGTACACCACCAGTTCCTCCTGCGTCTCGCTGTGCAGGGCGGTGCCGAGCACGCGATAGCGCTGGCCCTTGTAGTGGCGGTAGATGCCGGCGACGGTGGACATGGGTGGCTCCGCGGCTTTGCAATCGGCCGCGGCGACCCCATTCTTCACAGGACGCGCGGCGTGGAACCGCGCATTCTACCCGCCCCGCCACCAGGAAGCCCAACGTGACCGAAGTCGCCGCCCGCCAGGACCGCAGCCAGCAGGATCTCGACCGCCTGGCCGAACTCGCCGAGGACGTGATCGGCCGCGCCCGCGCCGCCGGTGCCAGCCAGGCCGAGGTCTCGGCGAGCATCGACACCGGCCTCGGCGTCAACGTGCGCCTGGGCGAGGTGGAGACGGTGGAGCACACCCGCGACCGCGGCTTCGGCCTCACCGTGTACTTCGGCCAGCGCAAGGGCTCGGCCAGCACCGCCGACCTGCATCCGGACTCGATCCAGGCCACCCTGGACCAGGCTTGCGCGATCGCCCGCTACACCGAGGAGGACCCGGCCGCCGGGCTCGCCGATGCCGACCGCATGGCCACCGAATTCCCCGACCTCGACCTGTGGCACCCGTGGGCGCTGGACACCGCCGGCGCCATCGTGCTCGGGCAGGAGATCGAGGCGGCCGGGCGCGCCCACGCCGGCATCACCAATTCCGAGGGCGCCAGCGTGCAGGCCAGCGAGAGCATGGCGGTGTACGCCAACTCGCACGGCTTCGTGGGCCGCGAGCGGGGCACCCGGCATTCGCTGTCGCTGTCGCTGATCGCCGGCAACGACGAGGGCATGCAGCGCGACTACTGGTACGACAGCGTGCGCTCGCCGGCCGATTTCATGAGCGCCCGCGCGCTGGGCGACAAGGCCGCCGAGCGCACGCTCTCGCGCCTGGGCGCACGCAGCCTGTCCACCCGCGAATGCCCGGTGCTGTTCGCGCCGGAGGTGGCGCGCGGGCTCATCGGCCACCTGGTGGGTGCGGCCAGCGGCGGCGCGCTGTACCGCCGCGCCAGCTTCCTGCTCGACCAGGTGGGCCAGCCGGTGATGCCGGCCTGGATGAACATCGTGGAGCAGCCGCGGCTGCCGCGCGGCCAGGGTTCGGCCAACTTCGACGCGGAGGGCGTGGCCACGCGCGAGAGCGCCCTGGTGGAGGGGGGCGTGCTGGCGCGCTACGCGCTCGGCAGCTATTCGGCGCGCAAGCTGGGGCTGGCCTCCACCGGCAACGCCGGCGGCATCCACAACCTGGTGGTGGAGCCGGGCGCGGACGACTTCGACGGCATGCTCGCGCGCCTGGGCACGGGGCTGCTGGTCACCGAGGTGATGGGGCCGGGCGTCAACATCACCACCGGCGACTACTCGCGCGGCGCGGCCGGCTTCTGGGTCGAGGGCGGGCGCATCGCCTACCCGGTGGAGGAGATCACCATCGCCGCCCACCTGCGCGACATGTTCGCCGGCATCGTGGCGGTAGGGCGCGACGTGGACCCGCGCTCGCACATCCTCACCGGCTCGATCCTGGTCGGGCGCATGACGGTGGCGGGCGAATAGGGGCCGTCCATCGCCGGGCCGTCCATCGCCTAGTCCGAAAGGCATGCGGCGTCGGCCGGCAGGGCTGCTAGCATCGTCGCACCGGCCGTGCCGCCGCGAGCACACGAATTCCGCGAGGAGGAGTTGCCATGAGCGTTCCACCCGAATCCGTCACGCCCCCGTCCCCACCGCCCCCGCCGTCCGACGAGGGAGCGCCGCCCACGGACGGCATGCCCTCGCACGAGGAGCGCCAGTGGGCGCTGTTCGGCCATCTCTCCGCCCTGCTGGGCGCGCTGCTCACCGGCCACCTGTTCGGCATGGGCTGCTTCATCGGCCCGCTGGTGATCTGGCTGCTGAAGAAGGAGAGCATGCCGTTCGCCGCCGACCAGGCCAAGGAGGCGCTCAACTTCAACATCACCCTGGCGATCATCTTCGCGGTGCTGTGGATCCTCACCATCGCCACCTTCCTGGTCGGCGCGGTGCTCACCATCCCGCTGGCGATCATCATCAGTGTGGCGGCGCTGGTCTTCATCATCATCGCGGCGATCAAGGCGAACGAGGGCGAGCGCTACCGCTACCCGTTCACGCTGCGGCTGGTGAAGTAGCCGCACCCGCTGCCGGCGCCCCCGCTCCCCAGGCGGAAAAGGGGGCGCCCGGCTCAGAAGTTGCGGTCGCCGCCGATGAAGTCGCCGAGGCCACCCAGGATCGAGCCTTCGCCGCGCCGCTCGCCGCCGCCCTGCGGCGCCGCGGCCAGCATGCGCCCGGCCAGGCGCGAGAACGGCAGCGACTGCAGCCATACGGTGCCCGGGCCGGTGAGGGTGGCCAGGAACACGCCCTCGCCGCCGAACAGCATACTCTTGATGCCGCCGACGGGCTTCACGTCCATGTTCACCGTGTCGTGGAAGGCCACCACGCAGCCGGTGTCCACGTCCAGCCGCTCGCCGGGCGCCAGCTCGCGCTGCACCACGGTGCCGCCGGCGTGCACGAACACCCAGCCGTCGCCTTCGAGCTTCTGCATGATGAAGCCCTCGCCGCCGAACAGGCCGGTGAGGATCTTGCGCTGGAAGAAGATGCCCAGCCGCACGCCGCGCGCACCGGCCAGGAAGGAATCCTTCTGGCAGATCAGCCGGCCGCCGTGCTCGCTGAGCTTCATTGCCATCACCGTGCCGGGGTAGGGCGCGGCGAACGCCACCTTGGCCTTGCCGCTGCCGGTGTGGGTGAACAGGGTGGTGAACAGGCTCTCGCCGGTGATCACGCGCTTGCCGGCCGAGAGCAGCTTGTCCATGAAGCCGCCGCCGCCCTGGCCACTGGTGGAGCCGTCGCCGAACACGGTGTCCATCTGCACCGAGGCTTCCTTGTACATCAGCGCGCCGGCCTCGGCGACCGCGCTCTCGCCGGGGTCCAGCTCGATCTCCACGAACTGCATCTCGTGGCCGACGATGCGGTAGTCGATCTCGTCGGCGCGATGGCCGCCCGCATAGGCGGGGACCGGCGGCGGCGCCATCACCGGCTCGCCGGCGCCGAATTCGGCCACGCTGCGGATCGGCCGCCATTCGGCGAAGCCCTCCTTCCAGCAGTAGCCGTCCGGCCGGCTGCGCGCCTGGGTGCGTGCGGCCTCGTCGTCGAGCGGGCCGATGCGGCCGTCGTCCTTGCCGTAGCTGAAATACCACTGCGCCATGGCTTGCCATCCCCCCTGGTCATTGCGAAAGCGGGCAGTCTAATTCCTGGCCGGCGCGGGCAAGAAGTGTCGAACGTACTGGTGCCGGGCTGGGCGGCGCGCGCCATGGCGGCCTGGTCCTGCGCTGCCGCTGGTCGGCTGGGCCATGCTGTCGGCGGGCGGCTACCCGGTGACGCTGTACGGACCGCTGCATCTGCCGGCCATCGCGCCGGCCGACCCGCTGTGGTTTGCGCTGTTGCGCAAGGCGCACACCTTCCTGGCCTACCTGCTGTGCCTTACCGTGCTGGCCCACCTGGGCGTGTTCCATGGGCTGATCCGCCGCGACGGCGTGTTCGGCGCCATGGCGCGCGGCAGATAGCGCGGGCGGCGCCGGGGGCGTCAGGCTAGAATTGGCGCATGCACGCCTACCTCGACCTGCTCCGCCACGTCCTCGACCACGGTACCGAGAAAGCCGACCGCACCGGCACCGGCACGCGCAGCGTGTTCGGCTGGCAGATGCGCTTCGACCTCGGCCAGGGCTTCCCGCTGGTCACCACCAAGAAGCTGCACCTCAAATCCATCGTCCACGAGCTGATCTGGTTCCTGCGCGGCGACACCAACATCGCCTATCTCAAGGAACACGGCGTCAGCATCTGGGACGAATGGGCCGACGAGCACGGCGACCTCGGCCCGGTCTATGGCCAGCAGTGGCGCTCCTGGCCCACCGCCGACGGCGGCACGGTGGACCAGATCCGCTGGGTGGTGGAGGAGATCCGCCGCAACCCCGATTCGCGCCGGCTGATCGTGAGCGCCTGGAACGTGGGCGAGCTGTCCAAGATGGCGCTGATGCCCTGCCACACGCTGTTCCAGTTCTACGTGGCGGACGGCAAGCTCTCCTGCCAGCTCTACCAGCGCTCGGGCGACATCTTCCTCGGCGTGCCGTTCAACATCGCCAGCTACGCGCTGCTCACCCACATGGTGGCGCAGGTGGTCGGCCTCGGCGTGGGCGATTTCGTGCACACGCTGGGCGATGCGCACCTGTACAACAACCACGTCGAGCAGGCGCGCCTGCAACTCACCCGCGAGCCGCGGCCGCTGCCGAAGCTGGCGCTGAACCCCGACGTGCGCGCGCTGGAAGACTTCCGCTTCGAAGACATCGCCATCGAGGGCTATGCGCCGCATCCGGCGATCAAGGCGCCGGTGGCGGTCTGACCGGCGCCGAATTCGGCCCGCTGCTTCTGCAGGCCCTCGCGCTTGCCACTCTGCCGGAATCGCCGTGAACGTTGCCGGCCCGCCGCGCGTGGTCGGGGCGCATCCAGGTAGGGCCGTGCCGCACGGCCATTCATGCTGCGAACGCAAACAAGTGCCCGGCGTGCGCATGCTTCGCCGGCCCCGCCGGGGGCTACAATCGGCGCCCACCACGACCGGGCCGGCCCTGCGTTCGTCTGCGACCTTCCTCCTGAGATCCTGGAGCTTCGATGGCCATTTCGCTGATCGCCGCACTGGACGAGAACTTCGCCATCGGGCGCAAGGGCCAGCTGCCCTGGCACCTGCCGGACGACCTCAAGCTGTTCAAGCGGCTCACGCTCGGCAAGTACGTGCTGATGGGCTACAACACGGCGGTGTCGATCGGCCGCGCGCTGCCGGGCCGGCACAACCTGGTGCTGTCGCGCCGGCACGAGGCGCCGTACCCGGGGCAGGTGACGGTGCGTTCGCTGGCGGAGGCGAAGGCGATCGCCGACGGCACCGAGCTGGTGGTGATCGGCGGCGGGCAGGTCTACCACGAGGCGCTGCCCGAGGCGCGGCGCCTCTACCTCACCTGGGTCAGCGCCGCGGTGGACGGGGCGGATGCGTTTTTCCCGGGGCTGCACTTCGACCTGTGGACCGAGGTGTCGCGCACGCACCACAAGGCCGACGCCGAGCACCTCTACGCCTTCGACATGGTGGAATACGTGCGCAACTGAGCGCGCGCGTCCTCGTTCGGGTTGGGGCATTGGCGCCACGCGCGAGGATGGTCGTGGCGGCCCAGTCGCGCGGCGCCCGGCGGCCTCTGCGCGCCGCCTTCTACAATCGCGCGCGAATCGAAGCGGAGAGCGCATGATGCACGTAGTGGCCGGGGTGATGACCGATGCGCAGGGCCGCGTGCTGCTGGCGCAGCGGCCGCCCGGCAAGCACCTGGCCGGCCTGTGGGAATTTCCCGGCGGCAAGCTCGAGCCCGGCGAATCCGTGCAGGCAGGCCTGCGCCGCGAGTTGCAGGAAGAACTGGGCGTGGATACGCGCGACTATGCGCCGCTGATCCGCCTGCCGTGGCGCTATGGCGAGCGTTCGCTGCTGCTCGACGTGTGGCGGGTCGGCCGCTGGCAGGGCGCACCGCGGTCGATGGAAGGCCAGGCCCTGCAATGGTGCGATCCGCGGCGGGTCGACGCCGCCACGCTGGCGCCGGCCGACCGCATGATCCTCCACGCTTTGCGTCTGCCGGGTCGCTACCTGGCGACGCCGGAGCAGGCGGCACTGGGCGGGCGCGAACATTGGCTGCACCGCCTGCGCGCCGCGCTGGACCGCGGCGAGCGCCTGCTGCACCTGCGCCTGCCGGCCTGGCCGCGCGAGGCGGTGCGCGAGCTGGCGGCCGCGCTGCTGCCGCAGGCGCGGGCGCTCGATGCGCGCCTGCTGCTGGACGGCGATGTCGAGGGCGCGTTGGCCCTGGGCGAAGGCGTTGGCGTACAACTCGACGCCGCCGGGCTGCAAGGGGCGAGTGCGCAGGAGCGCCCCTTGCCCTGGTCGCAGCCGGTCGGCGTCGGTTGCCGCGATGCCGGCCAGCTCGATCATGCCGTGCAACTGGGCGCCGACTTCGCCACGCTGTCGCCGGTGGCATCCGAGGCGGCGCGGGAGGGCGCGCCCGCGCTGGGCTGGCCGGGCTTCCGGCAGCTGGCCGAGGCCGCTTCGCTGCCGGTCTATGCGCTGGGCGGCTTGCGGCCGGAGGACGAGCGGCAGGCGCGGGCCGCGGGCGGGCAGGGCGTGGCGGGTTGCCTGGGGTTCTGGTGAACGCTGTCGCGCTGCCCTCGCGTGCATGAAGAGAGTTGGGGTGGGCATGCTTGCACCGGGGCAGGGGTTGCCCTTCGATCACCCCTGCATGCAGGGGCGGCGCTGTGCAGCACCGTCCAGCGCACCCGCGGCAAGAACGTGAGCGGTGCTCAGGCCGGCCTGTCGGCGGCCAGTATCAGGTAGCGCCGGTGCAGCGCCGCTACGGCTTCGTCCAGCGCTGCCTCGTCGCCGCGGTTGTCGATCACGTCGTCGGCCAGCGCCAGCCGCTCGGCGCGGGTGGCCTGCTGGGCGAGCATGCGCCGGGCCAGCGTCTCGCCGATGCCGTCGCGCTGTTGCAGGCGCGCCAGCTGCATGGCTTCCGGCGCATCCACCACCAGCACGCGATCGACCCAGCGGTAGGGCGCGCGATGCTCGGCCAGCAGGGGAATCGCCACCACGCAATAAGGGCCGGGGTCGGCCTCGGCATGCGCCTGCATCCAGGCACGCACGCGCGGGTGGATGATCGCTTCCAGCCGCTGGCGCACCGACGGGTCGGCAAAGATGCGCTCGCGCATCGCCGGCCGGTCGAGGCGCCCGTCCGCGCCGAGCACTTCCTGGCCGAAGGCGGCGACCACGGCGGCCAGCCCTTCGCTGCCCGGCTCGATCACTTCGCGGGCGGCCACGTCAGCGTCGTAGACGCGCACGCCGTGCGCCTCGAAGCGCCGCGACACCGCGCTCTTGCCCGCGGCGACGCCGCCGGTGAGCGCGACCACGTAGGAGCGCCGCGCCGCGCCCATCTCAACGCAGTCCGGTGAGATGCAGGTAGTACTGCAGCAGGCCGTCGCCCGCCACGAACCACACCCAGCCGGCCGCGGCGATGAAGGGGCCGAACGGCATCGGCACCTCGCGGGCGCGCTGGCCGAGCAGGATCTGCGTGCCGCCCACCAGCGCGCCGATCAGCGAGGACAGCAGCACCACCGGCAGCAGCGCGGTGGGCCCCATCCACGCCCCCATCGCCGCCAGCAGCTTGAAGTCGCCGTGGCCCATGCCCTCCTTGCCGGTGAGCAGCTTGAACAGCCAGTACACGCTCCACAGGCTGAGATAGCCGATGGCGGCGCCGAGGATCGCCGGCGCGGGCGCCGTGAACAGCGGCGCCAGGGCAAGCAGCAGGCCCAGCCACAGCAGCGGATAGGTGAGCTGGTCGGGCAGGAGCTGGGTGCGGAAGTCGATGCCGGCGAGGGCGACCAGCGTCCAGGTGAAGGCCAGCCCGGCCAGCGCCGGCCAGCCCGGGCCGAACTTCCACACGATGATGGCGCTCAGCACGCCGGTGAGGAGTTCCACCAGCGGGTACTGGATCGAGATCGGCGCCTTGCAATAGCGGCAGCGGCCGCGCAGCAGCAGCCAGCCAAGCAGCGGGATGTTGTCGCGGATCGCCAGCGGATGCTTGCAGTGCGGGCAGTGCGAGGGCTCGCGCACGATGCCCGGCGGCAGCGGCGCCGTCTCTTCTTCCGCCTCCAGCTCCAGCACCTCGCGCGCCTCCTGCTCCCACTCCGCCTCCATGCGTGCGGGCAGGCGCAGGATCACCACGTTGAGAAAGCTGCCGACCAAGAGGCCGAGCACGGCGGCGAAGCCGGTCCAAAGGGCAAGGGGAAGCTGGAGCATGCGAGGGCCTGGCTTAGAGCCCCTCTCCCCCCGGGAGAGGGGTTGGGGTGAGGGTCCGGGCTTGCGCAACGTCGAGGATTGCCGCGAGCACCGCTGCTGTATCTTGTAGCACCTGATTGTCCCAGAATCTCAGTATTCGCAAGCTTTGATGTTCCAGGGCAGTCGTTCGTGCCGCGTCGCGCTCTTCATTGTGCTGGGAGCCGTCGAGTTCCACAAACAGCTTTGCGCCGTCGCAATAGAAGTCGACGCTTCCCAGGTCGAGGTCCTTCTCCCGGCGGGAGAAGGTGCCGGCAGGCGGATGAGGGTACGGCCGGAGCGCAAGACATCATCCTCGCGCTCCGGCCGTACCCTCACCTCGGCCCCTCTCCCGGCGGGAGAGGGGCTTTTGCCAGGCTTACACCGTGCCGGCGAGCTTGAAGATCGGCAGGTACAGCGACACCACCATGCCGCCCACCAGCACGCCCAGGATCACCATGATCAGCGGCTCGAGCAGGGTGGAGAGCGTGTCGACGGCGTTGTTGACCTCTTCCTCGTAGAACTCGGCCACCTTGAACAGCATGTTGTCCAGCGCGCCGGATTCCTCGCCGATGGCGGTCATCTGCACCACCATGTTGGGGAACAGGCTGGTCTGGCGCATCGCCAGCTGCAACTGGTGGCCCACCGCCACGTCGTCGCGCATCTGCATGACCGCCTCGCCGTAGACCACGCTGCCGGTGGCGCCGGCCACCGCCTCCATCGCCTCCACCAGCGGCACGCCGGCGCGGAAGGTGACACCCAGGGTGCGGGCGAAGCGGGCGATGGCCGACTGGCGCAGGATGTTGCCGATCACCGGGATCTTGAGCGACACGCGGTCGAGGAAGTGCGCGAACCTGGGCGAGCGCTTCTTCGCCATCACCGCCGCCACGATGCTGCCGATGATGCCGCCGATCACCACCCACCAGTAGCTCTTCATGAACTCCGAGGCGGAGATCACGATCTGCGTCGGCGCGGGCAGATCGGCGCCGGCGTCCTTGAAGGTCTGCGCGAACACCGGCACCACGAACAGCAGCATGATCATCGAGACCAGCATGGCCACCGCCAGCACCATCACCGGGTAGAACAGGGCCTTCTTGATCTTGCTCTTGATGGCCTCCATCCGCTCCTTGTAGGTGGCTACCGTGTCCAGCACGGTATCCAGCACGCCGGCCGATTCGCCGGCATGCACCAGGTTGCGGTAGAGCTCGTCGAACTGCACCGGATAGCGGGCCAGCGCCTCGTGCAGCGCGGCGCCGCCCTCGATGTTCTGCTTCACGTCCGTGAGGATGTTCTTGAAGCGGACGTTCCGCTGACCGTCGGCGATGATGTCGAAGGCCTGCACCATCGGCACGCCGGAGGCCATCATGGTGGCGATCTGGCGGCTGAAGATGGCCACGTCGCGCGGCTTCACCGAGCTGCCGGTGGCACCGAACAACGGCTTGCTGCGTTCGCGCACGGTCTGCGGGTTCATGCCCTGGCGGCGCAGTTCGGCCTTGACCAGCGAGGCGTTCTTGGCCGGCATTTCGCCTTTCATGCGCTTGCCGCGCTTGTCCAGCGCGACCCAGTCGTACATGGTCAGCTGGCTGACCTGCGCGCGTTGGGCGCCGATTGCACGCGAGTTCGTTGCCGTTGCGGTTGCCATGCGCCTTATCCCCCTTAAGTCGTTCGGTCCGTCGCCGCCGTGGCGGCGCCCGTCACCGGCCTGAAGCTTATGTCATTCCCTGGCGACAATCCGTGGCGCCGGACGCAAGTCGTGCACTGCCTGGATCGTGAAAGCCATCCAATGGCGGGCCTCAATCCTTGGTGACGCGGTCGATCTCGGCCAGGCTGGTGACGCCGTGCCTGGCCTTGAGCAGGGCCGAGGCGCGCAGGTCGTTGACGCCGGCCTGGCGCGCCACCTCGGCGATCTGCAGCGCGTTGCCGCCCTGCAGCACGATCTGCTGGATCTCCTCCATCATCGGCATCACCTGATAGATGCCCACGCGGCCCTTGTAGCCCCCGTTGCAATGGTCGCAGCCGACCGCCTCGTGAAGCTCCAGGCCCGCGGCGATTTCCTCCTGCGTGAAGCCGGCCGCGAGCAGCGCGTGCTCGGGCAGCTCCACCGGCCGCTTGCAGCGGCTGCACAGGCGCCGCGCCAGGCGCTGGGCGATCACCAGCGTCACCGAGGAGGTGATGTTGTAGGGCGCGATGCCCATGTTCATCAGGCGCGCGATGGTCTGCGGTGCGTCGTTGGTGTGCAGGGTGGAGAGCACCATGTGGCCCGTCTGCGCCGCCTTGATGGCGATCTCGGCGGTCTCCAGGTCGCGGATCTCGCCCACCATGATCACGTCCGGGTCCTGGCGCAGGAACGAGCGCAGCGCGGCGGCGAAGGTCATGCCGCGCTTGGTGTTCTGCTGCACCTGGTTGATGCCCTCCACGCGGATTTCCACCGGGTCCTCCACGGTGGAGATGTTGCGCTCGGCGGTGTTGAGGATGTTGAGCGCGGTGTACAGCGACACCGTCTTGCCCGAGCCGGTGGGGCCGGTGACCAGCACCATGCCGTAGGGCTTGTGGATGGCCTCCAGGTAGAGCTTCTTCTGCGCCTCCTCGTAGCCCAGCGCGTCGATGCCGAGCTTGGCCGAAGAGCCGTCCAGGATGCGCAGCACGATCTTCTCGCCGAACAGCGTGGGCAGCGTGCTGACGCGGAAGTCCACCGCGCGGTTCTTGGACAGGTTGAGCTTGATGCGCCCGTCCTGCGGCACGCGCCGCTCGGCGATGTCCAGGCCCGACATTACCTTCAGGCGTGAGGAGATGCGGGCGGACAGCTTGCTCGGCGGGCTGGCCATCGGGCGCAGGATGCCGTCCATGCGGAAGCGCACCCGGTACTGCGTCTCGAACGGCTCGAAATGGATGTCCGAGGCGCCGCGGCGGATCGCGTCCACCAGGATCTTGTTGACGAACTTCACCACCGGTGCGTCGTCGTTCGCGTTGGCGTCGATGCCGGTGGTCTCGACCTCGTCGCCGCCCTCCAGCGCCAGCTCGTCCAGCTCGCCGGCGCCCACCTCGGGCATCACGTTGTTGATGGTGGCGAGCGCGTTGTCGATGGCGCGGTTGAGCTGGCCGCGCTCGACCAGGATCGGCTCCACCATGCAGTTGGAGTGGAACTTGATCTCGTCCAGCGCGTGCGACTGCATCGGGTCGGCGATGCCCACGAACAGCC
Organism: Frateuria defendens; assembly: GCF_001182895.1. Taxonomy (GTDB): domain Bacteria; phylum Pseudomonadota; class Gammaproteobacteria; order Xanthomonadales; family Rhodanobacteraceae; genus Frateuria_B; species Frateuria_B defendens. The sequence continues at coordinate 59,023 of NZ_LFQR01000042.1, read as the reverse complement.
GCTTGCCGCGCTTGAACAGCGGCAGCGCGCGGTGCTTGGTCATCAGCGCTTCGCTGATCAGGTTGAGCGGCATGTTGGTCGGCGCGAGCGTGCCCACGTCCATCATCGGCATGCCGAACTCGTAGGAGGCGACCTGCACCAGCCGGGTGCCGTCCACCAGGTTGTGGTCGAGCAGCCAGGCGGTGAGGGTGTGCTTCTGCCGCGTGGAGTCGGCGACCGCCTGGCGCACGTCCGCCTCGGGCAGCACGCCTTCGGACACCAGCCGGCGAGCCATGCCGGACAAGCCGGCGAGCGACGGTTGCAATTGCGAGGACATAGCCGGATCCGCCCCAGGCCCCTGATCGAAGGGCAATTTAACCCAGATAACGGGTCGGGTCACCCGTATACCCCCGCCGGCGCCCCGCCGGCAGTGATCTGGCGCACAGGGCGGGCGGATCGTGGCGGCGGGGCGCCCGGCGGCCAGGGAGGGCTGATGCAGGGCGCATGCCGGCGGGTGTGCCGCTCGGCCCGGGCATGTGGCTGGTGTTCCGATCGAGCTTGAGCCCCGGGTTGCCGTTGCCCTCGTCACGAAAGCCCACCTGGCGCGCGACCGAAAAGCCCTCGGCCGGGGCGACGCCGGGGCGGCGTCGTGGACGCCGTCGCCCCACTGCGCTAGAACTGCGCGTTTCGTTCCGGAGCCCGCCATGTCCGCATCCACCGAGCCGCCCTTCCTGGTCTTCGGCGCGCCGGCGATCGGCGAGGAGGAGATCGCCGAGGTCGAGGCCTGCCTGCGTTCGGGCTGGCTGGGCACCGGGCCGCGGGTGGCGCAGTTCGAGCGCGACTTCGCCGCCTACAAGGGCGCGACGCCGGCGCAGGTGGCGGCGGTCAACTCCTGCACCGCCGCGCTGCACGTGAGCATGGTGGCGGCCGGGCTGGAGCCGGGCAGCGAGGTGATCACCACGCCGCTGACCTTCTGCGCCACCGTCAACGCCATCCTGCACGCGGGCCTCACCCCGGTACTGGCCGACGTCGACCCGCTCACCCAGAACCTCGACCCGGCGGCGGTGGAGGCGGCCATCACCCCGCGCACGCGGGCCATCCTGCCGGTGCACTTCGCCGGCCGCCCCTGCGACATGGACCGCCTGATGGCGATCGCCCGCAAGCACGACCTGCTGGTGATCGAGGACTGCGCCCACGCCATCGAAACCACCTACCGCGGCCAGGAGGCCGGCACCTTCGGCGACTTCGGCTGCTTCAGCTTCTACGTCACCAAGAACGTGGCGACGGGGGAGGGCGGCATGATCCTCGGCCGCGACGCCGAGCACATCGCCCGCGCCCGCATCCTCGCCCTGCACGGCATGAGCCGCGACGCCTGGCACCGCTTCGGCGACAAGGGCTACCGCCACTACCAGGTGGTCGAGTGCGGCTTCAAGTACAACATGATGGACCTGCAGGCGGCGCTGGGCCTGCACCAATTGGCCAAGGTGGGGCGCAACTGGCTGCGCCGCCGCGCGCTGTGGCAGCGCTACGACGAGGCCTTCGCCGGCCTGCCGCTCGGCCTGCCCGCGCCGCCGGAGGCCGACACCCGGCACGGCCACCACCTCTACACCGCGATGATCGACGAGGCCGCCTGCGGCATCGACCGCGACGGCTTCCTCGACGCCATGAACGCCGCGCGCATCGGCACCGGCGTGCATTACCTCTCGATCCCCGAGCACCCCTACTACCAGCAGCGCTTCGGCTGGCGGCCCGAACAGTGGCCCCACGCCATGCGGCTGGGGCGGCAGACCGTCAGCCTGCCGTTGTCGCCGGCCTTGGGCGACAGGGATCAGGCGCGGGTGATCGACGCCGTGCGCGCGCTGATCCGGCCAGCCTGAACTCCTTAGCTCCCTCTCCCCGCCGGGGCACGCGGGGAGGCGCCATGGATGGCGCCGGCTTTGAGGAGCGAGGAGAGGGTTGGGGTGCTGCGGGGCGGGTGCTCGCGGGAACGCCGCTATTGCCAGTCGAGCTTATTCCTCATCCACAGCGAAGCCGCATTCACCTCGCGCAACATGCATCTCTGCAACGCCACGTATCGTGGCACCCCAACCGCCGCGTTATGATTCCGCAAACCATCGGGAAGCCGTCCATTGAGCCGCCTCAGCATCGTCCTGCCCGCCAAGAACGAGGCGGCCGCGTTGAAAGACCTGTTGCCACGTCTGCGCGCCACGCAGCCCGACGCGGAGATCATCGTGGTCGACGACGGCTCCACCGACGACACCCGCAGCCTCTGCGCCGCCAGCGGCGTCGCCTGCCTGTCCTCGCCCTACTCGATGGGCAACGGCGCCGCCATCAAGCGCGGCGCCCGCGCCGCCAGCGGCGAGGTGCTGGTCTTCATGGACGGCGACGGCCAGCACGACCCGGCCGACATCGCCCGGCTGCTCGCCAAGCTGGATGAGGGCTACGACATGGCCGTGGGCGCGCGCGACTGGGACAGCCAGGCCGGCGTCGGCCGCGGCCTCGCCAACACCCTCTACAACTGGCTCGCCAGCCGCATGACCGGCCACGAGGTCGCCGACCTCACCTCCGGCTTCCGCGCCGTGCGCGCGGAGAAGTTCCGCGAGTTTCTCTACCTGCTGCCCAACGGCTTCTCCTACCCCACCACCAGCACCATGGCCTTCTTCCGCAGCGCCTACCCGCTGGCCTACGTGCCGATCAAGGCGGCGCAGCGGGTGGGCAAGAGCCACATCCGGCCGCTGCGCGACGGGCTGAGGTTTCTGCTGATTATCTTCAAGATCGCGACGTTGTATTCGCCGTTGAAACTGTTTGCGCCGACGAGTGCCGTGTTCTTTCTGCTCGGTTGTGCCAATTACGCCTGGACTTTCACCCACGGCGGTCGCCTCACCAATATGAGCACCCTGATGTGGAGCGCAGCGGTGATCGTGTTCCTAATCGGGCTGGTATCGGAACAGGTCACGGCATTGACATATCGCCGCGATGACTGACAGCCCGATGCGCAAGCGGCCAGTACTCCTCGTGCTTGCCTCTACTTACCCTCGCTGGAGGGGGGATTACGAACCCGGATTCACGCACGAGCTGACCAAGCGCCTCGCCGAAGATTTTGATGTCATTGCCGTAGTGCCGAGTGCGCCAGGGGCGGCATCCCACGAAATTCTGGATGGGGTCGAGGTGATTCGTTATCGCTATGCGCCGCGTTGTTTCGAAACGCTGGTCAACGATGGCGGCATAGTTGCAAATTTGCGGCGGCATCGCTGGAAGCTGTTGCTGGTGCCCACTTTTGTCCTGGCACAGGCGTGGCGGGCGTGGCGGGTACTTCGCATCCGCCAAGTGGACCTGATCCATGTCCACTGGTTGCTTCCGCAGGGACTGGTGGCTACGTGGCTACAGGTGCTTTCGCGGCGGGCCTTGCCGTATCTTGTGACATCGCATGGGGCCGATTTGTTTGCATTGCGAGGGCCTTGGCTGAGGGCGCTCAAGCGGCATGTCGTGAGGCGCGCGGAAGCTGTCACCGTGGTCAGCCAAGCAATGAGGGACGAGCTGGCGCGTCTTGGTGCGGACGCAGGCAAGGTCACCGTCCGGTCCATGGGGGTGGATCTGGCTGAGCGCTTCACGCCCGATGAATCGGTCGAGCGTGCCTCGCATGAGCTCCTTTTCGTTGGTCGGTTGGTCGAGAAAAAGGGGCTGCGTCACCTGATTGATGCGATGCCAGCCATTCTGGCTGCCTTCCCAATGGCCGGCCTGACCGTTGCGGGCTTTGGGCCAGAGGAGTCAGTCCTTCGCCAACAGGTCCGTAAGCTAGGGTTGGAGGCAAGCGTCAGCTTTATCGGAGCAGTTCCGCAAGCGGACTTGCCCACGCTATACCGTCGGGCCAGCGTCTTTGTCGCCCCTTTCGTGCAGGCGTCGTCTGGTGACCAGGAAGGGTTGGGGCTGGTTGTCGTGGAAGCCTTGGGGTGTGGCTGCCCGATCGTGGCATCGGATTTGCCAGCGACTCGCGATGTGATGCTGGATACAACCGCTTACGTCAGAGTGTTGCCAGGAGATAGCGATGCCTTGGCTCGGGCCGTTACCGACATCTTCATTCGGAGTGAAATTTATCGTCGTGGTGTCGAAGCCTGCAGGGAGCCGCTGATGCAACGCTTCGATTGGCATGCGGTGAGTCGTGACTACGCCAGAATGCTGAAAGCATGCCTTCGCGCCGACTTATAGATCCAGGCGTGCCCCCATCAGAACCTACAGTCCACGATGCCGTGACTTGGCTCCTACAGGGGGACGAATGGGTTCGTGCTCGTCCATCCCTTTGTCATCTGAGGCGATGGTACACGTATGCCGAGGCGAAAAAATCTTGTGTTGAAAGAGAAGTCTAGACTGTGGGGGGCGGGTGGCAAACTGGCCCAAAGTTCATTGATAGTGATGGCATGGCAAGCCGTCCGTTTGCTGATGCTTGCCATATGGGTAATTTTCGCAGCCCGCGCGCTCGGGGCACAGGGCTACGGCGTATTTTCCGGTACTGCCGGATTGGCTACGACATTGGCGGGTTTTGCCGGGTTGGGCATCGGATTTCTCATGTATCAGCGGGTGGTGATCTCGCCTGCGGAGTTCAGTCATCGTTGGCGCCAGACGATGGCGGTCACCGTAGCCAGCGGATTCCTGTTTGCCTGCATGTTCGTCCCCTTGTCATTGCTTGTGTTTGGGACGGTGAGTGCGCAGGTCATCGCGTTGATTGCGACCTCGGAGGTCTTTTTGTTTCCGCTGGTCGGAGCATCCGCGTTCGCATTCTCTGCGCATGAGCGCATGGGGTGGGCTGCCGCACTACCGGCGATAAGCGCAGCATTGCGGCTTTTGGCCGTGATGCTTTTTTCCTACGCGGCAACCACGCATGATCTGAGCCATTATCTTTGGTATCACCTCGCCGCCTCGGCTATAGGCAGCTTGGTTTCATTTGTCAGTGTCCATCGCATTCTACGGCCGGTTCGCGCACCGCTGTCCGTTGACAAATCGGACTTCGCCGAAGGACTCGCTTTTTCCGCAGTGTGGTTCACGGGAGGAGCGATGGCGTCTTTGGACAAGTCCCTGGTGCTCCGCATCGGAGGTAGTGCGATGGCCGGTCTGTATGCTTCCGCCTATCGATTCGCCTCCGTCCTGGCTATGCCTATTGATGCGATGGTGATGACGGCGATGCCGCGTCTTTTCCGTGCAGGGGCTGGGCACAGTAGTTACCCGCGTCTCGTGGCGTATATGAGCACGGCAACGCTCTTGTATGGTGTGGTGGTCGGCGGCGTCTTGTGGCTGGGGGCTGGAGAGCTGCCATGGCTACTGGGCGAGCAGTTCGCTGACGCAGTGCCCGCGCTCAAATGGATGTGCTTGTTTATTCCCATCTACGGCATGCGGCAGCTGGGAAGCCAGTTGCTGGTTGCCGAGGGGAAGAAGATGTCGCGCGCTGCGGTTGATATCTGTGCGCTTGGCGTCATGGCGCTGCTTGCTCATTTTCTCATTCCGGCATGGGGCCTGATTGGTGCCGTAGCCATGCTTCTCGTGACCGAAGCGCTCCTGGTCTTGGTGATATGGGGTACGGCTCTTCGCTTCGGTCGTCGGCTGCCCGCCTGAGGGCGAGCACTCGCTGATCGTGCTGGAGCCCTAGCGCGCTGTAGCGCGGTGCAGGAGCGCGATATAGCGGCTCACGGCCGCCTCCTGTCCGAATGTGCTTGCGCGTGCCTTCAACGCGGCCGGGGCGACGTGAAAGCGATGTTCGAGGCTGTTGCGGAGAGCCGCTTCAAATGCGGCCGGGTCGTTCATCGGGATCAGCTGCCCAAACTCGCCGTCGTTCAGAATTTCTGCCGGCCCATGCGGGCAATCCGTTGAAACGACCTGGGTTCCGCAGGCCATTGCCTCTACCAGTACGTTGCCGAAGCCCTCGTAGTCGGAGGGAAGCGCCAGGACGTCCGCCGCATGCATTAGGGGAAGTGCATTATGGACAAAGCCCGTCAATTTGCAGCAGTCCTGAAGGCCGTCGATCCGGATCCGACGCTCGATCTCTTGTCGTGCCGATCCTTCGCCGACGATAAGCAGTCTTGCCGGCATGGTGCGGATGAGGGCGAGGAAACTATCGAGCAGCAGGTCCAGTCGTTTTTCTGTCGAGAGCCTTCCGACAAAGATGATCGTGGGTGCATCGCGGTTCGACCAGGGCCATGCGGATGTTTCCTGCATGTGCGCGTCGAAGTCGGGTGTCACGATGGGGTTGTGGATGATCGTGATTTCGGCGTTTTTCAGCGAGAGCTCCCGCCGCATATCCTCGGCGACTCCTCGCGAAACGGCGACCAGGCCATTGGCGCCTGGCAGCAGCAGGCGCATGGCCGTCCGGATCAACTCAAGCTTGATTCGCTTCCGGCCACGGGCAATTTGCCGTGGGCCGGAGAGTGACAAATGCTGCGTCACGATCACGCGCATCTTTTGGAACAGAGTCAGCCGCAGCAGTAGCAGCAGGCAGGCAACGTCATTGGACGTGGTGAATACTACGGCTGGTCGGTCGCGATAAAGAGCGCGCAGCAGTCCTACGAAGAAGCGTGGCAGGCCGGGTTTCGCGAGTTCGATGACAGGCAATGCTGGGGGAAGCTCGTGGCGCACATCGGCGAGGATCTGTCCGGCAACGATGGAGACGTCCACTCCGCGTGCGTGCATGGCCTTTGCGATGTTCAGCTGAACTCGCTCAAGGCCCCCATGCCCCAAGCGGCTGAGCAAAAGCCAGACTTTCATGCCATGGCGCCGGGTGGCGAATTGTTCCCGGCTGGGGTGCATAGCACGTTCTGGTAGGCGGACAGGTGACGGGCATCCAGTGGGGTCAGGCGTCCATTGCGGCCTATGGCATGAAACGCGTAGCCAAACGTTTCCAGGTAGTCGAGAATGTCGGATTGCCGGTAGCCGGCAATCACCGATGTCTGCTCCTGGATTTCGATGATGAGAAGCGGCTTGTATCGGCTGAGCGTGTGCCCCGCGCCTTTCAGGCAGGGAAGCTCTGCACCTTCGATATCGATCTTGACTATGTCCAGCCGAGAAATGGCGTGTTCATGTAGATACGCGTCTAGGGTGGTCAGCTGGATCGTCTGAAGAGGGTTGTCCGTTTCGGAGCCTCCATAGAGGGTGCCCAGTCCGTAATTTTCATCGTCGGCTCTCCCTTGTCCACACGAGGCGTAGAGGGGGGCGGTGCCGTTCGTATCGGATAGTCCAAGTCTCGCGACCGTCACTTGCTTAAGTCGGTTGCGCGCGACGCTTTGCTCGAGTGAGGCCGCGATATCGCTCACTGGCTCAAAAGCGATGACTCGTCCAGTCGACCCGGCAAGCTTCGCGGCGACCAGCGTAATTTCACCGATATTCGCCCCCACGTCGATCATCACCATTCCCGGGTGCAGGATTCCCTTGAGCAGGGCGACAATTTCGCGATTGTAATAGCCCATCCAGAACATGCGCCTCTGCATATGCTCCGATAGCCGCAAATCGATCGTCAGGTCGCCATCGAAGTCGTCGATATGCGCAATGCCCTTCGCATTGCGAAAACAACGGCGGAGCAGGCGCTGCGCCAGCAAGACGCGGCCGCCCAGTGATAGCCGCTTGGCAGCTTTTCGCAGAGTGAGCATCAATTTGGGATTGGTCACGCTAGTGTAGTGTCTCATAAATAATATTAAGTAAGTTTGGCCGCGGCGCGAGCGACGGATGCCAAGATGGTGTCGGCGCTCTTGTGCCAGACGAAAGGTTTCGGATCTGCCGGCTCATCTGGCGCACGCTCCAATGCGTGGCGTCGGTGGGAGTGCTCTGGCGGACCTTGTCCACAATCTGCTGGACCTGCTCATCGTCCACGCTACGCGGACGTCCTGCACGCGGAGCATCGGTCAGCCCGGCCAGTCGGTAAGCCTCGTAGCGCCGCCTCCACTTGGATACCGTCTGGATCGTGGTCTGCAAGCGCTCAGCGATCACTTTTCCCGACTTGCCTGCTGCACAGCCCAACACGATCCGCATGCGTAGTTTCTCGTCCTCCGGCGCCTTGCGGACGCGCAGGCGCGCCTTCAGTTCCGAGTGCTCGGCATCGGTGATCTGCAGCTTCGTAACGGGGCGTCTTGTGCGAGCCATCGAGATAGTCTCCTATACGGAAAACACTTCGACAGCCAAGTCGCTACATAGTTCATGTTATTTCTGAGACGCCACACTAACTTGGCCTGATTAAAACAGAAATGTTTTCGCGGCTCTATTTGGTTTGTGCTTCAGAAGGAGCCATTGCGAGCAGCGGTGTTCCACGCGTCGTCAAATACCAGCGACGCGCGTATGCTCGCATGGATCTTCCTTTGAAGATATGCGGTGATCGAGCAACGCCGCACGAGGTCATCGCCGGCAGGATGAGGGATGCGCATACTTGTTCTAACCAAGCGGCAGTACACGGGGAAGGACCTGCTGGACGACCGTTATGGCCGAATGTTCGAGCTGCCTACCGGGTTGGCGGCGCGTGGCCACGATGTCGTAGGACTGGCCTGGTCGTACCGGCGGCGCGGAGCGTCGTTCCGTGTCGACGGAGGAGTTCGCTGGTGGTCGGAAGACATGTGGCCTTCCCCGCTGGCCTATCGCCGACGGTTGGAGGACATCGTCGCGGTCGTTCGGCCCGAGGTGATCTGGGATAGCTCGGATGCGCTTCACGCCATAATCGCCGCCCGTTCAGGGCGGAAGTGGAGGCTTCCAGTTGTAACCGACCTCTACGACGACTATGAGTCGTTCGGTTTGACTGCGTTTCCCGGGCTGCGGCGGGCGTTCCGCCAGGCCTGTGCACGGGTGGATGCCCTCAGCGTCGTTAGCCATTCGCTTGCGGCGATGTTGCCGTCACGGATGGAGGGCGTGCCTCCCGTCAAGATCATTGGCAATGGCGTGCCGGAAGCATTCGGTCAACGGCTGGTGCGGAGAGTGGCTCGGGAGTGGCTTGGCCTGCCGCAGGATATCCGTTTGATTGGTACGGCCGGAGCTCTCGACTCCTCTCGTGGAATCGACGACCTATTTCGGGCGTATAACCGCCTGCGCGAGTATCGGTCCGATGTACGTCTAGTGGTAGCTGGTCCGCGCGACCGCAAAGCCGGGCGAGCTCTTGGTGACGGGGTCATAGACCTTGGCGTGTTGCCGAACTCGCGGATACCTTGGCTGTATTCGGCATTGGATGTCGGTGTTGTCTGCAATCGCGATAGTGCGTTCGGTCGCGCCTGTCATCCGCAAAAGTTGGTTGAGATGCTTGCCTCGGAGCTTCCCGTGGTTGCCGCTGCAGTCGGCGATGTAGCCGTGCTTTTGGGCCCCTATCCGGCAACACTCTATCGGCCGGGGGATAGCGAAGAGCTTGCGCAGCGTTTGTTGGGTCAACTCGATTCGCCGGTTAAGGTGCCGGCATCGTTGGCATCGAGTTGGTCGGCGCTAGCGGGTGATCTTGATGAGTTGTTGCAGAGAGCGATCGCCTCGCATCGTCGCTGAGTTGCTGACCCATGAGTTCGGAGCTTGCAAAGCCTGGATGCAGTGGATTGATGTGGCATCAGGACAAGGCCGGACGCATTTACGGCTGGGGCAACTGGTCGCGGAGGTTGGCAATGCTGCTGTCCAGACGGCCGCCCACATTCAAAGCTTGTAGTCGCGTGATCGCCGTGCGGGCCTCTCCATAACGCTGCTGTGCCGCCAGCATGCGGATCAAGGTTATTTGGTAAGCGGGTTCGTAGGGGCTGGCCTGAACGGCCTCTCTGGTCATGCGTATCCCTAGCTCATGGTTATCGAGCACGTTCCAGGCATAGTCGCCATATGTGGCTAGTAGGCGTGCGCTGGGTGCCGGATGGGCGAGTGCGGCGGTGAACGATGCCACCATGCGACTCTTGGGTAGGTCGCAGTGGTCTTCCCTTGCGCATTGGGTCAGTGCCGCAAGAGAACTCTCGTCCTGCACTCCGGGCCGTTTGGTTTTCAGTTTTTCGATCATGCTGCTCCACCATTCGTCTTTCAGTGGAAGGCGCATGCGCGAATTCATGAATATCAGCGCCTGCTGCGGGAGGATAGACGACTGCGGCAAGGCCGCTGCTCGCTCCAATGGAGCGTAAGCCCGCTGGGTGAACGGCGACGTGGGGTCGTAGTGGGAATAGATGATGTAGGTACGCCCCAGTTCATATTGGGCGCGAGGTGAATCCGGCGCCCTGGCCGCAAGCTCCTCGGCCAAGCGCAGTGGATCGCCCCAGGCTTGGGCAGTCAGGGCCGTCACGCATATCCAGAGCAGTGCAAGTCCCCCGAGAATCGTGTAGCGAGCAAGAAGAAGCCAGTCATGCCGTTTCACCTCTTGCCTTCCAGCAAGAGAGGGCAGTAGTGCCAGCAACAGGCCGTAGCTGGCGAAATAGTTGCGGTGCTCGTAGACCAATTCCAGCGGCAGGATGGTGCCGGTAAGCAATTGGGCGCCGAGGAACCAAAGCATGCCAAGGCTGGCCAGTGGCTGGCGATAGCGCAGGACGATGGCCAAGGCCAGGAAGCCCGCGATGAGCAGCAAGCTGATCAGCGTGCTGATAGGGGTGAGCAGTCCGCTCGATATGCTGAAATCGTCATGATAGAAGGACAACGCATGGGGTGTCGGCAACACTGTCCATAGTATGTAGTCGACGACGATCCGCGCTTCGCTAAGCAGCCTGGTCTGCAAGGTGAAATCGCGCGTAGCCCAACTCTCCGGCTTTAGGACCAGGGGCAACAGCCAGCCCAGGCCGACGGTGAGTGGTAGGGCCAGCAGAAGCACATAAAGTAAGACGATGCGCGGGTCTTTCCTGCTGTGGCGATCGGTGGCGGCTAGAGCGCTGTCGTCCGACGTCACAGGTAATGCACCGTCGGCAGTCTTGGCGGATGCGAAGCGAAACAGCACCCATTCGACAATCAGCGCATAGAGCGGCAGCATGACTGCTGTTTCCTTGGACAGTACACCGAGCATCGTCGGTACGATGAGGCTGATGACCGTCAGCGCAAAGCCGCTGCGCCCAGCTAGCATGCGTTGCCTGGCCGTTACGTAGCCCAGCAGGCCAGCAAGCACGAACAAGTTGGCCAACGACTCCATGCGCTGCACCACGTACAGTACCGAGGTGAGGTTGATCGGCAACACCATCCACGCCCCGGTGACCAATGCCGCTGGCCATGTAGCTGTGCGATCACCAGTTGGTGCGATAAGTGAACGCATCAGCATTCGCGTTAGCAGGAACAGCATTACGCCGTTAAGAAGATGGATGGCCAGGTTCGTTAGCTTCATCCAGAACGGATCGAGCCCAGTGAACAAGTAGTTGGCGGCAAAGCTGAGTGACGCTAGCGGGCGCTTGAATTCGCTGGCGGGCGACGAGAGCGTGGCTTGCACCAGCGACGGTAGACTGGAGTCAGAGGGTTGCACCCCTTTGTTGTCGACGATGTTGGGGTAGTCGTCGAACAGCCAGCTTCCGTAGATGCCGGGCCAATAGATCAAGATGGTGAACGCAATGGCAATGCCTAGCCAGGCCGATGGAGCAAGGTGGTGGCAGCGTGGCGTATTTGATGTGGTCAAACCGGCTCTCGGGCAGGTGGGCGCGTGTTTGTAGTGCTGTGGCGGACTTCCGTGCCGGACCATAGGGGATCAAGGAGGGCGGATCTGGCCATGGTCCAGGGCTTCACGGAAGGTGGCCACCGCTGCGTTGAGACGATAGTCGGCACCACCTGCGGCTCGGTCTAGATGAGCAAGTACTTCCCGGCAAGCGCCGACGTCGCCGAGCGTAGCATCCAACTGGAATTGGAACACGCCGATACCATTGTTGTACCCGCTGTCGATCCAGGCTTGGCGATTGGTGCTGGCCGCTTCGGCAATGCGGCCATCGGCAGCCATCATGCGTGCCAGGTTGTAACGCGTCCGCCAAGCGTTTTGCGACGTAGCTGGCAGCGGGTTGTGGGCTAGCCAAGTGCCGGCATCGGCTGTCAGCCGTTTCAGGTCTATACTCGGGCAACCCCTTTCTACGCGCTGAGCCAGCAACTCCCAGCCGATCATGGCGAAATTGGTGATTACGCCATGGGTGCGCTCCTCGAATTGCACGTACAGCTCGTTGGGCGAGGGATGATGCGTCTCGCAATACGCCAGGAACCGCCAGATGGTTGCGGTCATGGCTTCGGATGCTGGGCCGTAGCGCTCACCAATTGCTATATGGCCCAACGCATCATCAAGATTGCCGGCCGACATGGCCTGTGCGGTCAAGGCCGACTGCAAACGGGGCGAGGTGGGGTTGTAGGTTTCCTGCATGGCATAGAACAGTCGTCCTGAAGACCAGGAGCCGGCCTGCACCCAGGTGGCGAATGCATAAGCTAGTGGCACGGTCAGCATCAAGGCATATGCCGCGCGCCGCAAGGTTCCTTCTTTGGTGGCAGGGTATTTGTGTGCCAGCCTAGCCACTAATCCGGTGGCCGCTAGCAGTATGCCAACCGATGGCAGGTAGTTACGATGTTCGAAATAGAGCTCCAGCGCGATGAAGCTGGATTCCATTGCTTGACCGACCAAGAATAATCCCACGCCGGCGGTGAACAATGGCGATTGGCGGCGCCACCGCCAAGCCATTCCCACCAGCAGGAGCCATGCAAGCAAGGCTGGCAGCGTGGTCCAGGGGTGCAGAAAATCTACGGATACAGGGTAATTATCGTGGTAGATGCCCATGCGCGGCCCGACGGGGAGCAACTGGGTCTGCACATAACTCCATAGAATGCGCGGCTCGGTCAACAGCCGCTCGGTCAGCGTGAAATTTCTCAATACATAGCTGCCGGTAATAAAGCCTGGATGGCACGCCAGCCATGAGGCAGCTATCACGGCGGGCAGTATGACCGTGACAGTAAAGAATGCTTGCACGCTTCGTGGGCGCCGCATTCCTTCGCTTGGCGCGAACAGGCTGAGTTCCAGCACTAGAGCCATTGGCAATGCCAGAACTCCGTTTTCCTTGGCCAGGGCGGCGAGAATTGTGCACGCCGGTACGCCTATCCATAGCAAGATTTGGCCGCTCCCTCGGCCTTTTTCGATCTGCTGGCGTGCCGTCATGTAGAGCCACAGGGCGAGCAGCATGAATAGAGCTGCCAGCTGGGCCATGCGCTGCACGACGTAGAGCACGGTGCTGGCCTGCAGTGGTGCCCAGAGCCAGGCAGCTGTCAGCAAGAGAGAGAGCCAGGCGGCTGACGTGGAGGTATTCGGATCGCGGGGAAGTACCCGCCGTAACAGAGCCCACAAGACCAACCCGCACAGCAGATGGATTAGCAGGTTGGTGGGCTTGAAGGTGAAGGAATCCATCGAGCCGGTGCGCCAGGCGTCGAGCATGAAGCTCGCCATGCTGAGTATGCGCCCGAGCATGCCGGAGCGATTGTCGAATACCACGCCGCGCCAACCTAGTTCGCCATCCAGCCAGCGCTTAATGGGCTCGAGATTACTGATGTCATCCAGCAGGTAAGGGCCATGGAGCCCGGGGGCGTAAATCGTTACAGTGAGCGTGACGATTGCGGCAAGGGCTAGTACGGTGAGGGGGCGGGACCAACTCATCGAGGGCCTGAGGTTCAGTGAAAAAATTGGTTGCTGGGCCTTTTCATAAAGAAAAAGCCCCTTGAAGGGGCTTTTTCTAGTATCGCGCGAGGCGATTACTGGTGGCAGCTGGCCGGCAAATACTTGGCCGGAATGGAACTCGCGGTGCCCCAAGATTGGGAATTGCTGCAGGACCACTGGATAGAGCCGCCGGTGTTGCTCGGGGTCATAGTCAGGGCCACGCCGTCGATGCTGGTATCGTTGAAATGCTGATACGTGATGGTAATGACACCACTGCCGCTCACGCCGACCGACTGGACGTAAGTGCTGGCACCAGTCTGATAGCCCGCTGCGGTATTGCTGGAGGGCCAGGTGCCCTTGGACTGATAGGTTTCAGCCACCGAAAGCTTGGCCGCATCGGCCAGCACCAGGCCTTCGGAGATCTTGGCGCGCTTGGTGTAGTTCTGATACTGCGGAATAGCGATAGCCGCCAGGATCGCAATGATCGCAACCACGATCATCAATTCGATCAGGGTGAAACCCTTCTGGACGTTCTTCATGGTGGTTCCTCTTCTTTGGTTAGCTAACCTAAGTGATGCCCCCTGAGCCCCGGTCCGAATCCCCCTAGGTAGGATCGGTTCCCCATACAGCGGTTTGGAACAACCAGGAAGCTCGCGGTTTGCGCAGCATGTTGCGTGCCACGGCGACCGAGTGCAGCTACCCGCGCCTGGCGGGCTCCGGGATTGTGCATGGGGGCGTAAAGAGGGACAAGCGCTGGTGCTGGATCCTTTACGGATAGTGTCGATCCTATCGCGTAGTGACGCGGCGTAGTGACGATTGGCGTCATGGACTGACGTTTTTTGTCAGTTCTTATTGTTGTTTAAGCCGGTATCCGCGAGCCTGCTTGCCTCGCCCGATGCCGCGCCGTAACGTCGCCAAGCCTGCAGAATCCCAAGGGAGAACCCTCATGAAACCCCTGTTCGCCGTGCTGGCCTTCGCGCTGGCGGCCGGCACCGCCGTGGCCGCCGAAACCGAAAACCGCACGCCGCACCCCTTCGGCATCCGCGACCTGGTCATGCTCGACCGCGTTAGCGACCCCCAGCTCTCCCCGGGCGGCCGCTATGCGGCCTTCGCCGTGCGCAGCACGGACTATGCGGCGAACAAGGGCGTCAATGCGGTCTACGTGTTGGACCTCGCCAAGGGTGGCCAACCGGTGAGGGTGGTGGAGAAGGGGAGTGCCGCGCGCTGGTCGGCGGACGGGCACTCCTTGTTCTATGTGGCCGCGGCCGACGGCGTGAGCCAGCTCTGGCGCGTGGACCTGCAGGGCGGCAAGGCGGGCCTGGAGCTGACGGCCTCGGGCGTGCCGGTGCAGGTGAGCCATGGCCCGCTGGACGTGGACGGCTACAAGCTCTCGCCAGACGGCAAGAGCGTGCTGCTCTCCTATGCGGTGTTCACCGACTGCGCGGACCTGGCCTGCACCAAGGAGCGGCTCGACGGCCGCGAGAAGACCAAGGCCAGCGGCACCGTCTACGACAAGTTGTTCGTGCGCCACTGGGATACCTGGGCCGACAGCCGGCGCAGCCAGCTCTACATCGCCCGGTTCGATGCGGAAGGGCAACTGCCCGTCGAGCCCACCCTGCTGAGCCGCGGCATCGACGGCGACGTGCCGAGCAAGCCGTTCGGCGACGACAGCGAATTCGCCTTCTCGCCGGACGGGCAGACGGTGTACTTCGATGCGCGCATCGCCGGCACCACCGAGCCGTGGTCGACCAATTTCGACGTCTACCGCGTGCCGGCGGACGGCTCGGCCATGCCGCAGAACCTCACTGCCGGCAACCTGGCCTGGGACGCTTACCCGGTGCCTTCGCCGGACGGCACGACGCTGTACTACCTCGCCATGAAGGAGCCGGGCTTCGAGGCGGACCGCTTCGCGATCATGGCGTTGGACTTGGCGACCGGTCAGAAGCGGGAGGTGGACCCGCAGTGGGACCGTTCGGCCGGCAGCCTGTCGATCGCGGCCGACGGCAAGACGCTGTACGCCACCGCCGACGACGAAGGACAGCACCCGTTGTTCGCCATCGATGCGGCCGACGGCAAAGTCAGCAAACTGGTGGGTGAAGGTTCCGTGGGCGGCTATGCGATCGCGGGCAAGCGCCTGCTGCTGGCGCGGGACGACCTGAAGCGGCCGGCCGATCTCTACGAAGCCGGGGCGAGCGGCCGCGGGCTCAAGCAGGTCACCCACTTCAACACGGCGCGGCTGAAGGGCACGCAGGTCGGCGACTTCGAGTTCTTCACCTTCAAGGGTTGGAACGGCGAGCGCGTGCAGGGCTACGTGGTCAAGCCGGTCGGCTACCGGCGCAGCCGCCGCTATCCGGTGGCCTTCATCATCCATGGCGGCCCGCAGGGCGCGATGGAGAACGGCTGGAGCTACCGCTGGAATCCACAGACCTACGCGGGGCAGGGCTTCGCGGTGGTCACCGTCAACTTCCACGGCTCCACCGGCTATGGCCAGGCTTTCACCGATGCGATCTCGGGCGACTGGGGCGGCAAGCCGCTGGAGGATTTGAAGCTCGGCTGGCAGGCGGCGCTCGACCAGTACAAGTTCCTCGACGGCAACCGCGCCTGCGCGCTGGGCGCGAGCTACGGTGGCTACATGGTGTATTGGATGGCCGGCGTGTGGAACCAGCCGTGGAAGTGCCTGGTGGACCACGACGGCGTGTTCGATGCGCGCAACATGTACTACGCCACCGAGGAGCTGTGGTTCGAGGAGAAGGAGAACGGCGGCCCGCAGTTCGAGCACCCGGAGAACTACGAGCGCTTCAATCCGATCAACCACGTGGCGGACTGGCGCGTGCCGATGCTGATCGTGCACAGCGGCAAGGACTTCCGCATTCCCGATACCCAGGGCCTGGGCGCCTTCACCGCGCTGCAGCGCCGCGGCATCCCGAGCAAGCTGCTGCACTTCCCCGACGAGAACCATTGGGTGCTCAAGCCGCAGAACAGCGTGCAGTGGCACGAGACGGTGAATGCGTGGTTGAAGCAGTGGACGTCCGAGCCGTAAGGCTCGCCTCGGATACCGTGCATCCCTTGTAGGAGCGCGTCTCGCGCGCGACCCGCGCCGCGGTTTCCGTGATGGGCCGGTCGCGCACAAGGTGCGCTCCTACCGGTATGGCCAGGCGTTTTGTAGGAGCGCGCCTCGCGCGCGACCCGCCACACCGTCACCGTGATGCGTTGGCCGCCGTCATAGCCAGGCACAGTTCCAGTAAGGGTAGTCGCCGACACGACTGACCAGCCCGGCGCGAACCGGATTGGTCACGATATAGCGCGCTGCGGTAAGTACGCTTTCATCATGGCGCAGTGCACGGTCATGAAAGCCGCGCGCCCATACGTGTCGCATGCCGATTGCGGCGTGGACGTTCCGGCTCACCAGCGATTTGAAGCGGGCCATGGCCAGCGTCAGCCCATCGTGCTCACCGAGTTCGACCAGGCCATGCCAGTGATCGGGCATCAGCACCCAGCACAGCAGGCGTGCGTCGCCCAGCATGTCGGGTTCACCATGCAGCGGCAGGCAAGGCGGGCCGTTTCGTGCTCGCCGAACCAGGGATGTCGCGCGGCGGTGACGGTGGTGAGCAAATAGGTTTGGCCGGGCAGGGAGCGGCGGCCCTTTCGGAGTGCTCGGTGGCCGGATAAAAAGGGCATGCGGCCAACGTGCCTGATCTTGCACGGGGAGGGGGACAGCCGAGTCGGATCGGTGAAGTAGGTGGTTCCGTTAATTTCAGGAGGCATCGGCGCAATCCAGGTGCCGCCTTCGCCGGCCCCTCATGTAGGAGCGCGCCTCGCGCGCGACCGGCTCGGCCTCAACCTCACGTTTGCAAGGCTGGTCGCGCGCGAGGCGCGCTCCTACAAGTGAGGTGTCGCTTGTGCGGCAGTGGCGCTACAGCCACCGATTCCGCTTCAACCCGTAGTAGATCCCGGCCACCACGCCGATCACCAGCACGATCATGGCGGGGTAGGCCCACGGCTTGTCCAGCTCCGGCATGTGGTGGAAGTTCATGCCGTACCAGCTGGTGATCAGGGTGGGCGCGGCGAGCATGGCGGCCCAGCCGGCGAGTTTCTTCATCACCTCGTTCTGGCCGTAGGTGACCAGCGAGAGGTTCACGCCGATCGCCGCGGTCAGCATCTCGCGCATGGTGCCGATGGACTCGTTCACGCGGAACACGTGGTCGTACACGTCGCGGAAATAGGCGCGCAGGTCGTCGGGAATCAGATGAGGATGCAGCCGCACCAGCTGGCTGGTGACGTCCTGCAGCGGCGCCACGCCCAGGCGCAAGGTCATCAGGTCGCGCTGCATGCGGTAGAGGCGCTTGACGGTCTCGCGCTTGAAGGTCTCGGCAAAGATGTCCTGCTCCAGCGTCTCCAGCTCCTGGCGGAAGTCGCGCACGATCGGCAGCATGTTGTCGACGATGAAGTCGAGCACACCGTAGAGCCCGTAGCTCGGGCCATAGGCCAGCAGCTCGGGGCTCTGCTCGCAGGTGCGCCGCACCGGGATGTAGGACAGCGATGCGCCGTGGCGCACGGTGACCAGGTAGCGCTCGCCGAGGAAAATCTGCGTCTCGCCGAACGCCAGGTTGCCGCCGATCAGCTGCGCCGTCTGCACCACCAGGAACAGCGAGTCGCCGTAGGTCTCGATCTTGGTGCGCTGGTGGGCGTTGTGGGCGTCCTCGATGGCGAGGTCGTGCAGGTCGAACTCCTCCTGCAGCTTCAGCAGCAGCATCTCGTTCGGCTCATGCAGTCCCACCCATACGAACGTGCCTTCCTCCTGCAGCACGTCGCTGATCGCATCCAGCGTGATCTCGCCGATGCGGCTACCGTCCTGGCTGTAGGCGACGCAGTTGACGACGGGGACGGGCGTGGTGTCTGCGTAGGCGGGGGAAGGCGACATGCGGGGCATGATGCCGCCATGGGGCGGACGGGGCAATCGCGGCCGGCTTTCCTGGCTGCGGCGTCGGAACATCGGCGGCGCTACCATGTCGGACGCGCACATGGCGCCAGGGGAGCGGATTGCTGATGAGTGACTATGGATTGGGTTATCGCCGTGACATCGAGGGGCTCCGCGCCGTGGCGATTCTGCTCGTCGTCGCCGCGCATGCCGGCGTGCCGTGGCTCGCCGGCGGCTTCGTGGGCGTGGATGTGTTCTTCGTGCTCTCGGGCTTTTTGATCACCAGCCTGCTCGCGGGAGAGGTCGCGCAGACGGGACGGCTGGATTTCGCAGGGTTCTACGTCAGGCGCCTGCGGCGGCTGTTGCCCGGATTGCTCGTGATGCTGCTGGTTGCCGGTGTGCTGGCGGCGTTTCTGCTTGCACCGGCCGAGCAGCGCAGCCAGGCGACGGCGGCGGCCACGGCGGCGCTATGGGTCAGCAATATCCATTTCGCGCTGGCCCGGCTCGATTACTTCGCGGCGGGCGCGGACACCAACCTCTTTCTCCACACCTGGTCCCTGGGTGTCGAGGAACAGTTCTATCTGCTGTGGCCCGCCTTGGTCTGGTGGCTGTTGCGGCGCGGTGAATTCGAGCGGGCACGCACGAGGCTGGTGGCTGGCATGCTCGCCGTCATGGCGGCCAGCCTGTTCGCCGGTGTCTGGCTCACCTATTCGGCGCCGCAGCTCGCGTTCTACATGATGCCTTCGCGGGCCTGGCAGTTTGCCGCCGGAGCCCTGGTCAGCCTGCAGTGGCAGCTTCGCAAGTGCAGCGATGCCGAAGACGCCGCGTCGCGGGCCGGTTCGGCTGCCGCATGGCCCGTGCTTGGCTGGGTCGGCTTGGGGGCGATCGTTGCCGCGGGGGTGTTGTTCAACGCGGCGATGCCTTATCCGGGCATGGCGGCGCTGGTTCCGAGCCTGGGCGCGGCGCTCCTCATCGCCGCGGGCACGGTCGATCCGGCGGCCGGTGTTTCGAAAGCCTTGTCGTGGCGGCCGTTGCAGGCCATCGGGCGCATTTCCTATGCCTGGTACCTGTGGCATTGGCCGGTGCTCCTGCTTGGGCGGGCCCTGGTCGGTACGGATGCGCCCGCGTATCGGCTGTTGTGGGTTGGTCTTTCGCTGCTGCTCGCCGCGGCGTCCTATCGATGGATCGAGTCGCCCATCCGCAGGCAGCGGCAATGGACCGTGCAGTGGAGGCGCTCGCTGCTCGCCGCGCTGTGCGTGATGATCTTGGCCAACGTGCTTTGCATCCGCTGGTACAACCGGACGGACGCGCAGGCGCAGGCCCCGGCGCAGCAGCGCTACCTGCAGGCCCATGCCGATGCGCCGGCCATCTATGGCCTGGGCTGCGACGACTGGTATCGCAGCGACCGGGTGCGCATCTGCGCGTTTGGATCGTCTGCGGCGCGCCATAGCGTGGTGCTGATGGGCGACAGCATTGCGGGACAGTGGTTTCCGGCCGTGGCCAAGGTTTTCGACAAGCCCGACTGGCGCGTGCTGGTACTCACCAAGTCGTCCTGCCCGATGGTGGACGAGCCTTTCTTCTACGCGCGGATCGGCCGCGAGTACACCGAATGCGCCGCGTGGCGTTCGCATGCGCTGGCGGAAGTTGCCCGGATCAGGCCCGACGTGGTGTTGCTGGGCACCGTCGCGACGAACGGCTTTACCGAGCCGCAGTGGGTCGAAGGCACGGCGCGCGTGCTCTCGGCGATCAGCGGGAGCGCGGGGCGCATCTACGTGCTGCGCGGCACGCCGCGACTGCCTTTCGATGGGCCGAACTGCCTTGCCAGCCATGTCGGTCGTCCGGCCTGGCTGGGCACGGGCGATTGCAGTGCCTCGTCCCGGGATGCGCACGACGAGCTCGTCTATGCGTGGCTGACCCGGGCCAGCCGTCGCTTCGGCAATGTCGCCATGCTCGATCTGAACGACGTCATCTGCCCGTCCGGTCTATGCGATGCGCAAAGACAGGGCGTAGTGGTGTTTCGCGATGGGCAGCATCTGACGGCAACGTATGCCGCCTCGCTCGGCGGCGTGCTGAGGGATCGCCTCGGCATGAGCGCCGAGGCTGGCGCCGGCTCGGGGGCGATGGCGCACTAGCCGGCTTGCCGTGGCGAGTCGCCGGCACGGCGCAACCCCCACGCCAACGCCACCCAGCACGGCAGGGCGAACAGCAGCCAGGGTTGGTTCTGCTGCACGGTGCCGGGGAGGAGGTGGAGCGACAGGGCGGTGAGGGCGGCGAGCAGTTGCAGGGCCAGGACGGCGTCGGTGGTGCGCGTGGCGGGCAGGCCCTTGCGGGCGCGCCAGGGGGCGCGCAGCAGGAGGAAGGCCAGCGGGCTGAACAGCAGGGCGTTGGCGTTGGCCCAGGCCGAGTGGTGGGTGGTCAGGGTCCACAGGGCCAGCAGCAGCAGGCCGACCAGGCCGGCGAGCAGCAGATAGAGCGTGCCGAGCGCGGCGAACAGCGTGGGCCGATAGCGGCGGGCGGCCACCAGCAGCGCGGCGAAGGCCAGCCCCGCCGCGGCCAGCGGCAGGCGCAGGTCGGGCGGCAGTTCGGGTGGGGCGTCCAGGCGGTTGGGCGACAGCAATTGCTCGGACGTCACCAGCGGATGCGCGGTGCCGGCGGTGTCGCGCAGCGCGACGTGGCGCAGCTCGCGCTGCAGCACCATCGGCAGGAAGCTTTCTTGCCAGGCGTCCAGCGGCCGGTCGGCGTAGGGGCCGAGGCCGAGGTCGAGCAGCAGCATCAGCCACGGCTGCGCGCCCATCAGGCGATCGGTCTGCTGGCGGTAGGTGAGGCCGCCGGGGCGTTCGGACAGCTGCGTCTTGAGCACGCCGCCGAGCGCCTTGTCCAGCGCGTCGCGCACGCGGGTGGTGCAGTTGTCGACGTAGTAGTCGTAGTCGTAGCGGGCGTTCTCGGGGCGCAGGTTCCACAGCAGGAAGTCGCGCAGCGCCGTGGCCTGCGCGGGCGAGAGCGCGAGCGGCTGGCGGGTAATCGAGCGGCCGGTGTCGCGGTAGTAGTTCTCGTCGAGTTCGCTCGGCGCGGCGTCCATCAGGTAGTGCATGCGGCCGCGGGCGAAGTTGAGCAGGAAGCCGCGCTCGTCGAAGTCGAACACGCCGTAGTTGAAGTTCACCGCCTCGCCGCTCGCGCGGTCGCGCAGTTCGATGGCGTCGTGGCCGAAGCGCTCCCAGTAGATGTCGCCGGGCCCGTAGCTGACCAGGGCGACCTCGAGGTTTTCGCCGGGCGCGTCGGCGATGCCGGCGTGGGCACTCGTGCCGCACAGCGCGCCGAGCGCGAGCAGTGCGAAGGCGAAGGCATGTAGGAGCGCGCCTTGCGCGCGACCGCGGTGTATCGGCGTCATGGCTGCGTAGGCTTGTCGCGCGCAAGGCGCGCTCCTGCAGGGCGATGCAGGGCGGGCATGCGCAAGTTCAGTCGGCCGGCCGGCGGACTACGCGGAACTGCTGCACGCGGCGGTCGTCCGCCTCGGTGACGCGGAACAGGAAATCGCCGATGCCGATCTCCTCGCCCACTTCCGGCAGGTGGCCAAGCTCGGAGGTGGCCATGCCGCCGATGGTGTCGAACTCCTCGTCGGAGAAGCTGGCGCCGGCGACCTCGTTGAAGTCGGCGATGGGCGCGAGCGCGCTCACCAGCCATTCGTCCTGCGCCTGCTCGTGGATCAGGCTGGGCTCGTCCTCGTCGTCGTGCTCGTCGTCGATCTCGCCGACTATCTGCTCGAGCACGTCCTCGATGGTGATGAGGCCAGCCACGCCGCCGTATTCGTCCACCACCAGCGCCATGTGGTTGCGCGAGCGGCGGAACTCGGCCAGCAGCACGTTGAGGCGCATCGACTCGGGGATCAGCACGGCCGGGCGCAGCACGCCCTGCACGTCGAAGTGCTTGCCGTCGCCGAAGAATTTCAGCAGGTCCTTGGCGAGCAGGATGCCGAGGATCTCGTCCTTGTCCTCGCCGTGCACCGGGAAGCGCGAGTGGCCCGATTCCACCACCGCGGCGAGGATTTCCTCCAGCGTCGCGTCGGCGGCGATCATCACGATCTGCGCCCGAGGCACCATCACGTCGTCGACATTGAGCTCGGTGACCTTGATCGCACCCTCGACCATGGTCAGGGTGTCGTTCGAAAGCAGGCCGTTGGCCTGGGCGGCGCGCAGTTCCTCGATCAGTTCGTCGCGGTTGCGCGGTTCGCCGGAAAACAGATGGCCCAGTCTGTCCCACCAGGATCGGTGGGCCGGGCCGTTGGTACTTCCAGGGTCCTCGTTCATGTGCTGCGGGTGCAGTAGCGCCAAAGCCTACAGTCTACAACATCGTGCCGACGGCCCTAGCGCGCGGCCGCCAGGGGCGCCGCAGGGGCGCCCGGCACCGCGCCGACGGCCCTGGCGCGGCCTTCGCTCCAGCCGCCGCCCAGCGCCTTGTAGAGGTTGACCTGGTTGACCGCCTGGTCGAGTTCCAGGCTCACCATTTTCTGCTGCGCGGCGTAGAGCGAGCGCTGCGCGTCCTGGGTGGCGATGTAGTCGTCCAGGCCGTCCTTGAAGCGCACCTGCGAGATCGCGTAGACGTGCTGCGATTCGTCCACCAGCGCCTGCTGCGCCTTGATCTCGGGCACGATGTGGTCGCGCGTGGCGAGCGCGTCCGCCACTTCGCGGAAAGCCTGCTGCACGGCGCCTTCGTAGGCCGCCTCGGCGCCGCTGTGGCGCGCCTTGCTGGCGGCAAGGCCGTTCTTGCGCCGGCCGAAGTCCAGCAGCGGCACGGAGGCGGAGGCGGCGCCGTTCCAGGCCGCCGAGCCCGCGCTGAACAGGCTGGAGAGGTTGCCGCTCAGCGTGCCGAGCACGGCGGTGAGGGCGATGTTGGGGAAGAACGCGGCGCGGGCGCGGCCGATGTCGGCGTTGGCCGCGCGCAGGCGGTCCTCGGCGGCGACGATGTCGGGACGCCGGTCCAGCAGCGAGGAAGGCAGGCCCGCGGGCACCTCGGTGAGCAGCGGCGCCTGCCAGGCGCTGGGGCTGGCGTAGCCGGCCGGCAATGGCTGGCCGATCAGCACCGCCATGGCGTTGATGTCCTTGGCGAGGCGCAGCTGGATGTCCTCCACGTCCACCTGGGCGGCGTTCACCTGGGTCTGCGAGCGGCGCATGTCGAATTCGGACACGCCGCCGTCGGCGAAGGCCTTCTGCATCACCCCGGCATGCTGCTGCTGCGTGGCGAGGGTCTGCTGGGCCAGCTGCAGCAGGGCGCGGTCGGCGTTGAGCGCGAGGTAGGCGTTGGCCACCTCGCCGATCAGCGCGATGCGTGCGGCCTGGTAGTCGGCGGCGCTGGCCTCGGCCAGCTTGCCGGAGGCGTGCGCGGCCGCGCGCTGGCGGCCGAAGAAGTCCAGCTCGTAGCTGGTCATGCCGGCCTGCACCTGGTAGGTGTTGAAGGTGGAGGCCTTGTTGCGGTCGTTCTGGATCGGGCCGAGCAGGCCGTTGGCCGGCTGCTGCGCCATCGCGGGCAGGCGCTGGCGCCCGGCGTAGCCCTGCAGGCCGATCTCCGGGAACAGGCTGGCGCGCGTGGCGCCGTAGTTGGCGCGCGCCTCGGCCATCTTGGCGGCGGCCACGCGCAGGTCGCGGTTGTTCTCCAAGGCGATGGCGACCAGGCTTTGCAGCGCCGGATCCCTGAAGAAATCGCGCCAGCCGAGGTCGGCCGCCTGCACCGGCGCTTCCGTGGCCGTGCCGTGCGCGGGGTAGCGGTCGGGCACCGGCAGGTTCGGGCGCTGGTAGGCGGGCTCCATGGTGCAGCCGGCCAGCAGGCAGGCGGCGAGGGCGGCGGGCAAGAGCAGGGGCTTCATGCGTAATCTCCTGTGTCAGCGCGTCGGGCGCACGGCGAGGCCGGCCAGGCGCATGAACTGGCCGAGCGCGCGCAGCGGCTTGGCCTTGACGGCGATGTTGTGCGGGGCGTTGCAGAAGATCCGCTCGATCAGCCGGTGCCGGGTGGCCTCGTCGGCGCGGAAGCGCACGCACAGCCGGCGCTCGCTGAGGCGCGCGACCTCGGCCGGCACCCAGCCCACGCCGGGCACGTGCACCTCCAGCGCGGTGCCCGGCGCGGGCATCGAGGCGCCGCGTTCCAGCGCCGCGCCGCTCAGCGAGATGTCGATGAAGCGGCTGCTGGCCTGGCGCGTGCCCAGGCGCCAGCGCGCGGGCTCGTCGAAGGGGAAGCGTTCCTCCTGCTTGAGCCGCGGCAGGTCCACGCAGGCCATGATGGCGGCCAGGTCCAGCACCAGGGCGATCAGCGTCCAGGCCAGGTTGAACACGGTGCCGGCGCTCATGTCGGCGGTGAGCACGGTGTTCACCGCGCCGACCTGCAGGCACAGCATCAGCGCGATGAAGAAGCCGGCGAGCTTCCAGTGCACCACCACCTTGCTGCGGTCCAGGCCCTTGGCGGTGACCTTGAACGGACGTCCGAACGGCCGGATGCAGGCGGCGGCGATGGTCATCGTCACCGCGTAGGCGGCCACCAGCTGGGTCACCTCGGTGAACACCGGCAGGGTGCGCCGGTCGGTGATCCAGGGGCCGTAGAACCAGAAGCCGATCAGCGCCGGCAGGCCGTAGAACAGGAACTCGCCCGGCGTGGTGTAGAACGCGGCGATGCCGAAATACCAGTACAGCACCGGCGCCACCAGCATCATCAGCAGGAACGGCTTGCTGATCCAGTGCAGCATGCCGTGCACGTAGTGCAGGCGGTCCATCAGGCCATAGCCGGGGCCGCGCAGCGGGCCGTCCTTGAGCCAGGCCACCTGCATGGTGCCCAGGCACCAGCGACCGCGCTGGTTGATGTATTCGATCAGGCCCTCGGCGGAGAGCCCCACCGAGAGGCGCTCGTTGAGCCAGCGGGTGAGGTAGCCGTGCTTGCGCAGGAGGTAGGTGGTGTGGATGTCCTCGCACACGCTGCCGGTGGGGAAGCCGCCGGCCTCGGTGATCGCCGCGCGTGCGATCACGAACGAGGTGCCCACGCAGAAGGCCGAGTTCCAGGCGTCGCGCGAGGGCTGGAACACGTCGAAGAACACGCGCTGCTCGTCCACCCAGCTGTCGGTGGCGCCCAGGTTGTGCTGGATGGGATCGGCGTTGTAGTAGAACTGCGGCGTCTGCACCAGCGCCACCTTCGGCTCGGCGAACAGGCCGAGCACGCGGTAGAGGATGTCCTTCTGCGGCGCGAAGTCCGCGTCCAGCACCAGGATGTAGGGCGCGTTGGTGGACTGCGCGGAGAGCTTGAGGCCGTTGTTGAGGTTGCCCGCCTTGGCGTGGCTGTTGTCGGGGCGGCGTGCGTAGTGCACGCCCAGCCGCGCGCAGTAGTCGCGCAGCCAATCGCGGCGGGTGTCGTCGAGCACCCACACGTTGACGTGCGGGTAGTCGATGGCCTTGGCGGCCACGATGGTCTTCTCCAGCACCGCCAGGTCTTCGTTGTAGGTGGCGATGAACACGTCCACCGCCGGCACGTCCCGCCCCGCCGCGCGCAGCCGCGCCTCGCCGGCGTCGGCGGCGGGGCGCGCGTCGCGCCGGCGCACCATCACCACGATCGCCGCCAGGGTGTAGAGGATGGAGATCATCTCGAAGGCGTAGAACACGTAGGCCCACACGCTGGCGAAGCCGTGGCTGGGGTCGGGCAGGGTCTCGCCGGTGCGCCAGATCGCGTAGCGCAGCAGCAGCGCGCCGGCGAAGGCGCCGAACAGCAGGCGGTGCAGCGGGCGCTCCGCGTTGCCGAAGCGCGCCATCACGAGGCCCAGCAGCAGGCTCAGTCCCAGCACCTGGAGCAGGGTGGCCTGGTCGACGGGGAGGTTCATGGCGTGCGCTCCGCGGCGTGCAGGGGGCGGCCGGTGAAGGGGTTCCAGGCCTTGGCGGCGAGCGCGGTCCAGGCGGTCGCGCCCAGGTGCGGCAGGTGGTAGTAGAAGAAATCCGCGTAGGTCGAGTCCGGGCCGATCGCCAGGTCGGTGACGATGCGCGCCTGCGGCGTGGCGTAGAGCATGCCGTCGCCGCTGCGCTGGGCGGCCAGCAGCTGCCACAGCGCGTCGGGCACCGGCCGGCCGCTGGCCTGCATGGCGGTGGCGGCCTGGGCGCTGCCTTCGGTCCACACGCCGTCGGGCTCGCGGCGGAAGCCGTAGCCGGCGCCGCTCTTGTGCTGGGCGTCCACCCATTGCCAGACCTGGTTCCAGCCGGCGGGCAGGGGGCTGAAGGCGAGCAGCGGCCAGACCTGGGCGTCCAGGCCGGACTTCTCGCGCGAATAGGTCTTGCCGTCGTCCAGCGTGCCGATGAAGAAGCGGTGCTGGCCCTCGTCCCACATGGCCCGCACGAAGCCGCCGGCCAGCTGCGCTTGCTGCGGCAGGGTTGTATCGCTGGTGTAGCGGGCGGCCCAGGTTGCGGCTGCATAGACGTCTATATTGTGTTCGGTGGCCTTCCAGTGCTGCGCGCGCTGGGCGTTGTCGTAGCCGTAGAAGCCGCCCTCGTAGGCCGGCGGCGCGGCGCCGCCCAGGGTGTGCGCCTGGATCCAGTGCAGCTGCGCCACGGCGGCGTCCAGGTAGCGCCGGTCGTGGCTGCCGTCGTAGACGGTGAGCAGCAGCAGCGCCGCCCAGGCGACGTTGCCGGTGGCGGTACCGACCTGGTAGGCGTCCTGGTTCCAGAAGTTGCCCCGCGGATCCCAGTAGCCGGGCAACTCGACCTTGCCGCTCTCCGCCGCGCCGGCGCGGTAGGCGTTGCGCAGCCGGCCGTCCTTGAAGCCCGGGTCGTGCGCGGCGGCGAGCACGAGCGCGTCGGCGATGCGCCGGGCCTGCGCCGGCTGGCCGCAGGCGGCGAGGGCGATGCCGGCCAGCGCGTTGTCGTAGACGAAGGCCACGTTCTGCAGGGCGCGCATCTGGCCGCTGCCCTGCCCGAGGCTGGGATAGCTCGGCAGCAGCATCGGTCCGTCGCCGGGTACGGCCGCGGCGGCGGCCTCGAGGGCGGAGCAGGTGCCGGCGGCCAGCTGCTGTTGCAGGGGGCTGGCCGTGGCGGCCGGGGCCGGGCCGCTCATGGTGATGGCCAGGGTGAGGGCGAGTGCCGCGGAATGCCATCGCATGTGCATGGGGGAATGCTCCTTCGGGGCGTCAGCGCAGGCTCGCCATCACGCTGCGGCCGGGCGTGCAGAGCCGCTCGCTGAGGTCCGTGGGCGTGCCCGGGTCCCACTGCGCGAGCGCGTAGACCGAGCCGTCCTCGGCATAGGGGAAGGGCGCGCTGTAGCCGTTCTGGGTGGTCTCCGGCGCGGTCGGCAGCAGCTGGGTGACATGGGCGTAGAGCGGGTTGGAGAGCTGGGTGATCTGCACCTGCAAGGCCGTGCCCTGGTTGAGGCGCGGGGCCATGCGGGCAGGGAACACCGCCACCACGCCGGCCTTGCTGCAATCGGTGGCGCGCACCAGGGTGGCGCCGGCGGTGACCTGGGTGCCGACGGGCGCGACGATCTCCTGCGCGGTGCCGGGGGCGAAGGCCTTGATGGTGTAGTCGGAAAGGGACTGCACGCGGTTCTGCTCCTGCCCGATCAGCTGGTTGAGATCGGCCAGCTGGCTGCTCATGGCCTGCGCCTGGGCCTGTTCGTTCTTGATGCTGTTCTGCAGGTCTTCGCGGCGCTGGGCCAGCTGGGGCAGCAGGTTGCCGCTCTCCTGGCCGGAGGACACGTACACGCCGCGCTGCGCGGCGGCGATGCCGGCGCTCGCGCTGCGCGCGCTCTGCCTGAGCGCGTCGGCCTCGTTCTCCGCCGCCTCCATCTGCGCGCGCGCCGACGACACGCTGGCCGCACTGACCGCGCCGTCGCGCTGCAGGCCCACGGCGCGCCAGTACTTGGTGCGCAGTTCGGAGACCTTCGATTCGGCGGCGTCCTGCTGGGCCTGCAGCGAGGCGCTGGCGCTGCGCAGCTGGGTCAGGCTGGCGTCGTGGTACTGCCGGTACTGGCCATTCGCATAATCGAGCGTGCGCTGGTCGGCCTGGATGCGCTGGGCAAGATCATCCGCGCGGCTCTGCAGTTCGAGCCGGCGGGTGAGCAGGGTGGTGAGCGTGTCGCGCGCCACGGTGGTGTTCTTCACCACGGCGACGGTCTGGCCGGGCGTAATGGGCTGCCCGTTCTGCGCTTCGACGGCGGTGACGGTGCCGCTGATCGGCGTGGTGATCAGGATCGCCGGCGCGTCGAGGATGGCGCGGGTCGCGCTGGTGGAAACCCAGGGCCGGAACAGGGTGGAGAACAGCAGCCAGGCGACGAAGGCCGCCAGCGCGTAGCCGGCCAGGCGGGGCAGGTGTGCCAGCGCGGACTTCTTGTCCCGCTTGACCTCGACGGGGGGCGGGGCCGGAGCCAGGCGTTCGGTGGGGAGCAGCTCGGTTTTCACGGTCTTTCGCCTCTGTCGTATGACGTCGCGCGGACGCCTTCGCCGCCTCGCTGTCGCGGGGCAGGGGACCGCATCTTCTTCTACGGAAGATGAGCGATGGAGTTGCGGCGTCCGGTGCGCACGGGTGGGCTTACGTGCCGCGGGGGTGGTCGGTGGAGACGGTTCCAGTTGATGCGATGCGTCAACGACCGGACGGGGAAGGAATAGACGGCTGGCGATGAATGTCGGCTGTCTTGAATCGTGTCAGCCGCGGCGCGCGGTTAGATTTTGGTTTGGAAAATGAATGAATTTCACGCAGCCCCTACGCCGCGTTGACACTTTGCAGCAAGCAAGGCGGGATAAGCGCTTGATCGCACGGGGGCGCAGGAGGCGGGCCATCCGCGGCAGTGCGGCGGGCTTGGGGCGCCGCGGCAGGGGGGGGCCGGCGAGGGCTCGCGTCGGCCCGCGGCGCAAAGGGGCGTCCGGACGTCTAGACGTCCTGGGGCAGCGTATAGGGGTCCGCAATGCCCAGCCCGGCGAGGATGCGCGTCTCCAGCGCCTCCATCGCCTCGGCCTCGGCCTCCACGATGTGGTCATAGCCGAGCAGGTGCAGCACGCCGTGCACGGTGAGGTGTGCCCAGTGGTGGCGGGCGGGCTTGCCCTGCTCGGCGGCCTCGCGGGCCACCACCGGGGCGCAGATGGCGAGGTCGCCGATCAGCGGCAGCTTCACACCGGGCGGCAGCTCGGCGGGAAAGGAGAGCACGTTGGTGGCGTAGTCCTTGCCGCGGTAGGCGCGGTTGAGCTCGCGCCCTTCTTCGGCGTCGACGAGGCGGATCGACAGTTCCGCCGGCCTGCGCCGCTTCGCGCCGCGCAGCGCGGCCTCCGCCCACCGGCGGAAGCTGGCCGCGGCGGGCAGGCCCGCGCGGGGCAGGCCGTAGCTGAGGTGCACGGCGGGAATCGGGAATCGAGAATCGGGAATCGGCATGGCGAAGCCTGGGATGCGTGCGGGGAATGCGTTGGCGTGCGGAGTCAGCCGGATCGCTTTTCGCTATGCCCGGCTTCCGACTCCCGATTCCCGGCGTCCTCGAACGCCTCGTAGGCGCGCACGATCTTCGCCACCAGCGGGTGGCGCACCACGTCGCGGGAGGTGAAGAAGGTGAAGCTGATGCCGTCCACGCCGCGCAGCACTTCCACCGCGTGGCGCAGGCCCGAGCGCACGTGGCGGGGCAGGTCGATCTGGCTGACGTCGCCGGTGATCACCGCCACCGAGCCGAAGCCGATGCGGGTCAGGAACATCTTCATCTGCTCGACGGTGGTGTTCTGCGCCTCGTCGAGAATCACGTAGGAGTCGTTCAAGGTGCGCCCGCGCATGTACGCGAGCGGCGCGATCTCGATCACGTTGCGCTCGATCAGCTTGGCCACCTTCTCGAAGCCGAGCATCTCGTACAGGGCGTCGTACAACGGGCGCAGGTACGGGTCCACCTTCTGCGAGAGGTCGCCGGGCAGGAAGCCGAGCTTCTCGCCGGCCTCCACCGCCGGGCGCACCAGCAGCAGGCGCTGCACGCGGTTGGCTTCCAGCGCCTCCACCGCGCTCGCCACCGCGAGGTAGGTCTTGCCGGTGCCGGCCGGGCCCACGCCGAAGTTGATGTCGTGGGTGGTGATGGCGTGCAGGTAGCGCGCCTGGTTGGGGCCGCGGCCCTTGATCACGCCGCGCTTGACCTTGATCACCACCTCCTGCGCGCCCTCGGCCAGTTCCTCGGCGATGGCGTCGATGCCGGACTCGCCCAGCTGCAGGTTGATCATGGCGCCGTTCAAGGGTTCCTCTTCGGTGGCCTGGTAGAGCGCGCGCAGCACCTTCTCGGCGGCGCGTGTGGCGGCGTCCTCGCCGATCACCTGGAACAGGTTGCCGCGATGGTTGATCTCCACGCCCAGGCGCAGTTCCACCTGGCGCAGGTGCTCGTCGAACGGCCCGCACAGGTTGGCGAGGCGGGCGTTGTCTTCCGGGTCGAGCGTGAAGTCGCGCTGGTTGAGGCCGTCGTTCATCGGTGCGTTAGGGGCGGTATTCAGGCGGCGGCCTCGTCGGCGAGATGGATGCGGCCACGCAGCGAGTTGCTCATGGCCTCGGTGATCACCACGTCGACGAACTGGCCGATCAGGCGGGAGGGGGCGGGAAAGTTCACGAAGCGCATGTTCTCGGTGCGGCCGGTGAGCTCGTTCGCGTTCTTCTTGCTGGGCTTCTCCACCAGCACGCGCTGCACGGTGCCGACCATCGCCTCGTTGATGGCGCGGGCGTTGTCGTTGAGCCTGGCCTGCAGGCGCGCCAGGCGCGCGTGCTTGGCTTCCGCCGAGGTGTCGTCCTCGAGGCTGGCCGCCGGCGTGCCGGGGCGGGCGGAGAAGATGAAGGAGAAGCTCTGGTCGAAGCCCACGTCCTCGATCAGCTGCATGGTCTTCTCGAAGTCCGCCTCGGTCTCGCCGGGGAAGCCGACGATGAAGTCGGAGCTGATGCAGATGTCCGGGCGCACGGCGCGCAGCTTGCGGATCTTCTGCTTGAACTCGAGCGTGGTGTAGCCGCGCTTCATGGCGGCCAGGATGCGGTCGGAGCCGGCCTGCACCGGCAGGTGCAGGAAGTTGGCAAGCTTGGGGCAGCTGGCGTAGGCCTCGATCAGCGAGTCGGAGAACTCCAGCGGATGCGAGGTGGTGAAGCGAATGCGGCCGATGCCTTCGATCTGCGCGATGGCGTGGATCAGCACGGCGAGGTCCGCCTCGCCGCCGTCGTGGGTGGGGCCGCGGTAGGCGTTGACGTTCTGGCCGAGCAGGGTCACCTCGCGCACGCCCTGGTCGGCGAGCTGGGCCACCTCCACCAGCACGTCGTCGAACGGGCGGCTGATCTCGGTGCCGCGGGTGTAGGGCACCACACAGTAGCTGCAGTACTTGGAGCAGCCTTCCATGATCGAGACGAAGGCGGTGGGGCCTTCCGCGCGGGGCTCGGGCAGCTGGTCGAACTTTTCGATCTCGGGGAAGGAGACGTCCACCTGGGCCTTGCCGCTGGCGCGCTTGGCCTCGATCAGCTCGGGCAGGCGGTGCAGGGTCTGCGGGCCGAACACGATGTCCACGAACGGCGCGCGCTTGATGATCGCCTCGCCCTCCTGCGAGGCCACGCAGCCGCCCACGCCGATCACTACCTGCTTGCCGCCCTGCTTGTGCTCCTTCCAGCGGCCGAGCTGGCTGAACACCTTCTCCTGCGCCTTCTCGCGGATCGAGCAGGTGTTGATCAGGATCACGTCCGCCTCGGACTCGTCCTGGGTCAGTTCAAGGCCGTGGGACGCCTTGAGCACGTCGGCCATCTTGGTCGAGTCGTACTCGTTCATCTGGCAGCCGTGGGTCTTGATGAAAAGCTTGCCGCTCATGCGCGTGGGATTACCGTGGGTTCGCCGAAAGTTAAGGGCTGTCGTAGCCGAACCTTGCAGTTTACTCGCGCCTGCGCCGGGTCGCCAGTGAAGCGCCTTGGAAGATCAGGGACTTGCATCGGCCACAGGGCCGGGGCGTCGGGCGATGGCGGATCGCGGGGCCCCGCTGCGGCGGTCGCGGCGCGAGCCGGCCGGGCGTGGCGCACGAAACCCGCGCCCTCCGCTTGAGTCGGCCGGCGGCATGGCGGCACACTGCGCGCCATGTCCGCCGCCGCACGCCAAGGGGAAAGCGTCGGCCCGCCGCCTGGGGCCTTCCCGCGCCGCCCGATCCTCCGCTGGATCGCGTTCGGTTGCGTGGCGCTCGGCGCCGTGCTGTGGGCGCGCGCCGGCCACGCCGCGTCGCTGTACCGCTGCACCGGCGCGGGCGGGGAGGTCGTGTTCAGCAGCAGCAAGGCCGGCTACAGCGATTGCCGGCGACTGAGCGTGCCCGATGGTGCGCCGATCCATCGCGCCACGTTCCTGCCGCGCCCCGCGGCAGCGTCGCTGGATCGGGTGGTAGGCTCGGTGGAGACGACGGCGCGCCCCTTGCCGCCGGCATCAGGCCAGCGCCTGTTCGCCGACGTGCAGGCTTCGGTGGAAACCACCGCCCGCCGCCTCGACGCGCTGGCGCCGCCGCTGCCCGCCGCGCCGCCGGGGCAATGGAGCTACCACGAATCGACCGCCGCCATCGAGCCGGCGGCGCCCGCGGCGCCGGGCGGCGCCGACCGCGTGCTGCGCGGCGCGGTCTACCGCGTGGTGCACGCCGACGGCAGCGTGGAATACACCAACGTGCAGCCGGCCGGGCAGCGCGGCAGGACGGTGACCATGCTCTTCAGCTACATCGCCACCTGCATGGCCTGCAACCTGCATTCGCCGATCGACTGGAACCGCACGCGGCTGGACTTCGCTTCCTTCGCCGAGGCGATTCACGCGGCGAGCACGGAGTTCGGCGTGGACGAATCCTTCCTGCGCGCGGTGATCCACGCCGAAAGCGCCTTCAACCCGCGCGCGCTGTCGCTCAAGGGCGCCCAGGGCCTGATGCAGCTGATGCCGGCCACCGCCAGCGACATGGGCGTGCCCGATGCCTTCGACCCTGACCAGAACATCCGTGGCGGCGCGCGCTACCTCGCCCTGCTGCTCAAGAACTTCAACGGCGACGAGCGGCTGGCCACGGCGGCCTACAACGCGGGGCCGGCGGCGGTGCAGCGCTACCGTGGCGTGCCGCCCTATGCCGAGACGCAGGTGTACGTGGAGCGCGTGGGCGTGCTGCACCGGCGCTACCGCGAGGCGGTGCGCGCCGCCGTCGCTGCCGCCGCGGTGCATGGTGCGGTCGGGGCGCCGTAGCGGCTTGTCCGCCGGGTCAGCCGGCCGCCGCGGAGGCGGGCGACAGCAGTGGCCGCTGCGTCACCTTCGACTCCAGCCGGAACGGGCTGCCGTTGCGCAGCCCCGACACCTGCACCGTGCTGCCCGGCTTGAGGTCCGCCTCGTAGCGGCGCAGGTCGGCGGGATCGCGGATGTCGTGGTCGCCGATGCGCAGCAGGATGTCGTGTGCCTGCAAACCCGCCTGCGCGGCCGGGCCGCCGGGGTAGACGTCGGTGACCTGGGCCCCGCGCGCGGCGGCGGGCAGGCCGCTGTCGGCGGCGATCGGCACGAAGGCGTAGTCCGCGCCCAGCCAGCCGCGCACCACGTGGCCGGTGGCGATCAGCTGGTCCAGCACCTTCTTGGCACTGGCCACGGGGATGGCGAAGCCGATGCCCTCGGCGTTGGCGGCCTTGCCGATCAGCAGGGTGTTGATGCCCACCAACTCGCCGGCCGGGTTGACCAGCGCGCCGCCGGAGTTGCCCAGGTTGATCGCCGCGTCGGTCTGGATGAAGTCCTCCGGGCTGCTGCTGTCGAGCTGGCGGCCGATGGCGCTGACGATGCCCATAGTCACGGTCTGGTTGAGGCCGAGCGGGTTGCCGATCGCCAGCACCACGTCGCCGGCGCGCGGCGGCAGCGCGGCGATGTGGATCACCGGCAGGCTGCCGCCCTCGATCTTGAGCACGGCGAGGTCGGTCTCCTCGTCGGCGCCGACCAGGGTGGCCTTGGCGACGCGGCCGTCGTAGAGCAGCACCTGGATGTCGTCGGCGTTGGCGATCACGTGGTTGTTGGTGAGCACGTAGCCCTCCGCACTCACGATCACGCCGGAGCCGAGCACCTGCTGCGGGCGCTTGTAGGCCGGGCCGGTGGGTACGCCGCCGAACAGGCGCTGCATCAGCGGGTCGGAGTACATGCGCACCGCCTGCTCGGTCACCATGCGGTTGGCGTAGATGTTCACCACCGAGGGGGCGGCCTTCGCCACCGCATCGGCATAGGAGGTGGTGGCGTGCGGCGCGGGCGCGGGCGCCGGCGCGGCGACCTGTTGCACGGTCGGCTTGAGGCCGAAGCGTTCGCGCAGGCGGTCGCCGCTGGCGGGCCAGATGAGCCCTATCACGAAGGCCACCGCCAGGCCGACGACCACGAAGCGGGCGACGAAGGCGAGCATGCCGGCGGCGTCTTTCATAGATACGGAAATCTTCGTGGCCAGGCGCGGGCGATGCGTCCGGAAGCAAGCCCGCAGGGTGGGTGGATGCGAAGGCTCAGCCCTTGCGTACTCGATTGTACGGGCCTGGTCCTGAGGCTACACTAACGCAATTTTTGCAGGGCCGGAAAAGCGATTTCTCCCACCGATTCGAATTATTCCCGTCTCAATGGCGTTGCAAGTACCGGAGAGCCTGATGGTGAATGAAGTCGTCGATCACGGCCGACGCCGCTTCCTTACAGTGACCACCAGCGTGGTCGGCGGAGTGGGAGTCGTCGCGGCAGCTGTGCCTTTCATCAAGTCGTGGGAGCCCAGCGCGCGAGCCAGGGCCGCCGGTGCCCCGGTCACCGTGGACATCAGCAAGATCGAGCCGGGGCAGAAGCTCACCGTGGCGTGGCGCAGCCTGCCGGTGTTCATCGTCAATCGCAGCAAGGCCCAGCTCGACGCCCTGCCGGGCGTGGACGGCCGGCTGGCCGACCCCAAGTCCGACCGCGTGTCCGCCGGCCAGCAGCCGGCGTACGCGCAGAACGAGACCCGCTCGATCAAGCCCGAGTGGCTGGTGGTGATCGGCATCTGCACGCACCTGGGTTGCGTGCCGGACTTCGTGCCCAAGGTCGGCGCCGAGCCCTTCGACCCGGACTGGAGGGGCGGCTTCTACTGCCCCTGCCACAAGTCCCGCTACGACATGGCCGGGCGCGTGTTCGCCGGCGTGCCGGCGCCGAAGAACCTGGAGGTTCCCAAGTACCACTTCGTGGACGACCACACCATCCAGATCGGCGTGGATCCGAAGGAGGCCGGCTGATGGCTACCGTGTTCTCGCGCCTCGGCGCATGGTTCACCGAGCGGGCGCCGGGCCTGGCGCCGGTCTACCGCAAGCACGTCACCGAGTACTACGCGCCGAAGAACTTCAACCTCTGGTACTACTTCGGCTCGCTCGCCCTGCTGGTGCTGGTCAACCAGATACTCACCGGCATCTTCCTCACCATGAACTACAAGACGAGCGCGGCGGAAGCCTTCGACTCGGTCGAGTACATCATGCGCGACGTGGAGTGGGGCTGGCTGATCCGCTACATGCACTCCACCGGCGCCTCGCTGTTCTTCGTGGTGGTGTTCCTGCACATGTTCCGCGGCCTGATGTACGGCTCGTACCAGAAGCCGCGCGAGCTGGTGTGGATCCTCGGCATGCTGATCTTCCTGGTGCTGATGGCCGAGGCCTTCATGGGCTACGTGCTGCCGTGGGGCAACATGTCGTTCTGGGGCGCCAAGGTGATCATCTCGCTGTTCGGCACCATCCCCGTCATCGGCGGCAGCCTGGTCGAGTGGATCATGGGCGACTACCTGCCGGCCGACGCCACCCTCAACCGCTTCTTCGCCCTGCACGTGATCGCGCTGCCGCTGGTGCTGCTGCTGCTGGTCGTGCTGCACCTGGCCGCGCTGCACGAGGTGGGCTCGAACAACCCGGACGGCGTCGACGTCAAGCACGGCCCCAAGGGTAGCCGCTGGGGCGCGGACAAGCCGGCGGACGGCATCCCGTTCCACCCGTACTACACGGTGAAGGACCTCTCGGGCGTCGGCTTCTTCCTGATCGTGGCGGCCTTCATCGTGTTCTTCGAGCCGACCTTCGGCGGTTGGTTCCTGGAGCACGACAACTTCGTCCCGGCCAACAACCTGGCCACGCCCCTGCACATCAAGCCGGTGTGGTACTTCACCCCGTTCTACGCGATTTTGCGCATGGTCCCGTCCTTCTTCGGCACGGCGATCTGGGGCGTGATCGGCATGTTCGGGGCCATCGCGCTCTTGTTCCTGATGCCGTGGATCGACGCCGGCAAGGTGCGCTCGATCCGCTATCGCGGCACCGGCTTCAAGGTGGCGCTCGGCCTGTTCGTGCTGTCCTTCTTCGGCCTGGCCCTGGTCGGCATGGGCGTGACCGCGGAGGCGATCCCGGCCTGGTTCCCGCATGCCGACGTGACGGTGTGGGAGAACCTCTTCGGCCGCCTGATGGCGTTGCTCTACTTCGGCTACTTCCTGTTCCTGGGCCTGTACACCCGCCTGGGCTGGGAGACCACCAAGCCGGTACCGGAACGGGTGACGACGCATGACTAAGCGAGCCCTTCTCTCGATCGTGCTGGCGTTCGGCCTGCTGGCCGGCAGCCGAACGCTGCGGGCCGCCGAGGAAGGCGCGCTGCCGCCGGCGGGCACCAACGTCGGCGACCGCGCCTCGCTGCAGCGGGGCGCGCGGCTGTTCTTCAACTACTGCGTGGGTTGCCACTCCATCAAGTACGCGCGCTACTCGCGCATCGCGGAGGATCTCGGCCTCGGCGAGCAGGAGGTGATGGACAACCTCAACTTCACCGGCGCCAAGTTCCAGGACCCGGTGGTGTCGCACATGCCGGCGGACCTCGCCCAGCAGTGGTTCGGCAAGGCGCCGCCCGATCTCTCGCTGGAGGTGCGGGCCAAGACCGCCGACTGGGTCTATGCCTACCTCAACGGCTTCTACCTCGACCCGACCCGCCCCGTGGGCTGGAACAACCGCATCTTCCCGAACGCCTCCATGCCGTTCCCGCTGTGGGAGCTGCAGGGCGTGCAGGTGGCGGTGCGCCAGCCGGGCAGCGAGGAGATCGACCGGCTGTCGATGGCGCAGCCGGGCAAGCTTTCGCTGGCCGAATACCAGCGCGCCGCGCGCGACCTCACCGCCTTCCTGGAATACGTCTCGGAGCCGGCCGCGCTGCAACGTCACCGCTACGGCATCTGGGTGCTGCTGTTCCTGGTCGGGTTCACCTTGCTGGCCTACGCGCTCAAGCGGGAATACTGGAAGGACGTCCACTAGGGCGTGGCTTCCGGCCGTGCCGCGCGGCGGATCCACCGCGGCCTTGTCCTAGCAAGCCGATGGGGAGTCGTGCATGGTCCAAAGCGCGCGTTCGCGTACCGTACTGACCCTGTACACCGGGGCCGACGACATCCAGAGCCACCGGGTGCGGCTGGTGCTGGCCGCCAAGGGCGTTGCCTACGACCGGGTGACGGTCGAGCCGGGCGATCCGCCCGAGGACCTCATCGACCTCAACCCCTACGGCACCGTGCCGACCCTGGTCGACCGCGACCTTACGCTGTACGACACCGCGGTGGTGTGCGAGTACCTCGACGAGCGCTACCCGCATCCGCCGCTGATGCCGATCGACCCGATCTCGCGCGCCCGCCTGCGGCTGGCCGCGGTGCGCATCGAGTACGACTGGCTGCCCGAGGTGGAGACGATCCGCGCCGGCGGCCGCCCGGCGGAGGCGGCGCGCCGGCGGCTGCGCGAGCAGCTGCTGGCCTCGCTGCCGCTGTTCAAGGCGTCGAAATTCTTCCTCAACCCCGAGATGAGCCTGGCCGATTGCCTGGTGGCGCCGGTGGTGTGGCGGCTGCCGTGGCTGGGCATCGAGCTGGGGCGCGAGGGCAAGCCCATTCTCGACTATGGCGAGCGGCTGTTCCATAGTCAGGGCTATGTGCGCAGCTTGACTGCCGAAGAGAAGGCTATGCGGTCGTAATGATGAGTAGTGACAACCCGATTCCGATGACCTCCAACCGTCCGTACCTGCTGCGGGCGATCTACGATTGGATCAGCGACAACGGACTCACGCCCTACCTGCTGGTGGACGCCACCGCCGAGGGCGTGCGGGTGCCGCCGCACGTGATCAAGAACGGCCAGGTGGTGCTCAACATCGCCATGCGGGCGGTGGCCAACCTCGACCTCGGCAACGAGCGGATCGGTTTCCAGGCGCGCTTCTCGGGCGTCAGCCATGCCATCCACATTCCCATCCGCGCCGTGCTCGCGCTGTACGCGCAGGAGAACGGCCAGGGCATGATGTTCCCCGCCGAGGAGGGCGACGCGCCGCCGCCGTCGGACGATACGCCGCCGCCGTCGCCGCCCGAGGGCAAGGACGAGGACGGCCCGCGGCCGCAGCGTGGCGCGCCGCACCTGCGGGTGGTGAAGTAGCGTTGCTGTCGCGGGCCTGCTGCGCCTTGCTGCGTGGCCTCGGCGGCTTTGGCGCGGACTGGGCCGGTGAACGGCCCGGGCCGGGCCGAATACCAGTAGCCGTCCTTCTGCCTGGGTTCCTTCGCCTGCATGTGGCAGGAGGGCGATCCGGAGCGTCCGGGCCGGCTCCTAGTGCAGCCGGTCGCGCGGCGGCCGGCGCAGCGGAATCACGTTGCTCGGCAGTGGCGCGGGTGCGGCGGCGGCCGGCCGTTGTTCTTCCGACGGTGCCGGCAGGACCTTGTCGTCGAGCGTGGGCAGGCTCAGTCCGCTGGTCCGCTCGCCGACCATCCACAGGCGCCCGGCCTGGCGATCGTCGCCGTTGAGGCTGACCTCGAAGCCGTAGCAGCGTTCCAGCGTCAGGCGGCCGTCGAGGCGGCGCAGGCGCAGGCCGCGCAGGCCGATGGTCTCGTCCAGCAATTGCAGGCCGTGCCGGCGGCATTGCCGGCGCGCTTCGGCCAGCGCGCGCTCGCGGGCGCGGCTGAGGCTCAGCCACAGCGCGCCGATGACGGCCAGCGCCAGCAACAGGAACAGGTCGATCGGTCGGTTCATGTCCGCAGTGTGTAGGCGGCTGCGACGGGCCGCAAGCGCGAGGCGGCAGGGCGGGAATGGGGAGCCGCGAGCGTGGGCAGGGCCCGCCGCGGTGGAGAGGCGAGCCCCCGTTCTTCGTTGCCGCGCGCTTCGTTGTCGTGCGCCTCGCCTGCGGATGGCAAGGTGGCGCCAACGGGTGCTCAGTCGAGCTGCAGCCGCAACGACAGGTCGATCGCGCGCACGTGCTTGGTCAGCGCACCGACCGAGATGAAGTCCACGCCGGTGCGCGCCAGCTCGCCGATGCCGGCCAGGTCGACGTTGCCGGAAACCTCCAGTGGCACGCGGCCGGCGGTGATCGCGACCGCCTCGCGCATCAGCGGCAGGGTGAAGTTGTCCAGCATGATGCGGTCGACGCCGGCATCCAGCGCCTGCCGCAGTTCGTCGAGGTTCTCCACCTCCACTTCGAGCAGCAGCTGCGGATGGCGCTGCCGCGCGGCCGCCACCGCGGCGGCGATGCCGCCGGCGGCGGCGATGTGGTTTTCCTTGACCAGGATCGCGTCGTACAGGCCGATGCGGTGGTTGTACCCGCCGCCGCAGCGCACCGCGTACTTCTGCGCCAGGCGCAGGCCGGGCAGGGTCTTGCGGGTGTCGAGCACGTGCACGCCGGTGCCGGCCATCGCGTCGGCGTAGGCGGCGGCCGCGGTGGCGGTGGCGGAGAGCAGCTGCAGGAAGTTGAGCGCGCTGCGTTCCGCGCTGACCAGGGCTCGGGCACGCCCGCGCAGCCGGCAGATCACGGCGCCGGCGGCCACGCGGCTGCCGTCGTGCACCTGCTGCCAGTGGATCGCCACGGCGGGGTCGAGCTTGCGGAAGCAGGCCTCGAACCACGGGATGCCGGCGATCACCGCCGGCTCGCGGCAGGTGAGGGTAGCCTCGGCGGTGGCGTCCGCGGGGAGCAGGTCGGCGGTGACGTCGCCGCTGCCGAGGTCCTCGGCGAAGGCGCGCTCGACGTCGGCGTCGATCAGGGCGGGATCGGGCGGATTCAGTCCAGCACCAGCGGTCATGCGTTGTCCGGAGGGGACGGCGCGGCCTGGCTCAGGCGGCCCACGATGGCGTGCATGGCGCGATCGAACAGCGGCTCGGAGGCGAGCACGCACGCGCTGCCGGCCGCGAGCGAGGCGGCCAGCTCCTGCGGCGCGTAGTCGGCGACCTTGAGGCCGCGCCGGTTGACGAACAGGTAGCGCCCGCTCATCGGACTGATCCACGACAGCTTGGCGCGCTCGCTGTGGCCGCCGGTGGGGGTGAATTCCAGCCAGGTGCCGGGCTTGAGCGCCAGCACCACCTCGAGTTCGGGGATGTCCGGCGGCGGCACCGCCAGCGTTTCCTGCTGGTCGGATTCGCGCACCGGGGCGTCCCGCTCGACGATCGGCTGGATGCTTTCGGGAATCAGCGGCGCGGCGTCTTCGACGGAGGGCGTCGCCTCCACCGGATCGCCGAGCTGCTGGCGGTAGTAGACGTAGAGCTGGCCGAGCAGGCGGTCGATGTCGTGGTCCTGGAAGGCCACCTGGGTCAGGCCGCGGCGCAGCGCGCGCTCGATGCCGGGCAGCATCTGGCGCAGCGTGCGGCGGCTTTCCGCGTCGCGCGCCGGCTGGGCGCTGGCGATGAACTCGTTGACGAAGCGCAGCGCGCCGGCGTACTCGGCCGAGTCCTCGCCCTGGCGCAGGATCGTCAGCACCATGTAGTTGGCCCAGGCGCGGGCCAGCACGCCGTGGATCAGCGGCGGCAGCGTCTGCTCGCCGATGCGGTCGACGATCTCGCGCGCGGCGCGGCGGCGCGCCTGCTCCAGGCGCTCGCGGCCGCGGGTGGATTCGGCCACGCGCTGCTCGGCCAGCTCGGCGCGCTTGTGGCTCTGCTCCTGGAAGGCCTGCAGGTCATTGTTGAGCCGCTCGAAGATGCCGAGATCGTCGTCGAAGTCGTGCAGCAGCTGGTCGACGATGGACTTCACCTTGTCGTGCACGCGGTGGTCGCGGTCGGCCTCCGCCGACCAGCTCTTGGCCATGTCGGCGAGGCCGTCCAGCAGGCGGCGCGCCGGGTGCTGGCGGTGGGCGAACAGGCGCCGGTCGAGGATCGCCGCCTTGAGGTAGGGAATCTGCAGCCGCGCCAGCATGGCCTGCATCTCGGCGGGCAGGTTGCGGTCGGTCAGGATGAACTCGAACAGCATGCCGACCAGGTCGATGGTGTCCTCGTCGACGCTGGCGACCTGGCCGGGGCGCTCGCCGCGCAGGGCACCGAGCTGGCGCATCAGCTGGTTCTTGAGTTGCGCCACCTGCTCGCCGAGCCCGGCGACGTCGACCGGCTGGTTCTGCACCGGCAGCGGGCCGCTGCCGACAAGCTGGCTCTGCAGCACGCTGAGGGCGCCAAGCAGCTCGTGGGCGGTGGGCGCGGCAACCGGCGAGGTGCCCATCGGCATGGCGGCGCCGCCGTCGATGGGCTGGCCGCGGCGGGCATGGAACAGCTGGCGCAGCGTCTGCAGCAGGTCGTCGGAGAAGGCGACCTCGTCGCCGCTGGCCTGGCCGGCGTCGAGCGCGGCGGCCACGTCGGCGACGGCGCGCGCCGCCTGCCCGGGGCCGCGCGCGACCTCGTGGCGCAGCTGCGGCAGCACGCCGGCCCGGATCAGCTCGGCGTTGACGGCCTGATACAGCTCGTCGAGCGTGGCCAGCACGTAGCGGTCGAACAGCTTGTAGATGATGAGCTTCACGCGCATGTCGGCGCTCAACTCGCGCAGCGCCTGGCGGAAGGCCTGCGCCAGCGCGGCGGGGCCGAGCGGGTTGCCGGTCTCGTCGATCTTGATGCCGCCGCAGATCACCGACAGCCGCTGGTTCACCGCGAACAGCTCGCGCGCCAGCCGGCTCTCGTTCTTGCTTACCATGCTGGTGATCGCCAGCGACTCTTCCAGTTCGTTGTCGGCCACCAGCGACAGCTCGATGCCGCCGGCCGGTGCGGCCTGGGCCGGATTGGGCCGCTGCGGGCCGGCCAGGTGGGACAGCTCGCGGGAAACCTGGGCCAGGTAGCTGCGCTCGACCGCCGGGCGGCGCTTGCGCACTTCGCGCATGCCGTCGAAGTAGTGCATCTGCGCGGCGTTGTTCTCGGCCTTCTCGGCGAGGTCGAAGAGGGCGTCGTCGACGTGCTCGAACAGGTTGCCGAGCGACTGCTGCAGGCGTTGCGCGGCCACGGTGCGCACGGTGTTCAGCAGCTCGCCGACCCGCGGGCTGGCGGGATCCAGCCGCTGGCTGAGGCTGACGACCTTGGATGGTTCTCTGGCTTCGTTCACCGCCATCCCCCTGGAGCGGGCCGCGGGATACCGCGACCGGATCGACCGTATAGCCCCCGACGATAAGTGAGAAGTCCGCTCATGTCATGTCCGCGATGCCTGACACCGTGTCGATCATCCCTGATGTCGCCATGCAATCGGGCGGTCCGGCCGTCGGCGCCGGGACGAGCTCCATTCAGTTCACCGGAAACTCGCGCAACTGCACGGTGCCGATGCCTTCCTCCGGCAGCATCACCGGAATGCCGTCGTCGATCCGGTAGATCAGCTTGCGGTCCACCGTGATCAGGCCCTCGGCCACGCGCTGGCGCACGGGCGTGCCGGCCACGGTATCGACCTGGCTCTGTTCGATGGCCGAATTCAGCGCATCGAGCTCGGCCTTGGCGAGCAGGCGGACCGGGGTCTTGCTGACCGGGCAGCACAGGATGTCGAGCAGGCGCTTGTCCATCGGATAACGGGTCGTGCCGGAGTGCGGAAAGACTTTACAATAACCCTTTTGGGAAGGCCGGACCATGACCTCGACAGCCAATCCGCCTCGCGTGGGCATCGTGATGGGCTCGCGCTCGGACTGGGAGACCATGGCGCATGCCGCCGAGGTGCTGGGCACGCTCGGCGTGCCGCACGAGGTGCAGGTGGTCTCGGCGCACCGCACGCCGGACCTGCTGTTCCGCTACGCGGAGGAGGCGCCGGGGCGCGGCATCCAGGTGATCGTCGCCGGCGCCGGCGGCGCGGCGCACCTGCCAGGCATGCTGGCGGCCAAGACCCGGCTGCCGGTGTTCGGCGTGCCGGTGCAGTCCAAGGCGCTCAATGGCATGGACTCGCTGCTGTCGATCGCGCAGATGCCGGCCGGCATCCCGGTCGGCACGCTCGCCATCGGCCGCGCCGGTGCGGTGAACGCCGGCCTGCTCGCCGCCGCCGTGCTGGCGCTGCACGATGACGCCGTCGCCGCCGCGCTGGACGCCTACCGCGCGCGCCAGACGCAGAGCGTGCTCGACCAGCCGGACCCGCGCGCGTGAGCGCTCGTCGCCAGCCCGTGCTGGGCGTGCTGGGCGGCGGCCAGCTGGCGCGCATGCTGGCCCTGGCTGCCGCGCCACTGGGCGTGAAGACCGTGGCCTTCGACGTCGCGGCCGACGCCTGCGCCGGCCAGGTTGCGCCGCTGCGCGTCGCCGCGTGGGACGACCACGCCGCGCTGGAGGCCTTCGCGCGCGAGGTCGATGCGGTCACCTTCGACTTCGAGAACGTGCCCGCGGCCACCGCGCAGTGGCTGGCCGAGCGCGTGCCGGCGGCGCCCAACCCGCAGGCGCTGGCGGTGGCGCAGGATCGGCTGAGCGAGAAGACCCTGTTCCGCGACTGCGGCCTCGACACGCCGGCCTTCATGCCGGTGGCGACGCGCGAGGCGCTGGATTTCGCCCTCGGCGCGATCGGCGCGCCGGCGATTTTGAAGACCCGCCGCCTGGGCTACGACGGCAAGGGTCAGTTCCGCCTGCGCACGCCGGCCGACGCCGACGCCGCCTGGGACGCGCTGGGCGCGGCGGCGGCCGAACACGGCCTGATCCTGGAGGCCTTCGTGCCGTTCGAGCGCGAGCTGTCGGTGCTGGCCGTGCGCGGCCAGGG
This sequence comes from Frateuria defendens, assembly GCF_001182895.1. GTDB lineage: Bacteria > Pseudomonadota > Gammaproteobacteria > Xanthomonadales > Rhodanobacteraceae > Frateuria_B > Frateuria_B defendens. Next base: position 14,699 of record NZ_LFQR01000042.1, on the reverse strand, counting down.
CGGCGAGCTGCGCACCTGGCCGCTGACCCGCAACTGGCACGTCGACGGCGTGCTGAGCCTGAGCCTCGCGCCGGCGCCGGACATCGACGGCCTGCAGGAGCAGGCCGCCGCCCATGCCCGTACCCTGGCCGAGCGGCTCGACTACGTGGGCGTGTTCGCGCTGGAGCTGTTCGTCAAGGACGGGCGCCTGCTCGGCAACGAGATGGCGCCGCGCGTGCACAACTCCGGCCACTGGACCATCGAGGGGGCGGTCGCCAGCCAGTTCGAGAACCACGTGCGGGCCGTGCTCGGCCTGCCGCTCGGCGACACGGCGGCGCGCGGCGCGTCGGCCATGTTCAACTGGATCGGCGAACTGCCGGACCCGGTGCCGCTGCTGCGCGTGGCGGACGCACACTGGCACGACTACGGCAAGGCGCCGCGCGCGGGGCGCAAGGTGGGGCATGCCACCGTCTGCGCCGACGGGGCAGGCCAGCTGGCCGCGCGGGTGGAGGAGGTCGCGCTCGCGCTGGGTCGGTTGCCGCAGGCGCAGCCGGCGCTGGATGTGCTGCGCGGCTGAGTGGCCTGCGCGAACGGCGCGTGGCGGACAGCCGCCATGAAAAAACCCCGGAGCGATCCGGGGTTTTTTGTCGGCGAGGCGGGGAGGATCAGGCCAGGTTGCCGGCCGCGAATTCCCAGTTCACCAGGTTCCAGAACGCCTCGATGTATTTCGGGCGGGCGTTGCGGTAGTCGATGTAGTAGGCGTGCTCCCACACGTCGGTGGTGAACAGCGGCTTGTCGCTGCCGGTGATCGGCGTGGCGGCGTTGGAGGTGTTGACGATGCCCAGCGAACCGTCGGGGCGCTGCACCAGCCAGGTCCAGCCGGAACCGAAGTTGCCCACCGCGGACTTGGTGAACTCCTCCTTGAACTTCTCGAACGAGCCGAAGGCCTTGTCGATCGCGTCGGCCAGCTTGCCGGTGGGGGCGCCGCCGCCCTTGGGGCTCAGCGAGTTCCAGTAGAAGGTGTGGTTCCACACCTGCGCGGCGTTGTTGAAGACGCCGCCGGAAGAGGCCTTGATGATGTCCTCCAGGGAGGCGTTCTCAAGCTCGGTGCCCTTGATCAGGTTGTTGAGATTGGTGACGTAGGCCTGATGGTGCTTGCCGTAGTGGTACTCCAGCGTTTCGGCGGAGATGTGCGGTTCGAGCGCATTCTTCTCGTACGGCAAGGGGGGGAGTTCGATCGCCATGTGGTGACTCCTGGGCGTTGGCTGAGGAAAACCGGGTGCCCGGCGCCGCGCCGCGCGGGGCGGGCCGGGGGCGCTGATACACTATTGCGTCCCGGCTGCATTGTAGTGATGAATTCCAAGTTATGGACGTCAACGAGCGAATCAAGGCGGTGCTGGTCGAGCATCCCGTCGTGCTCTTCATGAAGGGCACGCCGAAGTATCCGATGTGCGGCTTCTCCAGTCGCGCGGTGCAGGCGCTCGAGGAGGCCGGCGCGGACTACCACGCGGTGAACGTGCTGGCCGATCCGGAGGTGCGGGCCGCGCTGCCGCACTTCTCCAACTGGCCGACCTTCCCGCAGCTTTTCATCCAGGGCGAGTTGATCGGCGGCTGCGACGTGATCGAGGATCTGAACTCGGCCGGCGAGCTGGCGCGCATGGTCGCCGACGTGGCGAGCCAGGCGCACGGATGAGCCTTCCCCTCGTCCGACTGCCGCCGGGCTGGTCACCGGCGGCCGGGCTGCTGGCCGGTCGCGTGGTCCTGGTCACCGGCGCCTACGGCGGTCTCGGGCGCGCGGTGGCGCTGGCTGCGGCGCGGGCCGGCGCCACGGTGGTGCTGGCCGGCCGCCGCACGCGGCAGCTGGAGCAGCTCTACGACGCGATGCGCGCGGAGGGCCTGCCCGAGCCGGTGATCCATCCGCTCGACCTGGAACAGGCGACGCCGACCGACTACGCGGCGCTGGCCGACGGGTTGCAGCGCGAGCTTGGCCGGCTCGACGGCATCGTGCACGCGGCGGCCTGCTTCACCGGCCTGACGCCGCTCGCCATGCACAAGCCGGACGACTGGCTGCGCACCCTGCACGTCAACGTGTCGGCGCCGTTCGCGCTCACCCAGGCCTGCCTGCCGCTGTTGCAGCAGGGCGAGGGCGGCGCGGTGGTGTTCGTGCTCGACGATCCGGCCCTGCTCGCGCGGGCGCACTGGGGCGCCTACGGGGTCTCCAAGGCCGCGCTCGAACGCCTGGCGGAAACCCTGCATCAGGAGACCGAGCGCGGCCCGGTGCGCGTGCACGCGCTGCTGCCGGCGCCGATGCGCACTGCCCTGCGGCGCGAAGCCTATTTCGGCGAAGACACGCTGTTGCAGCCGTTGCCCGACGAGGCGGCTGCGGCCGCGCTCTACCTGCTCTCGGCCGCGGGCGCGGCGGCGCGCGGCGCGGCCCTCGATTTGCGGGCGGCTTGAGCCGATGATGCCGCCCATTCCCAACGCCACCACGGAACGCGCCTGATGGAAACGCAGATGACCACGCTGTCGGCGGGAATCCTGCTGTTCCTGATCATGGACCCGCTCGGCAACATCCCGCTCTTCCTCAGCCTGCTCAAGGACGTGCCGCCCAGCCGCCGCCGCCTGGTGATGGTGCGCGAGCTGGTGATCGCGCTGGGCGTGCTGCTGGTGTTCCTGATCGGCGGCCAGCACATCCTGCACCTGCTGCAGCTCAAGCAGGAGTCGATCAGCATCGCCGGCGGCATCGTGCTGTTTCTGATCGGCATCCGCATGGTGTTCCCCCCGGTCGAGGGCGGCATCTTCGGCAAGGCCGAGGGCGGCGAGCCCTTCATCGTGCCGATGGCGATCCCCGGCGTGGCCGGCCCCTCGGCGATGGCCGCGCTGTTGCTGCTGACCAACAGTTCGCCCGGCCGCACCGCGGACTGGGCGCTGGCGCTGCTGCTGGCGTGGCTGGCCACCTCGGTGATCCTGCTCAGCTCCACCTATCTCTTCCGCTGGCTGGGCGAGAGCGTGCTGACCGCGCTGGAGCGCGTGATGGGCATGCTGCTGATCGCGCTGTCGGTGCAGATGTTCATGGGCGGCGTGGAAGCCTTCCTGAAGGCGTCGCCCTGACCGGGCGGCCGTCGCAAGAATCTGCCGCAGTCATCACCCGGCTGTCATAATTGCCCACCAGCATGGACGGAGCATCAGGAGAAAGCGGTCATGCTTAGTGTCGAACAGACACTTGTCGAGCGCCTGCCGTGGCTGGCGCAACACCCGGTGATCCGCCGGCAGATGGCCGGCATGCTGGGGCGTCTGGCGGACGAGGCGGGCTTCAACCGCGCCTTCGGCCTGGCCAGCCGTTACGACGGCCTCGAGTTCGTGCGGCATGGACTCGACGTGCTCGGCGTCAGTTATCGCGTGAGCGAGTCCGAGCGCGAGAACATCCCGGTCGAGGGGCCGCTGCTGGTGGTGGCCAACCATCCGCTCGGCATCGTCGATGCGCTGGCGCTGATGGATCTGGTCGGTTCCGTGCGCCCGGACGTGCGCATCCTCGGCAACGACTGGCTGAACGCCCTCGAGCCGCTGCGCCGCCTGCTACTGCCGGTGGACGTGTTCGGCAAGGGCGCGGCCTCGCGCATGCGCAACCTCTACCGCGCGCTGGACAACGGCGAGGCGCTGGTGGTCTTCCCGGCGGGCGAGGTCTCGCGCATGCGGCCCGGCGGGGTACGCGACGGGGGCTGGTCCGACGGCTTCGCCCGGCTCGCGCTGCGCGGCAAGGTGCCGGTGCTGCCGGTGCATATCGCGGCGCGCAACTCGGCGATGTTCTACGGCCTGTCGATGCTGGCCAAGCCGCTCAGCACGGCCATGCTGCCACGCGAGGCGGCGACGCCGGCGACGCGGCGGATCGGCTTCTCGGTGGGCGCGCTGATCGGCGCGGAAGAGCTGGCTCAGCGCAGCGGCGGCTCCGCCGAGCAGGCGGCGAAGCTGATGCGCCGGCACGTCTACCGCGTCGGTCGCCGGCGCGGCCTGATCTTCGGCGGGCAGACGCCGCTGGCCCATCCCGAGCCGCCCGAACTCGTCGCCGCGGAACTGCTGGGGCGGGGCGAGAAGCTCGCGGACCTCAACGACGGCAAGCAGGCCATCCTGTACAAGGGCGCGGCCGACGGCCCGGTGCTGCGCGAGATCGGGCGCCTGCGCGAGCTCACCTTCCGCAAGGTGGGCGAGGGCACCAACACGCGCCGCGACCTGGACGCCTACGATCCGCATTACGAGCACCTGCTGCTGTGGGACCCGCAGCCGCAGCGCATCGTCGGTGCCTACCGCTTCGGCCATGGCGGACGGCTGATCGCCGAGCGCGGCATGGCGGGGCTCTACACCTCCAGCCTCTTCAGCTACTCGCCGGCGCTGGAATCGCGGCTGGCGCAGGGGCTGGAGCTGGGGCGCAGCTTCATCGCGCCGGCGTACTGGCGCTCGCGGGCGCTGGACCAGCTGTGGCAGGGCATCGGCCTGTACCTGCAGCGGCATCCGGAGATCCGCTACCTGTTCGGCCCGGTCAGCATGTCGGTGAGCCTGCCGCGCGAGGCGCGGGAGTGGATCGCCGCGGCCCACCAGCATTATTTCGGTGCCCCCGGCCTCGCCGCCGCGCGCCAGCCGTTCGTGGTGTCCGCCGACGTGCTGGAGCTGGTGCGCCAGTCGCTCGACGGGCTCGACCCGGCCGCGGGCCTGGGCAAGCTCAAGCATCACCTCGACGCGCTCGGCGTGAGCCTGCCGGTGCTCTATCGCCAGTACGTGGACCTGGTGCAGCCCGAGGGCGTGCAGTTCCTCGACTTCGGCGAGGACCCCGGCTTTTCCGGCTGCGTCGACGGCCTGGTGATGCTGGACCTGGGCATGCTCAAGCCGGCCAAGCGGGCGCGCTACCTCGGCAAGCCCGCCTAGGTTTCGGGCAGGCGGGTGTCCGCCTGCCTCCCATTGCGTTTTGCCCGATGAAGGTCGGCGTGCGGCCCTTGCCTTCGTGGGCGGTGGGGTTGTCATCCGTGATCCCTCTCGCAGCATGGCGCGATCGCTGCGGCCGCGCGCACCGCCTGGGCGGCCGCAGCGCCGCTCGCCGTGCAGCGATTTCCTGCCGCGCGGCACCTCTCGATGGCATTCGGCAGTGCGGCAAGAACATGCATATCCCGGCCTGCCAGGCCGGGCAGAAACGCAAACCGTGACTTTCCGCACTGCGGAATGAATGTGAAATTTGCGCTAGATTTGTCATGAAGTCGCGTTTAGAGTGACCGTCGGGTCATGCATCGATAGCGAACTTCGCCGCCCCGGCGACCGCGTAACGCGCACAGGGGAAAAGACAGCACATGCCTTCGCTGGCGAATTCGCCGGCAAGGCATGTATTTGCTTGGGAAAAGCGAAATCTCTTACGACAAGAATTTACGGGGATGCCAATGAAACGTAGTTATTTGCCGGCCATGATCATTCTGGCGCTGTGCGGCAGTGGCGCAGCGGTGGCGCAATCCGCCGACCAGGGGGCGACGCAGAAGGCGGCACCCCGTGCCAGCGTGTCCAGCACCTCCAACACCACCAGCTCCAACGACACCCGCCGCGCGCAGCAGCTGCAGGGCATGAGCGTGAGCGCCGATACGCTCAACCGCGGCGGCGGCTACATGACCGTGCAGGACGCGCCCAAGGCGGTGTCGACGGTGACCCGCGAGGCGATCCAGCAGGGCGCGCCCGGCGCCACCTTCGTGCAGGCGATCGAGAGCATCCCGGGCGTCAACGCGGCGACCGACGACGTCACCGGCCTGAACGACGGCAGCTACAGCATCCGCGGCTACACCAGCGACGAGATCGGCGCCACGGTCAACGGCGCGCCGATCAACGATAGCGGCAACTACAGGGTCTATTCCTCGGAGTACGGCGACACCGAGAACATGGGCGACATCACCGTCACCCAGGGCTACCCCGACTCCTCGATGCCGGTGATGGGCGCGGCCGGCGGCTCCATCGCCTGGGTCACCATCGATCCGTCGCACAAGGCCGGCGTGGATGCCACGCAGTCGTTCGGCAGCAACAGCTACCACCGAACCTTCGTGCGCCTGAACACCGGCGACACCGGGCCGGTGCGCTCCTGGCTCTCCTACTCGAACAACGAGGCCAACTTCTGGCGAGGCCAGGGCCACATGAAGATCAGCAAGGCCGACGCCAAGTCGGTGTGGACCATCGACGACCGCAACTCGATCTCGGCCTCCATCCAGTACAACCGCGAGTTCAAGAATTCCTACTACGGCCTGGGCAAGGCCGATGCGGCGCGCGACTACTTCCAGAGCTACTCGTCGAACCCGCACACCGCGACCGGCGCGATCAACACCAGCTACTGGAAGCTGCACACCAACCCGTTCAAGAGCTACCTGGCCAGCCTGGACGGCGAGTTCACGCTGAGCGACAGCCTGCACCTGTCGGTGGTGCCGTACTTCCAGTACGGCAGCGGCGGCGGCGGTTCGACCACCACTTTCACCGAGTCGGCCAACCCGGCCGACCAGTACAGGTTCAAGTACCTGGACCAGGATCTGAACGGCGACGGCGTGGTCGGCTGTACCCGGTCCGGCTGTGCGCCGGTCTATGCGCTGAGCTACTCCTACACTTACCGCCCGGGCGTGGTGGTCAAGTTCAACCAGGACCTGACCGACAACAACAGCCTCGAATACGGCGTGTGGTACGAGAAGCCCCGCCAGCAGCAGGGCCAGGCGTACTCGCCGATCGACCCCTCCAGCAGCGTGCCGGCCGACAACTGGGGCAGCGACTACGTGATCCGCTACCCCAACGGCGGCACCCAGAAGTCCTACGACCAGTACACCACCACCGACACGCGCAAGGGCTTCGTCACCGATACCTGGACGCCGACCGACAAGTGGACCTTCACCGCAAGCCTGGCCTATCTGTGGGTGAAGCGCAGCGGCTACATCATCGAGGCGCCGAGCTCGATCGGCCAGTACGGCAGCCAGGTCTCGGCCACCTACCACAAGGTCACGCCGACGGTGGGCGTGAAGTTCCAGCTGGACGAGAAGAACCAGTTCTACTTCGGCGGCGGCAAGACCTTCCGCGCGCCGATCAACGGCTCGCTCAACACCAGCATCCTCGGCGCCGGCAACCAGTCGGCGACCAAGCCCGAGTCCGCGATCACCGCCGACCTGGGCTGGCGCTTCTACGGCGAGCGCCTGTCGGCCAACGTGGACGTGTATGGCTCCAACTTCAACAACAAGCAGGTGTCCGGCTATGACCAGGCCACCGGCCTGACCGTGTACCAGGCGGTGCCCAAGGTGCACATGCGCGGCGTGAGCCTGGAGGGCGCCTACCAGATCTCCGACGACTGGAAGGTCTACGCCAACTACAACTACGTCCAGGCACGCCTGCAGACCAATCTGGAGGTCGCGGGCGAAGGCACGCAGATCGTCAACGGCAAGAAGGTGACGGTGCCGGGCATCTACAACACCCGCGGCAAGACGCTGTTCAACACGCCGCGCAACCTGGGCTTCGTCAGCGTGCAGTACAACCACGGGCCGCTGTGGGCGAGCTTGAACGCCAAGTACCGCGGCCCGGTGTGGGGCGACTGGTCGAACACCGAGAAGGTGGGCGGCTACACCACGCTCAACCTCAACACGGGCTGGAAGTTCCACGACTTCGGCGCGCTGACCAAGCCCTACGTGAAGTTCAACGTCTCCAACCTGCTCAACCGCAAGGCCTTCACCTTCGTGGGCAGCACGGGCACCTTCCTGTCGCCCGAGGGCGGCGCCACCTACGACTCGAACGGCAGCCAGCTGTACGCGGCCTCGCCGTACTACCAGGTGCTGCAGGACCGCACCTACATGGTCACCTTCGGCGCTTCGTTCTTCTAAGCACCTAGCCAGCCCGCAACCGCCTGCCCGCCCGGGCAGGGAGACCCCCGGCGCCCGTCGCCGGGGGTCTTTTTTTGGCCGGCTGCATCCCGCCGGGTAGGGGTCCGGCCGCGCGGATATGTCCCGGCACGGCCTCCCCGGACCGTGAGCTGCGACGCAGCAAAAAGTTGCGACACCTTGTCGCCAATAGTTACGAATTTGTAATAAGCTGCCGCTAAGCTGCGCGGACAATTTGCGAGGGCCAAGCCCTCCGTCCCGCACTAAACCAAGGGGAATCAGTTGCATGCGTTCCTGGTCGAGCCCGGTGCCGGGTGCTCGTTGCCGTTTTTATTTCCGAACTTGAGGGGTGGATGTTCAATGAAGAACCGTATTCACGCGAAACTGCTGCCGCTGGCCATCGCCACGCTGTTGGCCACGCCTGCGCTGGCACAGGACACTTCCTCGTCGATCAGCGGCCGCGTGCTGGACGCCGCCGGCAAGCCGGTGGCCGGCGCCACCGTGCAGATCGTGCATGAGCCCTCGGGCACCACCAAGATCACCACCACCGACGCCAGCGGCCGCTATTCCGCGCAGGGCCTGCGCGTGGGCGGCCCGTTCGACGTCACCGCCACCAAGGCCGGTGAAACCCAGGCCGTGCAGCACGAGGTCTACCTGCAGCTCGCCGCCGACACCGCGGTCAACCTCACCATGGGCGCGGCTGCCCAGCAGGCGGCGACCAACCTGGGCAGCATCACCGTGACCGGCAATGCCCAGCTGCAGACCTTCAATTCCGACAACAAGGGCCTGGCCACCAACGTCTCCGGCCGCGATCTGCGCCTGGCGCCGTCGCCGGGCCGCTCGATCCAGGACATCGTGCGCCTCGACCCGCGCATCGTGATCACCGATCGCGGCGACGGCTCGATCTCCGCCATGGGCCAGAACAGCCGCTACAACAAGATCAGCGTGGACGGCGTGGGCGTGGGCGATCCCTTCGGCCTGAACTCCAACGGCATGCCGTACATCGGCTCGCCTGTCTCGGTGGACACCATCGCCGAGTACAACATCTCCACCGCCAACTTCGACACCACCTCCGACACCGTCGGCGCCGACGTCAACGCGGTCACCAAGAGCGGCACCAACGAGTTCCACGGCTCGGTCTATTACGCCTACCGCAACGCCGGCAAGATGGTCGGCGACGCCGGCTGGTTGGACCGCAACCGCGAGTACCGCGGCTATGCCCGCGACTGGACCGGCGGCGCCACCGTCGGCGGTCCGATCGTCAAGGACAAGCTGTTCTTCTTCGTCAGCTACGAGAAGGAGAAGACCATTGGCCTGGGCAACGACTCGGCCAACGGCCTCGACTCGTCGCTGACCGGCGCCTCGACCAGCAACAAGATCTCGCCCAGCGACCTGCAGCGGATCATCACCGCGGCCAACAACCTCGGCCTGCATCCGGGCGACTTCAGCGGCGGCGGCGTGGACCTGGAGAGCAAGCGCTACCTGGCCAAGCTCGACTGGAACATCACCGATAACCACCGCGCCACCTTCAGCTACCAGCGCACGAAGGAAACCCAGCCGGTCGTGCAGGGCAACAGCAACAACGCCATCGGCCTGACCAGCTACTGGTACACCAAGAACAGCGACACCAAGAACTACTCGCTGCAGTTCTTCGACGACTGGAACGACGTGCTCTCCACCGAGACGAAGATCGGCTACAAGGACTTCTCGCAGGTGCGCACGGTGCCGTGGCAGCAGCCGCAGGTGTTCATCAACCTGGGCCGAGACAACACCGGCCGCCTCAACGGCGCGGGCCCGTTCGTGGACCTGGGCGAAGACCAGTTCAGCGACTACAACGCGATCGCCACCAAGACCTGGAGCCTGTTCTCGGCCGCCACGCTGTACCTGGGCGACCACACCGTGAAGGGCGGCATCGACTTCCAGCAGGACAAGATCTACAACCTGTTCGGCCGCACGCAGTTCGGCGCCTACACGTTCTGGGGCATCGACAACTTCGCCCGGGGCGTCTACAACCAGTACGACCTGTACCGCCCGGGCAACGGCTACGCGCTGGACGACGTGGCGGCCCAGTGGAAGCTGCGCCGCTACAGCGCCTTCCTGCAGGACACCTGGCAGGTCACCGACCAGCTCTCGCTGCAGTACGGCTTCCGCGTGAACCGCTATTCCACCAACGACAAGCCGGTCTACAACGCGACCTTCAACCAGGCCTACGGCTTCCGCAACGACAGCACGGTCAACGGCAGCTCGCTGGTCGAGCCGCGCCTGTCGTTCAACTACACCTTCAACAGCGAGCGCGCGATGCAGCTGCGCGGCGGCGTGGGCCTGTTCCAGTCCAACCCGCCGACGGTGTGGATGACCAACCCGTACCAGAACAACGGCCTGACGGTGGCGACCTACCAGGTGCGCAACCTCAACAATGCGCCGGTCGGTGCGGGCACCAACTTTCCGGCCTTCAGCCCCGACCCGTTCGGCCAGAACGTGCCGCCGCCGCGCACTACCCAGATGGCGGTGGACACCATCGATCCCGACTTCCAGCTGCCGTCGGTGTGGAAGTCGAGCCTGGCCTTCGACCGCGAGTTGCCGTGGCTCGGCATCGTCGGGTCGGTGGAATACGAGCACATCCAGGTGCGCAACGCGATCTGGTACCAGAACCTCAACATCGGCGCGCCGACCGGCGTGCTGCCCGACGGCCGCTACAGCTATTACCGCAACCCGTTCGGCGGCGTCACCGGCAACAACCCGCGCAACAATGCCGATCCACGCTTCTCGGTCAACTCCACACTGCTGACCAACACCAAGAAGGGCAGCTCGAACGCGCTGACCCTGTCGCTGAAGAAGCCCTTCGCCGACGAGTGGGCGGCCAGCCTGGGCGTGACCTTCGCCAACGCGAAGGAAGTGAACCCCGGCACCTCGAGCCAGGCCACGTCCAACTTCAGCAACAGCGTGTGGGTGAACCCGAACGAGAACGTGTCGAGCACGGCGAACTACGCCACCACGCGCCGCGTGAACGCCTCGATCGCCTGGTCGCATGCCTTCTTCGGCAACTACGCCACCACTGTCAGCGCGTTCTACAACGGCCAGACCGGCCAGCCGTACAGCTGGGTGTTCGGCAACGACGCCAACGGCGACAGCTACAGCCGCGACCTGGTCTACATCCCTCGCCCGGGTGACGTCGAGTTCCAGCGCGGCGTGTCGCAGACGGCCATCGACCAGTTCTACGACTACATCCAGCACGACGACTACCTGAAGCACCACCAGGGCCAGGTGGCCAAGCGCAACAAGGGCAAATCGGCCTGGACCAACCAGCTCGACCTCAGCTTCAGCCAGGAAGTGCCCGGCATCTTCAAGGGCAACAAGGGCGAGATCCGCCTGGACATCTACAACTTCCTCAACATGCTGGACAAGAACTGGGGGCAGCAGAGCTACGTGCCGTTCCCGTACACCCGCAACCTGGCGACCTACCAGGGCGTGAACCCGGTGACCGGCAAGTACATCTACGGCCTGCCGACCGATGCCGCCGGCAACTACCAGCCGGGCACCAAGGTGGTCTACGACGCGGGCCGCGACATCAAGACCAACGTGGTGTCGCGCTGGTCGGCGATGCTCACCCTGCGCTACACCTTCTGAGCCCCTGCGGGCAGCTCGCGAAGGAAATCGACCGGCGTCCGCGAGGGCGCCGGTTTTTTCTTGGCCCGGCGCGGGCGTGCTTGACCGCCTCGGGCAGGGCGCGGGAAGCTAGGCGACTGATTCGATGACGAACGACCCGGGCCGCGCGAGGCGGTCCAAGGAGACCCGATGAACAAGCATGGCGCCGGACAGGCCGGCGGCCGCACCGCCAGCGCGCGCATCTCGCCCGCCGGCGGGCTGGACATTCTTTCCCGCAACGAGGTGGTGCGCCTGCGCGATGCCAGCGGCTCGGGTCTGCACGGCCTGCTGCGCCGCTGCGCGCTGGCGGTGCTGACCTCGGGCAGCATCAACGACGACCCGCGCTCGATGTTCGAGCTGTACCCGGATTTCGACATCCAGGTGCTGCAGCAGGACCGCGGCATCAAGATCGAGCTGACCCACGCGCCCGCGCAGGCCTTCGTGGACGGGCAGATCATCCGCGGCATCAACGAGCTGCTGGTGGCGGTGGTGCGCGACATCGTCTACGTGGCCACCCAGCTCGAGCAGGGCAGCTTCGACCTGGCCGACTCGGTGGGCATCACCCATGCCGTGTTCGAGATCCTGCGCAACGCGCGCATCTTGAAGCCACAGGTCGACCCCAACCTGATCGTCTGCTGGGGTGGCCACTCGATCTCGCGCGACGAATACGAATACACCAAGCAGGTCGGCTACCAGCTCGGCCTGCGCGGCATGGACATCTGCACCGGCTGCGGCCCGGGCGCGATGAAGGGCCCGATGAAGGGCGCGACCATCGCCCATGCCAAGCAGCGCCACCCGCACAACCGCTACATCGGCATCACCGAGCCGGGCATCATCGCGGCCGAGTCGCCGAATCCGATCGTCAACCAGCTGGTGATCATGCCGGACATCGAGAAGCGCCTGGAGGCCTTCGTGCGCACCGGCCACGGCATCGTGGTGTTCCCGGGCGGCGTGGGCACGGCGGAGGAGATCCTCTACCTGCTCGGCATCCTGCTGCATCCGGACAACGAGGGCGTGCCGTTCCCGCTGGTCTTCACCGGCCCCAGCCAGTCGGCCGCCTATTTCGAGCAGATCGACCGGTTCCTGCGGCTCACGCTGGGCGAGGAAGTGGCGCAGTACTACCAGATCATCATCGAGGACCCGGCCGCGGTGGCGCGGGCGATGGTCCGCGGCGTGGAGAAGGTGCGCAACCATCGCCTGGATACCAAGGATGCGTTCTTCTTCAACTGGGCCTTGAACATCCCGTTCGCCTTCCAGCTGCCGTTCCGCCCGACCCACGCCGCGATGAGCGCGCTGGCGATCCACCCCGGCCGGCCGCGGCACGAACTCGCCGCGGACCTGCGCCGCGCCTTCTCGGGCATCGTGGCGGGCAACGTGAAGGAGGAGGGCGTGCGCGCGATCGAGCAGCACGGCCCCTTCGACATCGACGGCGACCCCGAGATCATGCGCGCCCTCGACGACCTGCTGCAGGCCTTCGTCGTGCAGCACCGCATGAAGCTGCCCGGCGGGACGGCCTACGTGCCGTGCTATCGCGTGCGGACCGAGGTTTCGGCCGCTTGACAGCCCGCGGCGTACTCAGCAAACTACGCAACTCACCCCGCCCGATTAGCTCAGCTGGTTAGAGCACTTGACTGTTAATCAGGGGGTCGTTGGTTCGAGTCCAACATCGGGCGCCATCTTTCAAAGGCCAGCAAATCATTGCTGGCCTTTGCTTTTCTGGCGACGGCAGAAATTTCAGCGCGTCAGCATTCGACTCTGTGATTTGCCCAAAGGTACAGTTTCGGTACACCGCCGATACTGGAGCACCTCATGGCAACGATTGTGCGAACACCTTCGGACACGTGGAAGGCCGTCATCCGCAAGCAGGGATGGCCGACCACGGCCAAGACTTTCCGCACCCAGCGCGACGCCAAGGACTGGGCACGCCGCACCGAGGACGAGATGGTGCGTGGCGTGTACATCGAGCGTGGCGCGTCGGAGCGCCTGACGCTGGCCGTCGCGCTGGAGCGCTACCTATCCGAAGTCACGCCGACCAAGAAGCCAGCCACCCAGCAGACCGAGATAGAGCGGGCGAAGCCGCTACGCGCCTTCTTCGGCAAGTATTCCCTCGCGGCCATCACGCCCGATCTGGTTGCGCGCTATCGAGACGAACGGCTGGTGACGCCGCTGCAGCCGGCAGCCAAGTCCAAGGGCGCGCCTCCCCGCCTACTGTCCGCTTCGACCGTACGCCTTGAACTTGCCTTGCTTGGCCACCTGTTCACGACGGCCATCCGGGAATGGCGGCTTGGCCTGGCGCAGAACCCGGTCGCGCTCGTGCGCAAGCCCAAGCCGGCCGAAGGGCGCAACAGGCGCTTGAGCGAGGCCGAGGAGCACGCGTTGATGGCTGCCGTGGACGCCCACTCAAACCCGATGCTGGAGTGGATCGTGCGCATCGCTGTGGAGACTGGCATGCGTTCCGGCGAGATTCTTGGGCTGCATCGCGCCCAGGTGGACATCAAGCGCCGCATCGTCCGGCTGTCGGACACCAAGAACGATTCCGCGCGCACGGTACCGCTGACCCGAGCTGCGACGAAGGTCTTCCAGGAGGTTCTTGCCTACTCGCTGCGGCCGCGCGACTGCAGCCTGTTGTTCTTCGGCGAACCGGGGCGCGATGGGCAACGCCACCCGTACAACTACAAGAAGGTGTGGAACGGCATCAAGAAGGACTTGGGCCTTGCCGACTTGCACTTCCACGACCTGCGCCATGAGGCGGTCAGCCGCTTGGTGGAGGCAGGCCTGAGCGACCAGGAGGTGTCGGCAATCAGTGGCCACAAGTCGATGCAGATGCTCAAGCGCTATACGCACCTGCGCGCCGAAGACCTCGTCGGAAAGCTGGATCAGGTGGTAAGGCGTGAGCGATTTACGACAACATGAGTGACGTTTGGTGGCGTAAAACTACCTGTGCGCCGTTCCGCTGTAACCACAACAGCACTGCCAGTGCTGTTGTGGTTACGTGGCATTAAGTTTGGACAAATTTGTTGTAATTCATGGCTTTCTAAGCTTGACAAAAACCAGCATATATAACCTTGGTTTTTGCGGTCGCTAATTTTCGTTGTGTTATGTTTTTTCGGCTGTTGACGTAGCTTCTTTCCGCAACACAGTCTTCTCGCCGCGTAATCAATGGCACGCGAGAGATGACTACCGAAGAATACTCCTGATTCCCCACGAGTC
>NZ_LFQR01000041.1 GCF_001182895.1 Frateuria defendens | reverse complement strand
TGCCGACCTGCTGGCGCCGGCCAGCGTGACCGCTCAGCCCGGCGGCGAGGCGCTGGTGGTCGCGCGCGCGGCCGGCACCGTCGTCCGCCTTGCCCACCGCCTCGGCGACACGGTGCGGGGGGGCGAGGCGCTGGCCTGGGTGGACAGCCTCGACGCCGCCGCGATGGCCGCCGACCGCAGCGTGGCCGAGGCCCACGCCGCGCTGGCGCGCAAGACCTACGCGCGCGAGCTCGATCTCTACCGCCAGGGCGTCACGCCACGGCAGGAGATGGAAGCGGCGCAGTCGGCGCTGGCCGTGGCGGAGGCCGAGGCACGCCGCGCCACGACGGTGGCGCGGGCCGTGCACGTGGCGGGCGACGGCCGCTCGGTGGCGGTGGTCAGCCCCATCGACGGCCGCGTCGCCGCCAGCCGCACCGCGCTCGGCGCCTTCGTGGCGCCGCAGGACGAACTGTTCCGCATCGCCCGCCCCGGCGCGGTGCAGGTGGAGGCCGCCGTGGCCGCGGCCGAAGTTGGCCGCATCGCGCCCGGCGACGCCGCCACCATCCTCGCCGCCGACGGCGCGCCGCTCGCCGCCACGGTGCTCGCAGTCACGCCCACCGCGAGCGGCAGCGCGCGCAGCGCGACGGTGGTGGTGGGCCCCGCCACCCCCACCGGCGCGCTGGTGGCCGGGCAAGGCGTGCAGGTGCGCCTGCACGCGCGCAGCGGCGGCGGCGGCCTCGCGGTGCCGGAGGACGCGGTGCAGAACCTCGACGGCCGCGACGTGCTGTTCGTGCGCACGGCCGAGGGCTTCCGCGCGCAGCCGGTGCGGGTGGGCACGCGCAGCGGCGGCATGGCGCAGATCGTCGACGGCGTGCGCGCCGGCGAGGCGGTCGCCACGCGCAACGCCTTCCTGGTGAAGGCCGAGATGAACAAGGGCGCCGAGGAAGAGGAATGATCGGCGCCATCCTCTCCGGCGCCGTGCGCCTGCGCTGGCTGGTGCTCTTCCTCACCGCAGTGGTGGCGGGCATCGGCGCCTGGCAGCTCGACCTGCTGCCGATCGACGTGACGCCGGACATCACCAACAAGCAGGTGCAGATCAACACGCTGGCGCCCACGCTGAGCCCGGTGGAGGTGGAGAAGCGCGTCACCTACCCGGTCGAGACGGCGCTGGCCGGCCTCGACGGCGTGGAGTCCACCCGCTCCTTCTCGCGCAACGGCTTCAGCCAGGTCACGGCGATCTTCAAGGAAAGCGCGAACCTCTACTTCATGCGCCAGCAGGTGTCCGAGCGCCTGGCGCAGGCCCGCCCCAACCTGCCCGAGGGCGTGGAGCCGCAGATGGGCCCGGTCTCCACGGGCCTGGGCGAGGTATTCCACTACAGCGTGGAATACGCCCATCCGAACGGCCAGGGCGCGCCGCGCCGCGACGGCCAGCCCGGCTGGCAGCGCGACGGCAGCTTCCTCACCGAGGAAGGCGAGCGCCTGGCCGACCGCGTCGCCCAGCTCGCCTACCTGCGCACCGTGCAGGACTGGATCGTACGCCCGCAGCTGCGCATGACGCCGGGCGTGGCCGACGTCGATTCGCTGGGCGGCTACGTCAAGCAGTACGTGGTGGAGCCCGACGCGGCCAGGCTGGCGGCCTACGGCATCTCCTACGCCGAACTGGCCGCGGCGCTGGCGGCGGCCAACGTCTCGGTGGGCGCGCACTACGTCCAGCGCTCGGGCGAGTCCTACCTGGTGCGCGCCGACGCGCGCATGCATTCGATGGACGAGATCGGCCGCGCCGTGGTCGCCAACCGCCAGGGCGTGCCGGTGACGGTGGCGCAGGTCGCCGCGGTGAAGGTGGGCGGCGAGCTGCGTTCGGGCGCCGCCAGCCGCAACGGCTACGAGACGGTGGTGGGCAGCGCGCTGATGCTGGTGGGCGCCAACAGCCGCACGGTGGCCCACGCGGTGGGCGAGAAGCTCGCGGCCATCGCCAAAACCCTGCCCGCCGGCGTGGTCATCGTGCCCACGCTGGACCGCTCGCAGCTGGTGACGGCCACCATCCGCACGGTGGCGCGCAACCTCGCCGAGGGCGCGCTGCTGGTGGTGGCGATCCTGTTCCTGCTGCTCGGCAACTGGCGCGCGGCGGCGATCGCCGCCCTGGTGATCCCGCTGTCGCTGCTGGCGAGCGCCATCGGCATGAACGCGCTGGGCATCTCCGGCAACCTGATGAGCCTGGGCGCGCTGGACTTCGGCCTGATCATCGACGGCGCCGTGATCATCGTGGAGAACGCCCTGCGCCGCCTGGCCGGGCGCCAGCACGCGCTGGGCCGCCCGCTGGAGCGCGGGGAGCGCCTGCACGAGGTGGTGGAGGCCTCGCGCGAGATGGTGCGCCCCACCGTGTACGGGCAGCTGGTGATCTTCCTGGTGTTCCTGCCCTGCCTCACCTTCCAGGGCGTGGAGGGCAAGATGTTCTCGCCCATGGTGATCACGCTGATGCTGGCGCTGGCCTCGGCCTTCGTGCTCTCGCTGACCTTCGTGCCGGCGATGGTGGCGCTGCTGGTGCGCGGCCGGGTGGCCGAGCAGGAAGTGCGCGCCGTGGCGGCGGGCAAGCGGCGCTACGGGCCGTGGCTGCGCCGCGCCGTGGCGCGGCCGCTGCCCTTCGTCGGCGCCGGGATCGCCGTGGTGCTGCTGGCCGCGCTGGCGTCCGCCCTCGTGGGCCGCGAGTTCATGCCCACGCTGGACGAGCAGAACCTCAACCTCTCCTCCGTGCGCATCCCCTCCACCTCCATCGACCAGTCGGTGGCGATCGACCTGCCGCTGGAACGGGCGGTGATGAGCCTGCCGGAGGTGCAGACGGTGTACTCCAAGGCCGGCACCGCGAGCCTCGCCGCCGACCCGATGCCGCCCAATGCGTCCGACAACTACATCATCCTCAAGCCCAGGGACCAGTGGCCGGCCGGCGTCACCACCAAGGAGCAGGTGATCGAGCGCATCCGCGCGAGGACCGCGCCGATGGTGGGCAACAACTACGACGTCACCCAGCCGATCGAGATGCGCTTCAACGAGCTGATCGGCGGCGTGCGCAGCGACGTGGCGGTGAAGATCTACGGCGACGACCTCGACGCCCTCGCCGCCAGCGCCCGGCGGATCGCCGCGGCGCTGCGCAGGACGCCCGGCGCCGCCGACGTGCGCGTGGCGCAGACCAGCGGCTTCCCCACCTTCGACCTCGCCTTCGACCGCGCCGCCATCGCGCGCTACGGCCTCACCGTGCAGGAGGTGGCCGACACCGTCGCCACCGCGCTCGCCGGCAGGAGCGCCGGGCAGATCTTCGAGGGCGACCGCCGCTTCGACGTGGTGGTGCGCCTGCCCGACGCGCAGCGCAACGACCTGGACGTGCTCGGCGCCCTGCCGGTGATGCTGCCACCGGCGGAGGACGGCCGGCGCGGCAGCGTGCCGCTGCGCGAGCTGGTGCGGTTCCGCTTCACCCAGGGCCTCAACGAGGTCAGCCGCGACAACGGCAAGCGGCGCATCTACGTGGAGGCCAACGTGGCCGGGCGCGACTTGGGCAGCTTCGTGGACGAGGCGCAGGCGCGCATCGAGCGCGAGGTGAAGATGCCGGCCGGCTCGTGGATCGAATGGGGCGGCCAGTTCCAGAACCTGCAGGCGGCCACCCAGCGGCTCGCCGTCATCGTGCCGGTCTGCTTCGTGCTGATCGCGGTGCTGCTCTACCTCGCCATCGGCAACGCCCTGCTCACCGCCACGGTGCTCACGGCGGTGCCGCTGGCGCTGGCCGGCGGCGTGTTCGCCCTGGCCCTGCGCGGCATGCCCTTCTCCATCTCCGCCGCGGTGGGCTTCATCGCCGTCTCCGGCGTGGCCGTGCTCAACGGCCTGGTGCTGATCTCGGCCATCCGCAAGCGGCTGGAACAGGGGCGCGAGGTCGCCGCCGCCGTGGTCGAAGGCGCGCTGGAACGCTTCCGCCCCGTGCTGATGACGGCGCTGGTCGCCACCCTCGGCTTCGTGCCGATGGCGCTCGCCACCGGCACCGGCGCGGAAGTGCAGAAGCCGCTCGCCACGGTGGTGATCGGCGGGCTGGTCACCGCCACCGTGCTCACCCTGTTCGTGCTGCCCGCCGTCGCCGGGCTGGTGCTGCGCCGGCAGGCGCGGCCGGTGGCCGCCGCCGAAAGCGGGCGCGAGCCGGTCGAAATCTGAGCGCCGGCAAGTTCGCGCCGGCGGCCGTGGAGGCCGCCGGCGCGAAGCGGCGCAAAGCCCTCACGGCTGCACGTCGATGCGTCCGTACAGGCCGTTCTCCTCGTCGTTGGGGCCGGCGGCGAAGAACAGCGTCTCGGTAGGCTGGTTGTTGAAGCCGTTGCCGAACTGCAGGCCCCACAGGCCCTCGATCTCCAGCGGGCGATGGTTCGAGCCGCGCAGGCTGCCCAGCGGCATGCCGCGGCGCAGGTCGAAGCCGTTGATGCGCCCGTCGCCGAAGTTGCCGATCAGCAGGGCGTTGGCAAAATCACCGAACCCGGCCGGCGCCAGCGCGATGCCCCAGGGCGCATTGAGCGGCCGGCCGGAGGCCACCCGGCGGATCAGCTGCCCGTTCGGCGTGTAGGCATCGACGAAGCCCAGCCCCGGGCCGGCCACGTCGTCCACCTTGCCCGGCCCCTGCTTGGCGTAGGTCACGTAGATGTCGCCGGCGATGGCCTGGATGCCGAAGGGCGCGAAGCCGTAGGGGATCCTCGGATCGGTGAACGCGCCCTTGGGCAGCGTCACCGGCTGGAAGCTGGCGTCGAACACGTCCACCCGGGCGTGGAAGAAGTCGGTGGCGTAGAGCAGCTGGCCGTTGCCGCCGGCGCCGAGCGCGAGCCCCTTGTAGATGGCGCCGCCGGCATAGTTGCCGCCGGCTCGCACGGCATGGGTGAGGTCCACGTTAGGCGCCCAGGCCGCGATCACGCCGTCCTCGGTGGCGAAGATGAAACGGGCGGGACCGGAGATGCCCTGCTTGCTGACCACGAAGCCGTTGGAACCGTTGTAGACGATGCCGGTGGGATTGCCGCCGGTGGCCGCCGTGGGCGTGGGAATGGCGACCACGAGCGACTGCACGTTGCCGTGGCCGTCATACAGCGTGGACAGGCCCGTACCGTTGTCGGCCACCCACACGAAGCCGAACGGGTTGAAGGCCACGCCCCAGGGGTTCACCAGGTTGGGATCGATATGGTCCGCCGACACGGCGCCGTCGGACACCAGGTTGTGCTGGACATAATTGCGCTGCATGGAGAAGCCGGCGTCGAGCGTCTGCGCGCCGGCCACGTCGAGGCCGGTCAGCGCCAAGGCGAGTGCCAGGGACGAACACAGGCGCAAGCCGGCCGAAGGCATAGTGTTCATGTGCGGACTCCTTGCGTGGGGATTAGGATGCCGGTGAACGGCATCTTGGATACCCGCGCGATCCAGGGCGGTTCAAACGGGGCGATCGAACCGAAACCGTTCCGCGGGGCATGCACGCACAGGCGGCGTTCGCCTCCGGGAGCGGCCATGCACGACAAGCAAGCTGAGGCGGCCCTCGTCGGCCGCGGCCTCTCCGCCGACGAGGAGACCATGCTGCTGGAGCGGGTGGCGGCGGAGGAAATGCGCGCCTTCGAGACGCTCTACCAGGCCTACAACCCGCGCCTGCGGCGCTTCGTCCGCGGCATCACCCGGCAGCCGGCCCTGGTCGAGGAGATCCTCGACGACACCATGATGGTGGTATGGCGCAAGGCCTATACCTTCAACCATACCTCGAAGGTATCGACCTGGATCCTGGCGATCGCCTACCGCCAGTCGCTGAAGACGCTGAGGAAGCTCGGCAAGGCGCACGACGCCGAGGCCCGCGGGCAGGACGAGGCCGTCGCCGACGGACCCGACGACGAACTGCAGCACCAGGAACTGCGCCGGCACCTGGACGCGGCGCTCGACACCCTGCCCACCGAGCAGCGCGCGGCGATGGAACTCACCTACTACCTCGGCTACAGCTGCCGCGAGATCGCCCAGATCATGGGCTGCCCGGTCGACACGGTGAAGACGCGAATGTTCTACGCGCGGCGCAAGCTCAAGGCCTGGCTGGCCTCGCGCCGGGAGGCCATATGAACGGCCGGATCGTCCGCTTCGGCGGCTCGCCCCACGCGCAGGTCGACCGCCTGCTGCCGTGGTGGGTCAACGGCACGCTGGGCGAGGAGGAACGCCTGCAGGTGGAACGGCACCTGGCCGAGTGCGCGCCATGCCGGCGCGAGGCGGCATGGCTGCACGCGCTGCAGCAAGGCTACGCCGCCGAAGAAGAAACGGCCGCCGACCTCGCGCCCTCGATGCGGCGCCTGCGCCGCCGGCTCGAAGCGGAGCGCGGCAGCGGAGCGCGGCCGTTCCTTGCCGCGCCGCGTTGGCTGGGCGGCGGCACTCGCTGGCTCGCCTGGCTCGCCGCCGCGCAGGCCGTGGCGATCCTTGCGCTCGGCGCGGTGCTTTATCGGCAGGACCGGCCACCGTCTCCCACCTACCACACGCTGGCCGCGCCCCATGGCAGCCATGCGCTGCTGGTGGTCGTGTTCGATCCGCGTCTCGACGAGGCGCAGATGCGCCGGCTGCTGCGCACCTGCGATGCGCGCATCGTGGACGGCCCGACCGAAACCGGAGCCTACCTGCTCAGCGTGCCCGACGGCGAGGCCGAATCCGCGCGCCGGATGCTGCACGAGGCGGCGGGCGTGGTGATGGTGGAGCGCCTGGACGCGGACGGACGCCGATGAGCAAACCGTGGCTGACATGGCTCGCCTGCTGCGCGCTCGGCCTCGCCGGCTGCGCGTCGCAGGGCGTGACGACCTCGGTTCCATCGCGCATGCCGGACGACGAACACGCGCTGGTGCTGGTGATGCTGCGCGTCGCCCCGCCCCACCTGCGCGCGGCCGACGACTACGCGGGCGACTACACGGCAGCGCCCGGCCAGGCCGCCCGCCGGCGCATCGCGTGGCGGCTCGCGCGCGAGTACCGCCTCGAACTCGTCGACGCCTGGCCGATGCCGGCGCTGGGCCTGGACTGCTTCGTGATGCGCACGGCGCCGGGCGTCTCGCCCGGCGAAGCCAGCCGGGCGCTGGCGCGGGATGCGCGCGTGGAATCGGCCCAGCCGATGCAGCGCTTCCACGTGCTCGGCGGCCGGGGCGACCCGCTCTATCCCCTGCAGCCGGTGGCGGCCTGGTGGCGCCTCGCCGAGCTGCATGCGCTGGCGACCGGCCGCGACGTCGGCATCGCCGAGCTGGACAGCGGCGTGGACGAGTCCAACCCGGACCTCGCTGGCCAGCTCGCGCAGCGCCGCGACTTCGTGGGCGACGGCTACCGCGCCGAGCTGCACGGCACCGCGGTCGCCGGCATCATCGTCGCGCGCATGGACAACGGGCTCGGCATCGCGGGCGTCGCCCCGCGCGCGCGCCTCTTCGCGCTGCGCGCCTGCTGGCAGACAGCGGCGGACGACATGGCCGCGGCCTGCAACAGCTTCACGCTCGCCAAGGCGCTGCACTACGCGCTGGAGCAGCGCGTGCGGATCCTCAACCTCAGCCTGGCGGGGCCGCGCGACCGCCTGCTGGAGCGCCTGCTCGACGTCGCCCTGGCGCGCGGCGTCGCCGTGGTCGGTGCCGTGGACGAGGCCACCGCCGACGGCGGCTTCCCGGCCTCCCATCCCGGCGTGCTGGCGGTCGCCGGCGAGCGCGCCGGGCCGGCCTTCGACGGTGCCCTGCACGCGCCCGGTGCCGACATTCCAACGACCCGGCCCGGCGCGCGCTGGGGCCTGGTGGCGGGCTCGTCGTTCGCGGCGGCCGAGGTCAGCGGGCTGGTCGCCCTGCTGCGCGAACTGTCGCCCGGCCTCTCGCCCGCCCAGCTGCGCGACGCCCTGGGCCCGCGAACTGAGCTAGGCTTGGCGGCGAGGCGGCCGACGATGATCGACGCATGCGCGGCGCTGGCGCGAGCGAGCAAGGCTTGCACCTGCGGCTGCGCCACGGCAGGGGCTTCCACATCGGTGCCGCGCCAATGAGAGCGCCCCGTGTTACGAGCCGCCATGGCAGTGGGTATCGCCCTGTTCGCGACGGGCGCGCGGGCCCAGGCCAGCGGCAAGGCCATGCTGGTTTCCGACTACCGCTTCCGCGGCGTGTCGCTCAGCGACGAGCGGCCCGCCGTCCAGGTGGCGCTCGGCTACGACCCGCCGGCGCGCGGCTGGTACGCCGGCGGCGTGCTCTCGAGCGTACGGTTGGAACGGCGCCCCGGCGCGCAGCTGGCCGGCTACGCGGGCTACGCCTGGCGTGCGACGCCCGACCTCAGCTGGGAAGTCGGCTCGACCTACACCCGCTTCAGCGGGCGCGACGCCTACGCCTATGCGGAAGCCTATGCCGGCTTCACCTACCGGCGCCTCGTCGGCCGGGTGTACTACGCGCCCGATTACTTCCACGCCGGCACGCCGGCGCTGTATGCCGAGTTGAACGCCAGCCGCGCGCTCGGCACGCAGTGGTATGTGTTCGGGCACCTGGGCTACCTGCGCCGCCGCGGCGCGGTGGACGAGCACAGGGACCGCGCCCGTATCGACCTGCGGCTGGGGCTCGGCCTCACGCTCGCGGCCTGCACCGTCCAGCTGAGCTGGACAGCGGTGCAGGCTTCGAACGGGAGCGACTACGCCTTCGGCTACCCCGTCGGGCGGGGCGCGAGCCGCGAGGCCTGGGTGCTCGGGGTTTCCTATGCCTGGTGAGGGGGCCTGGTGAGGAGGCCTGGTGAGCGGGAATGGCCGATGCCGCCGCTCCTGGTGATGCCGCCGCCCCTGGACGGCGCGCTGGGGCGATGGAGTGCGTCTTGCGCTAGCCATGGGCGTGCAGGAACGCGGCGACTGCGCTCTTGCTCGCCACTCTTACTCGTCAGTGCCGCACATCTGGATTGAACTGAAGCGCTTGTCGCAATCGGGCCGGCCGTAGGCCGGGGGTTTCGCTCATCTACCGATGAGCGAGCTACTTTCTCTTGCTTGCCCAAGAGAAAGTAGCCAAAGAGAACGGCCCCCCGATGCGGCGCCCGCCGAGCTGCGCTCGACGGGTGCCTGAGACTCGGCCGGGCTTTTCGACAGGACCTCCTTGTCCTGTCGAAAAGGAGTCGGCATCCATGCCGACTCCCCCCTGCGGGGGCCTGATCGTCCGAGCCTCACCGCCGCATAGGGGACCCCAAGAGCAAAGTGCGAAAAGCTCGCACCTTCGGCGCTCGCGCAGCGAGTGCTAAGAGTGCGTGCATGGATGC
>NZ_LFQR01000040.1 GCF_001182895.1 Frateuria defendens | reverse complement strand
GCATCCATGCCGGCCACCCTTCGGGCTTTTCCATCCCTCCCTCGCCGCGCCCCAGGGGCCCCGGAAGAGCGGCGCACATCCCTGTGCGCACTCTTGGTGCGCTCGCTGCGCGAGCGCCGAAAGTGCGAGAGCGCGGTGCTTTTGCTCTTTGCTCTTTGGCTCTTGGCAGGGGAGCGAAACCCCCGGCCAACGGCCGGCCAGGTCGCATAACGCTTCGCTTCAAAACCCAGCCGCCACAGCATTGGGTGACCCGCTTCGCTGTGGCGAAGCGCCCCCGTCCTACGCCAGAGCGGCGAGCAAAAGCGACAAGCAAAAGCCAGAGTCGCTGGGCCCCCGCACACCCACGGTTACCGCAAGACGCGCCCCCACCATCCAGCACGTCGCGACAAGACACGAACAGGCTCTACTCCCCCGGATGCCCCCTCTCCTGCATCAACCGCGTCAACGCCACGACCAGGTCCGGCCGCGTGGCCGGCGCATCGAGCAGGTACACGGCCACGTCGTGCGCGGCCACGGTGGCGCGCAGGTGGCCGCCCTCGGCCACCTCGACCGGCGCGCCGCCGAAAGCCGGCTGCCAGCGGCCGCCCTGGAGATGCTCGGCGATGTCGAAGTCGGCCGGGGCATCGCCCTTGTTGAGCAGCACCAGGGCGAGCTGGTGCGTGCCGTCCTTCTGGAAGGCGCGGTAGAAGGCGGCGCGGTCGCCGGCGAAGGCCAGCGGCAGCATCAGGCCGCGTTGCAGGGCGGGGCTCTGCGCGCGCAGACGGGCGATGCGCGCGAGGTGCTGGTAGATCGGGCTCCTGGGCGCGGTATCGATGCGCGCCTGGCCGTAGTAGTTGCGGTTGCCCTCGTGCTCGCCGCGGCCGCGCTCGAAGCCGGTCTCCGAGCCGTAGTACACCGCCGGGATGCCGCGCGCGGTGAAGAGGAAGTTGTGGGCGTCGATGAAGCCGGCGTCGCTGGCGTTGAGCCGCTTCATGTCGTGGTTGTCGTAGAAGGTCACCAGCTCATAGGGGTTGGCGTAGGGGCCGTTGGTGAGGAAGAGCCGCTCCAGCAGGCGCGCGTAGTCGCTGCCGGGGTGCTCGAACACCTCGGCCATGCGCCCGCGCAGCGGGAAGTCGAGCACGCTGATGCCGCCGTTCTTGGCCCAGGTGTACTGGCCGATGTTGTCGGGGCTGTAGTCGAAGGCCTCGCCGTACATGAAGAAGCCCGGGTGCCGGGCGCGGATGCGCGCGGCGAACTGCTTCCAGAAGGTGACCGGCATGTGGCTGATGGTGTCGATGCGGAAGGCGTCCGCGCCCTGGCCGATCCACTTGAGGTAGGCGCCGGCGTAGTAGTCGAGCACCGCCGGGTTGTCCTCGTCGTTGTTGGAGAGCTGCGCGAGGTCGTCGTAGGCGTGGTAGAAGCGGTGCAGCGGGTTGTGGCGCGGGTCGAGCCGCCATGGCGGCAGGTTCTGGTGGTCGGCGATCAGCTTGCCCTGCGCGTCGAAGAGCTGCCCGTACTGCGGCTGCGCCACCGGCATGCTCCAGGCGGGCGAGCCGTGGTTGACCACGATGTCCTGCACCACCTTGAGCCCGGCGGCGTGCATCTGCTGGGTGAACCGGGCGAAGTCGAGGCCCTGGCTCGGCAGGTGCTCGTCCAGCTGGTAGAAGTTGACGCCCCAGTAGCCGTGGTAGCCGGTCTTGCCCTGGTCGGTGAGCGAGCTGCCCCAGTGCACCGGGTCGCCGCCGGTGAAGGCCTCGTCGGGGTTGTCCACGATGGGCGTGATCCACACCGCGCCGAAGCCCATGCCGCGGATGTAGCCGGCGTTGTCCAGCACGCCCTTGAAGTCGCCGCCGAGGTAGCCGATGTTGTCGCTCTCGCCGGGCGGGCCGCCGCGCACGGGGATGTCGAAAGTGCGGTGCGCGCCGCCCTGGTCGCGGTGGTCGTTGGAGGGGTCGCCGTCGACGAAGCGGTCGGTGACCACGAAGTAGATCGCGTCCGAGGTCAGCGGCTCGGCGGTGCCGTAGAAGGCGGGTGCCGTGGTGCCGGCGGCGTGCGCGCCGCCCAGGGCGAGCGCGAGGGCGAGCAGGAGCGGGCGGGTCTTGGTCAAGGCTCTCATCGTCGGCGTCATCGGTGCGTTCATCGGCGGGTGGCGGTGGGGGCCGAGGCGGCGGTGGTGGGCGCGGCGGCCTGCGCCTCGGCGGCGGGCTCGTGCACGCGCAGCGTGCACAGGCCCGACACGAACAGGCTGGCGCCGCCCAGGGCCAGCGCCCAGATCGGCTGGTTGTGGAAGAAGGTCTTGAGCAGCAGCCCGAGCACGCTGGCGGCGAGCAGCTGCGGGATCACGATGAAGAAATTGAAGATGCCCATGTACACGCCCATCTTGGCCGCCGGCAGGTGGTCGGAGAGCAGCGCGTAGGGCAGCGCCAGGATCGAGGCCCAGGCGAAGCCCACGCCCACCATCGAGGCCAGCAGCCAGTGCGGGTCGCGGATGAGGAGGAAGGAGATCAGCCCCGCGCCGCCCAGCCATACGTTGACCAGGTGGCTGCGGCGCAGGCCGATCCGCTTCACCATCAGCGGGATCACGATGGCGGCCAGCGCGGCAAAGCCGTTGTAGGCGGCGAACAGCACGCCCACCCAGTTGGCGCCCTCGTTGTAGAGCGCCGAGTGCGTGTCGGTGGTGCCGTAGTGCACCTGGGTCACCGCGGCGGTGGTGTAGATCCACATCGCGAACAGCGCGAACCAGGCGAAGAACTGCACCCAGGCCAGCTGGCGCATCGCCGCCGGCATGGCGTGCAGGTCGCCCAGTACCTGTGCCGGCATGCCGCCGTGGCGCGCCTGGGCGAGCCACAGCAGGGCGATGCCGTAGCCGAAGGCGCCGGCGGCCAGGAGGTACAGCTCGCGGTCCAGGTGGAAGCCATAGATGAGCATGAGACCGGCGCCGCCGAGCAGCGCCCACACCACGCCGCGCTGGCGCGAGGCGGCCTTGTCGAAGGCGGCGTGCTCGGGCGCGGGCGCGGTGTCGTAGGCGGCCAGCTGCTCGGGCGGGTATTCGCGGGTGGAGAGCACCGTCCACAGCACCGCGCCGAACAGCACCACGCCGCCGATGTAGAAGGCGAACTTCACGGTGTCGGGAATGCCGCCGGCCGGCGCCACGTTGCTCACGCCCAGGCGCGTGAGCAGCCACGGCAGCAGCGAGGCCACCACCGCGCCCACGCCGATGAAGAAGCTCTGCATGGCGTAGCCCAGCGGGCGCTGGCGGTTGGGCAGCTGGTCGCCCACGAAGGCGCGGAAGGGCTCCATCGAGACGTTGATGGAGGCGTCCATGATCCACAGCAGCCCGGCGGCCACCCACAGCAGCGGCGCGTTGGGCATGAAGACCAGCGCCAGCGTGGTGAGGATGGCGCCGACCAGGAAGTACGGACGGCGGCGGCCGAGCCGGTTCCAGGTGCGGTCCGAATAGTGGCCCACGATGGGCTGCACGATCAGGCCGGTGAGCGGCGCGGCGATCCACAGCACCGGGATGTCGGCCACGTCCGCGCCGAGGGTCTGGAAGATGCGGCTGACGTTGGCGTTCTGCAGCGCGAAGCCGAACTGGATGCCGAGGAAGCCGAAGCACATGTTCCAGATCTGCCAGAACGTGAGGGCGGGTTTGCCGGGCATGCTGCTCATCGGGCGGGGTACTCCGTGGCCTGTGGCGCGATCAGCAGATCGCCGACGTCGGCGTGATTGAGGGGGCCGTCGGCGCCGCCTGCGCCGCCGGTGTAATGGGCGAAGTGGGCGAGCCGGCTCATGTTGAAGCCCTCTTCCAGCGCGAAGCGGCAGGCCGCGCCCTGCCTGAAGGCGAACACGGCGCTGGTGGAATCCTGCTCGCCCGCGCTGTGCGCCAGCACCAGCGGCGCGCGCTGCGGCGGCTCGCCCTCGCATTGCGCGGTGAGCCATTGCACGGCGGCGGTGATGCCGGTGTTGATCGGGCCGTGCGCGTTGGCGTAGCGCAGGGTGAGGCGGTAGCGGCCGTCGGCGGGCGCGGTCCAGGCGCGCGGCCAGCTGCCGCCGAGGCGGGTGACGGGGCCGGCGCACACCGGCGCGGTGGGCAGCGATTCGAGGCCGCCGTCGCCGGCTGCGGCGAGGCTGAAACAGTGCTGGCCGGGCGCGAGGGCGAGCGTGGCCTGGCCGTCGATGGGGCCGTGGCGGCGGCCGTCCACGTAGAGCACGGCGCGGCCGTCCGCCTGCACTTGCCACGCCTCGCCCTGCATGGCGACGCGCGGCGCGGCGGGCGTGGCCGGCGCGTACAGCGGTGCGTCCAGACGCAGCGGGCGCTCGGGCACCTGCACGGCCTTGAGCGTCACCACCGTCTCCGCGCCGTGCTGGGCGATGCGGTCGGCGACAAGCAGGTTGCCGTGGCGCTCGGCGGGCAGGCGCAGGGCGATGTGCCGGCCGGGCAGGTCGAGCGAGATCGCCTCGCGCTCGCCGAACAGCAGCGGCACCAGTTCGGCGGGGAGCTTGGGCGCCACGCGGCCGTCGTCCTCCAGCCCGAACACGCCGCGCGTCACCATGTCCAGGTAGCCGGCCACCGACCACAGCTGGCGCGCCGAATCCACCACCGGGCCGCTGCGCGGGCCGTCGTCCACGTGGGTGGACTGGGTGGTGAGCTCGAAGTTCTCCATGTTGGAGCCGGCCAGCGCTGCGCCGCGCAGCAGCGAGCGCAGTTCGTGGGCGATGCGCGCCGGGTCGTCCACCGCGCGCGCGGCGCGCAGCGCGTAGGCGCTGACGAAGGGCCAGATGGCGCGGTTGTGGTAGATCGGCACGTCCGCGCGCTCGGGCCAGATCACCGGGCTGCCGGCGGGCCAGGTCGGGTAGTTGGCCAGCGCCTGCCGCGCGCGCTCGCCCTCGGCCACGCCGCTGGTCACGGCGAGCGCGATGCCGAGCAGGTCGTAGCTGTCCACCGGCTGCAGGTCGGGGCCGAGGTAACTCATGTAGAGGCCGCGGTCGGCGCGCCAGAAATGCGTGTCGATGGCGGCCTTGAGCGCGGCGGCCTGGGCTGCGTAGTCGGCGGCGCGCGCATCGTGGCGCTCACTCGCCATGCCTGCGGCGAGCTTCAGCGCCTCGTATTGCAGCACGTTGGTGGAGAGGGCGTAGGCGCCGGCGATGAAGCGCACGTCGTTCGCCGTCCACGCCGGGTAGCTCTGCTCGCGCCAGTCGAGGAAGGAGGTCTCGCCGCGATAGAGGCCGGCTCCGGCGTCGTAGACGTAGGCGCGGTCCTGCGCCAGCGTGGCGGGGAGTGCGCGCCACACCTCGTCGGCGAAGGCGGCATCGTCCAGCAGGTGGCGCGCGCCGAGGAACCACACGATGCGGTCGGTGCTGATCGGCCAGCTGCCGCCGGAGCCCGTGTCCTGCATCGGGTACAGCGCCCCGGTCTTTTCGCCGCCGCGCTCGGGCGAGAGCTTGAAGCGTAGCGAGGCCCGCGCGCGCGCCGGGTCGAGCCGCCACAGGCCGAGGTCGAGCGCGTAGGAGAGATCGCGCGTCCACACGTAGTGCCACTGGGCGCCCGTCTCGAAGCAGGCGCAGGGGATCGGCTGGCCGTGGTCGAAGGCGTCGTCGCGGATGGCGGCGACGGAAGCCTGGCGAAGGTCGTCCTGCGCCTGCGCGTAGAGGCCGTCGAACAGCACGCTGGCGGTGTACGCGCGCGAGGGCTGGGCGGGCAGGTCGCGGGTGCCGAACGGCCCGGCGAGGCGGTGGCCGCCCTCGTCGGTGGTACCCATGGTGGCCTGCGCGCCGCGCCACGCGATGCCTTGCGGCGAGATTCCGCCGGCGGCCGCGCTCGCCAGCGTGGCCGCGATCATCGCGCTCAGCATGAGTGCACGGTGCGGCGGGGTTGTGGGGTGTGCTGGGCCATCGGCGTCGTCCTCCTCGCGGAGTTATGGCATCGCGCGAGGGCTTTGGCATGCTGCATGCGCAGCAACGCGGCGCCCGCGCGCGGCGGTTCGGCATGGTAGGCATGGCGGCCGCCGCGGAGCCGCGGCGTGCATACGTATTCACGCCGGCATACGTATGCATCGGAGGCCGGAGTCCGCCGCGCGGCTGCGAGGGCCGCGCGCGGCGCGAGGGTTGGGCTATTGCGCAAGGATGGCTCCGTAGTGGCCGTTCACCGTGAGGGTGACGCTGCCGTTGCTCACCGTGTGGACGGTGCCGCTGAGGAGTTCCGTGACCGTGCTGCCGTTGGTCACGCTCATCTTCCACACCGGCACGGTGATGCTGTGCGAGGTGCTGTCGTTGTTGAGCGCCACCGCGATGCGGTGGGCCGCGTCGAGGCGGCCGTAGGCGTAGAGCTTGTTGGTGTCGTCGGTGAAGAGGGTCAAGAACGAGCCGGTGCGCAGCGCCGGGTAGGCGTTGCGGATGCCGGTCAGCTTGCGGGTCAGCGCCACCGCGCTGTTGGCGGTGCTGCCCTGGCTCCAGTCGAACGTGCGGCGGTTGTCCGGGTCGGCGCCGCCCTGCATGCCGTACTCGTCGCCGTAGTAGACGGTGGGCGTGCCTACGTAGGTCATCTGGAAGATTAGCGCGAGGTGGGTCTTCCAGAGGTCGCCGCCGGCGCGGTAGCCGAAGCGGGTGACGTCGTGGCTGCCCAGCGCGTTGCTCATGCTCTGCTGCACGTTGGCGGGGTAGTTGGCCCGCGTGCCGCGCAGCCAGCTGTCGAACTGGCTGGCGGGAATGGCGGCGGCGTTGCCGTTGTAGTCCTTGCCGGTGATCCACTCCGAGACGGGCTGCATGAAGCCGTCGTAGTTCATGGCGCTGTCCCACTCCTTGCCGCCGGCGGTCCACGGGCCGGCGTTGCCCCAGAACTCGCCGAGGATGCCGGCGTTGGCGTTCGCCGCCTTCACCGCGCGGCGCAGCTCGGCCATGATCTGGTGGTTGGTGGCGTCGCTGCCCTCGTTGCCGCCGGCGTCGAGGTACTGGGCCGCGTCGAGCCGCCAGCCGTCGATGCCGTAGGGCGACTTGAGGTAGGCCTGCACCACCGAGGTGGCCGAGCCGTAGATGGCGTTGCGCACGGCCGAGCCGCTGGCGCCGTAGTCGAGCTTGGGCATGCTGGCGATGCCGAAGAAGCCCGAGTAGGTATTGGGCCAGTTCTGGAAGGTGTACCAGCCGTACCAGGCGCTGGACTGCGACTCGTGGGCGCCGGTGGCGCTCCACCAGTGGTAGCGGTCGAACCAGGCGTGGGTGTCGCCGGTGTGGTTGAACACGCCGTCGAGGATCACGTAGCCCTGCGGCCCGTTGGCGGTGCCGTGCATGCTGGCGATCAGCTGCTGCAACGTGGCGTTGCTGCCGAAGGCCGGGTCCACCGTCATGTAGTCCTCGGTGTCGTACTTGTGGTTGGTCGGCGAGAGGAACACGGGGTTGAGGTAGAGGATGTCCGCGCCGACGGTGTTCTTGATGTAGCCGAGCTTCTGGTCCAGCCCGGCGAGGTCGCCGCCGAAGAACACGGCGCTGTTGCAGCCGTTCACGTTGGGCAACACGCTGGAACCCCAGGCGTGCTTCTCGGTGGCGCAGCCGGCGTAGGTGTACTGGCCGCTCTGCACGTCGTTGGCGGTGCTGCCGTTGTAGAAGCGGTCGGGGAAGACCTGGTAGATCACGCCGTGCTTCATCCAGTCCGGCGTCTTGAAGCCGGGGAGGATGAAGAAATCGCCCAAGGAGGGCTCGGCCGCGTAGGTGCCGGCCGCGTTGTACCAGGCGGTGGCGCTGCCGTCGTTGATCTGGAAGCGGTAGTACTTGGCCGAGGCGCTGGCCGGCACGGTGCCCTGCCAGTCGTCGAAGTTGCCGGTGGCGTCGTTGGCGGTCCAGGCCATCGCCACCCAGTGGAAGGTGCCGTCGGCGCTGTCGTAGTACTTGATGTTGATGCTGGTGGCGTCGTACTTGTAGGTGCGCAGGGTGAGCGTCACGGCCTGCGCGGCGGTGGGCTCGGGATGGTTGTCGTAGAGCGGCCCCTGGTCGTGGAACAGGCCGTCCCATTCCACGTTGTTGTCGTGGTTGGCCGCGTGGGCCGGGGCGAACGGCAACGGTGCGACGTACAGCGTCCAGGCCAGCGCCGCGGCGATGCCCAGTCTGCGGGCACGGCGGCGCGGTGTTCCGGTCGGCTTGTGCATGGATTCCCCCTCAGCATGCGTGGATGAAACCTCTCCCGCCATCACCGCGCGGGTTCCCGGGAGCGGCCCGCGCGGCGTTGTCACTCCCCCGCCGACAGCTCCACGTGCCGCGCGCTGCCCGCCGCCAGGCGCACGTAGGTGACCGGGCCGTAGCGGTCCTGGCCAGTGGCCCAGCCTTCGCCGCGCTGGCGTGCGAGCGCGGCGGGGCCGGCGGCCGCGGCCAGCGCACGGCCGTCGATCGCCACCGAGGTGGCGGCGGGGCCGTGGATCCTGAGCAGATAGCGGGCGAGGGCGGGGCGGAAACGGCCTTGCGGGGCGGCCGCGTCGAACACCACCGTGCGGCCCTGGCGTCGGGTGCCGAGCGTCTGCAGGAAATACGCGCCCTGCTCGTAGTCGTAGCTCTCGCCGTCGTCGTCGTAATAGTCGAAGCGGCTCGCCGCCTCGGCGGGGAACACCTCCACCGTGACTTCCTCCAGCGCGCGCTCGCCAGCGTAGTCCATCGGCGGCTGCATGGGGATGATGGCGCCCTCGCGCACGAACAGCGGGATGTCGCGCCAGCCCGTCGCATCCACCGCGAGGTCGATAGCCTGTCCGCCGGCGTAGCGCCGCCCGCTGGACCAGTCGGTCCACTGGCCCGCGGGCAGGTAGAGGCGCTTGTGCGTCTGCCCGGGCTCCACCACCGGCGCCGCCAGCAGGTAGTCGCCGAACAGCCAGGCGTCGTAGCTGTCGCGCACCTTGGGGTCGTGCGGCCAGTCGAACAGCAGCGGCCGCACCAGGCCCACGCCGCTCGTGCGGCGGCGCCACTCGTAGCTGTACACGTAGGGCAGCAGCGCGTAGCGCAGGCGGATGGCGTCCGCGGCGGCGCGCTCGGCCACGGGGCCGAAGCGCCAGGGCTGGCGCTTCTGGCCCAGCTCGCCGTGCACGCGGAACACCGGCGTGAAGGCGCCGAACTCGATCCAGCGCGCGTAGTTCTCCGGCGTGGGCGTGCCCTTGTAGCCGCCGCCGTCCATGCCCCACTGCATGGCGCCCAGGTTCACCGCGCTCAGCATGCGCTGGCGCTGGCCGGCCATGCTGGGGAAGCCGGTGGCGATGTCGCCCGACCACAGGCCGTAGGCGTAGCGCTGCGCGCCGAGATAGAAGTTGCGGTTGATCGACCACACGCGCCGGTTGGGGAACGCGGCCAGCTGGCCCTCGTACAGCGCGCGCTGCATGTCCAGGTGCTGGGTGTCCACGCCGCTGTCGTCGGCCTCGTCGTTCCACCAGCCGGCGATGCCGGTGGCGTAGGCATGCCGGAGCGCGTCGTTGAAGAACCAGGCGCGCGCGGCGGGTTGGGCGAAATCGATCTCGCGCACGCTCTGGTGCGAGAAGTAGTCCGGCCTGGCCTTGCCCTGCGCCAGCCAGTAGTCATGCACGGTGGCCTCGCGGCCCTCCACCGTGTCCACGTGGATGCGCGGCTTCATGATGCCGGTGAGGCGCACGCCGCGCGCGTCGAGCGTGCGCTTCAGGCTGCCGTCGGGGCCGCCGGGGAACTTGGCGGGGTTCCAGCGGAACTCGCCGTAGTCGTCCTCGCCCCAGGCCTTCCAGTCGAAGTCGAGCACCACGTTGTCGAGCGGGATGTGCCGCGTGCGGTAGCCCTCGACGATGCCGAGCAGCTCCGCCTGGTCGATGCCCCACTGGCTGTTGTTGAAGCCCATCGCCCACTTGGGGAACAGCGGTGTGGGGCCGCTGAGCCTGGCCAGCGCGGCGAAGATCGCGTGCGGGTCGCCGGCGATCAGGTAGAGGTCGCGGACCGGCCCGTGCTCGCCGCGCAGCGCGAGGCGGTCGCCGGCGAGGTCGAAGCGCACGCCCACCGCATCGGCCAGCACGCCGTAGCCGGCGGTGCTCCAGGCGAACGGCGCGCCGGCCATGCCCTGCTTGCCGGCATGGGCGCGCAGATCGCCGTGGCGCAGCAGGCCGCCGGCGTGCTCGAAGGCGTCGTAGCCGTGGATGCCGTACAGCGCATCGCCCGGCGCGTGGACCAGTGCGGGTGCGCCGCGCGCCAGCGTGCGCGGGTCCAGTTGCAGCAGGCGATGCTGCGCGGCGTCCTCCAGCGTGAGCAGGTGATGCGCGGCGTCCCAGCGCAGGCGCAGCGCGGCGGTGGCGAGCTGCGCGATGCCGTCCTGCGCCGCGCGCCGGGCCGGTACGGCGTCCGGCCACTGCGCCCGTGGATCGAGCACTACCGTGGCCGCGGGCGCCGCGTCGTGCGGGGCGGCGACGCGCAGGCGCACCACGTTGGCGTCGAGCAGGCGTACCTCGACCTGCGCCTCGCCAGCCGGCAGCAGGAGCGTGGAAGCGTCGGCCGCGGCGACGTCGGCGGTCGCCTTGCCGGCGTCCGGCACCGCCGCCTGCCACGCGCAAGCCGGTGGCGCGACGCCCAGCAGGAGCAGCGTGAGCAGGGCGCCGAGCGGGTGGCGGGGCAGGCGGGCGAGGTTCATTGCAATACCACCGTGGCGTAGGCGGGCAGGGTGAGCCGGCCGCCGGCCAGCGTGGCGGCGCCGCCGGTGTGCAGGCGGATCGTGCCGTAGGCGTGGCCCTCGCGCGGGGCGAGGCGCAGCGTGCGCGGCGTGCCGGAAAGGTTGTGCACCACCAATACGCGGGCGGTGCCGTCGAAGCGCTCGAAGGCGAACAGGCGCGGGTCGGCCAGCGGCCACGTGCGCACGTCGCCGTCGCGCAGCAGCGGCAGTTCGGCGCGCCAGTGGATCAGGGTGCGGTAGCGGTTGAGCAGCGAGTCGGGATCGGCCTCCTCGGCCTCCACCGACACCTCGCCGCCCTGGCCGGCGCTGGAGGCTTTCCAGCGCGTCGCGCCGGGCGCGTCGCCAGCGCGTTGCCAGCGCATCGGCTCGCGCAGGTTCTCGTCCGGCTTGCGGCCCTGCATGCCCAGCTCCTCGCCGTAGTAGACGTAGGGCTCGCCGGGCAGGGTGAGCAGCATGGCGGCGGCCACGCGCATGTGCGGCGGCTGGCCGTGCAGGCGGCTCATCACGCGCTCCTGGTCGTGGTTGGAGAGGAAGGGCGCGTCATGGCGGCCGGCCTTGCGGTAGGCGGCGGCCACCTGCCCGAGCAGCGCGTCGAGGCCGCGGTTGCGCTGGTGCCCGGCGCTGTCGATCAGCCGCTCGGCGAGCGGGAAGTCGAACACCGCGTCGAGCGGCCCGAGGTAGGGCGCGAGCCGGGCCGGCGTGTGCTCGGTCACCTCGCCCACGAGGTAGGCATCCGGCCTGGCGGCGGCGAGGCCGGCGCGGAAGTCCGACCACCAGCGCACGTTCTTCGCCACCACGGTGCGATCACCTTCCTGCGCGGCGAAGTCGAGGTAGATGTGGCGGGCGGCGTCGAG
This sequence comes from Frateuria defendens, assembly GCF_001182895.1. Classification (GTDB taxonomy): domain Bacteria; phylum Pseudomonadota; class Gammaproteobacteria; order Xanthomonadales; family Rhodanobacteraceae; genus Frateuria_B; species Frateuria_B defendens. The sequence goes on along the minus strand of NZ_LFQR01000040.1, from coordinate 17,149 downwards.
GCGGAAGCCGTCCGCGCCCTTGTCCAGCCAGAACCGGCCCACGCGGATCATCTCCGAGCGCACGGCCGGCGTGTCGTAGTCGAGGTCGGGCATGCCGGCGGAGAAGTCGCCGAGGTAGTGCTGGCCGCCGATGGCATGCCAGGCCGGGCTGCCGACGGCGCTGGTGGCGTGCAGGTCCGCGCCGGGCGCGGCCCAGGTGTACCAGGCGCGGTGCGGGTCGGCCGGGTCGAGCGCGGCGCGGAACCAGGGGTGCCGGTCGCTGGTGTGGTTGATGACGAGGTCGAGGATGACCTTGATGCCGCGCTGGTGCGCCGCGGCCGCCAGCCGCTCGAAGTCGGCCAGGCTGCCGTACTGCGGGTTGACGGCGTAGTAGTCGGTGACGTCGTAGCCGTGGTAGCTCGGCGAGGGGTTGATCGGCATCAGCCAGATGCCGTCCACGCCGAGCGACTTGAGGTAGTCGAGTTTGGCGGTGACGCCGTTCAGGTCGCCGATGCCGTCGCCGTCGGTGTCGTACCAGGCGCGCACGAAGATCTCGTACCACACGCCGGAGCTTCGTCCCGTCGGTGCCGGCGCGGGGGCCGTGGCGTCCGCCGGCATCGCCCGTGCCGGGCCGGCGAGCGCGCAGGCGAGCATGAGCAGGGCGGCGCAGGTGTTTCTCGCATGCCGGAGGGAGGCATCGATCATGGGAGGTCCGTCATGCCGCAAGCCCCGGGGCGGGGCCGGCAGGTGGGATGGTGCGGTGAAAAAAAAGCCCCGTCGATGACGTCCAACGGGGCTCGGGGAGGTACGCAAGGCGTCAGTCGAACTTGTAGGAGACGCCGAACTCGAAGCGACGGCCGTAGGCTTCCCAGGTCAGGGTCTGGCGCACGTCGTTGTTCTGGTAGCTCACGAACTTCTTGTTGCTGAGGTTGGAGCCCTGCAGCAGCACCGTCAGGCCCTTGAACCGGCCGGTCTGCAGCGCGTAGCTCACCTGCGCGTCGTAGGTGCTGCCGCCCTGGATCACCTGGGTGATGCGGGTGGCGCTGATGCCGGACACCTCGCCCAGGAAGTTGCTGCGGTAGTTCTGGCTGATGCGCGCCTCGAAGCCGTTGTGCTCGTAGTAGAGCGTGTTGTTGATCACCCGCTTGGAGAGGCCGGGCACGGTGATCGCCTCCGGGTTGCCGGCGTAGGTGATGGAGCTCTTGGTGATGTTGGCGCTGACGATCACGCCGAAGCCGTCGAGCACGGGGGAGAGCAGGCCCAGCGGCGTGTTGACCACGCCCTGGATGCCGCGCACGTTGCCCTTGCCGTCGTTGGTGGGGCCCGAGACGATGCCGTAGGTGGTGCCTAGTTGCTGCTGCTGCGCCGGCGTGAGGTAGGCGCCCACGAAGTCGGCGAAGTTGTAGAGGTAGGCGGCGTTGGGGTTGATGTAGTCCTTCAGCTTCAGGTAGTAGGCGGACAGCTCCGCGTAGCCCTTGCTGTCGCCGAAGTAGCGCTCCAGGCTCACGTTGTAGTTGTCGGCCATGGTCGGCCGCAGCTTGGCGTTGCCGCCGCTGGCGCTGAAGTAGGACTGGTTGGGGTCGGTCGAGGCCAGCCGGGTGATGTTGGTGTTGAGGCCGATGCTCGCGCTCATCTGGTCCATGCGCGGGCGGGCCAGCACACGGGCCGCGCCCACGCGCAGGTCCACGTTGTCGGTGAAGCCGAACACCAGGTTCATGCTGGGCAGGTAGCGCGTGTAGGAGGTGCCGCCGGAGATCGGCACCAGCTGCGGCAGCGAGCCGTTGGTGGCGTTGCCGGCGGTGACGCGCTGGCCTTCCGACTTCTGGTTGGTGTGCGCCACCTGCAGGCCCACGTTGCCGCGCAGCGACACGTCGCCGAGCTGGGTGCTGATGTTGAACTGCAGGTAGGGCGTGAGGTCGTTCTCGCGCACCTTCCAGTTCGGCGGCACGGCGATGGAGGACAGCGCCGTGGGGAACTCCACGTAGGTGCCGTTGTGGATCAGGGTCAGCGGGTTGTAGATCACCTGCGGGCCCACGCCCATGAAGCCGAGCGGGTCGTCCACGCTGTAGCCCGGGATCGGCGCGGTGGTGGCGCCGTTGGGCAGGATGAGGAAGCTCTGGTCGATGGTGTAGGTCTTGTTGCGCGTGCCGCGCTCCACGCCGAACTCCACGCTGGAGATCGGGCCGCTGACCAAGTCATGCTGCACGCCCAGGCGCAGCTTGGCCAGGTAGTCCACCGTCTTGGGCCGGTTGATGAAGCCGGCCTGCACGACGGGCGGCGTGGCGCCGGAGCCCCAGCCCTGCGGGTCGGTCAGCAGCAGGCCGGAGGAGTAGTCGAGCGACGGGTTGAGGATGAACAGGCCGTCGCCACGCTGGTGGAAGCCGATCGAATCGGTGGCGCCGCCGCCCACGTTGTAGCCGGTGCCCGTGTAGCTCTCCACCAGGAAGTCGCGGCGGTTGGCGCGCGAGTAGCTGGCGTCGGCCTCGGCCGACCAGCCCTCGCTGATCTGCCACTTGTTGTTCCAGCCGAAGTTGTAGACCTTGGCGCGGGTGCGGTTGTAGTCGTTGCGCACCACCGCCTTGACGTTGTCGTACACGCCGCTCTGCACGAAGCTGCCGCTGTCCACGGCGCCGGGCTGAAGGGTCACGCCGGAGCCCCAGAACAGCGGGAACTCCATGCCCTTCAGCTGCTGCGTCTCGCGGAAGTTGTCATAGGTCATGTCCAGCGTGCTGGTGAAGTTGTCGGTCGGCTTGAACTGCACCGTGCCGAGCACGCCCAGGCGCTTGAGCTGGTCGGAGATGGCGTAGTTCTTGGCGCCGCCCAGGGTCAGCGTGCCGTCGGCGGTGGTGGGGTAGCCCCAGGTGCCCTGGTGCTGGATCTGCGCGGGGCTGGACTCCGCGTCCACGCCCAGGGTCACGCCCAGGGTATGGTCGGCGAACTGGTCCACGTAGATGCCGTTGAGGTGGTAGCCCTTGTCGCTCACGCCGTCGCCCTTGGCGAGCTGGTCGAAGCTGTTCCACACGTAGCGCGCGTTGACCGCGGTGACGCGCTTGTCCTGCTCCAGCGGGCGGATGGTGTGCATGTCCACGGTGCCGGCCAGGCCCTGGCCGAGCAGGTTGGCGGTGGGGCTCAGGTGCACCACCACCTGGTTGAACCAGCTCGAGGGGTACTGGTCGTACTGGATGTCGCGGTTGTTGGAGGTGCTGACCTGCTCGCGGCCGTTGACCAGGGCCGTGCTGAAGTCCGGGCCGAGGCCATGGATGGTGAGCACCTGCGGGCGGCCGGAAAGCGTCTGCACGGTGAGGCCCGGCAGGCGGCCGAGGGTGTCGGCGATGCTCACGCCGGGCAGCTTGCCGATCTGCTCGGAGGACACGGCCTCCACGATCTCGTCGGCGTTGCGCTGGGTGGCGATCGAGTTCTGCAGGCTGCTGCTGAAGCCCTGCACCGCGATGGCCTCGAGCTGCTTGACCTTGTGGTGGTCCTTGTCTTCGGTGGTGTCGTCCTGCGCGTCGGACTGCTGCGCGCTGGACGGTTGTGCGGCGGCCTGCTGCGGTACGGCGGCTTGCTGCGCGGTGGCGGTGGCACACAGGCCCATGCATGCAGCGGCGACGGCCATGGCCAGCGTATTGCGCTCGAATCGGTTCATGCTCCCCTCCAGAAAAACCCTAGCTTCGGTACCCATGCCCGCTGCGGCGGCGAGGTGCGGACGCAGCGGGTGCCCACGCTTTTTCTGAAGTGAGATGAGCGTGTTGCGGCGGCATCTTAGTGACGTTGTTTCGTATGCAGCGCAGGGCTGCATACGTATTCATGCAGACCCCTCGCGGGCCGCCATCGCGGTGCAGCACGGGCGTGCGGAAGCGGGCGTGCGCGGGCTTTCCCACATGGAATCGCCACCTTGCGCGAGAGCGCTGGGCGATGCGCCGGCAGCGCGCGGCGCGCCGGGGCGGCGTCTATGTTGCGACCGCCGCATGCATGAATACGTATGCAGCCCCTGCGAGGGCGTGAAGGGCTGCGGCTAAGCTCCACACCCGTTCGCCGCAGCTCGCCTGGAGCACACGGCCTCTTTAGGGATATCGTTGCATGGCCGGTTCACCCTGGTGGCGCGGCGCCGTCATCTACCAGATCTACCCGCGCAGCTTCCTCGACACCGACGGCGACGGCGTGGGCGACCTGCCCGGCATCGCCGAGCGGCTGGACTACGTGGCGGGCCTGGGCGTGGACGCGATCTGGATCTCGCCGTTCTTCAAGTCGCCGATGGCCGACTTCGGCTACGACATCGCCGACTATCGCGCGGTCGATCCGCTGTTCGGCACCCTCGAGGATTTCGACCGCCTGCTCGCCAAGGCCCACGGGCTCGGCCTCAAGGTGATGATCGACCAGGTGCTCAGCCACACCTCGGTGGAGCACGCCTGGTTCCGCGAAAGCCGCGAGAGCCGCGACAACCTCAGGGCCGACTGGTACGTGTGGGCGGACGCGAAGCCCGACGGCTCGCCGCCGAACAACTGGCTCTCCCTCTTCGGCGGCACCGCCTGGCAGTGGGAGCCGCGGCGCGGGCAGTACTACCTGCACAACTTCCTCGCCTCGCAGCCCGACCTCAACTACCACCACCCCGCCGTGCGCGCGGCGATCCTGGACGAGGTGCGCTTCTGGCTCGAGCGCGGCGTGGACGGCCTGCGCCTGGACGCCATCAACTTCTGCTTCCACGACCCGCTGCTGCGCGACAACCCGCCCAAGCCGCCGGCCGAGCGCACCGGGCGCGGCTTCAGCCCGGACAACCCCTACGCCTTCCAGTACCACTGGTACAACAACACGCAGCCGGAGAACCTGGGCTTCCTCGAAGACCTGCGCGCGGTGCTCGACCGCTACCCCGGCCGCGTGGCGCTGGGCGAGATCTCCTCGGAGGATTCGCTGGCGACCATGGCCGAGTACACCCGTGGCCATCGCCTGCACATGGGCTACAGCTTCGAGCTGCTCACCGAGGATTTCAGCGCCGCCCACATCCGCGACACGGTGTCGAGGCTGGAAGCGCAGCTGACCGAGGGCTGGCCGTGCTGGGCGATCTCCAACCACGACGTGGAGCGCGTGCTCAGCCGCTGGGGCGGCGCGCGCGCCTCGGCGCGGCTGGCCAACCAGTTCACCGCGCTGGTGTGCGCGCTGCGCGGCAGCGTGTGCGTGTACCAGGGCGAGGAGCTGGGGCTGGGCGAGGCGCAGGTGCCCTACGAGGCGCTGCGCGATCCCTACGGCATCGCCTTCTGGCCCAACTTCAAGGGCCGCGACGGCTGCCGCACGCCGATACCGTGGACGGGAGAGGCGCCCGGCGCCGGTTTCAGCCGCGGCACGCCGTGGCTGCCGGTGCCGGCGGAACACCGCGCGCTGGCGGTGGCCGCGCAGGAGGCCGACGCGCACTCCGCGCTGCACGGCTTCCGCCGCTTCCTGCACTGGCGCCGCACGCAGCCGGCGCTGTGCGAGGGCGACATCGCCTTCCTCGACACGCCCGAGCCGGTGCTGGCCTTCACCCGCCGGCTCGGCGGGGAGACTGTGCTGGTGGCCTTCAACCTCGGCGATGCCGCGGTGGAGATCGCCGTGCCGCTGGCCGGTGCGCTGCATCACCTGGACGGCCACGGCCTGCTGGCCGGCTCCTGCGCGGGCGGGCGGCTGCAATTGCCGGCGTGCGGGAGTCTGTTTGCGCGAGTCGGCTGACGCGCCGTCCGCTTGGCTTCCTCTCCTCGCGGGGAGAGGGAGCCGGTCGCGGTGAGCTTTGGCCGTGTGCGCTTGGCTTCCTCTCCCCCGCGGGGAGAGGAGAGGACCGAGGTGAGGGGTGGTGCTCGCGGTGAAGCTCGCTCGAAGCGAGGTTGTGGCGACCGTGTCCCCTCACCCCAACCCTCTCCCCAACGGGGAGAGGGAGCCGTTACGGCGAGCGGGCGGGCTTCGCGCTTTGCTCCTCTCCCGCCGGGGAGGGGAGCAGGTCACGGTGGGCACGAGACACCTGCGCCTCCCCGGCCGCCATGCCATGCCCCCGACCTGCCTATACTCCTTCCACCCGAAGGAGAAGGAGAGCCGTGCCGTGGGACAGATGCTTGCGTTGGTGGTGGTGGCCCTGGTGGTGGTGGTCATCGTCAAGCTGGTGCGCGTGGTGCCGCAGGGCTACGAGTGGACGGTGGAGACCTTCGGCCGCTACACCCGCACGCTGACGCCGGGCCTGCATTTCCTCATCCCGGTCTACCACGCGGTGGGCCGCAAGATGAACATGATGGAGCAGGTGCTGGACGTGCCCTCGCAGGACGTCATCACCAAGGACAACGCCGTGGTGCGGGTGGACGGGGTGGTGTTCTACCAGGTGCTGGACGCCGCGCGCGCGGCCTACGAGGTGGCCAACCTGGAGCAGGCCTCGCTGGCGCTGGTGATGACCAACATCCGCACGGTGCTGGGCTCGATGGATCTGGATGAATCCCTGAGCAAGCGCGACGTGATCAATGCCCAGCTGCTGCGCGTGGTGGACGAGGCCACCCACCCGTGGGGCGTCAAGGTCAACCGCATCGAGATCAAGGACATCTCCCCGCCGCGCGATCTGGTGGATGCGATGGCGCGGCAGATGAAGGCCGAGCGCGAGAAGCGCGCCAACATCCTGGAGGCCGAGGGCCTGCGCCAGAGTGCCATCCTCAAGGCCGAGGGCGAGAAGCAGTCGGCCATCCTCGCCGCCGACGGCCGCAAGGAGGCGGCGTTCCGCGAGGCGGAGGCGCGCATCCGCCTGGCCGAGGCGGAGGCCCAGGCCACGCGCATGGTGTCCGAGGCGATCAGCAGCGGCAACGTCAACGCGCTCAACTATTTCGTCGCCAACAAGTACGTCGAGGCGCTGAAGGAAATGGCCCACTCGCCCAACCAGAAGACCCTGCTGCTGCCGATGGAGGCCACCGGCATCCTGGGCTCGCTGGCCGGCATCGCCGAGCTGGCGAAGGCGTCGCTGGATCAGCAGCAGGCGCCGCCCACGCCCGGCCGGCGCCCGCCGCCGCCGGTGGGGTGAGACGGCGCGGGCCGCCTGCCAGGCACGGCTCTGCCCGCGTCGTGCTGTAGGCGCGCCTTGCGCGCGACCGCTCTTAAGTTCCATGCGCAGCGAAGAGCGGTCGCGCGCAAGGCGCGCCTACATCCCGCCGGCAGGTCTTGCAGCGGGGGCGCAAACCGCTTTTGGCCCAGCATTTCGGCTAACGTTCTTTCCCATGCCGCGCCGTTCGCCTTCGCGGACGGCGCGGCTGCTTCCATCCCGGGCGCCTTTCCGGAGTCGTCGATGTCCCAATCGTTCGCCTTGCATGACCTGTGGTGGATCCTCGCGCTGTTGCTGATCGGCGCCGAGCTGCTGCTGCCGGGCTATTTCCTGCTGTGGATCGGCATCGCCGCCGCGGCCACCGGCGTGCTGCTGCTGGTCGTGCCCGGCCTCTCGCTGCTGGCGCAGGCGGTGGCGTTCGCCGTGCTGGCGGTGCTCGCCTGCCTGGTCTGGTGGCATGGCGTGCGGCCGCGCCTGCGCCTGCGTGCGGCCCACGAGGCACACCTCAACCGCCGCGGCGAGCAGCTGATCGGCCAGCGCTACGTACTGGTGGAGGCCATCGTCAACGGTCGCGGCAAGGCGCGGGTGGGCGACGGGCAGTGGCTGGTCAGCGGGCCGGACCTGCCGCGGGGCGCGATGGTCGAGGTGTACGGCGTGGACGGCACCACCCTCAAGGTGCGTCCGGCCGCATGAGCGCGATCCAGCCGAGCGCGGCCGCCGCGGCGCCGCTCAATACCCGCATCGCCTTCCTGGTCGAGCTGGCCCGCCGCCTGCACCAGTACGGCGCGCCGGCGCCGCGCCTGGAGATGGCGATCGCCGCCTCGGCCCAGCGGCTGGGCCTGAGCGCGGACGTGTGGTCCAGCCCCACCGCCATCATCATCTCCTTCGCCGACCAGATGCAGAGCGAGGAAGAGGCCACGCCGATCGCCCGCGTGATGCGGCTGCTGCCCGGCGACGTGCACCTGGCGCGCCTGTGCGCGGCCGACGCCATCGCCGACCGCACCGTGGCCGGCGAGCTGGCCCTGCGCGAGGGCTTCCACCTGCTGCGAGAACTGGGCAGGCCGGACACGCGCCGCGCCCAGGCCTGGCTGATCGCCAGCTACGGGCTTTCCGCCGCCAGCGTGGTGGGCCTGCTGCTGCACAGCTCGTGGGCGGACCTGCTGGTGGCGGGCGTGATCGGCCTGATCATCGGCGTGATCACCGTGCTGGCGATCACCCGCCCGCGGCTGTCCGCGGCGAGCGAGGCGATCTGCGCGATGGTGGCGACGCTGCTGGCGACGGCGGTGAGCGCCTTCGTGGTGCCGCTGGCGGTGAAGTCGGTGGTGGTGGCGAGCCTGATCGTGCTGCTGCCCGGCATGGCGCTGACCACCGCCGTGCGCGAGATCTCCAGCCAGCACCTGGTGGCCGGCGTGGCGCGCATGGGCGGCGCGGTGGCGACCCTGCTCAAGCTCACCTTCGGCACCGTAGCGGCCAGCCAGCTGTGCGCGGCGCTCGGCATCGAGGCCGGCGGCTATCCGCTGTCGCCGCTGCCGGGCTGGACCGAATACCCGCTGCTGCTGTCCTCGGCGCTGGCCTTCGCCATGCTGTTCCGCGCCGCGCCGCGCGACTGGCCGGTGGTCATGGGCGCGGTGATCCTGGGTTATTTCGCCACCCGCTGGGGCGGGGCGATGTCCGGCGCCATCGCGGGCGCGCCGTTCGGCGTCTTCCTGGGCGGCCTGCTGCTCGGCGGGCTGGCCAATCTCTATGCGCGCTACATGCATCGCCCCGGCGCGGTGATCCGCGAGCCGGGCATCATCCTGCTGGTGCCGGGCAGTGTGGGATTCCGCAGCGTGTCCTATCTGTTCGAGCGCGACACCCTGCTCGGGGTGGATACCGGCATTTTGCTGATTACCCTGCTGATCTCGCTGGTGGCCGGACTGCTGTTCGGCGATTTGCTGATTTCGCCGCGCCGTTCGCTATAGGCGGCAATTTGCCGCAACCGGGCGGCGCTTAAATCCCACGGATGCCAGATAAGCAAAACGCCGGCACGGGGCCGGCGTTTTGCTTGGCAGTGGACAACTTACGACGGATCAGATCGCCAGATCCTTTTCCTTCTTGCCGGCCTTCAGCGCATCGTTGAACCAGCGCGGGCGCTTGCCGCGGCCGGACCAGGTCTGCTCCGGATTGGCCGGATTGCGGTACTTCGGGGCGACCGCGCCGGTGCTGCGGCGGGGCTTGCGCGCGCCACCGAAGATATCCTCGAAGGAATAACCCTCGGCCTTGATCAAGGCATGCACTTTCTCGCGCAGCTTGACCACTTTTTCCTTGCGCAGCTCGGTCTGGCGCAGCTGGGCCTTGCTGATCAGGTCATTGAGCTGATTGTGGTTGAGATTCTTGATATCGACAGCCATGAATGCCTCCGTAGTTCTTATGTGAATCGGCCCGCCAAGGCGGCGGAATGCTTGGCACCATCCTGGTTCGGGGCGGATTCTTACCGATTTTCTGGTCGAATGCAAAAGCCCATTGCAGAAAATGCCATGCCGTCGCGCATTGGCGGCGCGAATGGGCGGAATTTATCGCGGCGCCTGCGCCGGGGTTTGGCGAATAGTTGCGCGTGAATCGAATGCGCGCATGCACGTTCTCGGCATTATTGCCCCGGCAGGCGAATGGCGCCGCCCGCCATGCCGGACCGGGTGAAATCCGTGGCGCGCCGGCATGGCCGGCATTCGCCCCGCCGGCCGGCGTCCGCGGGCGCCGGCCGGCGAATGGGGTTTTCAATCGAGCAGGGTAAACAGCTCGTCGCGGGTAATGGCGCGCGCTTCGGCTTCGTCGCGCTTGCGGTATTCGAGCGTGCCGGCGGCCAGGCCGCGTTCGCTCACCACCACGCGATGCGGAATGCCGATCAGCTCCATGTCGGCGAACATCGCGCCGGGGCGCAGGCCGCGGTCGTCCAGCACCGTCTCGATGCCGCGCGCGGACAGCTCCTCGTAGAGCGAGGCGGCGGCCGCGTCCACCTCGGGGCTGTTCTTGGGGTTGATCACGCACACCGCCACGCGCCAGGGCGCCATCGGCTCGGGCCACACGATGCCCGCCTCGTCGTGGCGCTGCTCGATGGCGGCGGCCACGATGCGGCTGACGCCGATGCCGTAGCAGCCCATCAGCATCGCGCGCTGCTTGCCGGCCTCGTCCTGCACGGTGGCGCCCAGCGCCTGGGCGTATTTGTCGCCGAGCTGGAACACGTGGCCCACCTCGATGCCGCGCGCGGTCCTGAGCGTGCCCTGGCCGTCCGGCGAGGGGTCGCCGGCGATCACCTGGCGCAAGTCTTCCACCCGCGTGATGCGTGCGTCGCGCTCCCAGTTGGCACCGGTGTAGTGGCTGCCGTCGGCGTTGCCGCCGCAGACGAAATCGGCCAGCACGGCGGCGCTGCGGTCCACGATCACCGGGATTTCGGCGGGCAGGCCCACCGGGCCGATGAAGCCGGGGCGCGTGCCGGTGAGGGCGAGGATTTCCTCCTCGCTCGCCAGCACCGATTCGCCCGGCAATTCCAGCAGCTTGGCGGCCTTGACCTCGTTGATCTCGTGATCGCCGCGCAGGCACAGCGCCACCAGGCCGTCCTTGCCGCGCACCAGCAGGGTTTTCAGGCACTGCTGCGGCGAGACTTTCAGGAATGCCGAAACTTCATCGATGGTTTTCTGCCGCGGCGTTTCCACCCGCGCGAGTTCGGCCGTGGGGGCGGGGCGCTGGATGGCGGGCGCCAGCGCCTCGGCCTTCTCGATATTGGCCGCGTAATCGGAGCCGTCGGAAAAGACCAGCGCGTCCTCGCCCGAATCGGCCAATACCTGGAATTCATGGCTGGCATTGCCGCCGATGGCGCCGGTGTCGGCCTGCACCGCACGGAAGGTGAGGCCAAGGCGGCTGAAAATGCGGGTATAGGCCTGGTACATCACCTCGTAGGTTTCGGCGAGCGACTCGGGCGTGAGGTGGAAGGAATAGGCATCCTTCATCAGGAATTCGCGCGCGCGCATCACGCCGAAACGGGGGCGGATCTCATCGCGGAACTTGGTCTGGATCTGGTAGAAATTGACCGGCAGCTGCTTGTAGCTCTTCAGCTCATTGCGGGCGAAGTCGGTAATGACTTCCTCGTGCGTGGGGCCGTAGCAGAATTCCTGCTCCTTGCGGTCCTTGATCTTGAGCAGCTGGCCGCCGAATTTCTCCCAGCGGCCGGTTTCTTCCCACAATTCCCGCGGCTGGATCGAGGGCATCAGCATTTCGATCGCGCCGGCGCGGTTCATTTCCTCGCGCACCACCGCTTCCACTTTGCGCAATACACGCAGGCCCAGCGGCGACCAGGTGTACAGGCCGGCGGCGAGCTTGCGGATCATGCCGGCGCGCAGCATCAGCTTGTGGCTGGCGATTTCGGCGTCGGCGGGCACTTCCTTCACGGTGGCCAGGTGGAATTGGCTGAGGCGCATGGCAGGTCATTCCGGGCTTAAAAAAAGAGGCCGAGTATAGCGGGCGCGCGGGCGGTCCCGGCCGGGTTTTCCGGCCGGGAGGCGATGGGCGCGAAGTCGCCGCGCGGCCGCTGCGCCGCCGGCGGATTACTTGCAGTACTGCTGGTACTGGTTATTGGCCGTGGCGAGCTGCTGCTGGCGCTCGGCGTCGTCGAGCAGGTGCTGCTTGCCGCCGTTCTGCACCACCACCGGGCCGCTGCCGTTGAGCGCGGCGAGGTTGGTCTTGAGCGAGGCGCACAGCTTGGTGCGGTTCTCCGGCGTGTCGGCCACCGGGAGCGAAGAGGCGGCGGGCTCGGCGGGCTTAGCGGCGGACTCGGCCGGTGCCGGTGCCGTCGGCGCGGCCAGCGGCTCGGCGCTGCCGCTGGGCGTGATCTGCTTGTAGCGGGTGCCTTGCGGCGGCGGCGTCTCGGAGTAGTGGACCGTGCCGCTGGCGTCGGTCCATTTGTAGACCTGCGCGGCGGCCAGCGGCGCGACGAGCAGCAGCACGACGGCGAGGAGCGGGCGGCGCATGGGTTTCTCCGGGTCCGAATTCGGATGGTGGCGCCCTTGTTAACACCCTCCAGGGTCGGACTCAAGCGGCATGGTTTACACTGCGCGCAGCACGTCACGGATTGTTTCATGAGCGATAGCACGCCCGTGCGGGTACCGCGCCATCGCGGCATCTACCTGCTGCCGAACCTGTTCACCACCGGCGCCATGTTCGCCGGTTTCTACGCCATCGTGGCCAGCATCGACGCCCGCTTCGCCGATGCGGCGATCGCCGTGTTCGTGGCCGCGCTGCTGGACGGCATGGACGGGCGCGTGGCGCGGCTCACCGGCACGCAGAGCGAGTTCGGCGTGCAGTACGACTCGCTCTCGGACCTGGTGAGCTTCGGCCTGGCGCCCTCGCTGGTGATGTACAACTGGTCGCTCTCCGCGCTGAAGGATTTCGGCCCGCTGTGGGGCAAGGTGGGCTGGGCCGCGGCCTTCATCTACGCCGCCTGCGCGGCGCTGCGGCTGGCCCGCTTCAACACCCAGGTCGGGGTGATCGACAAGCGCTATTTCCAGGGGCTGGCGAGCCCGGCCGCGGCGGCGGTGTGCATGGCCCTGGTGTGGAGCATGGAGAACGCCGGAGTGAGCGGCGCCAGCCTGTGCTTCGTGACGCCGGTGCTGGCGGTGGTGGCGGGCCTGCTGATGGTCAGCCGCTTCCGCTACTTCAGCTTCAAGTCGCTGCCGACCGGCGACGGCGGGCGCGTGCCGTTCTGGTGGGTGGTCGCCGCCGTGCTGGTGCTGGTGCTGCTGGCGCTCGATACCGCGCGGGTGCTGTTCGCGGTGTTCGCGCTGTATCTCCTGTCCGGGCCGGTGCTGACCCTGTGGGGCCGCGCCACCCATCGCCGTCGCGCGCGGCGCGGCGCGGCATGAGCGCCCTGCCGGCCAGCGCGTTGCCGCCGCCTCGCCGGGCCCGCCTGCTGCAGGCGCTCGGCATCACGCCGTGGGCCTTGCGCACGCAGGCGCCGACCGCGGATGCGCCGGCCGGCGCCACGGCCGAGCCCGCCTCGATACCGCCGGCCGCGGGCCATTGCGTGGTGGTGCTGCCGGCCGGCTGCGCCCCGCGCGAGCTCGACCTGCTCGGCCGCGCGCTGCTCGCCGGGGGGGGCGAGCTGGCCCGCGCCGCGCGCATCGGCGTGGCGGACGGCCGCCCGGTCGCGCCGCTGCCGGCGGCGCCGGCCTACCTGGTGTTCGGCCAGGCGCAGGCGCACGCGCTGGGCCGCGAGCTGCCGGCGGCGGTGATGAACCAGGCGCAGATCGTGCTGGTGGACGAGCCGGCCGCGGTGCTCGGCCAGGGCGCCGGCAAGCGGCGGCTGTGGACGGCGGTGCGCCAGCTGCGCCGGGCGCTGCGCGGGGGCTGAGCATGGTCGCGGTCGCCCGGCCCGATGCCGAGATCCGCGTCATGCGCCGCGAGGACCTGCCCGCGGTGAGCGCCATGGAGCGCGCCTCCTACGATTTCCCCTGGTCGCAGGGCATCTTCGCCGACTGCCTGAAGGCCGGTCACCCGTGCTGGGTGATGCGGGTGGAGGGCGAGCTGGCCGGCTACGGCGTGCTGTCGGTGGGCGCGGGCGAGGCGCACGTGCTCAACCTCTGCGTGGGCTCCGACTGGCGCGGCCGCGGCCTCGGCCGCTACCTGCTGCGGCGCCTGCTCGACATCGCGCGCTGGAACGGCGCGGAGCGGATCTTCCTGGAAGTGCGCCCGTCCAACCCGGTGGCGCAGGCGCTGTACGAATCGGTGGGCTTCGCCCAGGTCGGCCGTCGCCCGCGCTATTACCCGGCCAAGGACGGGCGCGAGGACGCCATCGTGATGGGGCTGGATCTGCTGCCGCGCGCCTCTTGAGGCGTGGCGCGGTTATCTTTTCTCCCCGCCGGGTTCGGCAGCATCGAAGTTCGACCGAAGCCTCGTCTTGCCATGCCCGCGCAGGCCGCGCATCCAGCCTTCCCGCTCGCGTACGGCCTGATTCCCGGCCTTCGCCGGAATGATGGCAAGGGCGCTGGAGCTTCGGCGCCAGAAGGGAGCGGGGCGGGCGCGGCCGGGCGCGACGACGCCCGCGCAAAGCGGGCGCGGCCGCTCAGCTCAGCCTCCCAGCTTGCGCGCCTGCTCCTTGAGCGCCCCGAGCTGGGTGCCCCAGTCCACGATGCGCTGGCGCTCCTGCTCCACCACTTCGGCCGGCGCGTTGGCGACGAACTTGGCGTTGCCGAGCTTGGCCTCGCACTTCCTGATCTCGCCCTCGATGCGGCCGATCTCCTTGGCCAGTCGCGCCTGCTCGGCGCCGAGGTCGATCAGGCCGGCGAGCGGGATCAGCACGCGCAGGCTGCCGACCACCGCGGCGGCCGCGGCGGGTTCTTCCGCGCCCGGCTCGATCCACTGCGGCGCCTCGGTGCGGGCGAGGAAGGCGATCTGCGCGGCGAACTTGGCCGCGCGGGCACGGTCGCTGGCCTCGCCGTCGGCGAGCCGCAGCGGGATGGTCTTGCCCGGCGCGATGTTCATCTCGGCGCGGATGCGGCGCACGCCGGAGAGCACGCCCTTGAACCACTCGATCTCGGCGCGGGCCGCCTCGTCGGCGGCGAAGTCGTCGGCCTTGGGGTACGGACGTGCAAACACCGACTCGCCCGCCACGCCCAGCTGCGGCGCCACCGACTGCCAGATTTCCTCGGTGATGAAGGGAACGACCGGGTGCAGCGCGCGCAGCACCGCCTCCAGCACCACCAGCAGGGTGTGGCGGGTGGAGGCGGCGGCCTCCGCGTCCTCGCCGTTGAGGGCGGGCTTGGACAGCTCCAGGAACCAGTCGCAGTACTCGTTCCACACGAACTCGTAGAGCGATTGCGCCAGCAGGTCGAAGCGGTAGGTGGCGAAGTGCTGCTCCACCTCCGCCAGCGTCTGCTTCAGCCGCGTGAGGATCCACCGCTCCGCCTCGGTCGCGGGCGTTGCCCGATTCCCGATGCCCGACTCCCCATTCCCGACATTCAAAAGCACGAAGCGCGCCGCGTTCCACAGCTTGTTGCAGAACGCCTTGTAGCCCTCGGCGCGCTTGATGTCGAAGTTGATGGTGCGGCTGTAGCTGGCCAGCGCGGCGAAGGTGAAGCGCAGCGCGTCGGTGCCGATGGCCGGGATGCCCTGCGGGTAATCCTTGCGCACGCGCTTCTCGACCTTCTCGCGCACCTGCGGGATCAGCAGCGAGCGGGTGGACTTGGCCACCAGCGGTTCCAGCTCGATGCCGTCGATCAGGTCCAGCGGGTCCAGCGTGTTGCCCTTGGACTTGGACATTTTCTGGCCCTCGGCGTCGCGCACGATGGCGTTGATGTACACCTCGCGGAACGGCACCCGGCCGGTGAAGTACTTGGTCGCCATCACCATGCGGGCGACCCAGAAGAAGATGATGTCGAAGCCGGTGACCAGCACGGCGCTGGGCAGGAAGAGCTGATCGTGCGACCAGTCGGCGACGACTTCGCCGCGCTCGTTCTTCACTGGGCCATCGAGCGGCCAGCCCAGCGTGGAGAAGGGCCACAGGGCGGAACTGAACCAGGTGTCCAGCACGTCGTCGTCCTGGCGCAGCGCGCCCACCGGCGCGGTGGTGGCATGCGCGCGCGCGTCGGCCTCGTCCTCGCCCACGAAGATGTTGCCGGCCTCGTCGTACCAGGCCGGGATGCGGTGGCCCCACCACAGCTGGCGGCTGATGCACCAGTCCTGGATGTTCTCCAGCCACTGCGTGTAGGTGGTGGACCAGTTCTCCGGCACGAACTTGATCTCGCCCGAGCGCACGGCCTCCAGCGCCGGCCCGGTGATCGCCTTGCGGCCGCCCGGACGGCCATCCGCCTGGACGTCCGTGGTGAGGTCGATGAACCACTGGTCGGTGAGCATCGGCTCGATCACCGCGTCCGAGCGCTGGCTCACCGGCACCTGCAGTTTGTGCGGGCGGGTCTCGACCAGCAGGCCCGCGGTTTCGAGATCGGCCAGCACCGCCTTGCGCGCTTCGTAGCGCTCCAGGCCCTGGTACTTGGCCGGCGCGTTCTCGTTGACCCTGGCGTCGAGGGTGAAGATGTTGAGCGGCGCCAGGCCGTGGCGCTGGCCGAGCGCGTAGTCGTTGAAGTCGTGCGCGGGGGTGATCTTCACCGCGCCGGTGCCGAACTCGCGCTCGACGTAGTCGTCCGCCACCACGGGGATCTCGCGCCCGGTCAGCGGCAGGGCGATGGCCTTGCCCACCAGGTGGGCGTAGCGCTCGTCTTCCGGATGCACCGCCACGGCGACGTCGCCGAGCATGGTTTCCGGGCGGGTGGTGGCGACCACGATGCTTTCGTCGCTGCCGGCCACCGGATAGCGGATCGACCACAGGTGGCCGTCGCGCTCGACGTTGTTCACCTCCAGGTCGGACACCGCCGTGCCCAGCGCCGGGTCCCAGTTCACCAGGCGGTTGCCACGGTAGATCAGGCCGGCGCGGTACCACTCCACGAACACCTTGCGCACCGCGGCCGAGAGCCCCTCGTCCATGGTGAAGCGCTCGCGCGACCAGTCGGCGGCCACGCCCAGGCGGCGCATCTGGTTGGTGATGGTGGAGCCGGATTCCTCCTTCCACTGCCACACGCGCTCCACGAACGGTTCGCGGCCGAGGTCGTGGCGGCTGCGGCCGTCCGCGGCGAGCTGGTTCTCCACGATCTTCTGGGTGGCGATGCCGGCATGGTCGGTGCCCACCTGCCACAGCGTGTCGAAGCCGCGCATACGGTGGTAGCGGATCAGCATGTCCATCACCGTCTGCTGGAACGCATGGCCCATGTGCAGGGTGCCGGTGACGTTGGGTGGCGGCAGCAGGATGCAGTACGGCTCGCCCGCGCCCGAGGGCCTGAAGTCGCCACTGGCTTCCCAGCGTGCGTACCACTTCGACTCGATCGGGCGGGGCTCGAAACTCTTGTCCATCTAGGGGCTCGTCATGGCGCGCCGCGGGCGCGCTTGAATGGGGGCAAAGCGGCCATTGTACGGGGTGGGGGGAGGGGGTGCCAAAGCCGCCCGCGTGGGCTTTCTTGCGGGGAGGGTCAGGGGGCTGGCTCTTCGAGGCATGGCCGCCGATCAGGCCGGATCATGGATCGGGCGGCGCCGACGGCCACCACTTCATGGAGA
>NZ_LFQR01000004.1 GCF_001182895.1 Frateuria defendens | reverse complement strand
AGCAGCGCATCTTGTTCGTACATGTGGAAACCCGGCGGCGTTCGCGATTGCAATGGGCGACCTTGCTGCTGGTGACGCTGTGCGTGATCTGCTTCGTCGGCCTCGCGCTGATGCCCGCGCCGCAGCGGCTTTCCCTGTTGCTCGAATGGGGCACGATCCCGGCCAATGTGTTCGATGCCAGGGAGGCGCTGTGGAGTCAGCTGGCCGATCCCGCGCTGTTGCGCCTGCTCACGGCGCTGTTCATCCATGTGGCCTGGGTGCACCTCCTGAGCAACCTGCTGTTCCTCGTCATCTTCGGGTTGCCGGCGGAGCGGACGCTGGGTTCGACCCGCTTCCTGGCGTTGTTCCTGTTCGGCGGCATCGTCGCCAACCTGGTGGGGGCGCTGACGTTGGCGGGCGTGCGTGCGCCGATCATCGGTTGCAGCGGCGCCGTGTCGGCCGTGCTGGGCGCCTACGTGGCGCTGTTCCCGCGCACGCGGCTCGGCTTGGTGTTGCCGCTGGGGCTCTATCTGGAATTCGTGCGGGTGCCGGCTTTTCTGCTGATCGGCATCTGGGTGTTGCTGCAGCTGCTCTTCAGCTATGCCGGACCGAGCTACGGCGCGGTGGTGTGGTGGACGCACATCGCCGGCTTCCTGTTCGGCATGGTGTTCGCGCTGTTCTCGCGCGATGCGATCACGCGGCGCCTGCGCGGCTAGACTTGGCATCATGCGTACGGCCAAGAAACTCTACAAAGTGACTTTCCTGCACCTGGGCAAGAGCTACGAGCTCTATGCGCACCAGGTCGCCTCCAGTGCGCTGTGGGGCTTCATCGAAGTCGGCGAGCTGGTGTTCGAGCCGGCGGGCGAAGGGCTGGTGGTCGATCCCACCGAGGAGCGCCTGCGCGAGGAGTTCAAGGACACTCGCGTGCTGCACCTGCCGATGCAGGCGGTGGTGAAGGTCGAGGAAGTGGAGCGCAAGGGGGCCTTGGCGATCCGCGATGCCGCGGACGGCCAGAAGATCACGCCATTCCCGCTGCCGCCGAAGCCGCGCTGAGCTTCAGCGACGGGCGTGGCTGAGGCCGTGCTGCCGCGCGAAGGCGCGCAGTAGGCGTCGCGCGATCGGCGTGGCCGCCACCTGGCGATAGGTGTGGTGGGGATCGGCCCCCTCGCGCTGCATCGCCTCGTGCTTGCGCCGGATATAGGCACGCATCACCTCGGCGTTGAACTCGGGGTGGAACTGCGCGCTGAGGGCGTTCTTCCCGTAGCGCAGGAGATGGTGCGGGTCGCGCTCGGAACGTGCCAGCACCATGGCGCCCGTGGGCGGCTCGAGCACGCTCTGCTCGTGGGTGGTGTGGGCGCGGAAGACGGCAGGCAGCGCCGCGGCCAGCGGGTCGTGCCTGGCGCTTTCCAGGAGTTCCATCGGCAAGGTGCCGATCTCGCGGCCGCCGGGCAGGTAGTCGACGCGCCCGCCCAGGGCGTAGGCCATCAGCTGGTGCCCGTAGCACACGCCGAACATCGGCAGTTCGGCGTCCATCGCCTGGCGGATCCAGCCGGCCGTGTGCTCGCTCCATGCGGCGCGTTCGGTGACCATGGCCGCCGAGCCGGTGATCAGCGCGCCGGCGACCTCGCGCGGCGCGGGCAGGGTCTCGCCGTTGGCCACGTCGACCACCGCAATCCGCCGGGGCAGCAGTTGGGCGCCGAGGCGGAACCAGTGCGGGAAGTCGCCGTGCCGGGCCCGGATGTTGTCCGGGGCGCGGCCGGTGCTGATGATCAGTACGGGCTTCATGGGCGAAATAAAAAAGACGTCTAGACGGCTATAGATTGTCAGCTGCGTCGATCGCAGGCAAGACGGTGAGCACCTCCTGCACTGTGGTCAGTCCGCGCGCTACCTGCTCGGCGGCCGAAATGCGCAGCGGCCGCATGCCGCCGGCCAGTGCGGCGTCGCCGAAGCTGCCGAGGTCGAGCGAGGCGGCGATCAGGCCGCGAAGGCGCGGCGTCAGGCGCAGCATCTCGTAGATGCCGGTGCGGCCGAGGAAGCCGGTGTGGCGGCATTCCAGGCAGCCGACCGGGCGGCAGACCTTGGCCGGCACCGGCAGCGCCCAGCCGTGGGTGAGCGCGGCCCAGGCGTGCGGGTCCTGCTCCGTTTCCTGCTTGCAGTGTGGGCACAGCGTGCGCACCAGGCGCTGCGCCACCACGCCGGTGAGGGTGGACTGGATGAGGTAGTGCGGCACGCCGAGGTCGAGCAGTCGGGTGACCGCGCTCGGCGCGTCGTTGGTGTGCAGGGTGGAGAGCACCAGGTGGCCGGTGAGCGAGGCCTGCACGGCCATCTGCGCGGTTTCCAGGTCGCGGATCTCGCCCACCATGATGATGTCCGGGTCTTGCCGCAGCAGCGTACGCACGCCGGCGGCGAAGTCGAGGTCGATGGCGGACTGCACCTGCATCTGGTTGAACTCGGGCGAGACCATCTCGATCGGGTCCTCGACCGTGCACACGTTGATCGCCGGCGTGGCCAGGTGCTTGAGCGTGGAGTAGAGCGTGGTGGTCTTGCCCGAGCCGGTGGGGCCGGTGACCAGCACGATGCCGTGCGGCTGCTCCACCATGGCGCGCCAGAGCATGTTCTCCTCCGCCGAGAAGCCGAGCTGGGCGAAATCCTTGGCGACGATGTCGGGGTCGAAGATGCGCATCACCACCTTCTCGCCGAACGCGGTGGGCATGGTGGAGATGCGCAGCTCCACCTCGCGCCCGGCGGCCGAGCGGGTCTTGATGCGGCCGTCCTGCGGGCGGCGCTTCTCGGCCACGTCCATGCGCGAGAGGATCTTGATGCGCGCGGTCACCGCAGTCATCACCGGCGGCGGCAGTTCGAACACCTTGTGCATCACGCCGTCGATGCGAAAGCGCATCAGGCCGGCCTCGCGGCGCGGCTCAAGGTGGATGTCCGAAGCGCGCTGCTCGAAGGCGTACTGCAGCAGCCAGTCGACGATGTGCACGACGTGGCGGTCGTCCGCGCCCACCTCGCCGGCCTTGCCCAGCTCCACCAGCTGCTCGAAGTTGAGCAGGGCGGCGGAGTCGTAGCCGCCCTGGCCCTTGGCGTCCTGCGCCAGCTGGATCGAGCGCTGGACGCCGTAGAACTCCTGCAGGTAGCGGTTGATGTCGAGCGGGCTGGCCACCACGCGCTTCACGTCGCGGCGGAGCATGTGCGAGAGGTCGGTCGCCCAGGCGTCGTCGAACGGCTCGCTGGTGGCGAAGGTCACCTCGCCCGGCGAGGCGGCCACCGGCAGGATGCGGTGGCGCTGGGCGTAGGCGTGGCTCACCACCTGGGTGACGGCGCCCACGTTGATCTTCATCGGGTCGATCTTGAGGTAGGCCAGGCCGGCCTGGGCCGCCAGCCACTCGGTGAGCGCCTCCAGCCGCAGCGGGCGGCCGGGCTCGCGCTGGTTGTCCAGCTTGGCGTTGGCGATCAGCACCAGCGGGTGCAGCTCCACCGTGCTGCGGCCGGCGCGCGCGCCCATGCGTACCCGCTTGGCGTCTTCCGCCAGCACGTAGCCGTCGACCACCAGGGCGGCGAGCAGGTCGTCCAGTCCCAGGCGGCCGCGACGGCCGAGCATGGAGGCGATTTGCGGTGAGGCGGCCATCCCGGATGATTCTCCCGTGCGGCGATGCGGCCGGCCGGGAGCGGCCGGAGCACGAGCCCGCTGGGGCTATACTAGCGCGCTTTGTTCCAGGTCACGGGAAGCTATGTCCGCGCCCACTTTCCAGGAAGTGATCCAGACCCTCAACCGCTACTGGGCGGCGCAGGGCTGCGTGCTGTTGCAACCGCTCGACACCGAGGTCGGCGCGGGTACCTTCCATCCCGCCACCTTCCTGCGCGCGCTGGGGCCCGAGCCCTGGGCCGCGGCCTACGTGCAGCCCTCGCGCCGGCCCACCGACGGCCGCTACGGCGAGAATCCCAACCGCCTGCAGCACTACTACCAGTACCAGGTGGTAATGAAGCCGAACCCGGAGAACATCCTGGAGCTCTACATCGGCTCGCTGAAGGAACTGGGCATCGACCCGCTGGTGCACGACCTGCGCTTCGTCGAGGACAACTGGGAATCGCCCACGCTGGGTGCCTGGGGTCTGGGCTGGGAGGTGTGGC
The DNA here is from genome assembly GCF_001182895.1 of Frateuria defendens. Taxonomy (GTDB): domain Bacteria; phylum Pseudomonadota; class Gammaproteobacteria; order Xanthomonadales; family Rhodanobacteraceae; genus Frateuria_B; species Frateuria_B defendens. The sequence goes on along the minus strand of NZ_LFQR01000004.1, from coordinate 187,133 downwards.
TCAACGGCATGGAGGTGACCCAGTTCACCTACTTCCAGCAGGCCGGCGGCCTGGAATGCCGGCCGGTGACGGGCGAGATCACCTACGGCCTCGAGCGCCTGGCGATGTACCTGCAGAACGTGGACAACGTCTACGACCTGGTGTGGACACAAGGCCCGCACGGCACGGTGACCTACGGCGACGTGTTCCACCAGAACGAGGTGGAGCAGAGCACCTACAACTTCGAGCACGCCAACGTGGCCGAGCTGTTCCACTGGTTCGACGTGTGCGAGGCCACCGCCAACCAGCTGATCGGGGCCAACCTGCCGCTGCCGGCCTACGAGCAGGTGATGAAGGCCAGCCACACCTTCAACCTGCTGGACGCGCGCCGCGCGATCAGCGTCACCGAGCGCCAGCGCTACATCCTGCGCGTGCGCACGCTGGCGCGCGCCGTGGCCGAGACCTACGTGGCGCAGCGCGAGAAGCTCGGCTATCCGGGCCTCAAGAACACCAACACCACCAAGAGCGGGGAGCAGGCCGCATGAGCGCCGCCAAGTCGCTGTTGATCGAACTGGGCACCGAGGAGCTGCCGCCCAAGGCGCTGGACGAACTGGCCGGCGCCTTCCTGCGCGGCATTGCCGACGGCCTCGCCAAGCGCGGCGTCGACGCTGCGCTGGACGGCGCGCGCGCCTATGCCTCGCCGCGCCGCCTCGCCGCCTACGTGCCGGGCGTGGCGCTGGCGCAGCCGGCGCAGGCGATCGAGCGGCGCGGCCCCGCGCTCGCCGCCGGTACCGGCCCGGACGGCCAGCCGAGCAAGGCGCTGCTGGGCTTCGCGCAGTCCTGCGGCGTGGCGGTGGAGCAGCTGGAAAAGCTCGAGACCGAGAAGGGCGCCTGGTATGTCTACCGCAGCGTGCAGCCGGGCCAGCCGGTGGCCGCGCTGTTGCCGGAGATCGTGGCCGAGGCGCTCAAGGGCCTGCCGATCCCCAAGCCGATGCGCTGGGCCGACCACGACTACAGCTTCGTGCGCCCCGCGCACTGGCTGGTGATGCTGCACGGCGCCGAGATCGTCGAGGGCGAGCTGCTGGGCCTCAAGAGCGGACGCATGTCGCGCGGCCACCGCTTCATGCATCCGCAGCCGGTGCACGTGGCCGACGCCGACAGCTGGCTGGACGCGCTGCGCGCGGCCAAGGTGCTGGCCGATCCGGCCGAGCGCCGCGAGCGCGTGCGCGGGGAAGTGGCGCGCGTCGCCGCGGCGACCGGCGGCACGCCGCGGCTGGACGAGGCGCTGCTGGAGGAGATCGCCAACCTCACCGAATGGCCGGTGGCGATCGCCTGCGCGTTCGAGCGCGCCTTCCTGGCGGTGCCGCCGGAGGCGCTGGTCACCACCATGGAGACCAACCAGAAGTTCGTGCCGGTGTTCGACGCCCAAGGCCAGCTCACCGAGCACTTCATCGGCCTCGCCAACATCGAGAGCCGCGACCCGGCGGAGATCCGCAAGGGCTACGAGCGGGTGATCCGCCCGCGCTTCGCGGACGCCAAGTTCTTCTGGGACGAGGACCTCAAGACGCCGCTGGCGGACTATCAGGACGCGCTCAAGCACGTCACCTACCAGCAGGCGCTGGGCAGCGTGTGGGACAAGAGCGTGCGCGTGGCGGAGCTGGCGCGCGTGGTGGCCAACCGCGTGGGCGTGGATGCCGGTGCCGCCACCCGCGCCGCCGCGCTCGCCAAGTGCGACCTGCTCACCCGCATGGTGGGCGAATTCCCCGAGTTGCAGGGCGTGATGGGCCGCTACTACGCGCAGCACCACGGCGAGGCGCCGGAGGTGGCCGACGCGCTGGACAGCTACTACCAGCCGCGCTTCGCGGGCGACGCCATCGCCGCCGGCAAGGTCGGTCAGGTGCTGGCGGCGGCCGAGCGGCTGGACACGCTGGCGGGCATCTTCGCGGTGGGCCTCAAGCCTTCCGGCAACAAGGACCCGTTTGCGCTGCGCCGCGCCGCGCTGGGCCTGGCGCGCACCCTGGTCGAGGGTGAACTCGGCCTCGACCTGCGCGCGCTGTTCGCCGAAGCGCTGGAGCTGCTGCCGGAGACGGCCTTGGCGGCCGGCCTCGCCAAGCCCGGCAAGAGCGCCGGCAAGGACGGCAAGCCGCCGGCCTTCGACGCCGGCCCGCGCCGCGCCGCGCTGGCGGCCGAACTCTACGACTTCGTGCTGGACCGCCTGCGCGGCTACTACGCCGAGCAGGGCTTTACCGCCGAGCAGTTCGAGGCGGTGCTGGCGGTGGTGCCGGCGAGCCTGCTCGATTTCGACCGCCGCCTGCGCGCCGTGGCCGAATTCGGCCGCCAGCCGGAGGCGGCCAGCCTGGCCGCGGCGAACAAGCGCGTGGCGAACATCCTGCGCAAGCAGCAGGAGGAAGGCGGCGCGCCGCTGGGCGCCGTGGTGGAGCCGGCCCACTTCGAGGCCGAGGCCGAGCATGCCCTGGCCGCCGCGCTGGCCGCGGCGCAGGCCGACACGGCCGCCGCGCTGGCGGCGGGCGATTACGCGGCCGTGCTGACTCGCCTCGCCAGGCTGCAGGCGCCGGTGGACGCCTTCTTCGACAACGTGCTGGTGAACGCGGAAGACCCTGCCGTGCGGGCGAACCGCCTGGCCCTGCTCGGCCAGCTGAAGGCCCAGTTCACCGCCGTGGCGGACATCGCGCGGCTGTAGTCGCCGCGCGCGTTCGGCCGGTTGGCCCACGCCCGGCGGCTGGCGAAGCCCAGCCGCCGGAGGCGTTCACGCCGCCTGGCTGCGGCCGATCCGTTCCGCCAGGCGCTGGTTGAAGCGCAGCATGGCGATGGCATCGACCTGGTTGCCGGGGCCGAGGATCTCGTACAGCTCGCTCAGCAGGTCGGAGCTTTCGGCCAGCGGCAGCGGGCTGCCCGCCAGTTCGAGCTCGGACTGCAGGATGCGCATCGCGGCGCTCAGGCGGTCCGGGTCCATGCCGGCCACGCCACCCGAGGTGGTGAAGGATGCGGCGGCGGCCGTCTCGCCGGTGCGGCCGGAGGAGCGCAGGCGGGAGGTGGTCACCAGCTCGCTGCCGGTTTCGTCGGCGCCGGTGTCGAGGTCGCGCTGCAGCATCGAGCCTTCGCCGGCCACCAGCCACACCAGGGAGATGCCCAGCGTGCGCGCCAGCTTGAGGCAGCGTGCCCGCGAAGGGTCGGTGTTGCCGTCGCGCCAGCTGCGCACCACGCCTTCGGAAAAGCCGCACAGGCGGGCGATTTCCGTGGCGCTGCCCACCCGCTGGATCAGCAGCCGGATGCGGTCGGAAAAGGAGCCGCCGCCAGCGGCCGCCTCCGGGGAGGTCTTGTACGGGGAAAGATCCATGTGGAGCTCCTGGGGGAACGTCTCAGGGCGACGCCGGGGCTTTTGGCGTCCATGCACAGTGTGGACGCTTTGCCTTACGCCAGGCTTTTGCAAACGCAAGAACGTCACTGCGGTTGACAGTACCCGGGACAACTTGCGATGTCGCATTAAATTCGACTTAACGCAGCTAAGGTTGCCGTCGCCGCGCGGCTTGCGGTGCCATTTCCCGGAAGCGCCGGTGGGCGTGCCGCTGCGGTTTGGCGCCGGCTCGGCCGCGGAGCGGCTGGACAGGAGTGTGGCTTAATGCCGCATGCCGGGCGGCTTCGGGCGTTTTTCATTGCCCGCCGCACCGGCTTTTCGGTGCAGCTGGCCACCGGCGAGGCATACCGAAATCCGCCGCATGCAGAACGGATAAAGCATTTCGGGCATGCCGCGGGCGGCGCCCATGCCGGGTCCGCGTCGGCTGTTCGACATAGTTCGAGAAGGCCCGCGCCAAACGGGCGGCGCATCGATACCATCGGTGTCGACGAACGGAGCGCCGGGTTTCGGGAAAAACGAAGCCGCCACGGCACGCGGGGCTAGAATGTCGCAGCCAGGCTTGACTTTTTGCGTCGTAATAATTCTTTCCGCTATTCTTGATGTTCCCCTCCGGAAAGCCCTGGCGCCTGGCGCCTGCTTTTCATGACCGCATTACCTATCCGGAAAGAGGTTTCCTCATGCGCAGGTTCGTTTGCACGATGGTGTCCGTTGCCGCACTGGCTCTTGCCGGCTGCAACGGTTCGGGTTCGACATCGCAGGATGCGCAGGAAGGTGCCTCGTCCACCCAGGCCGCGGGCAACAAGGTGACTGGCACGGTCAGCGTGCGCGGTGGCGGCCAGCCTTCCTCCGCCGCCAAGCTGGTGGTGAACCTGGTCGACGTGTCGGCGCAGGGCGCCGCGCCGCTGGCCAGCAAGACGATCGAGCCGGCCACGCAGTTCCCGGTCTCGTTCGAGCTCGACTTCAACCCGGCCGAGGTGAAGGCGGACGACCTCTACGTGATCAAGGCCGACCTCACCGACGGCGACCGCCACTACAGCATGCCGCTGCAGGCGCCGGTGCTGACCAAGGGCGCCTCGAACCAGGTGTCGATCCAGCTGGTGGCCGAGCAGACCCCGGCCGAGAAGGAGCTGGCCGACTTCCAGGGCCTGCAGAAGCAGATCGGCGGCATGAAGATCAGCAACGGCTCGAAGCTGGAGAAGGACGTCTCGCGCGCCTGGCAGGTGTTCCGCGCCAACAACGAGGTGCGCTTCATCCGCGAGCAGGCGGACTACGGCAACAAGGGCTTCACCAGCACCGACTACGCCTACAAGGACGGCAAGCCGTGGGTGGTGGTGCAGCAGAAGAAGGCCAGCCAGAGCGCCAAGCCGAGCTCCACCGTGCGCGCCGGCTGGGACGACAACGGCCAGCTGCTGCTCAAGCAGTCCGAGGCCGACGGCAAGACCGACGTGCTGGGCGACGATGCCGCCGCTGCGCTCAAGCAGCAGGCGCAGACCCTCTACGGGCTGGCCGGCGGCAAGGCCAAGTAAGTTCGCCGATACGGACGTCTGGACGTCCAAACAAAAAGGCCGCCCCCGGGCGGCCTTTTTGCTGGCGGGCGACGGGGCGCTCAGAAGGCGTATTTCACGCCCAGGTTCACGTTGTTGTCCTTCTGGCTGTCGTCGCTGAAGCGGCCGCCGACGGTGATCCAGCCGGAGAAGTTCGGGGTGAACTGCGCCGACAGGCCGAGGTTGGCGCTGCCCCAGGTCTTGTCCGGGGCGTAGCCGGTGAGCGCGAAGCTGCCGTTCACGCCGACCAGGCCGGCGGTGACCTCGCGCGGGTCGGCCTTGCTGTCGTGGTTCCAGGCGATTTCGGCGTAGGGCGAGAGCACGGTGCCGCCGGCCTGCCACTGGCCCTGCAGGCGCCAGCCCAGCATCGAGATCAGCGCGTCGCGCTGCTGGCGGCCGAACCACATCGCGGTGCTGTCGTTGCCGCTCTCGTTGTAGCCGTTGACCTTCACCGTCTGCCATTCCACGTGGGCGAACGGGCCGGTGCGCAGGCCGTCGTCGAAGCGGAACCACCAGCCGCCTTCCACGCCGCCGCCCAGGTGGGTGCCGTCGGCCTTGCCGCTCTCCGTGCGGCGCATCGAGCCGAGCTGAATGTGGCGGTCGATGTCGGTGAAGTCGGACTGGCCGAAGCTGGCGAAGCCGCCCACGTAGCCGCCGCCGTTGTGGTAGAAGGCGTAGCCCAGGCCGGTGATGTCCTGCATCTTGTAGCTGCCGGCGCCGTGGGCGAAGTCGGCGCGCTGCTGGCCGAGGCCGAGCATCACGCCGAGCGAGACATGCTCGCCCGCGCGCACGTCGGCGCCCACGCTCAGGTTGACGTTGTCGCTGGTGGCCTTGGGCGAGCTGTCGGTGGCGTCGAAGCGCTGGTGGCCGTAGTCGACGGTGGCGAACAGGCGGGTGTCGCTGCCCTCGCCGTCGGCGAGCATCTCGTTGCGCACCGCGCGGTACTGCGCGGCGGTGGCGGCCAGCGGCGCCTCGCCGAGCAGCGACACCTGCCCCGGCGCGGCCAGTTCCGCCAGCACCACCTGCGAGAGCAGGCGGTGGGTGGCGGCGGTCGGGTGCACGCCGTCGGCGAACAGGTAGCTCTGGTCGGTGCCCGGCGCGTAGGTGTAGGGCAGGCCCGAGCCCTGCGGGCCGCAGCGCACCGAGCTGGCGGCCAGGCCGCAGGCCGGTACCGTCACGTTGCTGAAGCCGTAGGCGGCGGGGTTGGCGATCACCTCGTTGAGCAGCGAGTAGGTGTTCACCGGGATCACGTTGAGGCCGTTGCCGCTCAGCTGCGCGAGGCCGGTGTTGAGCGTGCTGTTGTAGATCACCGAGAGCTGGGTGGCGCCGGCCGACGCATTCGCTCCGCCGGCCAGCGCCGCGGGCGTCTTGCCGATGTCGGGCAGGGTGTAGACCACCACGTACTTGGCGCCGGCCGCCTGCAGCCGGGTCAGCAGGCCGACCTCGGTCTGCGCCGCGGTGGCCGCGCCCGCCGCCAGCACGTTCGGGTTGGTGGAGGTGGCGGTGAGGTAGAAGATGTCGTTGGCGCCGCCCCACACCTGGTACAGCGCCCCGGCGTCGGCGCGACCGCCGCCGGCGGCGAGGGCCAGTTGCAACTGCTGCGTCAGCAGCGGCACGGAGGCCGGCGTGCCCGGCGAGTTGTGCACCAGGCCGGCGCCGCCGAAGGCGAAGTCGGTGCCGCCGGCGAGCGACGGCGCGACCGGAAGGCCCAGCCCCGCGGCCACCAGCTCGGGGGCGGTCTGGCCCGGGTTGGTGGTGAAGTGCAGCGGCGGCTGGAGGCTCGGCGCGGTGGCGAGCGAGATGTTGCCGGCGTCGCTCAGGCTGTCGCCGATGATCACCACCTTGCTGAAGTCGGTGGCGCTGGCGGTGGCGCTGAACAGCAGGGCGGCGGCGATGGCGCCGGCGAGATGGGTGCGGGGCATGGCGTGACGCTCCTGTCCGGGAGGTTTGTAATAGGAGCGTTACGGTAGCGATATCCGTACGCCAACGCATGCTGCGCTGCATCGCCGGCGGTACGGCCGCGCGGCCGGTACGGCGAGGTCTCGCCCTCGTCCGACGCGGGCGCCCGGCTCGCCGTGCGAGGAGGAGTTCCAGCAAGCGCTTCGGCGGATCGACGCGCGCCGCCCCTGCGGCGCGCGTGCGGGGTTCAGCGCTTGAGCGCGTTCTTCAGCGCATCGGCGAAGGCGCTGTTGGCCGGCGGCGCCGAGGGCTTCGGCGCGCCGAAGCCGCCGCGTCCGCCGCGGCCCTCGCGCGGGCCGCGCGCCTCGTTGCCCGCGCCCGGCTTGCCGCCGCGCGCCTGGCCGGGCTCGTCGTCCAGGCGCATGGAGAGGCCGATGCGCTGGCGCGGCAGGTCCACCTCCATCACCTTCACCTTGACGATGTCGCCGGCCTTGACCGCATCGCGCGGGTCCTTGACGAAGCTGTGCGAGAGCGCCGAGACGTGCACCAGGCCGTCCTGGTGCACGCCGATGTCGACGAAGGCGCCGAACGCGGCCACGTTGGTGACGCGGCCTTCGAGGATCATGCCGGGCCTGAGGTCCTTCAGGTCCTCCACGCCCTCGGCGAAGCTCGGCGCGACGAAGGCCGGGCGCGGGTCGCGGCCGGGCTTCTCCAGTTCCTTGAGAATGTCGCGCACGGTGGGCAGGCCGAACTGCTCGTCGGTGTACTGTTCGGGCTTGAGGCCGCGCAGGAAGCCGGCGTCGCCGATCAGGCTTTTCACCTCGCGGCCGCACTGGGCGATGATGCGCTCCACCACCGGGTAGGCCTCCGGGTGCACCGCGCTCGCGTCCAGTGGGTTGTCGCCGTTGGGCACGCGCAGGAAGCCGGCGCATTGCTCGAAGGCCTTCTCGCCCAGCCGCGGCACCTTGAGCAGCGCCTTGCGGTTGGCGAACGGGCCATGGGCGTCGCGGTGCTTGATCACGTTCTCCGCCACGGAAGAGGACAGGCCTGCCACGCGCGCGAGCAGCGCGGCGGAGGCGGTGTTGACGTCCACGCCTACCGCGTTCACGCAGTCCTCCACGCGGGCGTCGAGCGCGCGCGCCAGCTTCACCTGGTTCACGTCGTGCTGGTACTGGCCCACGCCGATCGCCTTGGGCTCGATCTTCACCAGCTCGGCCAGCGGATCCTGCAGGCGGCGGGCGATGGAGACGGCGCCGCGCAGGCTGACGTCGAGGTCCGGGAATTCCTTGGCGGCGAGCTCGGAGGCCGAGTACACCGAGGCGCCGGCCTCGCTCACCACGATCTTCGCCAGCTTGGCGTCGGGCCCGATCTTCTGCGACACGAGCTTGATCAGCTCGCCGGCCAGCTTGTCGGTCTCGCGCGAGGCGGTGCCGTTGCCGATGGCGATCAGGTCCACGCCGTGCTGCACGCACAGCCTGGCGAGCGCGGCCAGCGACTCGTTCCACTGCCGCCGCGGCTCGTGCGGGTAGACGGTGTCGGTGGCGAGCAGCTTGCCGGTGGCATCGACCACCGCCACCTTGACGCCGGTGCGGATGCCCGGGTCCAGGCCCATCACCGTCCTGGCGCCGGCCGGCGCGGCCAGCATCAGGTCCTTGAGGTTGTCGCCGAACACGCGGATGGCTTCGTCCTCGGCGCCTTCGCGCACGCGGCCGAAGAGGTCGAGCGTGAGGTGCAGGTGCAGCTTCACGCGCCAGGTCAGGCGCACCGTCTCGCGCAGCCAGGCATCGGCGGCGCGGCCCTGGTCGCACAGGCCGGCGTGCGCGGCCACGCGGCCCTCGCCTTCGGCATGGCCCAGCTCGGGGTCGGCGCCGGGCGAGAGATCGAGCTCGATCACGCCCTCGTTGCGCGCGCGCATCAGCGCCAGCAGGCGGTGCGAGGGGATCTTGGCGATGGCCTCGGCGTGGTCGAAGTAGTCGCGGAACTTGGCGCCTTCCTGCTCCTTGCCCGCCACCACCTTGGCGTGGATCTGGCCCTTGTCCCACAGCCAGTCGCGCAGTTCGCCGACCAGGGCGGCGTCCTCGGCGATGGCCTCCATCAGGATGGCGCGAGCGCCGTCCAGCGCGGCCTTGACGTCGGGTACGCCCTTTTCGGCGTCGACGAAGCCTTCGGCGAAAGCCTCCGGCGTCTGCGTCGGGTCTTCGCGCAGGCCCTGCGCCAGCGGTTCCAGCCCCGCCTCGCGGGCGATCTGCGCCTTGGTGCGGCGCTTGGGCTTGTAGGGCAGGTAGAGGTCTTCCAGGCGCGCCTTGGTGTCGGCCTCCAGCAGCTCGGCCTTCAGCGACTCGGTGAGCTTGCCCTGTTCCTCCACGCTGGCGAGGATCGCGGCGCGGCGGTCCTCCAGCTCGCGCAGGTAGCGCAGGCGCTCTTCCAGCAGGCGCAGCTGGGTGTCGTCGAGGCCGCCGGTGGCTTCCTTGCGGTAGCGGGCGATGAACGGCACGGTGGCGCCTTCGTCGAGCAGTGCCACGGCCGCGTGCACCTGGTCGGGCTTGGCGGCGATGTCCTGGGCGATGCGTTGTTCGATGCTGAGCATGGGGTGGTATCGGTTCCTTGGCTGCCGGCAGTGCCGGGCTGGCGGGCCAATGATGATAGCAAGCCCCCGCCCGGGCCCTCATCGGGTGGCGAGGTCGCATGGCGGTCGTGCCGATGCCGGCGGCGCGCACGGGGCGCCGCGGTGTCGGGTGCGTCGCGCGAAGGGGCCGCGGCCGGCGTGGGCCGGCCGCGGCGCAGAGGTCAGGCGTCGAAGGAGCCGTGGCCGCCGCGATCGGACGGCGCCGGCCGCGGTGCCTGCACGCGGTCGGCGCGGCCGTTCAGCACCAGCGTGCTGGCGAGCAGGTCGTGCAGGCCCTGCTTGCGGCGGGTCCAGGCCACGGCGATGTAGCAGACGAAGGGGATCAGGCCGGTGATGATGTTGGTCAGCCGCACCGCGTTGCGCGCCAGGCTGCGGCCGGGCGTGATCCGCTTGCCGTCGAGGTCGGTGACGCGCAGGTTGAGCGCCAGCTTGCCCGGCGTGGCCTGCCACTTCGAGCACTCGAAGAAGACGTAGTAGGCATAGCCGATCAGCATCACCACGGCGGAGATCAGGCGCAGCGAAGAGACTTCCGCCGTCATGTTCGCCATCGAGCCGCCGGCCTGCATCTGGCTCACCAGGCGCTCCATCACCGGCATGATGCCCATCGCGTAGCCCACGATGGAGGAGGGCACCAGCAGGATGACGTAGTCGATCAGCCAGGCGCCGAAGCGCTGCCAGAAACCGGCGTAGTCGGTGAGCGCGGCGTTGTCCTCATGCTGCGGCCACGCGGGCGCCGAACCCGGCGACGGCGGCGGCGCGAACGGCGGTGGCGCGCCCGCCACCGCATCGGGGAACAGCACCGACAGCGGCTGCCAGTCGGCCAGGCCCTCGCGCCAGCCGAGGTCTTCGCCGCTCACTTCGCCGCTGCGCAGCCAGGCGCGTACGTCTTCTTCCTTGTAAGGGCCGTGGCGCTCGCCGTCGCGGCCGATCCAGACTTCCATCGAATGAAGGCTCCGGGGGGATGGGTTGGCCTGCATGATGCCACGCGCCATCGCGGCGAAGCGAACGGGCGCTCAGGCCACGCGCCGCTTCAGGTGCACCAGCAGCAGCGAGATCGCCGCCGGTGTCACCCCGCTGATGCGCGCGGCCTGGCCGATGGTGGCCGGCTGCACGCGCTTGAGCTTGAGCAGCACCTCGGCGGAGAGGCCGCGCACCTTGTCGTAGTCGAAGCCGTCGGGAATGCCGGTGTGCTCGTGGCGGCGTTGGCGCGCGATCTCCTCGCGCTGGCGTTCGAGGTAGCCGGCGTACTTCGCCTGCACCTCGACCTGGGCGGCGACGTCCTCGCGCGCCACGCCGGGGCCGATGCCGTCGACGCCGACGAGCCTCGCGTAGTCCAGCTCGGGCCGGCGCAGCAGGTCGAGCGCGCAGGTCTCGCGGCTCACGCGCAGGTCGAGCGCGCGCTCCACCGCCGCGCCCAGCGCGTTGGCCGGCGCCGCCCACAGCGCGCCCAGGCGCTGCGTCTCGCGCTCCACCGCCTCGCGCTTGACGCGCAGCGCGTCGTAGCGCGCCGGCGGCACCACGCCGAGCGCGTGGCCCTGCTCGGTGAGGCGCAGGTCGGCGTTGTCCTCGCGCAGGTGCAGCCGGTATTCGGCGCGCGAGGTGAACATGCGGTAGGGCTCGATGGTGCCATTGCTGGTGAGGTCGTCGATCAGCACGCCGACATAGGCCTCGTCGCGGCGCGGGTACCACGGTGCCTTGTCCTGCACGGCGAGCGCGGCGTTGAGGCCGGCGACCAGCCCCTGCGCGCCGGCCTCCTCGTAGCCGGTGGTGCCGTTGATCTGGCCGGCGAAGTAGAGGCCGGGGATGGCCTTGGTCTCCAGCCACGGGTGCAGGCCGCGCGGGTCGAAGTAGTCGTACTCGATGGCGTAGCCGGGGCGCGTGATGTGCGCGCGCTCGAAGCCCTTGATCGAACGCACCAGCTCCAGCTGCACGTCGAACGGCAGCGAGGTGGAGATGCCGTTGGGGTAGACCTCGAAGCTGTCCAGCCCCTCCGGCTCGATGAAGATCTGGTGCGAGGCCTTGTCGGCGAAGCGCACCACCTTGTCCTCGATCGAGGGGCAGTAGCGCGGGCCCACGCCCTCGATCTGGCCGGTGTAGAGCGGCGAGCGGTCCAGCGCGCCGCGGATCGCCGCGTGGGTGCGCTCGGAGGTGTGGGTGATCCAGCAGCTGACCTGGCGCGGGTGTTCCTCGCGCGAGCCGAGGTAGGAGAACACCGGCGCCGGATCGTCGCCGGGCTGCTCTTCGAGTTCGCTGAAGTCGATGCTGCGCAGGTCGATGCGCGGCGGCGTGCCGGTCTTCAGGCGGTCGGCGGCCACCGGCAGTTCGCGCAGCTTTTGTGCCAGCGTGCTGGCCGGCGGGTCGCCCGCGCGGCCGCCCGCATACTGCGCGGGGCCGATGTGGATCTTGCCGGCGAGGAAGGTGCCGGCGGTGAGCACCACTGCGCGGGCGCGGAAGGCGAGGCCCATCTGCGTCACCACGCCCACGGCGCGGCCGTGCTCCAGGATCAGGTCGTCCACCGCCTGCTGGAACAGCTCCAGGTTCGGCTGCGTGTCCACGATGCGCCGGATCGCCGCCTTGTACAGCGCGCGGTCGGCCTGGCAGCGGGTGGCGCGCACGGCCGGGCCCTTGGAGGCGTTGAGCGTGCGCCACTGGATGCCGGCGAGGTCCGCCGCGTGCGCCATCGCGCCGCCCAGCGCGTCGATCTCCTTCACCAGGTGGCCCTTGCCGATGCCGCCGATGGCCGGGTTGCAGCTCATCTGGCCGATGGTGTCGAGGTTGTGGCTGAGCAGCAGCGTGCGCGCGCCGGTGCGCGCGGCCGCCAGCGCGGCCTCGGTACCGGCGTGGCCGCCGCCGACCACGATCACGTCATAGCGCGCGGGATGGAGCATCGTCGTCTCGCAACAAGTGCATGGAACGGAAGGGTTTATGGTAGCGCCGGCGGGGCCCGTACGGGCATTGCGCGGCGATCTGGCATGGTTCTCGCTTCCCCATCCCTGCACTTTCGCGGGCAAAGGTGGCGCGACATGCCGCGCGCCGAGACCGGATTGACAGGGGTTCGGTTGCGCGCCGAGAAAGGGAGCATGACGGCGCCCGGGGTTCCACTCCGGGCGCCGTCACTTTTTTCAGGACCGCATAAAGCGAAACCCCGCATGGCCATGCGGGGTTTCGCTTTTTTTAGATCTGGCGCCCGGCGGTCTCAGGAACAGGGGGAATCCAGGATGACCGTGCTGCCGGGCGCCAGAAACCGGCAATTCGTTACTTCGCGCTTGCGTGGAAGTTGATGCGATCTTCGCCGCGTATGCGTGAACAAATAGTGACTGAAATGGGCTTTTTTGCCGGTGAGCGGCACACGCTGACGCTGTGTGTCAGTTCCTGGCGCAGCCGCACAAGGCGTGCGTGCGTGGCATCACGCTTTGGCATGCCGGTTGCTCGACATTTTCGTGCGTTCTGCCGGGAGGGAACGGCCATGGACTCCAGCCTGGATTTTTCGCCCGAGTATCCCCGCCACGACCTCCTGATCGAGATCGGCCGGGTCGAGCTGGCGATGGAGCGGCTCGCCGGGCGTGGCGAGCGGGAACGGCGCAGCATGCAGCCGCAGCTGGAATCGCGCCTGCGCCACCTGTGCGAGGCGCTGGCGCACCTGCCGCGCTGAGGCGGCGGCGCGCACGCCGGGTTCGCCTCGCCGGGCCATCGGCGCCGCGCCTTGCTTCTTTCGTTTCTGCGGGCACCGCCGGCCTGCAAGGCGGCAGGTGGGGCGCGCGGTGCCTCAGCCCTTCAGCACGTTGCCGACGATCTCGGCCAGGTTGCGCGACAGCGGCGCGCCGTCGGCCAGGCCGCTCAGCGCCTCGCGCGCGGCCTGGCGCCGCACCGGTTCCAGCCGCTGCCAGCCGTTGAAGGCGGTGGCCAGGCGGGCGGCGATCTGCGGGTTGAGCGCGTCGAGCCGGCGCAGCTGCTCGGCCAGCAGGCGGTAGCCGGCGCCGTCGGCGCGGTGGAAGCCGCTGGGGTTGCCGCTGGCGTAGCTGCCGAGCAGGGCGCGGGCGCGGTTGGGGTTCTTGAGCGTGAAGGCCGGGTCGTCCAGCAGCGCCCGCACGCGGGCCAGCGCGCCTGCGCCGGGCAGCTGCGCCTGCACGGTGAACCACTTGTCCAGCGCCAGCGGATGGCCGGCGTAGCGGGTGCGGTAGTCGGCCAGCGCAGCGGCGGCCTGCGGCGCCTCGCTCTTCACCAGCACGGCGAGGGCGGCGAGGCGGTCGGTCATGCCGATGGCGTCGCGGTACTGCGCGGCGGCCAGCGGCTGGGCGGCGGCGGGGTCGAGCAGGGCGAGCAGCTCCAGCACCCGGCGCTTGAGGCGCCGCTGCGCCTGCGCCGCGGCATCGAGGCCGAAGGGCGCGGCGGCCAGTGCGCGATAGCGTTGCGCCAGCGCCTCGCCGCCCAGGCGCTCGGCCAGCTGGCGTTGCAGGGCCTGGCGCAGCGCGTGGATGCGCGCGGGGTCCACCTCGTGCTCGCGCTCGGCCAGCTCGATCTCGCCCGGCGGGGTGAGCAGGTCGGCGAGCAGGGCCGGGTCGAGGCCGGCGTCGCCGAACAGCGCCGCCAGGCTGTCGCACCAGGCGGTCGCCGCCTCGCCGTGGCCGCGGTCGCGCAGGTCGGCATAGGCGCGCAGCGCGAGCTGCTGGCCGGCCTCCCAGCGGTTGAAGCCGTCGGGGTCGTGGCGCAGCAGCAGGGCGAGGTCCTGGGGCGCGTAGTCGCATTCGAGCACCACCGGGGCGGAGAAGCCGCGCAGCAGCGAGGGCACCGGCTCGGCGCCGAGGTCGTGGAAGACGAACGAGCGCTCGGCGCGGTCGAGCACCAGCACGGCCTCGTGTCCGGACGTCTGGACGTCCATCTTGAGCGGCAGCATGCGCCCGCTGCGGTCGAACAGCGCGAGCTTCACCGGAATCGGCAGCGATCGCTTGTGCGCCTGCCCGGGCGTGGCCGGCGTGTGCTGGGCGAGGCTGAGCGTGTAGCGGCGCTGCGCGGCGTCGTAGTGGCCGCGGGCCTTCAGGTGCGGCGTGCCGGCCTGGCCGTACCAGGCGAGGTAGGGCGAGAGGTCGGTGCCGTTGGCCTCGCCGAGCGCGGCGAGGAAATCCTCGATGGTGGCGGCGCGGCCGTCGTTGCGCGCGAAGTAGAGGTCGGTGCCGCGGCGGAAGCCCTCGCGGCCCAGCCTGCCGGCCAGCATGCGCACCAGCTCGGCGCCCTTCTCGTATACCGTGGCGGTGTAGAAGTTGTTGATCTCGCGGTACTCGGCCGGGCGCACCGGGTGCGCCAGCGGGCCGGCGTCCTCGGGGAACTGCGCGCGGCGCAGCAGGGCCACGTCCTCGATGCGCTTGAGCGGCGCGGAGTTCATGTCGGCCGAGAAACTCTGCTCGCGGAACACGGTAAAGCCTTCCTTGAGCGAGAGCTGGAACCAGTCGCGGCAGGTGACGCGGTTGCCGCTCCAGTTGTGGAAGTACTCGTGTGCCACCACCGCCTCCACCGCGCGGTATTCCTCGTCGGTGGTGGTGTCGGGGTCGGCCAGCAGGAACTTGGCGTTGAAGATGTTGAGGCCCTTGTTCTCCATCGCCCCCATGTTGAAGTCGTGGGTGGCGACGACGTGGAACACGTCCAGGTCGTAGTTGCGCCCGTAGGCCTCCTCGTCCCAGCGCATCGAGCGCTCCAGCGCGTCGAGCGCGTAGTGGCAGCTGTCGATCACGTTGGCCTCGGACCACATCACCAGCTTCACCGTGCGGCCGTCGGCGGTGAGGTAGTCGCGCTCGAGCTTTTCCAGATGGCCGGCGACCAGGGCGAACAGGTAGCTGGGCTTGGGGTGCGGGTCCACGAAGCGCGCCCAGTGGCGCCCGTCCGGCAGCGCGCCGACGCCGTCGGGGTTGCCGCCGGCCAGCAGCACCGGGAAGCGCGCGCGGTCGGCGCGCAGCGTCACGGTGAAGGCCGCCAGCACGTCGGGCCGGTCGGGGAAGAAGGTGATGTGGCGAAAGCCCTCGGCCTCGCACTGCGTGAGCAGGAAGCCGGCCTCGCGCGAGCCGGACAGGTACAGCCCTTCCAGCGCGGTGTTGGCGGCCGGGTTCAGCCGCACGCGGGTTTCCAGCACGCTGCCGTGGCGGGCGCCGGGCACTTCGAGCAGGTTGTCGGCGTAGCGGTATTCGCGGGCGTCGAGCGGGCGGCCGTCGAGCGCGATGGCGAGCAGTTCCAGGCCCTCGCCGTCGAGCCGCAGCGGCGCGTGCTGCGCCGGGTCGCGCGCAAGTTCGAGGCGCGCGTGCACCTCGGTCTCGTCGATGCCGAGGTCGAACGTCAGCGCCGCGACGGCCACCCGCCAGGCGGGCGGGGTGTAGTCGCCGAGGCGGATCGGGGTAGCGGCCTGATCGTTGCGTGCGGACATGGGAGGCGTGGGGAAGGAAGGGAGCGATCAGGCTAACATGCGTCGTTTCTTCGCCAGGACAAGACCCATGGGCAGTTTCGGCGCCTCGCGGACCCTGCTGGGCCCGCACGAGCTGGCGGTGCTGGAAGACGCCGTGCGCGGCCGCCGCGTGCGCATCGCGCGGCGCGGCGCCACCGTGCTCGGCATCGAGGCGACGCACGCGGGGCGGCGGGTGGATCTCGCCGACGGCTACCGCGACGTCGCCGAACTGGAGGCGCGGCCGAGCTCGCGCTTCGCGGTGATGGCGCCGTTCGCCAACCGCATCGCCGACGCGCGCTACGCCTTCGACGACCACGGGTACGACCTCGCCCCCGGGGTCGCCGGCGCCGAGCGCGCGGCGCGGCACGGCTTCGTGCGCGGGGTGGATTTCGCGCTGGACGAGCTGGGCGCCGACGCGGCGTCGGCCTGGGCGCGCTTCGCCACCGGGGCGATCCGCCCGGAGGCGCACCCCGGCTACCCGTTCGCGCTGGATCTCGACCTGCGCTACGTGCTGGACGCCGCGGGCCTCGCGCTGGAAGCCACGCTGCGCAACGTGGGCGACACCGCCGCGCCGTGCTTCTTCGGCTGGCATCCGTACTTCCGCCTGGGCGACACGCCGATCGAGACGTGGGAGCTGGCCATCCCCGCCGCCACGCTGGTGCGCACCGACGCGGAGTTCATCCCGCTGCCCGGCACCGCCGCGCACGCGCCGATGGACGAGGCCGGCGCGCTGGACTTCCGCCGTGCGCACGCCATCGGCGCGCTCGAACTCAACCACGGCTATGCCGGCCTCGCCCGCGACGCGGACGGGCGCGCCCGCACGCGGCTGCGCGACCCGGCCTCCGGCCTCGCCATCGCGGTGTGGCAGGAGCGCGGCGTGATGCTGGCCTTCACCGCCGACACGGTAAGCCGCGACGTGCGCCGCTCGGTGGCGCTGGAACCGATGGAGAGCTGGAGCGACGCCTTCAACCGGCCCGACTGCGCGGACGCGATCCGGCTCGAACCCGGCGCCGAGCGGCGCTTCCGCTGCGGCGTGGAGATCCTCACGCCATGAACGAGGCGAAGACACGCGCGACGGACCTGGGCGGCGCGGCGCTACCCGGCCTCGAGGACGTCCGCGACGCCGCCGCGCGCATCGCCCCCTACGCCGTGGTGACGCCGGTGCTGCGCAGCGCGGCGCTGGATGCGCTGGCCGGGGCGGCACTCCATTTCAAGTGCGAGAACCTGCAACGCGGCGGCGCCTTCAAGTTCCGCGGCGCCTGCAACGCGGTGTGGTCGCTGTCGGCGGCGGAGGCGGCGCGCGGCGTGGTCACGCACTCCTCCGGCAACCACGGCAACGCGCTGGCGCTGGCCGCGGCCACGCGCGGCATCGCCGCCCACGTGGTGGTGCCCGAGGGCGCGGTGCAGGCCAAGCTCGACGCGATCGAGCGCGCCGGGGCGATCCTGCACCGCTGCGCGCCGACCACCGCCGCACGCGAGGCCAAGGCGGCCGAGGTCCAGGCCGCCACCGGCGCGGTGCTGGTGCACCCCTATGCCGACGCGCGGGTGATCGCCGGGCAGGGCACGCTGGCGCTGGAACTGCTGGCGCAGGCCGGGCCGCTGGAGGCGGTGGTGGCGCCGGTGGGCGGCGGCGGGCTGATCGCGGGCGTGGCCATCGCCGGCCACGGCGTGCAGCCGGCGCTGGCGGTGCACGGCGCGGAGCCCGCGGGCGCGGACGAGGCGGCGCGCTCGCTGGCGCGCGGCGAGCGCGTCACCGACTTCGTGCCGGATACCTTGTGCGACGGCCTGCGCGGCACGCTCGGCGTGCCCAACTTCGCGGCGCTGCGCGCGCACGGCATCGCCATCACCACCGTCACCGACGCGGAGTGCATCGCGGCGATGCGCCTGCTGTGGCGGGAGCTGAAGCTGGTGGTGGAAGTCTCCAGCGCCACCGTGCTGGCGGCGGTGCTGAAGGCGCGCGGGCGCTTCGCCGGACAGCGCGTGGGGCTGGTGCTCACCGGCGGCAACGTGGACCTGGACGCGCTGCCCTGGTAGCCGGGCGCCCGGATGCGCCGTGTCACCGGCCTTCCCGCTGCGTGGGCGGTCGCGCGCAAGGCGCGCTCCTACACGGCGCAGGCTGGGGCGGCGTTGCGGCTCCGCGTCAGACCTTCTTGACGAAGCAGGTCTTCAGCACCAGCGTGGAGCGGCCGTCGCGGCACTCGATCTCCTCCGGGTTGTCCTCGTCCACGCGGATGGACTTGAACACGCTGCCGCGCTTGAGCGTCTGCGAGGAGCCCTTGACCTTGAGGTCCTTGATCACCTGCACCGAGTCGCCGTCGGCGAGGGCGTTGCCGTTGCTGTCCTTGACCGTCATGGCGGGCCTGCGTGCTTTGCGTGAAGGGGTGGCGATGATAACCGCCGCGGCTCATTCGGCCGTCGCGGCTTCCTGTCGCGCAGCCGTCGCGGCCGCGGCGGGCGGCGGCGGGCCGTGCTCCACCGGCACCGGCCGGTAGCCCTCGCCGAAGGACACCTCGCCGAACTTCCACCCCGCCGGCCGCCGCACCGCGCCCCAGAAGCGCCTGAACGCGGCCCAGTGCAGGCCGACCAGGCCGTGCCGGTTGTCCGCGTCCACCACCGGGTCGCCCACGCCGGTGGGGCGCACCGGCTCGCCGTACAGCGCGGTGCCGAAGACCACGTCCCAGATCGAGAACACCTGGCCGAAGTTGCAGTTGTGCAGGCCCGGCCGCGCCGGGTCCACCACCATGTGGTGCAGGCGGTGGAACTTCGGGTCCACGAACAGCCGTCCGAACAGCCGGCCGAAGCCGATGCGCACGTTGGCGTGCGAGAAGTTCTGCACCAGTTCGCCCAGCAGCATCAGCCAGGCGAACTCGGTGGGCGCCACGCCGATCGCCAGGCCCACCACCGCCAGCACCATCGACTGGATGAAGCCGTCCACCAGGCTGCCGCGGTCGTTGGTCCAGCAGCTCATCTGGCGCTGGCTGTGGTGCATGGAGTGCAGCGCCCACCACCAGGGCAGCGCGTGCTGCACGCGGTGCATCCAGTAGTACACCAGGTCGTAGATGACGTAGTAGACGAGGAACAGCGCCAGCGGGTGGTGCCCGAGCACCGGGAACCAGTGCACGATGCCCAGCGGGGACTGGCTGGCGCTGTCGTCGGGCCCCGTGTCCGCGCCGCCGAAGTAGTGGCTGATCGGCGTGAGCACCAGGTAGGAGAACAGCGGGAAGATGCCGAGCAGCATCATCAGCGTGTACTGCATGTCCACGCGGGTGAGCCTGCGGTCGCTCCAGCGCTCGGCCGGCACCAGGCTCTCCAGCGGCCGGAAGATGCCGGCGATGATGGCGATCTGCAGCATCGCGATCATCACCGACTCGGCGATCTCGCGCGGGTCGCCCGCCAGCTTGTCGAGGTGCAGCCACACCAGCAGCGGCAGCACCGCGTGCCGGCTGAGCAGGTCGACCAGGTCGGACCACCACTGCATGGGGAGATAGCGCGGGTCGCGGTTGCGGCGAAGCGGGCAGTCTGCGCCGGGCTGCCTTTCATGGCAATTTCAGCCCCGCCCGCCGGGCTGCGCTACAGTGCTCGGCCCCGACCACGAGATGCCCCATGCAGCGCTGCTTCTGGGCCGCCAACGGCGACGCGCTGATGCGCGACTACCACGACACCGAGTGGGGCGTGCCGCTGCACGAGGACCGGGCGCTGTTCGAGTTCCTGTGCCTGGAGGGCGCCCAGGCGGGGCTCTCCTGGCGCACCGTGCTGGCCAAGCGCGCGCGCTACCGCGAGGCCTTCCACGACTTCGACATCGCCCGCGTGGCGGCGATGGACGACGCCGAGCTGGAAGGGCTGCTCGCCGACCCCGGCCTGATCCGCAACCGCCTGAAGATGGGCGCCATGCGCGACAACGCCCGCGTCGTGCAGGCCGTGATCGGCACCCACGGCAGCCTGGATGCCTACCTGTGGTCCTTCGTCGACGGCGTGCCGGTTCGCCACCGCTGGAAGGACCGCAGCGAGGTGCCCGCCACCACGCCGCTGTCCGACCGCATGAGCCGGGAGCTGAAGAAGCGCGGCTTCCGCTTCGTCGGCAGCACCATCTGCTACGCCTTCATGCAGGCCACCGGGATGGTCAACGACCACCTCACCGGCTGCTTCCGGCATCGCCAGGTCTAGGCGGCGGACACGCGAGCGTGATGCGCATCACGCCGCCACGGTGATTGCCGTGCGGGTGCGCGTCAGGTCGATGAAACCGGCCTGAACCGCTGCGGCGGCGCCCCTTGCCGGGAAGCGGGCCGATAGCCAAGGGCACGGATCATTCCGTGCTCGCTATAGTGGGCCGCCGCCGCGTCAGGGTGATGCGGCGACCTCCCTGGAAGGATTCCCATGCGCCGACTCCCCGGCCTCGACCTGCTGCGCGCGATCGCCATCGTCTGGGTGATGTTGTTCCATGCCTTCGTGGTCGGCGGCCTGGGCGAGCGCTTCGCGTGGTTGCAGGGCAACGGCTGGATCGGGGTCGATCTGTTCTTCGTGCTCAGCGGCTACCTGATCGGTTCGCAGGTGCTGGGCCGGCTCGCCCGCGGCGAGCCGCTGGGCTTGGGCGAGTTCTACCTGCGCCGCGCCTTCCGCGTGCTGCCGGCGTTCTGGGCGGTGCTGGCGCTGTACGTGTGGCCCGCGTTCCGCGAGGCGCCGGGCCTGGAGGCGCCGTGGCAGTTCCTGAGCTTCACCCTCAACCTCCTGATCGACTACCGCCACAACCCGGCCTTCTCGCATGCCTGGTCGCTGTGCGTGGAGGAGCACTTCTACCTGCTGTTCCCGTGGCTGGCCTGGTGGCTGACGCGGCGGCCGTCGCTGGCGCGCTTCCTCGCCATGTGTTCGCTGGCGGTGGCGGCGGGCATGGCGGTGCGCGGCTACGTGTGGCTGCATGCCATGGCGCCGCTGCGCGAGGTGGACGGCGTGGGCTATGGCGTGCGCTTCGTCGAGGACATCTACTACCCCACCTGGACACGCCTGGACGGCCTGTTGGCCGGCGTGGCGCTGGCGGCGGCGAAGGCGTACCGGTCCGCGTGGTGGGCGCGCTGGCAGGCGCATGCCAACCCGCTTTCCCTGCTGGGCCTGGGCGTGACCGCCGTGGCGCTGTGGCTGTTCCGCAACCGGCTGGATTTCCTGCCCACCGTGGTGGGCTACCCGCTGCTGGCGGCGGGTCTGGCCCTGCTGGTGCTGGCGGGCGCGGGGCGCACGGCCTGGCTGGGCCGGGTGCGCGTGCCGGGCGCGGGCTGGATCGCGGCGGTGTCCTACAGCCTCTACCTCTGCCACAAGGGCGTGATGCACCTGGTGCATGGCGCGCTGGGGCCGTGGCTGGAGGGCAGGGGCGTGCTCGCCTTCGCGGTCTATGCGGCGGCGGTGCTGCTCGGCGGCGCGCTGCTCCACTACGGCGTGGAGCGGCCCTTCCTGTGCTGGCGCGAGCGGCTGGAGGCCGGGCGTGCCGCGCGGTCCGGCGCCGCCGCCGAGCCGGCGGGCTGAGCGCCGCGCCGCCGGCATCGCCCGGCGGTGTGCCGGCAGGCGGCCGTGATCGGCCGCGTTCCCTGTGGCGGTTGTCGAAGGTGCCGCGACGCGGGCATCCGTGGCGGAAGTCATCTTTGCCGGCCAGTCGCATAGCGCTAGGTTGGAGCCCTTCGATGCGCCGACCGGAGATCCGCATGACGACGACGTTCCGTGGCATCGGCTGTGCCTTCGCCCTGGCGGCCTTGCCCTGGCAGGCCATGGCGGCCTGCGGCGGCGCGGGCGCCACGCCGGAGCAGGTGGTGGCGGCCCAGGTGGCCGCCTACAACGCCCACGACATCGAGGCGTTCGCGGCGTGCTACGCCGACGATGCGAGCCTCGTCGACCTCACCGGCAAGCGCCCGGTGGTCAAGGGCATTCCCGCCCTCAAGCAGACCTTCGCCTTCCTCGCCAC
The DNA here is from genome assembly GCF_001182895.1 of Frateuria defendens. Classification (GTDB taxonomy): domain Bacteria; phylum Pseudomonadota; class Gammaproteobacteria; order Xanthomonadales; family Rhodanobacteraceae; genus Frateuria_B; species Frateuria_B defendens. Next base: position 165,338 of record NZ_LFQR01000004.1, on the reverse strand, counting down.
CAAGCCAAAGGGCTTCGGGGTGGACATCGTCAAGCGCATCGTCAACGGCCCGCTGGTGATCGACCAGGAGCGCCGGCTGGACGCGCCGGACAAGCCGGCGGCGGTCGCCGTCTACGAGGTGCGCCAGGGCAAGATCCAGACCGTGTGGTTCCCGCCCGCGACCTGACGCGCCGGCGGGCCGCATCACCCGGGCCGCAGGCTGGCGCATCGGCAATGATCCGTTCGGCGGCGTGGCCGGCCGGAGCCGTGCCTCGCAAAGTGCGCTCGGTGGCAGTCCCCTGGGGAGCTGCCCGCGCCTCTCAGGGCGAGGCCGGCGGCTCGGACCGGCCCAGGCGCCGGAACAGCGTGGCCGCGAGCGGCCCGCTCACGTTGTGCCACACCGAGAAGATCGCGCTGGGCACCGCCGCCAGCGGGCTGAAGTGCGCCACCGCCAGCGCGGCGCCGAGGCCGGAGTTCTGCATGCCCACTTCCAGCGCCAGCGACTTGCGCTTGGCCACCGGCATGCCGCACAGGCGGCCGAAGCCGTAGCCGAGCGCGAGGCCGAGCAGGTTGTGCAGCATCACCACGCCGAGGATGGTGAAGCCGGCGCTGGCCAGGCGTGCGTGGCTGGCCGCCACCACCGCGGCCACCAGCACCACGATGGTCGCCACCGACACCAGCGGCAGCGCGTCCAGGCAGGCCTCGACCCGCGCGCGCAGCAGGCGCCGGCACAGCGCGCCCAGCACCACCGGCACGATCACGATGCCGAGGATGGACAGCACCAGCCCGCCGGCCCCCACCTGCACCCAGCTGTGCCCGAGCAGCCACAGCAGGAACGGCGTGAACACCGGCGCCAGCAGGGTGCTGACCGAGGCGATCGCCACCGACAGCGCCACGTCGCCGTGGGCGAGGTAGGTCATCACGTTGGAGGCGGTGCCGCTGGGGCAGCAGCCCACGATCAGCACGCCCACCGCCAGCTCGGTCGGCAGGGTGAACAGCTTGACCAGCAACCAGGCCAGCCCCGGCATGATCACGAAATGGCCGAGCGTGCCCAGCGCCACGTCCCACGGGCGGCGGCGCAGCTCGACGAAATCGGCCGCGGTGAGGGTGAGGCCCATGCCGAACATCACCACGCCGAGCAGCGGCCCGATCCATGGCGTGAGCGGCGTGAACGCGGCGGGGGCGAGGTAGCCCGCCAGCGCGGCCAGCAGCACCCACAGCATGAAGGTGTTGCCGACGAAGCGGGAGAAGGCGGCGAGTCGGTGCATCGGCAAGCGAATCCAGGCGCGAAGCGGTCGAGTCTAGAGGCCTGTCCCGGTCTTCTGCGAGCCGTGCGGCACTTGTTGCCGGCGGATGCCAACAGCGGCCGCGCAGGGGGCGCCGCGCGCTGGGTTTTGCCGGGGCTAGCAGGCATGATGGCCCGCCCTGCCCGCAATGGTCGCCCCGTCCATGTCCCAGCGCGCCGCCTCGTCCCTGCTGCCGGTCGGCACGCTGCTGCTGGGCATGCTCTCGTTCCAGTGCGGCGCCGCGCTGGCCAAGCAGCTGTTCCCGCTGGTGGGCGCGCAGGGCGCCACCGCGATGCGCCTGGGGCTGGGCGCCCTGATCCTGTGGCTGCTGCGGCGGCCGTGGCGGCGCCTCGCGGGGCGGCAGGGCTGGGGCGCGCTGTGGGGCTACGGCCTCACCCTCGGGCTGATGAACCTTTCCTTCTACATGGCGCTGCGCACCATCCCGCTCGGCATCGCGGTGGCGCTGGAATTCGTCGGGCCGCTGGCGATTGCGCTGTTCGGCTCGCGTCGCGCGCTGGATGTGCTGTGGGTGGCACTGGTGATGGCCGGGCTGGCCCTGCTGCTGCCGTGGCGCGGGCACGCCCAGGCGCTCGATCCCGTCGGCGTGCTGTATGCGATGGGCGCCGCGGTGGGCTGGGCCGCCTACATCCTGCTCGGCCGCCGCGCCGGCGCCGCGTTCGGCGGCGATGCGGTGGCGCTGGGCTCGGCCATCGGCGCGCTGGTGGCGGTGCCGGTGGGCGTGGCGCATGCCGGCGCCGCGCTGTTCGCGCCGGCCGCGCTGCCGTTCGCGCTCGGCGTGGCGGTGTTGAGTTCCGCGCTGCCCTATTCGCTGGAGATGATCGCGCTGACGCGGCTGCCGGCGCGCACCGTGGGCATCCTGCTGAGCATCGAGCCCGCGCTCGGCGCGGTGCTGGGTCTGCTGTTCCTCGACGAGCGGCTGAGCCTGCTCCAGTGGCTGGCGATCGCCGCGATCATCGCGGCCTCGATCGGCGCCGTGCTTGGCGCGCGCAAGCCGCCGGCGGATTTGGCGGCGGCCGCGCCGCTGGCCGATTGAGCGCGGTCTGTCCCGTCCGGCCGGCTTGACTTCGGGGGCGGGCGGGCCTAATCGGGAACACCCGGGTTATCGCGCCAGGCCATGTCCCCGTCCCGCCGTCCACATCACGAGGTCCAGGCGTTCTTCCACGCCGATACCCATACCTTCACCTACGTGGTGCACGAAGGCCGCGCCGCGGTGGTGATCGACCCCGTGCTGGACTACGAGCCGGCCGCCGCGCGGGTGGGCACCGCCGCGGTGGACGCGGTGCTGGCCTACGTGCGCGAGCACCGCCTCACCGTGGCCTGGGTGCTGGAGACGCACGTGCATGCCGACCACTTCAGCGCGGGCGACCACCTGCGCGAGGCCCTGGGCGCGCGGCTGGCCATCGGCGCGGGCATCACCCGCACGCAGGCGCGCGGCAAGGCGCTGTTCGGCCTGGGCGAGGAGTTCGTGCCGGACGGGCGCCAGTTCGACCGGCTGCTCGCGGACGGCGACGTGCTGCACGTCGGCGCGATGGCCATCCGCGCGATGGCCACGCCCGGCCACACCGACGAGGGCCTCACCTACCTGATCGGCGACGCGGCCTTCGTGGGCGACACCCTGCTGGCGCCCGACACCGGCACGGCGCGCTGCGATTTCCCCGGCGGCGACGCCGCGCAGCTGTATGCCTCGATCCAGAAGATCCTCGCCCTGCCGGAGGACACGCGCCTGTTCCTCTGCCACGACTACCCGCCCGCCACGCGCGGCCCCATGCCTGAGACCCGCATCGCCGCGCAGCGGCAGGGCAACGTGCACGTGGGGCAGGGCGCCACCGGGGCCGCCTTCGTCGCCCTGCGCACCGCGCGCGACGCCACGCTGCCGGTGCCGCAGCTGCTGCTGCCGGCGTTGCAGGTGAACCTCCGCGGCGGCCGCCTGCCGCCGGTGGAGGGCGATGGCGTGCGCTACCTGCGCCTGCCACTCAACCGCTACGGCGGCAGCGGGGCATGAGTGCGTGCATGGGAAGCCGGCCGCCGCGGGAGCGCGCGCCTTCGGGCCGTGTTCAAACGCTTGCCGCGGGTGCCGCATAACGCCTCCCCGGCTTGCCGGGTCGGCTTGGCGTCGAATCTCGGCGGGCCTTTGCGGGTGCCTTGCGTTGGCCTCACTGTCTCAAGTCGAAGCCCTTCTCCCCTCGGGAGAAGGTGCCGGCAGGCGGATGAGGGTTCGGGCGGAGCGCAAGCCATCACTCCCGCGCTCCGCCCGAACCCTCGTCTCTCCCGGCGGGAGAGGGGCTTCACGTCGCGGCATCGGCAGCCTTTGCCCGGGCACGGGCCATGGCCGAGATTCGACGCTGATCAGGCCTGCAGGGGAGGGCGCAGGCAGCGGGCCTCAGCGCCGGCGCGAGCCGCGCAGGCTGTCCAGCGGGAAGCTCGCGATCTCCCCGCCCGCGCCGCGCCGCGACTGCCCCGGCGGCGGGCCCCAGGCATGCGCGGTCACCACTTCCCAGGTAGCCGGGATGCGCCCGTCCACGCGCATGCCCTCGTAGGCCGCCAGCATGCGTCGGTAGTGCGACTTGCCGGTGAGGCCGCGTTCGCGCGCGCCGTCCGCGTGGGTGGCGCCCAGGCCCTTGAGTTCCTTGAGCAGCGCGCGCGGCTCGCTGTAGGTGAGCGTGTAGCGGTCCACGTCCAGCACCGGGTCGCGCAGGCCGGCGGCGATCAGCGCGTCGCCCACGTCGTGCATGTCGAGGAAGCGGCCCACGTGCGAGTGCTGGTCGGCCGCCGCCCAGGCCGCGCGCAGCTCGCGCAGCGTGTCGGGGCCGAAGGTGGAGAACACCAGGAAGCCGCCGGGCTTGAGCACGCGCGCGCATTCGCCGAACAGCGCGGCGAGGTCGTCGATCCACTGGAAGCACAGGTTGGAGTGCAGCACGTCCACGCTGTGGTCGGGCAGCGGCAGCGCGGTGGCCTCGGCGCACACGCGCTGGAAGGGCTTCAACCAGCCGGCATGGCGGCCGGCCGCCTTGAGCATCGGCAGCGCGAGGTCGAGCGCGATCACCTGCGCCTTGGGGTAGCGCTTGCGCAGCAGCGCGGTGCCGCGGCCGGGGCCGGCGCCGACGTCGAGCACCACGGCGGGCGTATGCAAATAGAAGTCCAGACGTCCGAGCAGGGTTTGCTGCACTTCGCGCTGCAGGGCGTCGTGCTGCTCGTAGCTGGCGGCGGCGCGACCGAAGTGGCGACGCACGCTGGCGCGGTCGAGGTGGAAGTCGCTCATGCGGCGACGCGCTCCAGCAGGGGGGCGAGGGCCTCGGCCAGCGCGTCGGCGTGGCCGATGAAGGGCGCGTGGCCGGCGTGGGCGATCTCGTGGAAATCGCCGCTGGACCGCGCCGCCGACCAGCGCATCGCCTCCGGATGGGTGAGGCGGTCGCGGCGGCCGGCCAGCCAGGCGTTGGGCACGGTGAGTTCCGGCAGGCGCGCGCGCAGGTCGCTGCGTTCGAGCAGGCGCAGGCCTTCCTGCAGGACGCGCGGGTCCGGCTCGCCGTAGGCGAAGGCGTCCTCGCGCAGGCGGCGCAGTTCGGCGCGCGGGTCGGCGCTGCCCATCGCCTCCAGCGCCAGGAAGCGTTCCAGCGTGGCGCGGTAGTCGTTCTCGAGGTCGGCGGCGAGCTGGCGCACCAGCGCGTCGTCGTTGCCGTAGGGCCAGTCCTCGCCGCGCACGAACTTCGGCGTGGCGCAGAGCATGGCGAGCCCTTGCACGCTGTCGGCCTGCTCCAAGGCACCGGTGAGCGCCACCAGCCCGCCCAGCGACCAGCCCAGCCACACCGCCGGCGGCGTGGCGGCGGCGATGGCCGCGGCGCAGGCGCGCGGCTCCAGCGGCAGGCGGCTGCCGCGCGAGCGGCCGTGGCCGGGCAGGTCCACCACGTACAGCGTGCAGCGCGCGGCCAGCGCCTCCACCAGCGGCGCGAACACGCCGCCGTGCATGGCCCAGCCGTGGATCAGCACCAACGGCTGCGGGCCGTGGCCGAGCCTGTCGATGAACAGGCTCATGCCGCCGTCTCCGCGCCATCGGCGCAGGCGGCCTGTGCGGCGGGCTCCGCCGACGGCGGGGGCGACGCCGCGGGCGCCAGCCGCGCATCCACCGCCCCGCGCCCGTCGAACACGAAGCAGTCGCCGCGCCAGTGCGCGCCGTCGGTGTCCTCCAGGTACTTGAGGATGCCGCCGTCGAGCTGGAAGACGTGCTCGATGCCCAGGGCCTGCATGTGCAGCACCGCCTTCTCGCAGCGGATGCCGCCGGTGCAGTAGGACACCACCGTCTTGCCCACGTAGCGCGCGCGGTCGGCGGCCACGGCGGCGGGGAACTCGGTGAAGCGGCGCAGGCGATAGTCCACCGCGCCCTCGAACAGGCCCACGTCCGTCTCGTAGTCGTTGCGGGTGTCCAGCAGCAGCACCTCGCGGCCGGCGTCGTCGCGGCCCGCGTCCAGCCAGCGCCGCAGCGTGGCCGCGTCCACCGCCGGCGCGCGGCCGCCCTCGGGGCGGATCGTCGCGTGGCGCATGGTGATGATCTCCCGCTTGAGCCGCACCCGCATGCGCCCGAACGGTGCCGCGTCGGACAGCGAGACCTTGGGCGCGAGGCCGGCGAAGCGCGGGTCCTGCCGCAGCCAGTCCATGAACGCCCCGGTCGCCGCGCGCGGGCCGGCGAGGAACAGGTTGATGCCCTCCGGCGCGAGCAGGATGGTGCCCTTGAGCGCCAGCGCCGCGCAGCGTTCGGCGATGCGCGCGCGCAGCGCGGGCAGGTCGTCGAGCTGCACGAACTTGTAGGCGGCGAGGTTCTGGATCGACATGGGGAGGCTTGGCAACGGTGGCGTGGACATGGGGGCGGCGCCGGACTGGCCGCCGTCGCCCGGCGAGGGGAGGGATGGAGCGCGGGGCCGGGCCGGTTCATGCCCGCCGGCACGTCCCCGTGCGGCGCGGGCCTGCCGCGCAGGTCGCGCCATTATAGGCCGCGGACCGCGGGGGCCCGCGGGCTAGGCACGCACCACCTCGCCGAGCGCGGCGAGCAGCCGGTCCACCTGGTCTTCGTCGTGCGCGGCGGAGAGTGTGATGCGCAGCCGCGCGGTGCCGGCCGGCACGGTGGGCGGGCGGATCGCGGTGACCAGCAGGCCGCGTGCCTCCAGCGCCTGCGCGGCGGCCAGCGCCGCCGCCGTGTCGCCGAGCAGGAGCGGCTGGATCGGCGTGCGCGAGGGCGAGAGCGGCAGGCCGAGCTGGGCGGCGCCGCGGCGGAAGCGGGCGATCAGCGCGTGCAGGTGCTGGCGTCGTGCTTCGTCGTCGCGGGCCAGGCGCAGCGCCGCGCGCGTGGCGGCGGCCAGCGCGGGCGGCGGGGCGGTGGTGTAGACGTGGCTGCGCGCGAACTGGGCGATGCCCTCGATCAGCGCGGCCGGCCCGGCGACGAAGGCGCCGGCGGTGCCCAGCGCCTTGCCCAGCGTGCCCACCAGCAGCGGCACCTGGCGCGCATCGAGGCCGGCTTCGGCCACGCAGCCGGCGCCTTGCGGGCCGAGCACGCCGAGGCCGTGGGCGTCGTCCACCAGCAGCAGCGCGCCTTCCTCGGCGGCGAGCGCGGCGAGGCCGGCCAGTGGCGCCACGTCGCCGTCCATGCTGAACACGCCGTCGGTGGCGAGCAGCGCGGCTGCCTGCGGGCGGCTCGCCAGCTGGCGCCGCGCGCCGGCCACGTCGGCGTGCGGGTAGCGCTTGAGCTCCGCGCCGGCGAGCGCGGCGGCGTCGAGCAGGCTCGCGTGGTTGAGCTTGTCCTGCACGCTGGCGTCGCCGCGCGCGAGCAGCGCCTGCGTCACGCCGAGGTTGGCCATGTAGCCGGTGGAGAACAGCAGGGCGCGCTCGCGGCCGGTCCAGGCGGCCAGCTCCTCCTCCAGCGCGGCGTGTTCGCGGTGGTGCCCGCAGACCAGCGCCGAGGCGGTGCTGCCCACGCCGGCCTCGTCGGCGCCGCGCTTGAGCGCCGCGGCCAGGTCGGGATGCCGGGCCAGGCCCAGGTAGTCGTTGCTGCAGAAGCCGAGCAGGCGGCGGCCGTCGCGCACCAGCCAGGGGCTGTCCGCGGTCTCGCTGGCCTGCGCGTGGCGCCAGAGGCCGGTTTCCCGTCGATGGGCCGTCTGGACGTCCAGACGTGCAAGAAGGTCGGGGCGCATCGTGAAGTCGTGCGGGTTGCGGCAGGTCTGCGGTGCGGCAGGGGGCGCGCCTGCAGGAGCCCGGCGGCCTAAGAGCTTGTTCAAAGTCTTGCCGTTGACGCGGCTTGGCTCCTCCCCCTGCACGCAGGGGAGGGTGCAGGTGGGAGAGGCTTTGAACAGGCTCTAAGCCGCGCAGGGTTCCAGGATGTCCGCGTGCACCGTGCCCGGCTCGGCTTCCACTTCCAGCGCATGCAGGTCCAGGCGGCGGAACAGCGCGCGGTCGGCTTCCACGTCCGGGTTGCCGGTGGTGAGCAGCTTCTCGCCGTAGAAGATCGAGTTGGCGCCGGCGAAGAAGCACAGCGCCTGCACCGCGTCGTCCATCTGCTGGCGGCCGGCGGAGAGGCGCACCATCGAGGCCGGCATCAGGATGCGCGCCACCGCGATGGTGCGCACGAACTCGAACGGGTCCAGCGCCTTGGTGCCGTGCAGCGGCGTGCCGGGCACCTGCACCAGCTGGTTCACCGGCACCGACTCGGGGTGCTCGGGCAGGTTGGCCAGCGTCTGCAGCAGGCCGGCGCGCTGCGCGCGCGTCTCGCCCATGCCCACGATGCCGCCGCAGCAGGTCTTCAGGCCCGCCCCGCGCACGTGTTCCAGCGTGTCCAGGCGGTCCTGGAACCCGCGGGTGTGGATGATCTCGCCGTAGAACTCCGGCGCGGTGTCCAGGTTGTGGTTGTAGTAGTCCAGCCCCGCGCCCTTGAGCGTGGCGGCCTGCTCGCCGGTCAGCATGCCCAGCGTGGCGCAGGTTTCCAGGCCCAGCGCCTTCACCGCGCCGACGATCTCGGCCACCTTGGCCACGTCGCGGTCCTTCGGGGCGCGCCAGGCGGCGCCCATGCAGAAGCGGCTGGCGCCGGCGTCCTTGGCCGCCTGCGCGCGCGCCACCACGACCTCCACGCTCATCAGCTTCTCGGCCTGCACGCCGGTCTGGTAGCGCTGCGCCTGGGGACAGTAGGCGCAGTCCTCCGGGCAGCCGCCGGTCTTGATCGAGAGCAGGGTGGAGACCTGCACCGCATTCGGATCGTGGTGCGCGCGGTGCACCGAGTGCGCGCGGTGCAGCAGCTCGTTGAACGGCAGTGCGAACAGCGCGGCGACTTCCTCGCGCGTCCAGTCGTGGCGGAGGGCGGCGGCGGACATGGGGTGGCTCCAGGGTGCGATGCGAACGCCGCGCAGTGTGGAAGCGCCCTGTCATCGTGTCAACTTGAGTTCATGGCGAATGGTTGACGCGATACGAAGGATGCCGAGCCGCTACCATCGGCTCTCCACACTTCCACGGAGCGGGTCCATGAGCGCAGGTCAGGGCAGCGGCGGCAACGTGCTCGCCGCCATTTGCAGCTTCTTCATTCCCGGTCTCGGCCAGCTGGTGCAGGGACGGCTGCTGAAGGCGATCGTGATGTTCGTGCTCGCCGCCGTGCTGTGGATCGTCTGGCTGGGCTGGATCATCCATCTGTGGTCGATCCTCGACGCGGCGCTGTTCAAGCCGCCGCAAGACTGACCCCCGCCGCCCATGCGCAAGGACGCGCTGCGCCGCAGCCTCTCCCGGCTCCACGCCTGGTTGCTGCCATGGCGCTGCCTGCTGTGCGGCGCCGCCGGCGCGGAAGGCCTCGACCTGTGCGCGGCCTGCGCCGCCGAGTTGCCGCGCAACGCCAGCTGCTGTGCGCGTTGCGCCTTGCCCTTGCCGACGCCGGCCGTGTTGTGCGGCCGCTGCCAGCGCCATGCGCCGCCGTGGGCGGCGGCCTGGGCGCCGTTCCGCTACGCCTGGCCGCTGGATCGGCTGGAGCGCCGCTACAAGTTCGGCGGCGACCTCGCATCGGGCCGCACGCTGGCCGCGCTGTGGCGCGAGGCGCCTCGCCCCATCGACCTGCCGCAGCTGATCCTGCCGGTGCCGCTGCACGCGCGCCGCCTGCGCGAGCGCGGCTACAACCAGGCGCTGGAACTGGCGCGGCCGCTGGCGCAGGCGTTCGGCGTGCCCGCGCAGGCCGACGCCTTGCGCCGCGTGCGCATCACCGCGGCGCAGACCGAACTCGACGCCCTCGCGCGCCGCCGCAACGTGCGCGGCGCCTTCGCCCTGCGCGAGGGCTTGGCGCTCCCCGCGCACGTGGCGTTGCTGGACGACGTGCTGACCACCGGCGCCACGCTGGCCGAGTGCGCGCGCGTGCTCCGGCGCGCGGGCGTGGCGCGGGTGGACGTGTGGGCGCTGGCGCGGGCGCCGGTGCCGGGGGGCGGGCGGTAGTCCTGCGCGGGATGGTTTTGGCCGGTGCTTGGGTGGGAAGAATGCAGAGCGCGCACGCTCAAAGCTCGCCGCAAACTGCTCCCTCTCCCCGCCGGGGCACGCGGGGAGGCGCCATGGATGGCGCCGGCTTTGAGGAGCGAGGAGAGGGTTGGGGTGAGGGGCACGGCTGCGATGGCCTCGCTTCGAGCGAGCGTTCCGGCGAGCACCCGCCCCTCACCTCGGTCCTCTCCCCAGCGGGGAGAGGAAGCAGAGCGTGTGCTCTCGCAGTGCTTCTTTGCACAGATGAAGATGTCTACGAGCCGAAGAGGTCAGTTTGCTTCGGAAGCGCGCGAACCACTCAACCCGGCAGCAGCGCCCGCAGCTCCCCCCGCGCCTGCCAGCGCCGCCACAGGTTGAGCGGCTTGCGCGCGAGCTTGCCGTAGCCGCCGTCGAGCAGCGTCTGCGTGGCGGCGAGCACGCGCTCGCTGGCGTGGCCGTCGCGCAGCGGGTGGATGGCGTCGGCGTGGGCGCGCAGGGCGACCATCAGGGCGTCGGGGCGGGCCAGGGCGCGGTCGATGGCGGCGTCCACCTCGGCCGGGCCCTGCACGTCGAGCATGAAGGGCTTGGGGCGGCGGTTGCGGATCGTCACCACGGGTTTCAACTGCACCGCGAACTCGTCGATGGCGGAGGAGGTGTCGCACACCATCACGTCGGCGGCGCGCAGCATGTCGAGCAGGCGGTCCGATTCAAGGAAGCGCGCGTGCGGGCCTTCCAGCTCGCGGTAGGCGGCGATCAGCGCCGGGTCGCACTTGGGGTGCAGCGTGAGCAGCCAGTAGCGGTCGGCGCGCGCGGTGAGTTCGCGCAGCGGCTCCAGCATCGCGCGGGCGGAGCTCAAGGATTCGGTGAAGGTAGAGGCGTACATCGCCACCGGCCGCGCATCGCCGGGACGCAGCGCGGCGGCGGCCACACCGTCGCCGGCGAACAGCGGGTCGAGCTTGGGCCAGCCGGTTTCCTCCACCGCGAAGTAGCGGTGCTGCGCGGCCAGCTCGCGGAACGGCGCGGTGGTGGACGGTCCCTGCGTGCAGTAGAGATCGAAGAAGCCGCGCAGGCGGAAGTGGCCGCGGTCGGGCTCGCGCTTCTCGGCGTTGAAGCCGTGGAACACCTGCACCTTGGCGCCGGGCAGCGCCGGCGCCACCCAGTTGGCGGCGCAGAACACGGCGTCGGGCGCGAGCCGCTTCACTTCGCGCAGCGAGCGCAGCCGGGGCTCGTCCGCGTGCAGATAGGCGGCGACTGCCTCGGGCACCACCCAGCCCACGCGCAGGCCCTGGCGCGCCGCGGCGGCGGCCAGCGGGCGCAGGATCGGCAGGGCGTACAACTCGGTGGCGAACAGCAGGCAGGCGTGCATCGTGGCGTCGGGAGGGGGCAAACCGGCATTATGCAGCAGGCACCGGGCCGGGCCGGCGCCACGGACCGGAAAGCTGCGGATGGCAACAGAAGGTGCGCGACGCGCCCCGGCGTCTCGGCGCAGGAAGAAGCGGAACTGCAGCCGCCACACTGCCGCCAACCACCAACCACCCATCGTCGGCCAGTGCGTGCCGCCATCGAGAACGGCAGGCGGATCGCGCGCCTGCCGGCTCATGCCGCGGCACCGGCTGGCGTGACGTACACTGCTGCGCTCGTCCCGAGCCGTGCGCGCCCATGCGTGCCGGCCGGCGCCCCTTCCGCTTCCCACCCGCCGATGAATCGCCTGCCGATCTCCGCCTGCATCATCACCTTCAACGAGGCCGACCGCATCGACGCCTGCCTCGCCTCGCTCGCCTTCTGCGAGGACGTGGTGGTGGTCGACTCCGGCTCCACCGACGACACCGCCGCGCGCGCGGCGGTGGCGGGCGCGCGGGTGATCCCGCGGGCCTTCGAGGGCTTCCGCAGCCAGAAGGCGTTCGCGGTGGCGCAGGCGCGGCACGACTGGGTGCTGTGCCTGGACGCGGACGAGCGCGTGACGCCGGCGCTGCGCGCCAGCATCGAGGCGGCCTGCGCCGGCGGCTTCGAGGGTGCGGCCGGCTACCGCTGCGCGCGGCTGAGCGAATACTTCGGCCGCTTCCTGCGCCACGGCAACGCCTACCCGGACCGCGTGCTGCGCCTGTTCGACCGCCGCCGCGGCGGCTGGCGCGGCGGGCGCGAGATCCACGAGGCGGTGAGCGTGGACGGGCCGGTGAAGCCGCTCGCCGGCGACCTCGAACACCACCCCTATCGCTCGCTGTCCGAGCAGCTCGCCAAGCAGGAGCGCTACGCACAGATGATGGCCGAGCACCTGCACGCGGCCGGCAAGCGCGCCACGCTGGGCAAGATCCTGCTCAACCCGGCGTGGCGCTTCGTGCGCGGCTACGTGCTGCGCGGCGGCTTCCTCGATGGCTGGCGCGGGTTGCTCTATGCGCTGGTGCGCATCGAGTACGTGCGGCGCAAGTTCGTGAAGCTGTGGCTGCTGGAGCGCGGCTACAAGCCGTAGGCATTGCGCCGTCGAGATGATCCGGCGTTTTTTGTAGGAGCGCGCCTTGCGCGCGACCGGGGAGCGACGGCGACGCCGCTGCGTAGGCTTGTCGCGCGCGAGGCGCGCTCCACAAGTCTGGGCGTTGCGGTGATGTATCGGCGAGAGGGTCGGGCGTCTTCCGTAGGAGCGCGCTTTGTGCGCGACCGGGGCGTGGCGGCGACACCGCTGCGTGGGCTTGTCGCGCGCGCAAGGTGCGCTCCTTACAGGTTCTGCATGACGCATGGCCGCCACGGTTGGCGATCAGCGCAGCGGGTTCACGTAGACCGGGTTGCCGATCAGCAGCGGCTTGCCTACGGCATCGAGCACCTCCGCGCGCAGCCAGTGCGGGCGGCCGTCGCCGGTCCAGTCGAAGCCGCGCCGCACGTCCTCGCCGTCGAGGCGCGTGTCGATGGCCGCCGCCAGCGGCCGGCCGTCCAGCCACAGCGCAAGCCGCGCGCCGGCGACGTGGGCCGCGTGCACGGTGACGTGCACGCGCTCGCCCGCTCCGGCGCGCAGGGCGTCGCCCATCGTGGCGTGCTGCGCGCCAAGCCCGGCCTCCAGCTCCAGCAGGCGGTCGCGGCTGCCCTCGGTGTCGATGAAGACATGGCCGGCGCGAATGCCCTCGAGGATGGCCGGCATCGACAGCGCCGTCACGCCAGTGACGCATGCGTCGGGGCGGGAGCGGCCGCAGGCGTCTGGACGGCCGAATCCGTGAGGCAGGGGACGGCGCCTCAGCGCACCGCCAGCGCCACCACGATGCCCGCCCACAGCACCAGGCCGACCCAGTTGTTGTGGCGGAACGCGGCCAGGCAGGCCTCGCGCGCGCGGTGGCGGATCGACCACAGCTGCCAGCCGAACATCGCGGCGGCGCCGGCTACGCTGAGCCAGTACGGCCAGCCGAGCTGGGCGCGCTGGCCGGCGAACAGCATTGCCAACAGGAAGGTGGCGGCGAGGATGCCGAGGATGGGCAGGTCCGCGTCGCCGAACAGGATGGCGGTGGACTTGGCGCCGGCCTTGAGGTCGTCCTCGCGGTCCACCATCGCGTACATGGTGTCGTACACCACCGACCACAGGATGTTGGCGATGAACAGCAGCCAGCCCAGCGGCGGCACCGTGTTCGACACCGCCGCGAAGGCCATCGGGATGGCCCAGCCGAAGGCCGCGCCCAGCACCACCTGCGGCAGGTAGGTGTAGCGCTTGGTGAAGGGGTAGGCCGCGGCCAGCGCGGCGCCGGCGAAGGAGAGCTCGATGGTGAGCCGGTTGGTGAACAGCACCAGCACGAAGGCGAAGGCGAGCAGCGCGGCGAACACCACCAGCGCCTCGCGCGGCGTCACCCGCCCCGCGGCGATCGGCCGCCCGGCGGTGCGCGCCACCTGCGGGTCGAGCTTGCGGTCGGCGTAGTCGTTGATGGCGCAGCCGGCCGCGCGCATGGCGAACACGCCGAGGGTGAAGATCACCAGCGGCCCCCACGGCGGGAAGTCGCCGGCCGCCAGCCACAGCGCCCACCAGGTCGGCCACAGCAGCAGCAGCGCGCCCACCGGGCGGTCCATGCGGGTCAGCACCAGGTAGTCGCGGGCCTTGGCGCGATGGCGTGCGGGCAGCGCGCGCAGCAGCGCGTCGAGCACGCGGCCGGCGCGGCCGGAGCTGTCGGCGGGCTGGGTGGCCGGCGCCGCCGGCGGGCGGGCCGCGCGCGGGCGAACGGCCGGGCTGGCCACGGGAGTACGCCGACGATGCGGCCGGTTGCGGGAGGAAGGCGCCATGGTGGCCAGTTTAGCGCGGCGACCATGGCGGCATGGCGCGATCGCCGTCGCGGCACGGCGACGCGGCCGGTGCAATCATGCGCCCGGCACTCCCGCCACGTCGCCGGTCCCTTGCCATGCCCAAGGCCCTCGACCACATCGCGCTGGTGGTGCGCGACCCCGCCCGCAGCGGGCAGCTGTTCGCCCGCGTGTTCGACGACGCGGTGGTGCACAGCGGCACCGGCGACCACGACACCGAGGTGCAGCTCGGCGGCGGCATCTGCCTGATCCTGGTGGCGGGCGAGCCGCCGGCCACGCGCAACGGCGACCACATCGCCTTCGCGGTGAGCCGGCACGAGCAGCGCGCCTGCGCGCGGCGGCTGGAGGCGATGGGGCTCGGCTACGTCTATGCGCGCGGCGACAGCGCGCTCTATTTCGACGACTACGACAACCACGTGTTCGAGCTCGACGTGGTCGAGGATTGAACCGCGCCGCTAAAGTCCCGCCCCGCACGGCCGATAGAACACCCTGAAGCGACCGCATCGGCGCCGCCTTGTCCGGCGCGCCGCCCGAAGCCCGCCGCAACGCATGGGAGTTGCCGTGACCACCGATCCTGTCCGCCCGCTGGACGAGCGCGCGACCGTACCCGCCGGCAAGCCGGCGGCGGACGGCCACGACGAGCTGCCGCAGTACCTGCTGCTCGACTCGGTGGCGCAGTTCACCCACCACCGCGACATCGACGCGCTGGACCACAGCCTCACCCTCACGCTCGCCGAGCTGGCCGGCGCGCGGCGCGTGTCGCTGTACAAGCGGGCGAGCGAGCACAGCGGGCCGGAGAGCCTGGTGCGCTGCGACTACGGGCAGGACGGCGGCCACGCCATCGCCGCAGTGGAGCCCGACGAGGAAGACCCGCTGCTGCAGCTGCTGCGGCAGGGCGTGGGCCAGCTCACGACCCGCGCCACGCGCGGCCCCGACGGCGACTACCGCCTGCTGGTGCCGATCCACCGCGACGGCGCGGCGATCGGCGCGCTGCTGCTGGAAAGCGCGCATCCGCTGGACGCGCTGCTGCTGGTGGTGGACGGCTTCGCGCGCATCTACGCCAACTACATCGGCCTGATCAACGAGAGCGAGCGCGACAAGCTCACCGGCCTGTACAACCGGCGCACCTTCGAGCGGCAGCTGCAGCGCCAGCTCGGCCGCGCCGCCCGCGGCCTCATCGGCCCCCGCTGCCTGCCGCCGGCCCCGGAGGCGCGCCTGGCACGGCGCGGCACGCTGTGGCTGGCGCTGCTGGACATCGACCACTTCAAGCGCATCAACGACACCTACGGCCACCTCTACGGCGACGAGGTGATCCTGCTGATCGCGCAGAAGATGCGCGCCTGCTTCCGCCAGGACGACGTGCTGTTCCGCTTCGGCGGCGAGGAATTCGTGGTGCTGCTGCTGGCCGCCGACGAGGCCGCGGCGCATGCTGCGCTGGAGCGCTTCCGCACGCGCGTGGCCTCCTACGTGTTCCCGCAGATCGGCTGCGTCACCGTCAGCATCGGCTACGTGGGCGTGGAGCCGCAGGACTACCCGGCCACCGTGCTCGACCGCGCCGACAAGGCGCTCTACTACGCCAAGAACAGCGGCCGCAACCGCGTGTGCCACTACCGCCGCCTGATCGCCGAGGGCGTGCTGGGCGACAGCGTGGCAGCGGGCAGCGTGGACCTGTTCTGACGCGCGCGGCGCGCCCGGGCCCGGCTCTGCACCCTCTCCCCGCCGGGGAGAGGGAGAAAGCGTGCTCCTTTTGGCGCCGCTAGTTCTGGCACAGCAGCAGCCGGTAGGCCGGGTGCTCGCTCTCGTCGCGGTAGGGGTAGCCCAGGGTGTCGAGGAAGCGCTGGAACAACGCGCGCTCGGCCGGCGGCACCTGCAGGCCGACCAGGATGCGGCCGGTGTCGGCGCCGTGGTTGCGGTAGTGGAACAGGCTCACGTTCCAGTCCGGGTGCAGGTCATCGAGGAAGCGCACCAGCGCGCCGGGGCGCTCGGGGAATTCGAAGCGGTAGAGCAACTCGTCCTGCGCCAGCGGCGAGCGGCCGCCGACCAGGTGGCGCAGGTGCAGCTTGGCCAGCTCGTCGCCGGTCAAATCCAGCACGGCGAAGTCGTGCGCGCGCAAGGCGGCGATCAGCGCCTCGCGCTCGGCCGCGTCGGTGGTCTGCACGCCGACGAAGAGGTGCGCCTGCTGCGCGTCGGCGATGCGGTAGTTGAACTCGGTGATCGCGCGCTGGCCGAGCACGGCGCAGAAGCGGCGGAAGCTGCCGCGCTGCTCGGGAATGGTGACGGCGAACACCGCCTCGCGCTGCTCGCCTACCTCGGCGCGCTCGGCCACGAAGCGCAGGCGGTCGAAGTTCATGTTGGCGCCGGAGACCACCGCGGCCAGCGCGCCGCCGCCCGGGTGCGCCGCGGCGTACTGCTTGAGGCCGGCCAGCGCCAGCGCGCCGGAGGGCTCGGGTACGCTGCGCGTCTCCTGGTAGAGGTCGCGCATGGCGGCGCACAGCGCATCGGTGTCCACCCGCAGCATGGCGTCCACGTGGGCGCGGCACAGCGCGAAGCTGAGCGCGCCCACCTGCTTCACCGCGGTGCCGTCGGCGAACAGGCCCACTTCTTCCAGCGTCACGCGCGCGCCCGCTTCCAGCGAGCGCGCCATGGCGTCGGCGTCGACGGTCTCCACGCCGATCACCTTCACTTCCGGCCGCAGCGTCTTGAGCACCGCCGCCATGCCGGCGATCAGGCCGCCGCCGCCCACCGGCACGAACACGGCCTCCAGCGGCCCCGGGTGCTGGCGCAGCAGTTCCAGCGCCACGGTGGCCTGGCCGGCGATCACGTCGGGGTCGTCGAAGGGGTGCACGAACACCGCGCCGCGCTCGGCCTCGATGCGCGCGGCGGCGGCCTGCGCCTCGCTGTAGGAGTCGCCGGCCAGCACCACCTCGACCCTCGCGCCGCCGAAGCGGCGCACCGCGTCCACCTTCACCTGCGGCGCCGTCACCGGCATCACGATGCGGGCGCGGATGCCGAGCTTCGCCGCGGCCAGCGCCACGCCCTGCGCGTGATTGCCGGCGGAGGCGGCCACCACGCCGCGCTCGCGCTGGGCGGCGTCCAGCGCGGCCATCTTCGCGTAGGCGCCGCGCAGCTTGAAGGAGAACACCTGCTGGCGGTCCTCGCGCTTGAGCAGCACCGGGCGGCCCAGCCGCGCGGCGAGCAGCGGCGCGGCTTCCAGCGGCGACTCGGCCGCGACCTCGTACACCGGCGCGGCCTGCGCGCGGCGCAGCAGCTCGGCCGCGCCGGGCGGCGCGGTGGCGGTGTCGTCGTCGGCCAGTCGCGCGTTCACGTGGCCTCGTCGGTGGCGGTGTGCTCCACCGTCAGCACGTCGACCAGGCGGCGCGTCTGGCTGAGGATCTGCGCCAGCCGCGCGTCGTCGCCGTGCACCACCAGGGTGAGGCGGGAGACGGCCGGGTCGTCGGTGGCGACCACGCTGAGCGCGTCGATGTTGTGCCCGCGCGCGGCGAACAGCCCGGCCACGCGCACCAGCGCGCCGGCCTCGTTCTGCAGCAGGATGGAGAGGGTGTGTTTCATGGCTGTACTCATCGTCATGGACGGCCTCAGAACATCGCCGCCGGGCCGGCGTCGGTCGGCACCGGCGCGCTGCGCGAGGCGATGTGCTCGCCGGTGATCATCTGCGCGTAGCTCGCGCCCGGGCCCACCATCGGGTAGACGCCGGCGTCGGGGTCGATCATCACCTCGAGGAAGGCCGGGCCCTCGAAGGCGAGGAAGTCGGCCACGGTGGCGGCCAGGTCCTCCTTGCGCTCCAGCCGGCGCGCCCAGGCGAAGCCGTCGGCCTCGGCGGCCTTGATGAAGTCCTTGCGGTGCAGGCTCTTGTCCGAGGCCATGAAGCGGCCCTTGAAGAACAGCTTCTGCCACTGCCGCACCATGCCGTCGCCCACGTTGTTGAGCACCAGCACCTTGAGCGGCAGGCCGTAGGTGGTGACGGTTTCCAGCTCGCCGATGTTCATGCGGATGCTGGCGTCGCCGTCCACGTCGATCACCAGCGCGTCGGGGCGGGCGAACTGCGCGCCGATCGCCGCCGGCAGGCCGAAGCCCATGGTGCCCATGGAGCCGGAGGTGAGCCACTGCCGCGGCGCGCGGAAGTTCAGGTACTGCGCCGCCCACATCTGGTGCTGGCCCACGCCCGTGCTGATCACCGCGCGGCCGCCGGTGAGGCGGTCGATCTCCTCCAGCACCGCGTAGGGCTGGATCAGCGCGCTGTCGCGGTCGTAGTTCATCGCGTGGTCGCGCTTGAGCGCGGCCACGTGGGCGTGCCAGTCGCCCAGTTCCAGCGCCACGCCGTGCGCGCGGCCGTAGGCGGCGAGCCGTTCCAGCGCGCGCTTGAGCGGGCCCACGTGGTGCCACTGCACGGGCTTCACCTTGCCTACCTCGGCCGGGTCGATGTCCACCTGGGCGATGAAGCGCGCCAGCGGCGCGAAGGCTTCCGGCAGGCCGGCCACACGGTCGTCGAAGCGCGCGCCCAGCGCCAGCAGGAAGTCGCAGTCCTCCACCGCGTAGTTGGCGTAGGCGGTGCCGTGCATGCCGAGCATGTGCAGCGCCAGCGGGTCGGTGGTGTCGAAGGCGCCCAGGCCCATCAGGGTGGTGGTCACCGGCAGGCCGAAGGCGTCCACGAAGTCGCGCAGCGCCTCGGCCGCACCGGCCGCGATCACGCCGCCGCCGGCGTAGATCAGCGGGCGCCTGGCCTGCTTGAGCGCCGCGAAGAAGGCCGCGCAGTCCTCGTCGGTGAGCGCGCCGCGCTCCACCGCGGCGAGGCGCGCGCGGTAGCCGGGCAGGGGCAGCTCGCCCTCGCCGGCGAAGGCCAGCGCCGCGTTCTGCACGTCCTTGGGGATGTCCACCACCACCGGCCCCGGCCGGCCGCTGCGGGCCAGGGTGAAGGCGGTGCGCAGGGTGGCCTCCAGCCGCTCGGGCTCGGTGACCAGGAACACGTGCTTGGCGCAGGCGCTCATGATGTTGCTGATCGGCGCCTCCTGGAAGGCGTCGCTGCCGATGGCGCCGGTGGGCACCTGGCCGCACACCACCACCATCGGGATCGAGTCGGCCATCGAGTCGCGCACCGGCGTGACCATGTTGGTGGCGCCGGGGCCGGAGGTGACCACCGCCACGCCGACCTTGCCGGAGGCGCGTGCGTAGCCCGCCGCCATGAAGCCGGCGCCCTGCTCGTTGGCCGGCACGATCAGCGGCATCGGCTCGCGGCCGTCCGCGCCGGCGTGTGTGGCGTTGTGGCGGAACACCGCGTCGTATACCGGCAGGATGGCGCCGCCGGAGTAGCCGAACAGCACCTCCACGCCCTCGTCGGCGAACACCTGCACCACCACCTCGGCGCCGCTCAGGGCGTGGCCGGCGAGCGGGTGGCGGGTGGCGCCGGCGGGCGCCGGGGCGGGTTTCGTCTTGGGTTCCGTCAGCTGTGCGTTCACGACATGGGGTTCCTTGGAAATCGTCCGGCGCGCGGGCGTTGCCCCGCGCCGGGTGTGCTTGGAGAAGATCCAGTGCTTCGCTTCAAGCGGCTTGCTGCAAAGCGGGCCGTCCGCGCCCCGCTCCGGGGACGCGGACGGCGACCGTCAACCGGCCTTCTTCAGCGGCGCGGCGTCGGCCTGGGCGGCGTCGGCCTGCAGCCACACCATCTTGGCGCGCAGCTGCTTGCCCACGGCCTCGATCGGGTGGTCGAGGTCCGCCTGCTTGAACTTCTTGTAGTTCGGCAGGCCGGCCTCGTACTCGGCCACCCAGTTCTTGGTGAAGGTGCCGTCCTGGATGTCCTTGAGGACCTCCTTCATGCGCGCCTTCACGCCGGCGTCGATCACGCGCGGGCCGCTCACGTAGTCGCCGTACTGGGCGGTCTCGGAGACGAACTCCAGCATGCGGGTGATGCCGCCCTCGTAGAACAGGTCCACGATCAGCTTCAGTTCGTGCAGCACCTCGTAGTAGGCGATCTCCGGCTGGTAGCCCGCCTCCACCAGGGTCTCGAAGCCGGCCTGCACCAGCGAGCTGGCGCCGCCGCACAGCACCGCCTGCTCGCCGAAGAGGTCGGTCTCGGTCTCTTCCTTGAAGGTGGTCTCGATCAGGTTGGCGCGCGCGCCGCCCAGGCCCGCGGCGTAGGCCAGCGCGTAGTCCTTGGCCTTGCCGCTCTGGTCCTGGTACACCGCCCAGATGCAGGGCACGCCGCGGCCGATCTCGTACTCGCGGCGCACCAGTGCGCCGGGGCCCTTGGGCGCCACCAGCACCACGTCCAGGTCCGCGCGCGGGGCGATCATGCCGAAGTGCACGTTGAGGCCGTGCGCGAACAGCAGGCAGGCGCCCTGCTTCATGTGCGGCGCCAGCACCTCGTTGTAGAGTTGCTTCTGCACCATGTCGGGGGTGAGCACGGCGACCAGGTCGGCGTCCTTCACCGCCTCGGCGGGCGTCTTGACCACGAAGCCGTCGGCCTCGGCCTTCTGCCAGGTCGGGCCGCCGGGGCGCAGGCCGACGACCACGTCGAGGCCGGAATCGCGCAGGTTGAGGGCGTGGGCGCGGCCCTGGCTGCCGTAGCCGAGCACCGCGATGCGGGCGTTGGCGAGGGGGGAAGTGTTGGTGCTCATACGGTGACTCCTGCGATGACCTTGGCGGTCGTGGGGGTGGTGATGTTGGCCGTCTGGACGGCTGTATGGGTTGAGGCGGACGGTTGGGTGGTGGCGCCGTCGGAGGCCGAGCCGACCAGGCGCGCGTACTTGGCCAGCGCGCCGTGGGTGACCTTGGGTGCCGGCGGCTGCCAGTGCCCGCGTCGCGCGTCGAGGTCGGCGTCGGTGGCGAGCTGCCGGCCGGCCGCGTCGATCACGATGCGGTCGCCTTCCTCCAGCAGGGCGATCGGGCCGCCGCGCGCCGCCTCCGGCGCGATGTGGCCGACCATGAAGCCATGGGTGGCGCCGGAGAAGCGCCCGTCGGTGATCAGCGCCACCTCGTCGCCCAGGCCGCGGCCGATCAGCGCGGCGGTGACGCCGAGCATCTCGCGCATGCCGGGGCCGCCGGCGGGGCCTTCGTTGCGGATCACCACTACGTCGCCCTTGCCGATGCGGCCGGCCTGCACCGCGGCGAACGCCTGCTCCTCGCTCTCGAACACGCGGGCGCGGCCTTCGAAGTGGGTGGCGCCCTTGCCGGCGAGCTTGAGGATGCAGCCCTCCGGCGCGAGGTTGCCGTAGAGGATGGAGTAGCCGCCGCGCGGCTTGAGCGGGTCGCCGACCGGATGCACCACATCCTGCGCGGCGGCGCGCGGCGCGGCGGCGGCTTCCTCGAACAGGCTCTTGCCGGTGACGGTGGGCGTGTCCTCCAGCATGCCGGCGGCGATCAGCTCCTGCGCCACGCGCGCGCTGCCGCCGGCGCCGAACAGCTCCACCGCGGTGTAGCGGCCGCCGGGCAAGAGGTCCGCGATCACCGGGGTGTGCTCGGAGGCGGGCTGGAAGTCTTCCAGCGACCATTCCACGCCCGCCTCGCGGGCGATCGCCAGCAGGTGCAGCACGGCGTTGGTGGAGCCGGCGGTGGCCGCCACCATGCGCGCGGCGTTGCGGAAGGCGGTGCGCGAGAGCAGCTGGCTCGGCCGGCGGTCCGCGTTCAGGCATTCCATCGCCAGCTCGCCGCAGCGGTAGGCCGCGTGGCCCTTGGCCGGGTGGGTGGCGGGGATGTCGTTGAAGCCCAGCGGCGACAGGCCCAGGGTGGAGAGCACCATCGCCATGGTGTTGGCGGTGAACTGGCCGCCGCAGGCGCCGGCGCCGGGGCAGGCGTCGCGCTCCACCGCGGCCAGTTCCGCGTCGCCGATCTTGCCCGCGCCGTGCGCGCCCACCGCCTCGAACACCTGCTGGATGGTGATCGGGTGGCCGTCGTGCATGCCGTGCGCGATGGTGCCGCCGTAGAGCGCCACGCCCGGGATGTCCAGCCGCGCCAGCGCCATCGCGGCGGCGGGGATGGTCTTGTCGCAGCCGCACAGCACCACCATCGCGTCCAGGCAGTGGCCGTCCACCGCCAGCTCGATCGAGTCGGCGATCACCTCGCGGCTGATCAGCGAGGCGCGCATGCCCGGCGTGCCCATGGCGATCCCATCGGTCACGGCAATCGTGTTGAACTCCACCGGCGTGCCGCCGGCCGCGCGCACGCCCGCGGCCACCTGTTCGGCCAGCTCGCGCAGGTTGAGGTTGCACGGGGAGACGTTGGACCAGGTGTGCACCACCGCCACCAGGGGCCTGGCGATGGCGTCGTCGTCCAGGCCGGTGGCGCGCAGCATGGCGCGGGCCGGCGCGCGGTCCGGCCCCGCCTTGATCAGGTCGCTGCGCCGGGGCGCCCGCTCAGCCATGGACGCGGGCCCCCTCGACGTAGACGTTGCTGCGGTGCGCCTGCATCGCCAGTGCGTGCAGCACGGCGTCGCGCACCGCCGCGGTGCCGGCGTCGCCGCCCAGGTCGCGGGTGTGCGGGCCTTCGCGCAGCACTTCCTCCACCGCGGCCTCGACCGCCGCGGCCTCGTCGTCCAGACCCAGCGAGTGGCGCAGCAGCAGGGCGGCGGAGAGGAGGGTGCCGACCGGGTTGGCCACGCCTTGCCCCGCGATGTCCGGCGCCGAGCCGTGGATGGGCTCGTACAGCCCGGCCTTGCCCTCGCCCAGCGAGGCGGAGGGCAAGAGGCCCAGCGAGCCGGCCAGCGCGGCGGCCTCGTCGGTGAGGATGTCGCCGAACAGGTTCTCGGTGACCACCACGTCGTAGCGGCCCGGCTGGGTCAGGAGCAGCATCGCCATCGAATCGACCAGCTGGTGCTCCAGTTTCACGTCCGGGTATTCGGCGGCGATGCGGGTGACGGTGTTGCGCCACAGGCGCGAGGTCTCCAGCACGTTGGCCTTGTCCACTGAGGTGACGTGCCCGCGGCGCCCGCGCGCCAGCTCGAAGGCGCGGCGCGCCACGCGCTCGATCTCGGCCACGGTGTACTTGCACTCGTCGGTGGCGGCATCGCTGGTGCGGGTCTTGGCGCCGAAGTAGGCGCCGCCGGTCAGCTCGCGCACGAACAGCACGTCCACGTGCTTGAGCTTCTCGTTCTTGAGCGGCGACAGCGCCGCCAGCGCCGGGTGCACCTGCAGCGGGCGCAGGTTGGCGTAGACGCCGAGCGCGGCGCGCAGGGCCAGCAGGCCCTGCTCGGGGCGCACCGGCGCGTTGGGGTCGGACCACTTCGGGCCGCCCACCGCGCCCAGCAGCACCGCGTCGGCGCCCCGGCAGGCTTCCAGCGTGGCCGGCGGCAGCGGCTCGCCGTGGGTGTCGATGGCGATGCCGCCGATCGGCTGTTCGTCGAACTGGAACGTGTGCTCGAAGCGCTGGGCCACGGCCTTCAGCACGGCGACCGCGACGGCGGTGACTTCCGGGCCGACGCCATCGCCGGGCAGGGTGACGATGCGGGCTTTCATGCCGCCTTCTCCTCATGCTGGTGTTCGTATTGGGTGATGGCGTCGGCGCGCTGCAGCAGGAAGCCGAGCTGGTCGACGCCTTCCAGCAGGCAGTGCCGCGCGAACGGCTCCAGCTGGAACTTGATGCGGCCGCCGTCGGGCAGCTCGACGAACTGGCCGGCGACGTCGATGGCCAGCTCCACGCCGGGGTGGTCGAGCAGCCAGCGGTGCTCGGCCGGGTCCACCACGATCGCCAGCAGGCCGTTCTTCAGCGCGTTGTTGCGGAAGATGTCCGCGATCTCGCTGCACAGCACCGCCTGGAGCCCAAAGTCGAGCAGCGCCCATGGCGCATGCTCGCGCGAGGAGCCGCAGCCGAAGTTGCGCCCGGCCACCACGATGGCGCAGCCCGCCGCTTCGGGCCGGTTGAGCGGGAAGTCGGGGTTGTCCGCGCCGTCGGGCAGGTAGCGCCAGTCGTTGAAGCACAGCTTGCCCAGCCCTTCGCGGCTGGTGGTGGTGAGGAAGCGCGCCGGGATGATGCGGTCGGTGTCGATGTTCTCGTCCGCCAGCACGGCGGTGCGCGAATGGATGCGGGTCACGGGCTTCATGCGGCGGCCTCCGTCAGGTACGCGCGCGGGTCGGCGATGCGGCCGGCCACGGCGGAGGCGGCGGCGGTGGCGGGGCTCGCCAGCACGGTGCGCGCGCCCTTGCCCTGGCGGCCTTCGAAATTGCGGTTGGAGGTGGACACCACCAACTGGCCCGGCTGCGCCAGGTCGCCGTTCATGGCGATGCACATGGAGCAGCCCGGCACGCGCCATTCGGCGCCGGCGGCGCGGAACACCTCGTGCAGGCCCTCGGCCTCGGCGTCGCGGCGCACCGCCTCGGAGCCGGGCACCACCAGCATGCGCACGCCCGCGGCCACGTGGCGGCCGCGCAGCACGCGCGCGGCCTCGCGCAGGTCGCTCAGGCGCGAGTTGGTGCAGCTGCCGACGAACACCACGTCCACCGGCGTGCCCTGCATCGGGCGGCCGGCCTCGCTCTGCATGTAGTCCAGCGCGCGCTGCTCCACCGCGTTGCGGGCGGCGGGCACCGGCGCGTCCAGGGCGATCGCCATGCCGGGATGGGTGCCGTAGGTGACGGTGGGGCGGATCTGGCTGGCGTCGATGCGCACCTCGCGGTCGTAGCGCGCGCCCTCGTCGCTCTTGAGCGTCTGCCAAGCGGCCACCGCCGCGTCCCACGCCTGGCCCTGCGGCGCGCGCGGGCGGCCCTTCAGCCAGGCGAAGGTGGTTTCGTCCGGGGCGATCAGGCCCGCGCGGGCGCCGGCCTCGATCGACATGTTGCACACCGTCATGCGCTCTTCCATCGACAGCGCCTCGACGGCCGGCCCCAGGTACTCGATGACGTGGCCGGTGCCGCCGTCGACGCCGATCTGGCCGATGATGTGCAGCACCAGGTCCTTGGCGCCCACGCCGGCCGGCAGCGCGCCGTCGACGCGGATCGCCAGCGTCTTGGGCTTCCTCTGCAGCAGGCACTGCGTGGCCATCACATGGCCCACCTCGGTGGTGCCGATGCCGAAGGCCAGCGCGCCGAAGGCACCATGGGTGGAGGTGTGGCTGTCGCCGCAGACGATGGTCATGCCGGGGCGGGTGGCGCCCAGCTCCGGGCCGATCACGTGCACGATGCCGCGGTCGGCGCTGTCCCAGCCGTGCAGTTCGACACCGAACTCGCGGCAGTTGGTTTCCAGTTGCGCCACCTGCGCCTTCGCCGCCGGGGTGGCGTAGGGGCGCTCGCCGTCGGGGCCGGCGGGCAGGGTGGGGGTGGAGTGGTCCAGCGTGGCCAGGGTGCGGTCGGTGCGGCGCAGCTTGAGGCCGCGCGTGCGCAGCTCGTCGAAGGCCTGCGGCGAGGTGACCTCGTGCACCAGGTGCAGGTCGATGTACAGGATCGCCGGCGTGTCGGGCGTCTCGGGCGCGACCTGGTGCGCGTCCCACAGTTTTTCAAAGAGTGTGCGTGGGGTCATGGTGCGTGGGGCCGTCATGCCGAAGCCTCCGCATAGGGTGAACCTTCGCGGTCATGGACGACCGCCGTCGATACCGGCGTCAACCAGCCCCAGCGGTCGCGGGTGCGGCCGTCGAACAGGCCGAAGAAGGCCTCGCGCAGTGCGCGGGTGATCGGGCCGGGCTGGCCGTTGCCCACGCTCTTGCGGTCCACCGAGCGCACCGGGGTGATCTCGGCGGCGGTGCCGGTCATGAACACCTCGTCGGCGGTGTACAGCGCCTCGCGCGGCAGGTCGCGCTCCTCCACCGGCAACCCCAAGTCATGGGCCAGCTCGATCACCGTGTCGCGGGTGATGCCGGCCAGGATGCCGGCGCTGGAGGTCGGGGTCAGCAGCTTGCCGCGCTTGACCAGGAACAGGTTCTCGCCGGCGCCCTCGCTCAGCAGGCCGTTGTAGCCCAGCGCGATGCCCTCGTCGTAGCCGCCGCGGCGCGCCTCCTGCCCGATCAGCTGGCTGGAGAGGTAATTGCCGCCGGCCTTGGCCCAGCTCGGGAAGGTGTTGGGTGCGGCGCGGTTCCAGGAGGACACGCACACGTCGGCGCCGCGCTCGGCCGCCTCGCCGAGGTAGGCGCCCCATTCCAGCGCCATGATGGTCACGTCCACCGGCGAGCCTTCCTTCGCCAGCACGCCCAGGCCGCCGGCGCCGCGGAACACGATCGGGCGCACGTAGGCGGAGGCCATCTTGTTGGCGCGGATCACTTCCAGGCAGGCGGCGTTGATCTCCGCCTCGGTGTAGGGGATGGCGATCTCGTACACCTTGGCCGACTCGAACAGCCGGCGGGTGTGCTCGGCCAGGCGGAAGTAGGCCGGGCCGCGCGGGGTGGCGTACACGCGCTCGCCCTCGAACACCGAGGAGCCGTAGTGCAGCGCGTGCGCGCTCACGTGCACGGTGGCCTCGGCCCAGGGCTTGATGCGGCCGTTGTGCCAGAGGAAGGGCGTGTTGCTCATGCGGAGGCTCCTTGGGTCTCGAAGGGTTGCGTGTCGCGTGGGGAGGCGCCGGCGGCGGGCGTCTGGCGCTCGATGCGGTTGACGATGGCCAGCGCGGCCTGCGCGGTGGCCTCGACGATGTCGGTGCTGGCGGCGTGGCCGTTCCAGCTGCGGCCGTCGTGCTGCACGGCGAGGCGGGCCTGGCCCTGGGCGTCGCCGCCGGCGCTCATGGCGCGCACGTTGAAATCGGTCAGCTCCAGCGGGTGGCCGGTGGCGCGCTCGATGGCGCGCAGCACCGCGTCCACCGGGCCGTCGCCCAGCGCCGCCTCGGCGGCCTCGCGGCCGTCGGCGTGGGCCAGTGCGACCGAGGCGGAGGCGCCGCCCAGGTGGGTGTTGGTGGTCAGCTGCACGATTCGCCACGGGCCGGTGGCTTCCGGGTCCAGGCCCAGGGCCAGCGCTTCCAGGTCCTCGTCGTGCACTTCGCGCTTCTTGTCGGCCAGCGCCTTGAAGCGGGCGAAGATGCCGTCCATGGCCGTCTCGTCGGGCGTGTGGCCCAGCGTTTCCAGGCGCGCGCGCAGCGCGGCGCGGCCGGAGTGCTTGCCCAGCACCAGGCGCGTCTCGCCGATGCCCACGTCCTGCGGGCGCATGATCTCGTAGGTGCCGCGGTGCTTGAGCATGCCGTGCTGGTGGATGCCCGACTCGTGCGCGAAGGCGTTCTCGCCCACGATGGCCTTGTTGCGCGGCACCGCCTGGCCGGTCAGCTGGGTCAGCAGGCGCGAGGTGGGGTAGAGCTTGCGGGTGTCGATGCGGGTGTCGGCGTTGAAGTAGGCGCCGCGCACCTTCAGCGCCATCACGATCTCCTCCAGCGCCGCGTTGCCCGCGCGCTCGCCGATGCCGTTGATGGTGCACTCCACCTGGCGCGCGCCGGCGCCCACCGCGGCCAGGCTGTTGGCCACCGCCAGCCCCAGGTCGTCGTGGCAGTGGCTGGAGAACACCACCTTGTCCGCGCCCGCGACGTGGCGGCGCAGGTAGGCGAACAGCTCGGCGATCTCGGCCGGGGTGGTGTAGCCCACCGTGTCCGGGGCGTTCAGCGTGGTGGCGCCGGCGGCCACGGCGGCGCTGAACACCTCGACCAGGAATTCGGGCTCAGTGCGCAGCGCGTCCTCGGCCGAGAACTCCACCTCGTGGCACAGCCCGCGCGCCAGCTCGACGCCGGTCACGGCGGTGTCGATCACCTGCTGCTTGCTCATGCGCAGCTTGTGCTCGCGGTGCAGCGGGCTGGTGGACAGGAACACGTGGATGCGCGAGCGATGCGCCTCTTCCAGGGCCCGGCCGGCGGACTCGATGTCGCCGCGCTGGCAGCGCGCCAGGCCGCACACGGTGGTGGTCTTCAGAGTGCGGGCGATCTCCGCCACGGCGGCGAAATCGTCCGGGGAGGCCTGCGGGAAGCCCGCTTCGAGCACGTCCACGCCCAGCGCCTCGAGCGCCTGCGCCATGCGCAGCTTGGCGCGCCGGTCCATCGAGAAGCCGGGCGCCTGCTCGCCGTCGCGCAGGGTGGTGTCGAAGATGCGTACGTGGCCGGCCGCGTCGTCGGCGGCGGCTACGTCGTGCTGGGGCGGGGTTTCTCGGTTCATGTCTGGCTCCGTTGGGTGCGTTGACGAGGCAAAAAGAAACCCCGCATCCGTTTCCGGGTGCGGGGTTCTTCGGGTTATCTGGGTGTTTTTCAGCTACACCTGGATACGCCTCAGCCCGCACCTCCGTTGGTAATAAGGAGTACGAGTACGAGGGCAAGAAGGAGGGTGCCGCGCAGCGAGCGCAGGCCGGCGACCGTCAGGAGACGGCTGCTTTCGGCGATGCGGCGCTGGCTGGTGCGATGCGACATGCCATCGACCGTAAAGCAGGTCGTTCGGGCCTGTCAACAGTTTCGTCTGAAATCGCGTGCATGCCGTGCAGTCGCCCGCGTATGGACGTCTGGCCGTCCGGATTGCCGCGCGCCGCCGCCGTCAGTCCCCAGCGGGGCGGTGCGCGAGGTCGTGCAGGTAGAGCCGCAACGCCCGTTCCAGTTCGGCCCGCGCGACGCGGCGGTCGGCGGCGGGGGCCTGCGCCTGCAGGGCCACGGCGGCCTTCATCAGCTGCTGCACCACCAGGGTCGCGGCGCGCAGGACGGGGGCGGGGTGCGCCGGCAGGTGCTCGGCCAGCAGGGCCGAGAGTTCCGCGCGCAGCTGCTGGCGGATGGCGTCGCCGCGCCGGTCGGCGAAGCCGGTCGATTCGAGCAGCACCACGTAGGCCGGATGGCGGCGGCGGAAATCGGCCAGAAAGCCCACCAGCCCGGCGGCGACCTGGTCGAGATCGCCGCCGGCCAGGCGCCCGCGCAGCGCGGCGAGGCGGGCGAGCAGGGTCTGCGTGTGCTGCGCCAGCAGCGCCTCGGCCACCGCCTCCTTGGTCGGGAAGAACTGGTACAGCGAGCCGATCGCGGCGCCTGCGCGGGCGGCGATGGCGGTCATGGTGGCGGCGTCGTAGCCGCTCTCGGCGAAGCAGGCGTCGGCGGCGTCGAGCAGGGCGGCGACGCGCTCGTGACCGCGCCGGCGCTGCGGAACGCGCCGGGCGGCGCTTGTGTTTTGCGAGGACATCCTCATAAACTCCAAAGCGAGGGTGGGCTCACTTTCCAGAAAACGGAGAAAGACGTGGAAAAGCTCGATGCACGCGACACCGCGCTGGTGCTGATCGACCTGCAGAAGGGTATCGCACCCTTCGCCGGCGGTCCGCATGCCGCCGCCGACGTGTTCGCCCGCGCCGGCCGCCTGGCCGCCCGCTTTCGCGAGGCCGGCGCGCCGGTGGTGCTGGTGCGGGTGGGCTGGTCGGCCGGCTTCGGCGATGCGCTCAAGCAGCCGGTGGACCGCCCCGCGGCATTGCCGCCCGACGGCCTGCCGGCGAACTGGTGGGACTACGCCGACGAGCTGGCGGCGGGCGAGCGCGACATCCACATCACCAAGCGCCAGTGGGGCGCCTTCTACGGCACCGAGCTCGACCTGCAACTGCGCCGCCGGGGCGTCGCGCAGATCGTGCTGGGCGGCATCTCCACCAACATCGGCGTGGAATCCACCGCCCGTGCCGCGTGGGAACACGGCTACGGCGTGGTGTTCGCCGAGGACGCGATGAGCGCGGCGAATGCGGAGCAGCATGGCTTCGCGCTGGCGCACATCTTCCCGCGGCTGGGTCGGGTGCGCTCCACCGAGGCGATCCTCGATCTGCTGGCGTAAACGGCCGGCCGTCCGCCGGTTTCGGGCTGGCGTCGGCGATGGGGCCAGGCCGGGGACCGGGGCATGCGGCGTCCCCGGCCATCGGGCAGAATGGCATGGCGGTCACGTAGCCCCATGACTCCTGGCACTGCGGGGCTGCGGGTGCGGCCTCTAGCATCCGTTCTCCCGTCGGAGAATGGAGGCGAGCGCCATGGTGAGCCGTCGTGAGTTCATCCGTTCGATTCCTCTCGCCTCGTTGTCCCTGTCCGCCGCCGGCTTTCCCTTGCGGCTGGCTCATGCGGCGGACTCGCCCACGTCGGACCCGGCGGCTTTCGATCGACTGGTCGCCCTGATCGGCGACAACGTGCCCGTCCGGATCGGCCATTACCCGGTCGAACTCGGGAAGCTCCTGGCCGCACAAACCGATGTCGGCGATTTCTATCTGGCCGAAGGTGCCGTCGAGAGGCTCGAGGCGCAGTTCGCCGGGCGGGTCGGCAAGCAGGCCGCGGTCTTCTTTCCCACCGGCACGATGGCGAATCAGGTCGCCATCCGCCTGCTGTGCGGGGAGCGCAGGCATCTCCTATTGCAGCAGGAGAGCCATGTCTACCGGGATGAAAGCGATGCCGTTTCCATCCTGAGCGGGATCAACCCCGTGCCGCTCGAGGGCGGCGTGACGGACGATCTGTACCGGGCCGTCGCCGAGGCGTTCCAGCAGACCACCGAGGATGCCTATCCGGTCGAGATCGGCGCGATTTCGCTGGAAAGCCCGGTCCGGCGGCTCGATGGCGCGGCCCTGCCGCTCGATACCGTGAGGAAAATCTCGGCGCTCGCCAGGCAGAACGGGGCCGGGATGCACCTCGACGGCGCGCGACTCCTCCTGATGAGCGATGGCGCGGGCTTCGACCTGCGCCGCTATGGCGCCTGCTTCGACACGGTCTACGTGTCGCTCTACAAGTATCTCGGCGCGCCTTTCGGCGCCCTCCTCGCTGGCGACGCCTCGTTCGCCGCCAAGGCGCGCGACCTGCGGCACATCCTGGGCGGCACGATTTTCCATGGCTGGATGGCCGCGCTGATTGCGTCGGCCTCCCTCGACGGTTTCGAGGCGCGGTTCGCCAGGGCCCGGCAGGCGGGAACGGCGTTGCTTGACCTGCTGGACAAGGTGCCCGGCATCGAGGTCCGCCGCGTGCCGCACGGCACCAACATCGCCTTCCTGAAACTGGACGGGCGCGTCCAGCAGGGGTTGGCGGCGCGGCTGAAGGAGGCCGGCATCGTGATCGGCCCGATCCAGCACGGCGAATTGCAGATAACCATCAACGAGACCCTCTTGCGCAGGCCGGTCGCGGCCATTGCCGAGGTCTTCGCGGGCACGGGCGCCGCAGCGCGTCGTGCATGAAGGTTGACTGGACGCGGTGCCAATCAGGCCCGGCGAGGAAGCGGGGCGTGCCGCCGCGCCGAGCCTCAGGCGCTGAGGCTGAGCCGCTCCGCCGGCGCGCGCAGCCACGTGCGCAAGGCCTCGTCTTCGGCCGCCAGCGGCGCGGCCCGGGCGGGGCGGGCCAGCATCGCCGCCAGCGATGGCGGCACCGGCACCGGACGGCCGAGCAGTGGTTCCAGCACGGTCTCGAACTTGGCCGGGTGGGCGGTGGCGACCACCGCCCAGGCGCCGCCGTCGGTGCGTGGCGGCAGTTGGTCGAGCAGGTGGAGCGCGGTGGCGGTGTGCGGGCAGAACAGCTCACCCTCGTCGGCGGCGTGGCGCAGCACGGTGGCGCGGATGGTGGCGTCGTCCACGCTCCGGGCGCTCAGCACCCGGCGCAGTTCGGTGGCGTCGGGGTAGGTCCAGCGCAGGCGCTCGAAGTTGCTCGGCGCGCCCACGTCCATGGCGTTGGCGATGGTGGCCAGCGCCTCGCGCGGGGCGTAGTCCTGGCCGGCGAAGAATTCCGGCAGGGTGGCGTTGGCGTTGCAGGCGAGCATCACGCGGCCCACCGGCAGGCCCATCGCGCGCACCCACACGGCGGCCAGCGCGTTGCCGAGGTTGCCGGTGGGCACGATGAAGTCGAGCGGCGTGCCGTGCTCGCGCCACCAACCGAGCGCGGCGTGCGCGTAGTAGCTCATCTGCGGCAGCAGGCGGCCGAGGCTGATGCTGTTGGCGGAGCTGAGCGGACGCCCGGCCTGCAGCGCGGCGTCGTTGAGCGCGGCCTTCACCATGCGCTGGCAGTCGTCGAAGCGGCCGGCCACGGCCAGCGCCTGCACGTTGTCGCCGAAGCTGCCGAGCTGGTGCGCCTGGCGCGGCGACACGCGGCCGTCGGGGTAGAGGATCACCACCTCCACGCCCGGCTGGTGGTGGAAGGCGGCGCCCACCGCGGCGCCGGTGTCGCCGGAGGTGGCGACCAGGATGGTGAGCGGGCGGCCGTCCGCGCGCGGCAGCCGGCGCATGCAGGCGGCGAGGAAGCGCGCGCCGACGTCCTTGAAGGCGGCGGTGGGGCCGTGGAACAGCTCCAGCACCTGCGCGTCGGGGCGCGTCAGCGGGCGCAGCGGTACCGGGAAGTCCAACGCCTCGGCGCAGATCGCCGGCAGCTCGGCGGCCAGCGGGTCGCCGGCGAAGAACGGCGCCAGCAGCGTGGCGGCGGTGTCGGCGAGGGAGCCGGCGGGAGCGAACGCGGCCGGATCGTGCTGCGGCAGCTGCTCGGGCACGTAGAGACCGCCGTCGGGCGCGAGGCCGGCGGCGATCGCCTGCGACAGGCCTGCCGCGGGCGCGCCGCCGCGGGTGCTCAGGTAACGCACGGCCGCGCTCATGCGCGCACCTCGCGGCCGTCCACTTCGAGCAGGTGCGCGGCGGGGCCGGCGATGGGGGAGACGAAGACGTCGCTGTCCAGCCCGCCCGCGGCGAAGGCGGCACGCATCGCTTCGGCGGCGGCGCGGGCTTCGGCCGCATGCTCGAACCAGCCGAACACGCTGGGGCCGGCGCCGGAGATGCTGGCGCCGAGCGCGCCGTGGTCGAGCGCGGCCTGCTTCACCTGGGCGAACTGCGGCACCAGCGGGGCGCGGCGCGGTTCCACCAGCACGTCCTTCAGGCCCTCGCGCACCAGCGCGGCCTCGCCGCGGTAGCAGCCGGCCAGCACCAGCGCGAGGTTGGCGCTCTGCGCCACGAATTCCCCGAGCTGGTAGTGGCCGGCCAGCGCGGCGCGCGCCTGGCGCGTCTCCAGCACGCAGTGCGGGTGCACCAGCGCGCAATGCCAGTGCGCCGGCACGGGAATCGGCACCAGCCGCGTGGCGGTGGAAAGCACCAGCCCGCCGAGCAGCATCGGCCCGATGTTGTCGCCGTGGCGGCCGCCGCTGGCCACCGCCTCGCCGTCGAGGGCGAAGCTGTAGAGATCCTCCAGCGCGAGCGGCGTGGGCAGCAGTGCGTTGGCGGCCACCAGCGCGGCCACGCAGGAGGCGGCCGAGCCGGCCATGCCGGAGCCGAGCGCGATGCCCTTGTGCAGCACCAGCTCGAAGCCGTGGCTCAGGCCCAGCGCCTTGCGCAGCGCCAGCAGCGCGGCGCCGGCGGTGTTGTGGGTGGGGTCGGTGGGCAGGTCGACCACGGTGCCGTGGATGCCGGCGATGCGCACCACCGGCTCGGCGATGCGGCGCACCTCGGCGCGATCGCCGGCGCCGGCCAGGCCGTGGCCGAGGATGTCGAAGCCCACGCCCACGTTGCCCACGCCGGCAGGGGCGAAGGCCAGGGCGCGCTGGGCGGCGTGCGGTTGGGTCATGCGTAGGGGTTCCAGCCATTGGGCATTCATGCGTTGGGTTCCAGCGCTTCGGCGATGCGCAGCAGATCGGCGAACACGCCGGCGGCGGTGACGTCGGGGCCCGCGCCGGGCCCTTGCACCAGGAGGGGGTTGTCACAATAGCGGCGCGTGGTGAACTGCACCACGTTGTCGGTGAGGCGGGTGTGCGCGAAGGCGTGGCTGGCCGGCAGCACGGCCAGCTTCACGCTGGCGCGGCCGTCGCGGTCCAGGCGCGCCACGTGGCGCAGCACGCCGCCGTGGGCGCGGGCCTCGGCGAGGTGGGCGGCCAT
This sequence comes from Frateuria defendens, assembly GCF_001182895.1. Lineage (GTDB taxonomy): Bacteria > Pseudomonadota > Gammaproteobacteria > Xanthomonadales > Rhodanobacteraceae > Frateuria_B > Frateuria_B defendens. Next base: position 131,611 of record NZ_LFQR01000004.1, on the reverse strand, counting down.
GGGCGCGTCGAACTCGTCCAGGCGCGCCATGCACGCTTCCAGCGGCAGGCCGGCGAGCGCGGGCGGCACCAGGCTGTCCACGTCCACGTCGTCCAGCGACAGCGGCAGGCCGGCCTCGCGGGCCAGGATCACCAGCTTGCGCGCCACGTCGATGCCGGAAAGGTCGTCGCGCGGGTCGGGCTCGGTGTAGCCCAGCGCATGCGCCTCGCGCAGCAGGGCGGAGAAGGGCTGGGCACCGTCGTGGCGGTTGCACAGCCAGGCCAGGGTGCCGGAGAACATGCCCTCGATGCCGAGCAACTCGTCGCCGGTGTCGAGCAGGTCGCGCAGCGTCTGCACCACCGGCAGCCCGGCGCACACCGTGGCCTCGTAGCGTAGCCGGCCGCCGCCGGCGCGGGCGGCGCGGATCGCCTGCCAGCGCGCCAGCGGGCCGCTGGCGGCGAGCTTGTTGGGCGTCACCACGTGCACGCCGGCGGCGAGCCAGCGGGGGTAGTGCGCGGCCACCGAGTCGCTGGCGCTGCAGTCGATCAGCAGGGCGTGGCGGCCGTCGCTGCCGCGCACGTGGGCGGCGAAGGCGTCGAGGTCGGTGGGGCGCCAGGTCTGGGCGCCGTCGTGGCGGGCGTTGAGTTCGGGGTCGTCGCAGTCCAGCCACATGCGGCGGCTGGCGGCCACGCCGCAGAGCAGCAGCTCCAGCCCGCCATCGCGGGCGAGCCGTTCCTGCGCCTGGCGCAGCTGCTCGAGCAGGGCGCCGCCGACGCGGCCCGGGCCGACCAGGCCCACCGCGAGGCGGCGGACCGGCGCCGCGGCGGGAGCGGCGGCCAGCGAGGGCCGGCGCCGCAGCGGCGGTTCGGCGAGGGGCGATGCAGCGATGTCCATGTGGAGCCTCCGAGTTGAGGCCCTTGCTCGCTGGCGGTACCGGGGAGTCGCAGGCCGGCCCGCCTCGTCGAGGGCGGGCCGTTGCGTTCGTGAAACCTAGTCGCGCACCGACACCCACCCCGACGGAGTCGTGGTGGTAATGGAAATGGTGGTGGTCGCGAGGGTGAGAGCCATGTCGGCGGCCAACGGCAGCCGCCCGGCGAGAACCGGGGCGAAAGGCATGCGGGCTGGCGAATGCGGCGACATAGACGCCGACGATAAGCAGGCGCGGCGGGGCTTGTCAACCCGGAGCGAAGTCCAGGCTCCAAGAGCCTGTTCAAAGTCTCACCTGTACCCTCCCCTGCGTGCAGGGGAGGGTTGGGGAAGAGTAAACCCTTGCCTCGAGGCCAGACTTCACCCCCTCCCCGCCTCCCCCTGCAAGCAGGGAGAGGCGCCAAGCCACGTCAACGGCAAGACGTTGACAGGCTCTAATGCCGGTAGCGGAAGCTGAGCAGGAAGTAGCGGCCGGCGATGTCGTCGAAGGCGGGGCTGTAGGGCACGGTGGAGTTGGCGTAGTAGACCGGGCGGTGGTCGAGCGCGTTGTGCACGTTGAAGCCGAAGGACCAGTGCGCATTGGCCGCATAGCCCAGGTCGAGGTCGAGCAGCACGAAGCCCGGCGTGCTGCAGTGGCCGTGCTGCTTCTGCACGGTCGGGCAGGTGAGGATGCTGTCGGCATAGGCGGCGTAGGTGTAGCCGCCGGTGTAGCGCAGGTTGGCGGCGACGCTCCAGCGGCGGTAGTTCCACACCGCGCCGGCCAGGGCGGTGAGGCGCGGCTGGTCGGCGTAGCCGGCGTAGGACGACTCCGGTTCGCCGGGGACGATGCGCTGGCGCAGCGCGGCCAGCCAGTCGAAGCCGAGGTTGAAGGTGTAGCTGCCGTAGCGGGCGGTGCCCAGGCGGTAGCGCAGGTCGAAGTCGATGGTGCGCAGCACGGTATGGCCGAGGTTGACCGGCTGCTGGCGCAGCGCGACCAGCACGCCGTTCGCATCGCGCACGAACAGCTGCGGGAACGCCTGGGGGTGGGTCAGCGCATAGGACAGCGGCAGCTGGGTGATCTCGTTGCTGCGCCGTACCTGGTACAGGTCGAGGGTGATGCCGAGCGAGGGCAGCGGCGCCCACACCGCGCCGACGGTGAAGCTGTGCGAGGTCTCCGGGCGCAGCGACGGATTGCCGCTGCTGTCCAGCCGCAGCAGGCACAGCACGGAGCCATACCCGTTGGGGATGCCGACGTGGCAGGGCAGCAGGGCGGTCGGCGTCACCAGCAGGAAGTTGTTGGCCGAGGGCGCCAGCGGCCGGCTCAGTTCCGGCAGCGTCGGGGCGCGGTAGCCGCGCGTCCAGGTGCCGCGCAGGCTGAAGCTGTCGGCGAGGTCCCATTTGAGGCCCAGCCGCGGCGAGACGGCGCTGCCGTAGCCGCTGCTGTGGTCGACGCGCGCCGCCAGGTTGGCGCTGAGCCGGTTGGCGAGCGGCAGTTCCAGTTCGCCGTAGGCGGCCGAGATGCGGCGGCTGCCGCGGCGGGTGTAGGGCGGCTGGAACTGGAACACCTGGTTGCCGACCAGCAGCGGGTCGGGGTGGTCGCTGATCCACTCGCGGTAGCTCTCCACCCCCGCCGCCAGCAGCACGTCGCCGGCGGGCCAGGTGGCCAGCGGCCCGTCGAGGTGGGCGTTGAAGCCGGTCTGGCCGGCATCGCCGTGGCGCCGCAGGGGCGGCGCCAGCGCGGCCAGCAGCGCGGGCGGGTTGTCGTCGACGCCGAGCTGGTAGGCGCCGCTGCGCAGGGCCGCGTTCATCACGTCGTTGCGCAGCGGTCCGCGCAGGTATTCGTCGCTGCGGTTGCGCTGGCCGTCGAGGCGCACCTGCCAGTGCCAGTCGCCCGCGGTGTTGCGCAGGCCCAGCGTGAGCTGGCCGGTGCGCGAGGCGATGCGGTCCTGCACCGGGCCGATGTCATCGAAGGAGTACAGCAGTGGCCTCACGCCGCCCGGCGTGGTGACCAGCAGCTGCTCGGCGGGCGGCGCCGCCTGCTGGCGCTGGCGCAGGCCGGTCCAGCGCAGGTCGAGGTCGAACTGCACCGTGTTGCCCAGCGGCTGGTCGAGGTGGCCGAGCAGCGAGCGGCTGAGCAGCCCGGTCTGCAGGCTGCTCCAGGTGTACGGGTTGGTGTCGCAGGCGTCGTCCTGGCGGAAGTGGCGGCAGCCCACCCCGCTGGCGTATTTGATCTGACCTTCGTTCAGGTAGTAGATGCCGTTGCCCTGGTCGTAGCCGGAGGTGGCCCAGCCGCGCTGCCGGCCGAGCAGCGGGTCGCGCTGGAAGTAGTCCACGCTGAGCAGCGCGTGGCCGCGGCCGAGGGCGCCGCCGAAGGTGGCCGAGGCGCGCCGTTGGGCGGCGTCGCCGCGCTCGGAGATGCCGCTGTTGCCGCTCACCTCCACGCCGTCGAAGCGCTTGCGCAGGATGATGTTGACCACGCCGGCCATGGCGTCGGAGCCGTACACCGCCGAGGCGCCGTCGCGCAGGATCTCGATGCGCTCGATCAGCGCCAGCGGGATGCTGTTGAGGTCGGGCACCACGCCGAACTCGCCCTGCGCCATGCCGTAGCTGACCAGGCGCTGGCCGTCGACCAGGAACAGCGTGGCGGAGGAGCCCAGCCCGCGCAGGTCCACCGCCGCCGCGCCGGTGGCGCCCGAGAGGCCGTTGCGCAGGTAGAGCGGCCCGTCGCTGATCGCCACCGGCGCGTTGCTGACGCGGATGCCCGGCTGCGTGCGCAGCAGGTCGTACAGCGTCTGGTAGCCGCTGCGCTCGATCTGCCCGCGGTCGATCACGCTGAGCTGGCCGGCCGCTTCCAGGCGGGTGCGGCGCAGATGCGTGCCGGTGACCTCCACCGGCCCGAGTTCGGTGGGCGCCGTCGGGGCGGGGATCGCGGGCAGCGGCGTGGCGCCGGCCGGCGCCGGCGCCGGCGCGTGCTCGAGCACGAAGGTGCCGCCGTCGACCGCCTCGGCGCGCAGGCCGCTGTCGCGCAGCAGCCGCGCCAGGGCGTGCGGGGCGTCGAAGCGGCCGTCCAGGCCGGCGGTGCGGCGCGCGGCGGTCAGGGCCGGCGCGTACAGCAGCTGCACGCCGCTCTGGCGGGCGAAGGCGCGCAGCGCCTCGTCCAGGCTGCCGGCGGCGATGTGGTACGGGCGTTCGCCGGCGGGCGTGGCGGCGCGGGCGCCGAGGCAGAGGGCGAGCAGGCATAGGCCAAGCCAGGTCCGGCGGTTCCGTCCCGGTTGAATCCTTGCGTGCCTGAAGCGCCCCCCTGCCGGCACGTGTCGTCAGCGCCGTCCTGCGGTATGGGGTGGCAAGAGCAGGATGATGGCCGGATCGGTGCGCACCGCGCGCAGTTGCCAGCCGTGTTCCAGCGCGCGCGCCAGGGCCTCCTGGTCGCCGGCATGGAAGCTGCCGCTGACGCGGATCGTGGACAGGGACGCATCGCCCAGGCGCAGCTTGGTCGAGGCATAGCGGTTCATGTCTTCGACCAGGTCGCCCAGCGCGCGCTCGCGGAACACCAGCTCGCCCGCGGGCCAGCCTTGCGCGGCGGCCAGATCCAGCGGCGCCACGGCGCCGGCCTTGCCGTGCGGGTCGACGTGCAGCTGCTGCGCCGGTTGCAGCGGGCGGCTCCAGGCCTGCCCGCCCTGGCCGCCGCTGACCGCTACCTGGCCTTCGAGCAGGCCCACGGTGACGCCGTCGCTGGCGCGGCTGACCTGGAACACGGTGCCGAGGTCGCGGACCAGGCTGGTGCCGGCCTGCACCGCGAACGGCCGCCGCGCGTCGTGGGCCACGTGGAATTCGGCGCGGCCGCGTTCCAACTGCACCTCGCGCCGGTCCGTGCCGAGGCGCACCGTCAGCGCGGCGTCGGCGTCGAGCTTGAGCTGCGTGCCGTCGCCGAGGGCGACCTCGAGCACCTCGGTACCGCTGGCGAAATGCTGCGCGACCGGCGCGGGATCGCGCGGGCGCTGCAGCAGGCCGAGCGCCAGCAACGCGCCGGCGGCGACCGCCGCCGAGGGCACCAGCCAGGCGAGCCGGCGCCGCCGTGCGCCGCGGCGGGCGGCCGCGCGCGCCGCGGCGCGCAGCAGGGGATCGCCGGCCAGCAGGGCGGCACTGGCATGCAGGCGCTCGACCTCGGCGTAGGCCCGCGCGTGCTCGGGGCTGGCGGCGTGCCAGTGTTCGAAGGCGGCGCGGTCCTGCGTGCTGCAATCGGGCGCATGCAGGCGCGCCAGCCAGGCTTCGGCGCTATCGGGAAGGCGGGGTGAGGTATCGAGCGAGGGGGCATTCATGGCCGTGACGTCTCCGTGTCCGTGGCGGCCAGGCTCCGCCGCAACAGTGCGAGCGCCTTGCCGATGTGCTTTTCCACCGCCTTTACGCTGATGCCGCAGTGGCGGGCGATTTCCGTGTAGCTCAGGCCTTCGATACGGTTCAGCAGGTACACCTCGCGGCAGCGCGTCGGCAAGGCCAGCAGGGCGCGTTGCAGCAGGGCCAGTTGCTGTTGCGTGGCCAGCCGCTGCTCCTGCGTCGGCTCCGGCGACATCAGTTCGGCCATGCCGTCGTCGAGGCTGACGTGGCGCGCGTCGTGGTGCGTGAGGGCGCGGCGCGCGCGGTCGTTGATGGCATTGAGCGCGATGCGGTACAGCAGCGCCGTCCACGCTTCCGGCGGCTGGCCGCGGTAGCGCATCAGGCGCACCAGGCTTTCCTGCGCGATGTCCTGGGCATCGTCTTCCGAGGGCAAGCGCCGGCGCAGAAAGCCCACCAGCGTCTCGCGTTGCCCGCGCACGAACGCTTCGAATTCCCGCTGGTTGCTCGATGGGAGCGCGGAGTCGTCGCGCTCGGCCGTACCCCATTCCATTGCACTACCGCCGTGTGCTGCCCGGTCTAGATGCTGCCACGATAACGTAACGGCATGTAACGCGGACATGGAAGTGGGTGCTTCCGCATCCTTGCGGAAGGCTTTGGTCCGGCACGTCCTGGCACGGGGCCCGGGTCGAGCAGGGATCGACCCGGTAAAAACGGATGCGGTACGCATCTCCCTGACCAGTAAAACGCGGGACCCCGCCTACCCCCCTACCTCCGCCGGAAAATTTTTTTCGGGGCCGCCCGAGGATGCCCCGGCCGGCCCTGGCGAGGCTCAGCGCGAAAGGTCGATCGCGTAGGTGGCGGTGCCGTCGCCGTGGTCACGCAGCTGGCGGATGCCTTCGAGGCCGGCCGCGCGGGCGATGGCCTGCTTGCCGCTGGCGCTGGTGAAGACCACCGGGCCGCGGGTCTTCAGCGGCGCGAAGCGCCAGGCGCGCGGGGGCAGGGCGGCGGCGTCGAGGCGGCCCTGGCGCTTGAGCCAGGCGGCCAGGATCTCGCGCGCGCCGTCGGGCGCGGCCAGCACGACGTTGCGGCCGTCGAGGCCCGGGAAGTTGCCGCCGCCGCTGGCGCGGTAGTTGTTGGTGGCGACCACGAAGGTCTGCGCCGCCGGCACCGGCCGGCCCTGCCAGGTGAGCGCGGTGATGCGCGCACCGGCCGGCCGGCTGGGGTCGATCACGTAGGCCAGGCCCGCGCCTTGCAACTGGTCGAAGTTGTAGCCGGGCAGGTCCTTGCCGATCAGCGGCTGCTCGCCGGCCTGCGCGGGGTCGAGGCGGTTGAAGCGCTCGGCGGCCTTCTCCAGCCAGGCGCGGAGCCCGGCGCCGTCCACCTTCACCGCGCTCAGCGTGTTCGGATAGAAGTACAGGTCGGCCGCGTTGCGCAGGGTGAGCGGGCCGGGCGGCACGTCGGTGTAGTCCTCCGGGCCGCCGAAGCCGGTGCGGAAGGCGGCGGCGGCCGAGAGCACCGGCATGCCGGCCAGCTCCGGGTGGAACTTGGGCAACTCGCGCCGCACGTAGTCGGCCTGCGCCGCGTTGACGGCGGCCAGCGCGCTGCTGTCGCCTTCGTCGGCGAAGTAGCTGGACAGGCGCAGCGCGCTCTCGCCGATGGGCGTGTCGACATAGGCCATCGCCGCCCGGTGCGCCGGGGCCACCAGCGGCGCGATGGCGGGGTCGGCCGGTACGCAGTCGTTCTTCTTCGGGCAGATCGGGCGCACCTCGCTGTGGGTGTCGGCCTTGTCCACCGTCCAGCGGCCGCCGTGGCGTTCCAGCGCCAGCTTGATCACGCCGAGGTCCTTGCCGAAGAAGCCGCCCATCACCGCCGGCGTGCCGCGCACGAAGCCGCGCGTGGCGTCCACGTCCTTCAGGCCGGCGTAGTGCGGGCCGGGGAATTCGGTGTGGGCGTGGCCGAGCAGCAGCGCGTCGATGCCGGGCAGGCCGGCGAGGTACCAGCCGCCGTTCTCCATGCCGCCGTCGTAGGGGTGGGTGTCGAGGCCGCCGTGCAGCACGGCCACGATCAGGTCCGGGTGCTGGGCCTGAAGCGGCGGCAGGTAGCGTTTCGCCGCCTCCACCACGCCGCTCACGGTGACCTTGCCGGCGAGGTTCTGCCGGTCCCACTGCAGGATCGGCGGCGGGGTGAAGCCGATCAGGCCGATCTTCAGCGGCACTTCGAGCTTGCTGCCGTCGGGCGTGTAGGCCGCGACGGTCTTGGTGATCACCGTCCACGGCGGGAAGATCGGCTGGCCGTCGCGGGCGCTGTACACGTTGGCCAGCACCAGCGGGAAATGCGGTCCGGCGCAGCGCTGCGCGACGCCGCCGTCCACGTTCATCGGCGTGCCGGTGACCTGGGAGAGGAACGGCAGGCCGTAGTTGAACTCGTGGTTGCCGGCGGTGCCGCCGTCGTAGCCGAGCGCGTCCATGGCCTTGTAGATGGCCAGCTCCTCGCCGCAGCCGACCGGCTTCACCCTGGCCTGCCAGTCGGCCAGCACGGTGCCCTGGATGGTGTCGCCGCTGTCCAGCAGCACGGTGTTGGGAAACTCCGCGCGGGCGCGGCGGATCAGGGTGGCGGTGCGCTCGTAGCCCAGCGAGGCGTCGGCCTTCTGCTTGAAGTAGTCGTAGCTGAGCACGTTGGCGTGCACGTCGGTGGTTTCCAGGATCGCCACGTCGGCGCGCGCGCCGTCGGGCAGCTGGCCGGGCCGGAAGGTCTGGCCGGCGCAGCCGGCGAGCAGGGCGGCGGCGAGGGCCAGCGGGGCGAGGCGGAGGGACATCGGCGTTCCATCGGTGCGCAAAACAATGGCGGGCACCCTAGCAGATCGTCGTGGCGATCCGATGCCGCGGGCCGGCGCGGCAGGCGATGCGGTGGCGCTGCATGGCGTTGGCGAGCGAAAGCGCCGCGACGGCTGGCAGGCTCTAAGATGGCGCACCCTTTCGCGCCGGCCTCAGGGGGCTAGCAGTCTTCATGTCGTTTCGTCCGTTCCGTTCCGTGCGCCCGCGCGCCGTAGTGCTGGCCTGCGCGCTGGCCGTCTTCGTACTTTGTGTCGCCTTCTCCGCCTGGAGCGAGCCGCAGCCCTTGCAGCGCGCCTTCGTGCTGAGCCTGATGCTGTGCACCAGCGGCGTGCTGCTGTTCGTCACCGGCCGTCCGGCGCTGACGCTGGTGGCGAGCGGCGGCGCCTTCCTCGGGCTGCGCTTCGTCTCCGCGCTCAAGCTGCAATACCTCGACTCGGGGCTGATGCCGCAGGACTTCGTCTACTACACGCACAGCAGCCTGCTGGAGACGCTGCGCCGCTACCCGCACCTGTACGGCCTGGGGCTGGCCGTATGCCTGAGCGTGCCGCTGCTGCTGGGGTTGACCTGGTGGCTGGACCGGCGCCTGTTCACCGGGGCGCGGCGGGGCCGCACGTTCGGCCTGCGCCTGGGCGGCGTGGCGCTGTGCGCGCTGGCGTTCTGGCTGTGCCTGCTGCCAGCGGGGCCGTACGGGCGCGTGTATGCGCGCAGCGCGTGGGAGAAGTTCTCCGACGATGCGCTGCTCACCAACTTCTTCGTCTACTTCTACGACTCGGGCGTGCGGCTGCCGCCGCTCGCCGGTGCCGCGCAGGCCGAGCGCGACTGGGCGGCCACCGCCCCAGGCCGCGCCAGCGTGGCCACGGCCCCGTACCCGGACATCGTCGAGGTGCTGGAGGAAAGCACCTTCGACCCCTCCAACTTCGCCATGTGCCAGGGCCTGCCCGAGTGCCGCGCGCCGCACCTGTTCGAGCCGGACGCGCGCACGCGCGGCCACGGCGTGCTGCGCGTGCATACCTTCGGCGGCGGCACCTGGGTGAGCGAGTTCGCCGCGCTCACCGGCCTGCCGCAGGACGTCTTCGGCCCCGGCGGCATGTACGCGCCCTACGTGCTGGCACCGCGCATGCGCGACGCGCTGGCGCAGCAGCTGGAGCGGCTGGGCTACCTCACGGTGGCGGTGTATCCCACCAACGGCGCCTTCTTGAATGGCCGCAACGCCTACACCGCCTACGGCTTCAGCCAGTTCCACGACGCCGACGAGTTGGGCCTCGACCCGTGGGAGGAGAGCGACGCGCAGATGTTCGCCGCCGCCAAGCGCGTCTACGACAAGGTGAAGAAGCCTGGCCAGCCGGTATTCCTGATGGTGCTCACCATCAACCAGCACGGCCCGCACGACCTCGACCCGCTGGAGAACCTGCCGCCGCCGTTCAACCGCGGCATCGTGCCCGGCCTGCCGGCGCAGACCGAACTCAACGTGAGCACCTACCTGGCCCAGCTGCGCGCCTCCGACCGCGGCATGCAGCAGCTGGAACACGACTTCCTCGACCGCGGCCAGCCCACCGTGCTGGTGCACTTCGGCGACCACCAGCCGTCCTTCGACGGGCGCATCCGCAGCCTGCCGCGCACCTGGCCGCCGGCGCTGCAGCCGCTGCAGCACTACCTCACCTACTACATGGTGAAGAGCAACTTCGCCGGCGCGCCGCTGCCGACCTACCCCGCGCTCGACATCGCCTACCTGCCCGGCATGGTGCTGCAGGCGGCGGGGCTGCCGGCCGACCCGTACTTCTCCGCCGCCGACGCGCTGCGCGAGCGCTGCGACGGCCGCTACACCGGCTGCCCGGTGCCGGGGCTGCTCGATTCCTACCACGCCTGGATCTTCGGCCACCTGCACGTGTTCCAGTAGGAGCGCACCTTGTGCGCGAAAAGCCTACGCAGCGATGACGCGGCAACGTGGCGGTCGCGCGCGAGCGCGCTCCTTACACGGGGCCGGGTGGCGGTGCGCAGCCGCCCTTGCCCGATGAGCGGGCCTGGACGTGCCGCTCTGGCGCGCCGGTGGCTCAGTGCCGCTCCGGTGCGGCGTAGTCGAAGTAGGTGTAGGTCCTGCCCTCGACGGTGAGGCGCTTGAGCTGCACGCGGAAGCTGTAGCGCGTGGCGGGCAGGGCGCTGCCGTCGAGGCGCTGCGTGCGCAGCCCCGCCGCCGCCTCGCGCGGGCGCAGCGCCGCCGGCGCCACGCGGTAGGCGTCCAGCGCGCGGCCGGCCTCGCCGCGCAGCGCCTCGCGCAGCACGCGGCCCTGTGCGGTGGGCAGCGGCAGGCCGAGCAGGGCGGCGACGGTGGGCGCCACGTCCACGTTGCCGCTGGGCAGCGGGTCGCGGAAGCCGCCGCGGAAGCCCGGGCCGGCGGCGAGCAGGGTGTTGTGCACGTCGATGGGGCTGAAGCTGCCGTGCTGGCCGCGCTCGTTCGAGAGGCTCTCGTACTCGGTGCCGCGGAAGCCCTGGATCAGCGCGTCCGCGTCCCAGGCGTAGCTCAGGATGATGTCCGGCCCGCGCGCGGCGTTCTCCAGGTGCACGTCCTCCGCCGGCAGCGTGCCGGGAAGCTTGCCGTAGCGGCGCGCCACGAAGATCGCGCCCACGTATTCGCGCGATTGCAGGTAACGCACCGCGCGCTTCACCGTGGCCGCGTCGTGCTCGGGCTGGTAGAGGTATTCGGTGCCGCCGTTGGGGGCGATCACCAGCGCGCCCCTGGGCAGTTCGTCGGGCACCTTGTAGCCTGGCGTGGTGTAGGGGCCGGGTTTGCCGCAGAGGCGGCCGTCGTCGTCGTAGCGGGTGGGGCGGAGCGGGCTGCCGTCGGCGCGCAGGCCGCTCATCACCGGCGCATAGATGCAGCCGAAGCCGTCGAAGGCGGCGAAGCCGGCGCGGGTGAGTTCGTCGGCCAGGCGCACGCCGCCGGAGACGGAGTAGCCCCATTCGGGATCCACGCCGGCCACGCGGCCGTCGTTGATCTGGCGCAGCGGGAACAGGTCGCGCGGGCCGGCCACGTTGCTGTGGGCATGGTCGGAGACCACGACCAGGTCGGTGTCGCCGGCCATGCCGAGCGCCTCGAGCTTGGCTTGCAGTTCGCCGAGCAGCGCGTCCTGCGCCTGCAGTGCGCGGTGGAACTCGGGCGAGCCCACGCCGTAGACGTGCTCGGTGGTGTCGGGGTTGCGCAGCCACACGATGCTGAGGTCGGGCCGGCGCTTGGGCAGCACCTCGTCCAGGTACACCTTCATCATCCAGGCGTTGGCCGCCTCGGGCGTGGTGTCGCCGGCGGCGGTGGCGTCGGAACTCACGCCGTCCTTGAGCCACGCGGCCTTGCCCTGCGCGGTGGGTTCGCCGTTGTCCTCGCGCAGGCTGATCAGGCCCGCGCCATAGGTGTGCACGACGCGGGCCGGCAGCGGGTAGCCGGCCTGCTGCAGCGCCCTGGCGAAGGACCGCGGCAGCGCGGTGTTCTCGTCCAGCAGCACGCCCTCGCCGCGGCCGTCGTTGGCGAGCCGGTAGTCCTGCAGGAAGGCCGGGCCGGACTTGCCGACCAGCGCGGTGCTGAGGCCCGCCTTGTGCGCGGCGGCGAACAGCGTGGGGAGTTCCAGCAGGGCGTGGCCGTCCTCGTGCGCGTCGAGGTCGCGCAGCAGGGCGTAGTCCTCGGTGTACACCGGCTGGCGGAAATCCACCGCGCCGCCCTTGGCGTCCAGCCCTTCCCCGTGCGGTGCCCAGAAGCGGTTGCCGTAGAAGCCGAGCGGCCCCGGGAACGCGCCGGTGGCGAAGCTCGACGCATTCGCCATGGTGAAGGTGGGGTAGGTGGCGTGGTTGTCTTCGAAGGTGACGCCGCGCCGGGAGAGTGCGAGCAGGTTGGGCGTGTCCTCCGCGCTGATCGCGTCCGGGTGCATGCCGTCCCACACGAATACGATCACCCGCTTGGCGGCGAGGGCCGGCGTGGCAGCGGCGAGCGTGAGCAGCAGCGCGGCGACGGCGCGGCGCGGCAGGCGGGGGCGGATGGGCATGGGCGACCTCGATCGGGGCGTGAGCAGCTCGCCATGGTGGCCGACGGAGTTTGCGGTTTGGTGGCAGTGGGAAAGCCGTGCGCGGATTCAGCGAGGCCAAGGCGTGTCGAGCTTTGCCTCCTCTCTCCGTCGGGGCACGCGGAGAGGGAGCAGGTTGCGGTGGCTTGGGGCGGGCGGGCTTCGTCTGCTTTCCGCATCGAGGGACCGATTGCTCGCACCCGTCGCCGCGACGCGAAGCCCTTCAACCCGCCGGATACGCCACGCCGCCGATCCACGTCTCGCGCACCACCAGCCCGTCGTCCAGCACCGCGAAGTCCGCCTGCAGCCCCGGCGCGATGCGCCCGTGCGTGGCCGCCAGGCCGAGCCATGCGGCGGGGTAGGCGCTGGCCATGCGCGAGGCTTCCTCCAGCGGCAGGCCGACTCGCTGCACCAGGTTGCGCAGGCCGGTCGCCATGTCGAGCGCGGAGCCGGCGAGCACGCCGGCCTCGTTCTGGCAGATGCCCTCGCGCGCCACGATGGTCTGGCCGTTGAGCACGTAGTCGGCGCGCGCGCTGCCCACCGGCGGCATCGCGTCGGTGACCAGCACGCTCTTGCCGCGCGCCTTGGCGGCGATCGCCACGCGCAGGCTGGCCGGGTGCACGTGGTGGCCGTCCACGATCAGGCCGCACCAGCTCGCCTCGTCGTCCAGCGCGGCGCCGACCACGCCGGGCTCGCGGCTGCCCAGCGGGGTCATGGCGTTGTAGAGGTGGGTGAAGCCGCGCACGCCGGCGTCCAGCGCGGCGCGGGTGGTGGCGTAGTCGGCGGCGGTGTGGCCGGCGCAGACGATCACGCCGGCCTCGGCCAGGCTGCGGATGGCCGCCAGCGGCACCTGCTCGGGCGCGAGCGTGAGCATCACCACGCCGCGGTGGCGGCGGGCGATGTCGGCGATCTCCTCGGCGCTCGGCTGGCGGAACAGCCGAGCGTCGTGGATGCCCTTGCGCGCGGGCGCGAGGAACGGCCCTTCGAGATGGATGCCGAGCACGCCGGGCACGCCGGCCTCGATCGCCGCGTCCACCGCCTCCAGCGCCGCGTGCATGGCTTGCGCGGTGTCGGTGATCAGCGTGGGCAGCAGGCCGGTGGTGCCGTAGCGGCGGTGGGCGGCGGCGATGCCGCGCAGCGTCGCCACCGTGGGCGCGTCGTTGAACAGCAGGCCGCCGCCGCCGTTGACCTGCACGTCGATGAAGCCGGGCAGCAGCAGGCGCCCGCCGAGATCGTGCACCGGGGCGCCGGCCAGGCGCGCGTCGTCGCCCGCGGCCAGCGCCTCGATGCGCGCGCCGCGCACCAGCACGGCGAGGTCGCGGCGCAGGCCGGCGTCGGTCATCACGCGCGCATTGACCAGGGCGCGCAGCGTCTCGCTCATTACATCGTCTCCGTGACCTTGTTGAGGCTGGGCGGCACGTCCGGATCGTAGCCGCGCGCTAGCGCCAGTGCATTGGCGACGCGGTAGAAGCTCTGCACCGCCAGCAGCGGCGTCGCCACCGGCGCGAGGCCGGCGGCCAGCGGCAGCGCGTCCACGCCGTCGACGCCGGGCGCGGCCACCCACACGCGGGCGCCGCGGGCGCGGAACTCCTCGGCCACCTTCAGCGTGTTGTCCAGCGTGCCGTCGTCCTGGGCGAAGAACAGCACCGGGAAGCCTTCGCCGATCAGCGCCATCGGGCCGTGCTTCACCTCCGCGGCGCTGAACGCCTCGGCGTGCAGGCCGCAGGTTTCCTTGAGCTTGAGCGCGGCCTCCAGCGCCGCGCCCAAGCCATAGCCGCGGCCCACCACGAACAGGTTGTGCGCGCCGCGCAGGCCCTCGCCGAGCGAACGCCAGTCGGCGTCCCAGCCCTGGCGCAGCGCTTCGGGCAGCTGCGCCAGCGTGGCGTGCACGGCGTCGTCGCCGCGCCAGTGCGCGGTGAGCTGGAGGATCGCCGCCAGCGTGGCGAGGTAGCTCTTGGTCGCCGCCACGCTGCGCTCGGGGCCGGCGCGCAGCGGCAGCACGGTGTCGGCCAGCGCGGCCAGGGGCGAATCTTCCACGTTGACCAGGGCCACGACGTGGGCGCCGGCCTCCTTCGCCGCCTGCGCGCTGCGCAGCAGGTCCGGGCTCTTGCCGGACTGCGAGATCGCCACGAACAGCGCGTCTTCCAGCTGCAGCCGGCTGTCGTAGATCGAGGCCACCGACGGCGAGGCGGAGGCGGTGACGAGGCCCAGGTGCGTCTCGAACACGTACTTGGCGTAGGCCGCCGCGTGGTCGGAACTGCCGCGCGCGCAGGTGACGATGAAGCGCGGCGGCCTGGCGCGCAGGCGCTCGCCGAGCGCGGCGGCGATGGGCGCGTTGGCTTCGAGCTGGCGGGTGATCACCTCGGCGCTGGCGTGCGCCTCCTGGTACATCAGGGTGCTGCTGGGTTCGGTCATGGCAAGGTCCGCGGGCCGGCGCGAGGCCTGGGCCCGGCTAGGGGGCGGGGGATGGCAAAGGGCGCGCGCCGGCGCTGCCGCGCAGCGGCGCGGCGGGTCGGTACGGCGAGGAGATGTCGGGCGAGGGACGCGGCGCGCGGCGCGCCGCCGCTCAGCCCTTGCGCGGCGGCGCGGTGGAGCCGCGCACCACCAGCTCCGGCACGAAGCCTTCGTTGGCGATCGGCGCCGAGCCGTCCTCGGGCTGATGCAGCGCGGTGATCAGGCGCAGCGCGGCGTGGCGGCCGATCTCGCTGGTGGACTGGCGCGCGGTGGTCAGCGCGGGCCAGGCCTGCTTGGAGAACGGGTTGTCCTCGAAGCCGGCGATGGAGAGATCCCACGGCACGTCCAGCCCCGCCGAGCGCGCCGCGGCCAGCACGCCGGCGGCGATCTCGTCGTTGCTGCCGAAGATGGCGGTGGGCGGCTCCTTCAGCGCCAGCAGCTTGCGCGCGCCGCGGAAGCCGTCGTCGAAGGCGTAGCGGCCGGGCAGCACCAGCTTCTTGTTGAGCGGCAGGCCGTAGTCCTTCAGCGCATCGGCGTAGCCCTGGTAGCGCTCGGGGCTGGAGCGGTGGTGCGGGTCGCCCCACAGGAAGCCGATGCGCGCGTGGCCGAGCTGGATCAAGTGCTCGGTGATGGCGTAGGCCGCGTCGCGGTCGTCCACCCACACGCAGGGCGAGCCGTCCTCCGGGTCGGTGCGCGCGGCGATGATGCGCACGAAGGCGATCTTCTGCGCCTTCAGCGCGGCGATCAGTTCCGCCTGCTCGGACATCGGTGGCGCCAGCACCAGCCCGGCCAGGCGCGAACGGCGCACCAGCGCCACCAGCTCCTGCGCCAGCGTGGGCGAATCCGAATCGCAGGGATGGATCTGCAAACCGTAGCCGCGCTCGCGGCAGGCCGAGAGCACGCCGTCCTGCATGCTGATCACGTAGTGCGCGTTCGGGTTGTCGTAGACCAGGCCGATCGCGTAGGAGTGCGTGCTGCGCAGGCTGCGCGCGGAGAGGTTGGGGCGGTAGCCCAGCGCGTCGATCGCGCGCTGCACCTTCTCGCGCGTGTCCTGCCGTACCGAGGCCTCGCGGTTGATCACGCGCGACACGGTTTTCAGCGACACGCCCGCGCGCTGGGCGACCTCCTTGATGGTGACAGCTTGCAACGGCAGGCACTCCGGTGACTCGACCGGCCATCGTAGCCGGCCGGCCGGGGGAGAGGGCAGTGTGTCGTAAGGTCACAGCCGGCATCGGTCACGCGCGCGCGGTGCCCGCGCGATGCCCGCGCAGGCCGTAGTAGAGGATGTACAGGTAGCAGGGCACCATCAGCAGCGCGAACACCAGTTGGAAGTCCAGGTGCTGCTTCAGGTGCACGAACAGCTGCGGGATGATCGCGCCGCCGGCGATGCCCATGATCAGCAGCGCCGAGCCCGCCTCGGTGTGCCGGCCCAGGCCGTGGATGCCGAGCGGGAAGATCGCCGGCCACATCATCGCGTTGGCGAAGCCCAGCGCCGCTACGAAGCCCACCGACACGTAGCCGTGGGTGACGTAGGCGCCCAGCGTGAACAGCACGCCGAGCACCGCCGAGATGGCGAGGTAGCGCTGCTGCGAGACGAAGCGTGGGATCAGGATCAGGCCGGCCACGTAGCCCACCAGCATCGCGGCCAGGGTGAAGGCGGTGAACAGCTTGGTCTGGTCCAGCGGCAGGTCGAAGCCGGCGCCGTAGGTGCCGATGGCGTCGCCCGCCATCACCTCCACGCCCACGTAGACGAAGATGCACAGCGCGCCCAGCCACACGTGCGGGAACGAGAAGAGGCTGCCGTCGCGGTGGCCGATGGTCTCCTCGCGGTTGTCGCCGGCCGGCTTCACCTCCGGCAGCGAGGAGCGCACCACCCACGCCGCGAGCAGCGCCAGCAGCCCGGCCATGGCGAGGTAGGGCACGTGCACCTTGGCCGCGAAGGCGTCGAGCAGGGCCTCGCGCGCCTGCGGCGTCGCCGCCGCCTTCACCTGCTGGTCGAGGTCGCCGATGCCGCGCAACACCAGCGCGCCGACCACCAGCGGGGCGAGGATGCCGGCGGCCTTGTTGCAGATGCCCATGAAGGCGATGCGCTGCGCCGCGCTCTCGATCGGCCCGACGATGCTGATGTACGGGTTGGAGGCGGTCTGCAGCAGCGCGAGGCCCGCGCCGATCACGAACAGCCCGACCAGGGTGCCGCCGAACAGGCGCATGGTGGCGAACTGGCCGAACATCACCGCGCCGATCGCCATCACGAACAGGCCCAGTCCCATGCCCTTCTTCATGCCCGTGCGGCGCAGCACCGCCGAGGCCGGCAGGGCGAGGAAGAAGTAGGAGAGGTAGAACGCGAACGGCACCAGGAAGGCGTAGGTGTCCGAGACCTGGAAGGCGAGCTTGACGAAGGTGATCAGCGGCCCGTTGAGCCAAGTAACGAAGCCGAAGATGAAGAACAGCAGGCCGATGATCAGCATCGGCCCGAGGGCCGTGCGCGACGTACCGGTGGCGAGCGTCGTGGATGACATGGTCAAGCTCCCCGCGTGATGTGATCCCTGGTGCCGCTGCCGGCACTCCCCGTGGCGGCTTTATGGAGCGGGAGGCATAACGTTGTCAATTTTTTCTGCAAAGAACTTTCGATAAGGTCTGCGGCGGGAACCGGTAGGGCGGCTCCGGTGCGGCATCGCAGCATGCACAAGGCGCCGCCACCTGGTGTGGATCATTGAGGGTGCAAGCCTTGTTGAATAAGGCTTGGTGCGTGGTCCGGCCGGCCTTGCCCGGGCGGCCTTCCATGGCCGTTCGCCGGATTTTGCGGCGACCTCAAAAAGTCGTGTTGACAACGTTGTCATGCTATGGCCATATGCCGCCGTCATTCGATGGTCATGCAGGCGCGTGACGGGGGAGAACACGGGCATGGGTGTGGCGGATCTGGCCGGGCACGGAGAGACGGCGGCGCGCGACGCGGCGCAGGAGCCGCTGCTGCTCGCCGCGGACGTGGGCGGCACGCATGCGCGCATCGGCCTGCTCGGCCGCCGGCCCGACGGCGCGCGGCCGGTCAGCATGCTGCGCTACCGGCGCTACGTATGCGCCGAGTGGCCGAGCCTCACCGCGATCCTCAAGGACTTCGCCGCCGGCCTCGGCGACGCCGCCCCGGTGGAGTGCGCGGTGGCCAGCGCCGGCTACGTGCTGGACGACGCCATCGTCAACGACAACCTGCCCTGGCCGGTGTCCATCGGCGAGATCCGTGCGGGCCTGGGCCTCCAGCGGCTCGTCGTGGTCAACGACTTCGAGGCGGTGGCCTACGCCACCCAGTTCCTCGACGAGTCGGACACGCTGCCGGTGATCGAGCCCAGCGCGCCGCGCTCGCCCGGCCCGGTGCTGGTGATGGGGCCGGGCACCGGCCTGGGCTCGGCGGTGCTGTTGCCGGGCCGGCCGCGCGCCAGCGTGCTCGCCACCGAGGCGGGCCAGATCGCGCTGGCGCCCGGCAACGAGCTGGAGATCGAGATCCTGCGCCTGCTGGCGCGCGAGCGCGCGCACGTCTCCTTCGAGCACGCGCTGTCGGGCCCGGGCCTGCTCAACCTCTATCGCGCCATCTGCACGCTGCGCGGCCTGGCGCCCGCGCTCGCCGAGCCGGCCGCGATCACGCAGGCCGCGCTGGTCAGGAGTGATGCGGCCGCGGTGGAGGCGGTGGACGTGTTCTGCGGCCTGCTGGGCAGCTTCGCGGGCGACCTGGTGCTGCTCTACGGCGCGCGCGGCGGCGTGTTCCTCGCCGGCGGGATCCTGCCGCAGATCCGCGAACTGCTGCTGGCCAGCCGCTTTGCCGAGCGCTTCTTCAACAAGGGCGTGATGCGCGCCTTTCTGCGGCAGGTGCCCGTGCGCCTGATGGAGCACGGCCAGCACGGGGTGATCGGGGCGGCCGGGATGTTCCTGGACGGCCGCGCGCAGGACGGGGGGCAGGGCGCATGAGGCGCGGGGGAGTTTCAGCTTTGTACCGGGGCACGAGCCCAATCAACCACGCGGCACCGGCCGTTCCGGCACCGCTGACGCAGATCCGCTCGGAGGGGAGCAAACCATGTCACACCGCAAGACGCTGTTAGCCGCAAGCATCATCGCCAGCCTGTGTTTCAACGGTTCGCTGCAGGCCCAGGACGCCACCCAGCCGAGTGGCACCACCAGCGCCCAGAGCCGCGCCGACCAGGCCAAGGCCAAGGAGCTGGCCACCGTCACCGTCGTCGGCATCCGCAACAGCGAGGCCGAATCGCTGCAGCTCAAGCAGGCCGCCGACTCGCACGTGGAGATCGTCACCGCCGAGGACATCGGCAAGCTGCCGGCCAAGAACGTGGCCGACACCCTGCAGCGCCTGCCCGGCGTCAACATCAGCTCGTCCAGCGCCAGCGAGGGCGGCTTCGACGAGAACGACCGCGTGAGCCTGCGCGGCACCAACCCCAGCCTCACCCAGACCCTGGTCAACGGCCATACCATCGGCACCGGCGACTGGTTCGTGCTGAGCCAGGTGCAGACGGTGGGCCGCAGCGTGAGCTACACCCTGCTGCCCTCGGAGATCGTGAGCCAGGTGGTGGTGCACAAGTCCTCCGAGGCGCGCATCGTCGAAGGCGGCGCCGCCGGCTCGGTGGACATCGTCACGCGCAAGCCGCTGGAGTTCGCCAAGCCCATCACCGGCGAGGTCTCGGTGGGCGGCGTGTACTCGGACCTGCCGGACAAGACCAAGCCGCAGTTCAGCGGCCTGTTCAACTGGAAGAACGACGCCAACACCCTGGGCGTGATGCTGCAGGGCTTCTACGAGAAGCGCAGCCTGCAGCGCAACGGCCAGGAGGTGGTGGGCGGCTACCTGCCCACCACCGTGGGCGGCAACACCGTGTACTACCCGAACGAGATTGGCGCGGTGCTGTTCACCCAGCAGCGCAAGCGCAAGGGCGGCGTGATCGACCTGGAGTTCAAGCCCACCGACAACCTCACCCTCGACCTCAACGGCTTCTACTCCAAGCTCGAGGCCGACAACTACAACCGCAACTACATGATGTGGGCCAGCAACGCGCTGGCCAACGGCGGCGTGCTCACGCCCAATGCGATCCGCAACAACGTGGTCACCAGCGGCTCCATCGCCGGCGGCACCGGCGCGTACGGCGTGTACGACCAGATCTCGCGCCCGGGGGCGGCGTCGGAGTCGAAGTACCTCACCCTGGAGGCCAACTGGCGCGCCACCGACCACCTCACCTTCACCGGCCAGGTCGGCACCACCCGCGGCACCGGCTCCAGCCCCACCCAGGACGTGATCGAGCTGGGCACGGCCGGCGGCGCGGGCGCCAGCTGGAACATGCGCGGCCTCGACAAGCCGATCAACTGGACCCTGGGCGGCGACAACGCCTCGCCGTCCGGCATCCTGCCCTCGGCCGGCTGGATCTTCGGCGGCCAGGGCATCAAGGTGAAGGACAAGGAGGACTGGGCGCAGTTCGACGGCGAGCTTGCCTTCGACGGCGGCGCCTTCAGCTCGCTGCAGTTCGGCGCCCGCTATGCCAAGCACACCCGCGAGAACCCGTTCGAGATCGCGCAGGGGCCGAACTTCGCCAGCGACTGGACCAACCCGGCGGCCTACCCCACCACCTACGGCCGCTACCCGGGCGACTTCGGCAGCTCGCTCGGCGGCAGCTTCCCGGGCCCGATCTGGTTCTACTCGCCGGCCCAGCTGGCCGCCATCGACGCCGCGTTCGCCAACCGCGACCCGGTCACGCGCTTCTACTTCAACGACGTCTACAAGGTGGAGGAGAAGGACTCGGCCGCCTACCTGCAGCTCAACTTCCAGTCCGGCATCGCCAGCGGCAACATCGGCGTGCGCTACGTGAAGACCAAGGAGGACATCGGCTACACCAGCACCGCGCCCGACGCGCTGGCCAGCACGGTGACCGGCCCGATCTTAGGCTCCGCCTTCGGCGACTACTTCTGGAACACCTACAAGCACAGCTACGACAAGTTCCTGCCCAGCGCCAACCTCAAGCTGGCCTTCACCGACGAGCTGCTGCTGCGCCTGGCCGCCTCGCAGACGATGACCCGGCCGGACTACTCGGCGCTGGCCGGCTACGTCTCCGCCGACGACCTCACCCACACCGGCAGCGGCGGCAACCCGCAGCTCAAGCCGCTGATCTCCACCAACTTCGACGCCGCCGTGGAGTGGTACTTCGCCACGCGCGGCCTGCTCTCCGCCGGCGTGTACGCGATGAACCTCAAGGACTACATCAACTTCGGCAACGAGGTGCGCCGCTTCAAGGACATGCAGGCCTCGGCCGCCGCCGGCCAGGACGTCTACTCCGACTACCTCATCAGCGTGCCGAAGAACGTCAACGGGCAGGTGCGCGGCGTGGAGCTGAACTACATCCAGCCGGTCGGCGAGTATTTCGGCGTGCAGGCCAACTACACCTATGCCGACGGCCACGCCACCGGCGACGTGCCGCTGCAGGGCACCTCGAAGAACACCTACAACGTGTCCGGCTACTTCGAGAACGACCGCTTCAACGGCCGCATCAGCTACACCTACCGCTCGGAGTTCTACGCCGGGGTGAGCCGCACCGACACCTACTTCCAGCAGGGCATCGGCAACCTGGCCGCCTCGTTCGGCTACAAGATCAACGACTGGATGGCGCTGTCGCTGGACGCGATGAACCTCAACAACCCCAAGCTCAAGTACTACACCAAGAACGACGCCTACGGGAAACAGCCCTATGCGTTCTACGTCAACGGCCGCCAGTACTACCTCAACCTGCGCTTCAAGTTCTGATTTAGGCACACCTCCCCGCCACGGGCCCGGCTAGGCTTGCCGGGCCCGCTTTTTGTCCGGCACCGGCGGGCGGCGCCGTCGAGGGCGGCGGGCGCACGGCCGGGACGATGGAGTCTTCGCATGCGTTGTCGTCGACTGCTGTTCGGCCTGATCCTCGGCCTGTCCGCCGCTGCCGCGCAGGCGGCCGCGCCCGCGCTGATTCCGCTGCCGGTGCAGCTGGTGGAGCGCGAGGGGCGCTTCGCCGTCGGCCCGGCGACGCCGCTGGTGGTGCCCGCCGGCGATCGCGCCGCGCAGCGGGCGGCCCGGTTCCTGATCGACCGGCTCGACGCCGTGCACGGGCCCAGGCTCGCCCTGCACACGGGGGCCGCCGAACCCGGCGCCATCGCGCTGGCACTCGACCCCGCCGCGTCCGTTGCCGCCGAGGGCTACGTGCTCGATGTCTCGCCGCAAGGCGTGCACCTCGCGGCGCGCGACGAGGCCGGCCTCTTCCACGGCGCGGCGACGCTGTGGCAGCTTCTCACCGCCACGCCCGCCGCGGATGCGCTGCCGGCGCTGCACATCGAGGACGCGCCGCGCTTCGCCTGGCGCGGCCTGATGCTCGACTCCGCCCGACACATGCAGAGCCCGGCCGAGATCCGCCGGCTGCTCGACCAGATGGCGCTGCACAAGCTCAACGTGCTGCACTGGCACCTCACCGACGACCAGGGCTGGCGCATCGAGATCCGGCGCTACCCGCAACTCACCCGCCTCGGCGCCTGGCGCACGCCGCCGGAGGCCGGCCGGGACGGCGAGCCCGCGCGCTACGGCGGCTACTACACGCAAGGGGAGATCCGCGCGCTGGTGCGCTACGCCGCCGCGCGCCAGATCACCATCGTGCCGGAGCTGGACCTGCCCGGCCATGCGCAGGCGGCGGTGGCCGCCTACCCGCAGGTGGGCGTCACCGGCCGGCGGCCGCCGGTGTCGGTGGACTGGGGCGTGCACACCACGCTCTACAACGTCGACGAGGCCACCGTGCGCTTCCTCGAGAACGTGCTCGACGAAGTGATGGCGCTGTTCCCCTCCCGCTACGTGCACCTGGGCGGCGACGAGGCGGTGAAGGACCAGTGGCGGGACTCGCCCGCGGTGCAGGCGCGCCTGCACGTGCTCGGCCTCAAGGACGAGGATGCCCTGCAGGGCTGGCTGATGGGCCGGCTCGGCACCTACCTCGTCCGGCATGGGCGGCGGCTGATCGGCTGGGACGAGATCCTCGACGGCGGCGTGCCGGGCGACGCGGCGGTGATGTCCTGGCGCGGCACCGCGGGCGCGGTGAAGGCCGCGCGGCTTGGCCACGACGTGGTGCTCTCGCCCTCGCCCGACCTCTACTTCGACCAATTGCAGAGCAACCACGCCGACGAGATCGCCGGCCGCCTGCCGGTGCGCAGCCTCGCCGACATCTACGCCTTCGAGCCGGTGCCGGCCTCGCTCGACGCCGCCCAGGCCGCCCACGTGCTGGGCGCGCAGGCCAACGTGTGGAGCGAGCACATGCCGACCCCGCGCCACGTGGAGCGCGCGGTGTTCCCGCGCCTGGACGCGCTGGCCGAGGTGCTGTGGACGCCGCCGGCCCGGCGCGACTGGCCGGGCTTCCTCGCAAGGCTGCCCGCGCAGCTCGCGCGCTACCGCCGCGCCGGCATCGAGGCCTCCGACAGCGCCTTCGCCGTGCAGCCGCAGTTCGACCGCGACGCCGCGCTCGACACCGGCACCGCGACGGTCACGCTGGGCAACCAGGCCGGCTACGGCGCGCTGCACTACACGCTGGACGGCAGCGCACCCACGCCGGCCTCGCCGCGCTACGGCGCGCCGTTCGCCGTGGCGCTGCCGCACACGCTGCGCGCGGCCAGCTTCGCCGACGACGGCACGCCGCTGGCCGCCGCGCGCACGTACACCCTCGACGCCGCCACGCTGCGCAGCCGCCTCGGCACCGAGCTGCCCAACTGCCCCGGCAGCGATTTCCGCCTGCGCGTGCAGCCGCTGCCGGAGGCGGCCTCGCTGGCGCCGGTGTACGCGGTCAACGTGTTCGACAACTGCCAGCGCTGGCCCGATGCCGTGCTGGACGGCATCGGCACGATCCACTTCGAACTGGCGCGGCTGCCGCGCAACTTCCAGCTCGCGCACGAGGCGAAGCTGGTGGTGCAGCGCGCCTCCGACACGCCGCACGGCGAGCTGGAGGTGCGCGTGGACCGCTGCGACGGCCCGCCGCTGGCACAGGTGCCGCTGCCCGATCCGGCCACCACGCCTGCACGCTTCACGCTCACCGCGCCGCTGCCCGCGCAACGCGGCGCACACACGCTGTGCCTGCTGTTCGCCGCGCCGACCGACGGGCCGTTGTACGCCTTCGCGCGAGTGGCGCTGCAACCGGCAGCGGCATCCGGCACGGCGAAACCATGACGGGCATGCACGGCACGGTGGGCACGCGAAGTACGGGCCACTCCGATGGCGCGCCCCGGCTGCGCTCGGTCGATGCGCTGCGCGGCCTCACCGTGGCGGCGATGCTGCTGGTCAACGATCCGGGCGACTGGAGCCACGTCTACGCGCCGCTCGAACACGCCGCCTGGCACGGCTGCACGCCGACCGACCTGGTGTTCCCGTTCTTCCTTTTCA
The DNA here is from genome assembly GCF_001182895.1 of Frateuria defendens. Classification (GTDB taxonomy): domain Bacteria; phylum Pseudomonadota; class Gammaproteobacteria; order Xanthomonadales; family Rhodanobacteraceae; genus Frateuria_B; species Frateuria_B defendens. Next base: position 107,639 of record NZ_LFQR01000004.1, on the reverse strand, counting down.
TCGTCGGCGTGTCCATCGCCCTGGCCTTCGGCCCGCGGCTGGAGCAGGGCGCCGCGCCGGCCGCGCTGCTGCGCACGGCATTGTGGCGGGCGCTGCGCATCGTGGCGCTGGGGCTGGCGATCAACCTGCTCGCCGCCTGGCTGCTGCCCGGCGCGCACCTGCGCCTGCCCGGCGTGCTGCAGCGGATCGGGTTGTGCTTCGCCGCGGCGGCGGCCTTCGCGCTGTACACCTCGCCGCGCGCGCAGTGGGCAGCGATCGTCGCGCTGCTGCTCGGCTATGCCGGGCTGCTCGTGGCCGGCGGTTCGCTGGAGCCCTTCGCCAACCTCGTCAGCCGCAGCGACAGTGCGCTGTTCGGCCATTACGTCTACCTGACCGATCCCGCCACCGGCCGCGGCCACGACCCGGAAGGCCTGCCCGGCACGCTGCCCTCGCTCGCCACCACGCTGCTCGGCCTCGCCGCCGGCCGCGCGCTGCGCGCGGGCAGGGCGCGCATGCTGCCGCTCGCGGGTGCGGTAGCGCTGGTGCTCGGCCTGGCGTGGTCGCACTGGCTGCCCTTCAACAAGAACCTGTGGACGCCCTCGTTCGCGCTGTGGACGGCGGGCTGGGCGGCGCTGGCGCTGTGGCTGTGCCACGCGCTGATCGACGTGCGCGGCTGGCCGGCGCTGGGGCGGCGTTTCGGCGTCAACGCCATCGCCGCGTATGCCGGGTCGGAACTGATGCAGATCCTGCTGCCGGCGCTGGGCTGGCAGGAGCCGCTGTACCGCGGCTTGTTCGCGGGCTGGATCGTGCCGCTGGCGGGGCCGTATGCGGCCTCGCTGGCGTGGGCGCTGGGGTTCGTGGGGGTGTGGTGGGGGATCGTGTGGGTGATGGATAGGCGGCGGGTTTATCTCAAGCTTTGAACAGGAGTTAAGGCTTCAATGCAGGATGAGCGATGTGCCGACATTCCAGGCCTTCGACAAGACGTACATCGCGTTGAAAGGCTGAGAAAGCGCAAACACCGATCACTGGCCGCTGGCGGTCCGGCGGAAGTCGCGTCGATCACTTGGCCTGTTCGGCCGCAAGCCGTGCGTCGGCCGTCGACCATTTCACAGCTGAGCGTCGTCGCCGATCAGGCAGCCGGATCAACGCATCATCGTGGGTGCCGTGGGCGCTTGTTGCGGCGCCTCCATGGCGGACGCCGCCACCTGCGGTTGTTGCTGGTGCGCTAGGGTCCACGCCCGACTGCTCTGGTCAAGCGGCTGGACCACGGCTTTGGCTATGTCCACCGAGGCATATTGCTTGAAGGGTGAGTTCAGATCCCCCTGAACGGCAAAGGCCCGGCTCGCATCCTCGCTCAGCAGCAGGTGGTCGATGCGCGTCATGCCTTCGGCCCGCGAGTGGGCGGCCAGTGTGCCGGCAAAGTTGACGCTCAGTTGGTCCGGCGTTCGGCCTTGTTGCGCATCCAGCTCATGGACCATCCGCAGGGCCTGCGCATACATGCCGTGGCCCGCATGCGCAGGGCTGTCCAGTGATGCTGCGGGGGCCTGCTGGGCGCGGTGCAAGGCATCCAAGGTTCGGGCCCCGGCCACTCCATCAACGTGAAGCTGGTGGTCGCGTTGGAAGGCTTCGACCGCGGCTTGGGTACTGGCCCCAAAGTGCCCGTCCGCCTGGAGTGGCCGGCCACCGGCCCCGGCATAACCGAGCGCCGCGAGCCGGGCTTGCAGGTCCCGCACTCTCTCGGAATGATCGTTGAACCGGAACGTACCCGGGTGGGTGCCATCATGCCTGGCGTGCGAGGGGTGATGCGCGATGGCGACTGCCGGCGCGGTACCGCGATGTTCCACCGTCACCCCGTTGGCCCGAAGCACCGCATCACTGTCTGCCAGGCGTTCGAGCGCCACCTTCTCATCAGAAAAACGGTCTTTGAGCGAATCGTGCAGCTTGGGCGAATGGCTGAACAGCGTTTTGACGTGGGCGATTTTGTAGTCCTGCACCGCGTCCACGATGTCTTTGTCGCTCAGTGCGGCCAAGTCGTAGTGATCGCCAAACTTTTCGGCCAGGCCTTTGCTGAAGATGCTGGGCGTCAGGTCGCGGCATTGCACCGCCGTGCTCCATAGCGCGTCCTGAACAGCCATGCCACGCCCCGACAGGTCGAGGCCGCGCGCCTGCAAGGCCCTGGCTTGCGCGCTGTAATGCGAGCGGCCGACAAAGTCGTGTTGGTCCTGGCCAAAGCCGGGGTCGGTGCGGGCCAGTTCTTGCCATTTGGCATCGAACGCCGGCGTGACCGGTGTCAGCCCATGGAACTGCGGCCCGTAGGGCGATTGGTCCAGATATTCCTTCAAGGTGCCGGTGACGCTGGAGAACTGATACGAGCCGTAGGACACGCCTCCATGATCTCCCTTGCCGGTGGAGATCGCCCCGGCTCCTGCGAGACCTGATTCATAGCTTGCGGAGGTTTGCCCGAGATGCCATTGCTCTGCTTCGCGCCTGGCCTGTTCTAGCTGGTCCGTCATGCTCGCCACTCCGGCTTGGTGTCCGTGTCGTCCGTTGCGTCGGAATGAAGCTATCGGCTTGAACGCCCTTCAAGGGTCGCCGCCCGGGCGGCGGTTTGGTCCAACTGGCACTGATTGGCGTCGAGCAGGCTGGCCGTGCCCCCGCTGCCGTCTGGGGCGCAGGCCTTGTCCCGCTGGACGATCCACGCCCGCTCTTCATCGCGCAATGCGGTGCGCTGTGCGGCAGGCAACGTCGTGCGCAGCCGCTGGTAGGCGGTATTCAGGCGCTTGTCCTGGTAATCGTGCTCGGCACCAATGCAGTCGTTGAGCGCCAGCGTCACGCCACGGGCCGCTTTGACGCACGTGTAATAGGTCGGCCGCAGTGGCGTATTCGCCGCAGCGGCGTCCTGGCCATATGAGGCCGTCACGGCGACCACCCACAGGCCAGCACCGATAACCCAACGGATCATGCGTCTGCTTCCTTGTCGATGGTATGGCGGAGTGATCGAGCCATGAACCTTCATGGGCCGACTGTAGCGGTAGTGCGACTGGCGAACTGCGACCCAGCCGCATGTTCCGCGCAGCAGGCGCTGTAACACCCATGACACACGGCCACCCCCGCGCCGCAACACAAGCGTCAACGTAACTACATGCGACACCGCCACCCTAGTGCGATCCCTGCGCCGCCGACGGCGCCCCGATCCCCCTGGAGTTGCATCGCATGTCCAAGACCGCACTCGCGGCCGCGCTGGCCCTTGTCTTCACCACCCTGACCCCGGAGGTTTTCGCCGACGAGGCGGCCACGCCCGCGGCGGCGGATGCGGCCGCCAAGGACGGCGCGAAGAACCTCGACGCGGTGTCGGTGATCGGCCAGGGCGAGACGCGCCAGGTGCAGCGCGTGACCACCAAGGACGTGGCGGTGCTGCCGCCGGGCACCAGCATCCAGAAGGTGCTGAACCGCCTGCCGGGCGTGAACGTGCAGTCCAACGACGCCTTCGGCGCCAACGAGGAATCGCAGTCGATCAGCCTGCGCGGCTTCAGCACCACCCGCCTGGGCTACACCTTCGACGGCCTGCCGCTGGGCGACAACGCCTACGGCAACTACAACGGCCTCAACGTCAGCCGCGCGCTGATCGCCGAGAACTTCGGCGGCGCCGAACTGGCCGAGGGCATCGGCGGCCTGGGCACGGCCTCCACCAGCAACCTGGGCGGCACCATCCAGTACTACTCCGACGACCCGGCCAGCACCTTCGGCGGCCGCGCGGCGCAGACCTTCGGCAGCGACCAGAACCGCCGCACCTACGTGCGCCTGGACACCGGCGACTACCACGGCTTCTCGATGTACGTGTCGGGCATCCGCGCCACCGCCGACATGTGGGCGCGGCCCCATTCGCCCACCACCACCAAGCAGTTCAACGCCAAGGCGGTGTACGACTTCGGCGGCGGCCGCATCACCGGCTTCGTCGACACCTCGCGCACCTCGCAGGCGGACTACGCCTACCTCTCCAAGAGCGGCATGGCGCGCGGCCTGGGCTGGGACTGGAACCTCTACGCGCCGGACTGGAACCGCGCGCTGGCCGCGGCCTACTGCGCGCCGGCCACCTACAACGCGGCGCGCTGCGGCTTCTCCGGTGGCGTCACCAACATCGACGACGCCTACTACCAGAGCCGCGCGGTCCGCAGCGACGACCTCTACTACCTCGCCGGCGACTTCTACCCCGCCGACGGCGTTACCCTGCACACGCAGGTCTATCACCACGAGAACGCCGGCCAGGGCCACTGGTGGTCGCCGGGCCAGGCCTCCTACCCGGGCACGGCGCAGGCGCTGCCGATCTCCATCCGCAGCACCAACTACGTGATCAACCGCAACGGCGCCATCGCCTCGCTGGCATGGGAGCTCGGCGCGCATCACCTCGAAGGCGGCGTGTGGTACGAGAACAACCACCACAACGTGCAGCGCAACTTCTACTACATCGACGGCCCGGTGAGCGACGACAAGTTCCTCACCGGCCCGGACCGCCTGCTGTTCAACCAGGACTACCTGATCATCACCCGCCAGGCCTACCTGCAGGACAGCTTCAAGCTGTTCGAGGATCGCCTGAGCGTGGACGTGGGCGTGAAGAGCCCGCACACCACCATGACCGCGCACCAGCTGCCCGGCCAGTACGAGGCGCCGGTGGCCAACGGCCGCCTGGACGCCGGCAAGGCGCTGCTGCCGCAGCTCGGCCTCGGCTACCGGCTGGGCGGCGGGCAGGAGCTGTTCGCCTCTTACGCCAAGAACATCGCCGCCTTCCAGGGCGGCGGCGCGGGCGGCCCGCTGCTGGTGACGCAGGCCTCCTTCGACGCCACCCGCGGCAAGTTGAAGCCCGAAGAGTCGCGCACCCTCGAGGGCGGCTGGCGCATCGTGCAGCCGAAGTTCGAGGCCTCGGCGGCGGTGTACGACGTGAAGTTCGACAACCGCCTGCTCTCGCTCAACCCCTGCCCGAGCATCCAGGCCGGCACCTCGCCCGCGTGCACCACGCGCTTCTACAACGTGGGCTCGGTGAGCAGCCACGGCGCGGAGTTCACCTTCATCTGGAAGCCGGACGCGCACTTCCAGTGGTACAACTCCGCCTCCTTCAACCGCGCCACCTACGACGACAACTACGTGCAGAACGGCGCCGTGGTGCCCACCCGCGGCAAGGTCACGGTGGACACGCCCGACAAGCTGTTCGCCAGCGAGCTCAGCTGGACTTACGGGCCGTGGAACGCCAGCCTGCGCGGCAAGTACACCGGCCGGCGCTACTACACCTACACCAACGACCGCGGCTTCGGCGGCTACACCAGCTTCGACCTCGGCGTGGGCTACGACTTCGGCCCGGCCTGGTTCGCCAAGGACCTGCGCGCCGCGCTCAACGTGAGCAACCTCACCGACAAGCGCTACGCCTCCAACCTCGGCGCCTTCGCCAACACCGACCCCGCCGGCAAGCAGCTCGCCTTCCATGCCAGCGCGCCGCGGCAGACCTTCGTGACGCTGGAGGCGAAGTTCTGACATGGGGGCGCCGTCGCCGATGGGCATCGTGAAGCGCGAGGCGGCGACGCCCGGGCCCGCCGCCAGCGCCCGCGTCGCGCCGCTGGCGCCGTGGGCGGAAGCGGCCGCGCCGGTGCCGGCACCGCGCTTCGGCGCGGCCGGCAGCGACGCGCGGATGTTCCTGCCGCTGTTCGCGGTGGGCCGGCTGCGCGGCGGGGCGAGCTTCGCCCGGGCGCTGCATGCGACGCCAGGCCCACTCGACCTTTCCGGGGCGCTGGGCTAGGACTTAGAGCCTGCTCAATGCCCACGGCCCGCTCCCTCCCCTGCGTGCAGGGGAGGGTTGGGGAGGGGTGAACACTTGCCTCGAGGCAAGGTTCCACCCCCTCCCGACCTCCCCCTGCAAGCCATGCAAGCCAAGGGGAGGAGTCATGCCGCGCCATTGGCAGACTTTGAACCGGCTCTCAGGGCCGCGCCCCACCAAGGATCACGATGAAATCGCTAAGCTGGCTCGCACTCCTCCCGCTGATCGGAACGCTGGCAATGCCTGCCGCCGTCCACGCCAACGAGAAGCCGCTGGCGGCCAAGGTGCTGGTCTACGCCCACCGCGGCGCCAGCGCGCTGCGGCCGGAGCACACGCTGGCCGCCTACGCCAAGGCGATCGAGGACGGCGCCGACTTCGTCGAGCCGGACCTGGTGTCGACCAGGGACGGCGTGCTGGTGGCGCGCCACGAGAACGAGATCGGCGGCACCACCGACGTGGCCGCGCACCCGGAGTTCGCCGCGCGCAAGACCACCAAGACCATCGACGGCAAGGCCGTCACCGGTTGGTTCACCGAGGACTTCACCCTCGCGGAACTGAAAACCCTGCGCGCCCGCGAGCGCCTGCCGCAGCTGCGCGGCACGCGCTACGACGGCCAGTTCCAGCTGCTCACGCTGGAGGAGATCATCGACTTCGTGGCGGCCGAGTCGGCGGCGCGCGGGCGGGTGATCGGCCTCATCCCCGAGATCAAGCACGGCACCTACTTCCAGCAGCACGGCCTGGCGATGGAGGACAAGCTGCTCGCCACGCTGGCCGCGCACGCCTATACGCGCACGGCGCCGGTGGAGATCCAGTCGTTCGAGGTCGCCAACTTGAAGTACCTGCGCGGCAGGCTCGGCCAGGACCACGCCAACATTCGCCTGCTGCAACTGCTCGATGACGCCGACCAGCAGCCGGGCGACGTGATCGCCGCCGGCGGCATGCTGCGCTACGCCGACATGATGACCCCGGCCGGCCTGCGCGCCATCGCCGCCTACGCCGACGCCATCGGCCCGAACCTGCGCGAGGTGATCCCGCTCGCCGCCGACGGCACGCTGGCCGCGCCGGCGCCGCTGGTGCACGACGCGCATGCGGCGCGGCTCGAGGTGCATCCCTACACCTTCCGCCCCGAGAACTACTTCCAGGCGAAGAACTTCTGGCGCGGCGGCGACGCCAAGACCTTCAACGCACAAGGCTCGGTGGCCGAGATGCACGCCTACCTCGACGCTGGCATCGATGCCTTCTTCACCGACGATCCGGCGCTGGGGCGCCGGGCGCTGGAGAGCCATCGCTGATCGCCTCGCCGCCGCGCTGCCCAGCCGCGCCGGACGGGCGCGGGGCGGCGCGGCCCGCACCCGCGGGGCACGCCTGCCGCCGCTAAGCCTTCGCCAGCCAGGAGCCGTTCCATGCGTCACGCGACCCGCTACCTCGCCGCCGCGCTGCGCTCGCTCGCCGGCGCGGCGCCCGTCACCGCCGCGCCGGTGCTGCTGATCTCCATCGACGGTCCGGACGGCGTGGTAGCGGTGGTGTCCGACCACGGCTTCGCGCCGGTGGAGCAGGACGTGAACCTCTATGCGCCGTTCCTCGCGGCCGGGCTGATCACACTCAAGGACGGCGCGGTGGCCGACTGGCAGGCGATGCCGTGGAACGATGGCGGCAGCGCCGCCGTCGTGCTGCGCCGGCCGGACGACTGGGTGCTGCGGGCCAGGGTCGGCGCGCTGCTGGCGGGGCTGGCGAAGGACCCGGCCTTCGGCATCGCGCGCGTGCTCGACGCCGCGCAGCTCGAAGCCAAGGGCGGCACCGCGCGGGCGAGCTGGTTCGTGCTGTTCTAAGGACGGCTACGAGATGGCCGCCAAGCCCGACGCGCCACGGCCCGCACGCCGCGGCAGCCGCGGCATGCATGGCTACGACCCCGCGCAGCCGGCGATGCAGTCCACCTTTCTGATCGCCGGGCCGGGCGTGCCGGCGGGGCGCGATCTCGGCCTCGTCGACATGCGCGACATCGCGCCGACCCTGGCGCAGCTGCTCGGCGTTTCGTTGCCGCAGGCGCAGGGCCACGCGCTCTGCGCGCTGGCGCCGCGCGAGGCGGCCGGCGCGTTGGGCGGGCATTGAGGTTGGGGGCCTTGCGTCAACCTCGTTGTCTCGGGTTGAAGCCCTTCTCCACTCGGGAGCCGGTGCCGGCAGGCGGATGAGGGTGCGGCCGGAGCACAGCCCCTCGCTCCGCCCGAACCCTCACCCCAAGCCCCTCTCCCGACGGGAGCGGGGTTTCACGTCGCTGCATCGACAGCCTTTGCCACATGCGCAGGCCATCGCTGAGATTCAGCCCCAATCAGGCCGGCGGGAGAGGAGCTTCACGTCGCTGCATCGGCGTCGGCGCCGCGTACTTACCAGGGCAGCGTCTGCCCAAGATGGCTGAAGCTGCCGGTGGGGCCGTCCGCGCCGATCAGCGCCAGCTCCACGCTGCTGCGCGCGCCTTCCTCCAGGGTCAGGTCGCCCTGCGCGTTCATGTCGGTCTTCACGCTGCCCGGATGTACCGCATTGACCTTGATCGGCGTGTCGCGCAGTTCATGGGCCAGGTGCACCGTCCATGCGTTCACCGCGCTCTTGGACACGTCGTAGGCCGGCAGCTTGTACTCGTAGATCGGCGACTGCGGATCGAGGTGGGCGGCGTTGGAGCCGAGGATGCTGGACAGGTTGACGATGCGCCCGGCCGCGGACTTGCGCAGCAGCGGCAGGAAGGCCTGGGTGGTCTCCACCAGCCCGAACAGGTTGGTGTCGAAGGTCTTGCGCCAGGTCGCGATGGACTGCTCGGAGGGCTTGAGCGCGAAGTCGTCGAGCAGGATGCCGGCATTGTTGACCAGGATGTCCAGCCGGCCGTGCCGGCGTTCGACCTCCTGCGCGGCGGCCTCGATGCTGGCCGAATCGCCGACGTCGATATCGAGCGCCTCGGCCGCCACGCCGGCCTGCTTCAACTCGGCCACCGCCTGCTCGGCCTTGGCGGCGTCGCGTGCGCCGACGATCACGTGCACGCCCTGCTTGCCGAGCTGGCGCGCGGTCTCCAGGCCGATGCCCTTGTTGGCGCCGGTGATCAGCGCGATTTTCGCCTTCGTGGTGCTCATGGTCTTCACATCCTGGCTGGGGTGGGGGAGCGAGCGGATCGTGATGTTACTTGTCAGTCACATTTTGACCATAGTGACCGAGTGGTAACCTGTCAACGTCAGCCGTGGAAACCCCTGATGCCATGAAGCCCGCCACCCGCACGCCGGCGCGACCCTCGCGCATCCGCCAGCGCATCCTCGACGCCGCGCGGGAGCTGTTCTATCGCCAGGGCATGCGCGGGGTCTGCGTGGACGCGATCGTCGAGGCGGCCGGCACCAACAAGATGAGCTTCTACCGCCACTTCGAATCCAAGGACGCGCTGCTGGCCGAATGCCTGGGCAGCTTCCACGCGGACTATGACGCCTGGTGGAAGGCCACCGTCGGGCCCCATGCGGGCGATGCACGGGCGCAGATCGAGGCGCTGTTCGCCTCGCACGCGCGCCGGCTCGGCGCCGCCGGCAGCGCGGGCTGCGTGTTCGGCAACGCCGCCGTCGAGTTGCGCGAGGAGCTGCCCGAGGCGCGCACGCTGATCGTCGCGCAGAAGGCGAGCCTGCGCCGGCGCCTGCGCGCCCTGGCGCGCGAGGCGGGCGCAGGCGATCCGGCCATGCTCGGCGATGCGCTGCTGCTGCTGCTGGAGGGCGCCTCGTTCACGCGCATGAGCGTGGCCGACCCGGGGCCGCTCAAGCACCTGCCGCAGGCGCTGGGCCTGCTGCTGGACGCCGCGCTGCCGCCGCGCTGAGGGCTGTCCGGGTGCGATCTGCTTCCGCTCCCTGCGAACGGGGCGAGGGGCCATGACGCATCCACGGCAAGATGGGAAGCCTTTGAGGACGTGCCGCGCAAGGGACACCGGCGGGCGCTGACACGCGCGCGTCAACGTTCTTTCACACTCGGCGGCCATGCTGGCGCGCATGGTCGCTGGCGCGGCCTGGACGTCTCCCGATCTCCAACCATGCCGCGGCCGCACGGCGTCGTCGTGTTCCGCGCGAAGGACACGCATGCACGCTCGCCGCTTTCCGACCCGCCGCACCGGCCTCGCGCTGGCCCTCCTGTTCGCCCTGCACGGCGCCGCCGTCGCCGCATCCGCCGACGAGACGGCTCCCGCCGTCGCGCCCGCCGCCGCCGACAAGGCCAAGACCCGCACGCTCGATCAGGTGTCGGTGGTGGCGCAGGGCGCCACTCGCCAGGTGCAGCACATCAGCAGCCAGGACATCCAGGCCGCCGCGCCCGGCACCAGCGGCCTCAAGGTGCTGGACGAACTGCCCGGCGTGCAGTTCCAGTCCGCCGACCCGTGGGGCAGCTACGAGTGGAGCACGCAGATCACCCTGCACGGCTTCGACCAGAGCCGCCTGGGCTTCACCCTGGACGGCATCCCGCTCGGCAACATGAGCTACGGCGTCACCAACGGCCTGCAGGTGACCCGCGCGATCACCTCGGAGAACCTGAGCCAGGTAGAGCTGGCGCAGGGCGCCGGCGCGCTGGGCACCGCCTCCAACACCAACCTCGGCGGCACCGTGCGCTTCTACTCGGCCGATCCGGACGCCCGGGCCGGCGTGCGCATCAGCCAGGTGCTGGGCTCGGACTCCACCCGCCGCACCTTCGTGCGCGCCGACAGCGGCCGGCATGGCGGCTTTTCCATGTACGTCTCCTTTGCCCACGCCGACACCGACAAGTGGAAGGGCTACGGCGACCAGAAGTCCAACCAGGCCAACCTGAAGGCGCTCTACCAGTGGGGCGACGGCAATCAGGTCAGCCTGTTCGCCGACAGTTCCAAGCGCAAGGAATACGACTACATGGACCTGTCCCTGGCCAGCCAGAAGGCGCTGGGCTGGCACTGGGACTACCTGCAGCCGGACTGGAACACCGCCGCACAGATGGCCCGCGCCTACCAGGGCAGCGGCCAGTACGGCGGCGTGGCCAACGGCTACCCGGCCTCGCTCGCCCGGCTGCCCGCCGACTACGACTTGCTCGACGCCAGCTACTACGCCGGCGGCGGCATCCGCCGCGACGACCTCGCCGGCCTGAGCGGCGTGTTCAACCTGGGCGGCGCCACGCTCAACCTCGGCAGCTACTACCACGGCGACCGCGGCGAAGGGCAGTGGGCCACGCCCTACGTACCGTCCTCGGCCACGGTGCCCATCGCCATGCGCACCACCGACTACGGCCTGGATCGCTACGGCGGCACCGGCTCGCTGCAGTTCAGCGTGGGCAACCACGACATCGAAGTGGGTGGCTGGGCGGAGGAGGCCAACACCAACCAGGAGCGCAACTACTTCCCGCTCGGCGGCCCGTACACCGCGCTGTACAACTTCTACAACGACCAGACGCCGTTCCTGCGCGGCTTCCTGCAGCGCTACAAGACCACCACGCGGATGGCCTACGCGCAGGACACGCTGCACCTGCTGGACGACCGCCTCACCCTCGACTTCGGCGCCAAGGCGCTCGGCATCAGGGTCAAGGCCGATTCGCTGGTGCCCACCAGCGCCTTCGCCCAGGGCAGCATGAAGGCCAGCAAGGGTTTCCTGCCGCAGGCGGGCATCGACTACCGCCTCGACGAGCGGCAGGAGGTGTATGCCTCCTACAGCAAGAACATCGCCGCCTACGGCTTCACCCCGTTCGCCACCTCGCAGGCGGCGTTCGACGCGGCCCGGCACCAGCTCAAGCCGGAGCAGTCGCAGACCTACCAGCTCGGCTACCGCGTGCGCGGCGAGACCTTCGAGGCCTCGGTGGACGGCTACGTCACGCGCTTCGCCAACCGCCTGCTGGTGGTCTCCCCGTGCAGCGCGGTGCAGACCTGCGCCTCCGTGCTCAGCAACGTCGGCAGCGTGAAGAGCAAGGGCGTGGACCTCGTGCTGATCTGGCGCCCGCTGCGCGGCCTGCGCTGGCTCAACTCGCTCTCCTACACCGATACCAAGTACCAGGACGACTACAGCAACAACGGTGTGGTGGCGACGGCCGGCAAGTACGTGGTGGGCATCCCCAGGACGATGTTCGCCAGCAATGCGAGCTACACGCTGGGCCACTGGACCGCCAACCTCGAAGGCAAGTACACCGGCCGCCGCTACATCACCTACACCAACGACTCCTCGGTGCCCGCGTACTGGCTCTTCAACGCGGGCCTCACCTATGACGCCGGCGCGGTGTCGGTGTTCCAGGACCTCAGCATCGGCCTCAACGTCACCAATCTCACCGGCAAGCACTACTTCGCCAGCACCGGCACCAACGGCTACGTGGCCTCCGACCCCGACGGCTACAACCAGACGCTGATGGCGGGGGCGCCGCGGCAGTACTTCGTCAACCTCAATGCGAAGTTCTGAGCGGGCATCGCACGAGCCGGCTCCCGGGCAGCAGGGCAAGGCGGCACCGCCGATCGAGCCGTCACGGTGAATCGGCGCGCCCATGGCTTGCATTGCTTATGCCCAATTTGGGCATTAACATGCCCGAAATGGGTATGAGCCGCGCCCGCTCCAGCTCTGCACGCCCCGGGGACCGTACCCGCACGGCCGGCCTGGCCGATGCCTTGTTCACGCAGACCCAGCAGCGCGTGCTGGGCCTGCTGTTCGGGCAGGCGCAGCGCGACTTCGGCGTGTCCGAGCTGATCGCCGCCACCGGGGCCGGCTCCGGCGCCGTGCAGCGCGAACTGGCCACGCTGGCCGGCAGCGGCCTGCTCGCCGTGCAGCGGGTCGGCAACCAGAAACGTTACCGCGCCAATCCGCAGTCGCCGATCTACGACGAGCTGGTGGCGATCGTGCAGAAGACCGTCGGCCTGGCCGTTCCCTTGCGCGAAGCCTTGCAGCCCTTGGCCGACCAGATCCTCGTCGCCTTCGTCTACGGTTCGGTGGCCAAGCGCAGCGATACGGCGCACAGCGACATCGACCTGATGGTGATCTCCGATACGCTGGGCTGCGCCGACCTGATGCGCGCGCTGGACGGCGCGGAAGCGCGCCTGGGCCGCCCGGTCAACCCCACGCTCTACTCGCGTGCCGAATACGACCAGCGGCTGAAGGACGAGAACGCCTTCCTGGTGCGGGTGATGCAGCAGGCCAAGATCTGGGTGATCGGAGGACAGGATGACCTCGCCGCTTGAAAACCTCGCCGGCCCCGGCAAGGCGCTGTCGGCCGAGCCGCCGGATGCGCGCGAACTGGAAGGCCTGAAGCGCTCGGGCCTGGCCCGCCTCAAGGACGCCAAGAACGTATCGCTTTCGCTCGAGAGCCGCTTCGACCTGGCCTACAACGCGGCCCATGCCCTGAGCCTGGCGGCCCTACGCGGCAAGGGCTATCGCGCGGGCCATCGCTACATCGTGTTCCAGGTGCTGCCCCACACGCTCGGGCTTGGGCCGGAGGTGTGGCGCGTGCTGGACAAGTGCCACCACCAGCGCAACGTGGCCGAGTACGAAGGCCAGCTCGATGTCAGCGAGCGGCTGGTGACGGACCTGATCGACGCCTGCGCCGATGATGCCGATGCTCATGATCGTGCTCCTTCAGGAAGTGAGTGGTGGGGCGTGGGCGCGGGTCAGGCGGTGAAGCCGCCGTCCGCCACCAGGTCGGCGCCGGTCACGAAGGAAGCCTCCGGGCTGGCGAGGTAGGCCACCACGCTGGCCACTTCCTCCGCCTTGCCGTAGCGGCCGATGGCCATGCCGGGGCCGACGATCTTGGAGACGGGGCCGCCGTCGGGGTTCATGTCGGTGTCGGTGGGGCCGGGGTGCACGGTGTTGACGGTGATGCCGCGGGGCCCCAGGTCGCGCACCAGGCTGCGGTTGAAGCCGGCCACCGCGCCCTTGGTGAGGGTGTAGAGCGAGGCGCCGGGGAAGGCGGCGTAGCGCGTCATGGAGCTGCCGATGTGCACGATGCGCCCGCCCGCCTGCATGTGGCGCGCGGCCTCCTGGGTGGCCACGAACACGCCGGTGACGTTCACCGCGATCATCCGCTGGTAGTCCTCGAAGGTGATCTCGCCAATCGGGCCGCCCAGCGCGATGCCGGCGTTGTTGACCAGGATGTCGAGGCCGCCGAAGGCCTCCACCGTCCGGGCGACGGCGGCGCGCACCGCCGCCGGGTCGCCGGCGTCGGCCTGGATGGCGAGCGCGCGGCCGCCGGCGGCCTCGATGGCGGCGACCACCTCTTGAGCCCTGGCGGGCGAGGCGCTGTAGGTGAAGGCGACGGCGGCGCCGTCGGCGGCCAGGCGCCTGGCGACGGCCGCGCCGATGGAGCGGGAGCCGCCGGTGACGAGGGCAGTCTTGCCGGCGAGCGGGAGGGAGGCGGTATGGGATATGGGAGTAGCTCCGGAGGGTGATGGGTGGCTTGCGGCGTGGATTTTTCGCCTTCCGATAGCCGATGATTAGTCGGCAATGGCTGGAATCACTTGTGACTGATCGTTGAAGGCGGCCGCGTGGAAACCCTCGCCAACCTCGAATCCTTCGTGCGCAGCGCGGAAAGCGGCGGCTTCTCGTCCGCCGCGCGGCAACTTGGGCTCACGCCCTCGGCGGTGAGCCGCAACGTGGCGATGCTGGAGCGCAACCTCGGCGTGCGGCTGTTCCACCGCAGCACCCGCCAGCTCACCCTGACCGAGGCGGGCGAGCGGTTCCTGCAGGCGATCCGGCCGCACCTCGACCCGTTGCAGGGCGCCATCGCCGACGCCGCTGCCGACGGCGGCGAGCCGGCGGGCGTGCTCAAGGTCAGCCTGGCGCCCACCTTCGGCGTCGATTACCTGCTGCCGATGCTGCCCGCCTTCCTCGCGCAGTACCCGCGCATCCGCGTGGACTGGCAGTTCGAGAACCGCCAGGTGGACCTGGTCGCGGAGGGTTTCGACGCGGCCATCGGCGGTGGCATCGAGCTGGCGCCGGGCGTCGTCTCGCGCACGCTCGCGCCGGTGCACGTGATCGCCGTGGCCGCGCCGGCCACCATGCAGGGCCGCGTGCCGCCGGCCGACCCGGCGGGGCTGCTCGACTTCGACGGCATCGCGATGCGCTCGGCCCGCACCGGGCGCATCCGCCACTGGACGATGCGCAACGCGGCGGGCGAGGAGCACGCCGCCACCACGCGCGAGACACTGGTGTTCAACGACCCGGAGGCGATGTGCCGGGCCGCGCTGCTGGGGCTCGGCGTGGCGCTGATCGCCATGCCGCACGCGCTGCCCCACCTGGAAAGCGGCGCGCTCGTGCGGCTTTGCCCCAGGTGGTACGCCGACGCTGGCCCGCTCTCGATCTACTACGCCACCCGCACCCTGCTGCCGGCGAAGACGCGCGTCTTCGTCGACCACGTGGCGGCATGCTTCCGGCGCGAGCGACTGGCCGAGCGCTTCGCGGGGAGCATCGGCTGACGCGGCGCCGCGGCGTGCTGCGCCGCCGCTTTCGAGCGCCGCGCGGCGGCCACATAGTGCGGCCATGGACACCGCCGAACGCATCATGGCCTGGGCCATCCCCGGCTTCTTCGTGCTGATCGCCGTCGAATGGCTGCTCGCGCGCCGGCGCGGGCGCAAGGCGTACCGGCTGGACGATGCGATCAACAGCTTGAGCCTGGGCATGCTCTCGCAGATCGCCGGCGTGTTCGCCAAGGTGCTCAACATCGGCATCTATGCCGGTGCGTCGCGCACTTCGCGCTGTTCCATCTGCCGGCGGACAGCGTGTGGACGTGGGCGAACGCGCGCTACCTCGACAAGAACTACGGCGGCATCCTGATCCTGTGGGACCGCCTGTTCGGCACCTTCGTCGAGGAAGACGACGCCGGCCCGCCGGGGTACGGCACCCGCGCGCCGCTGCGCAGCTGGAACCCGCTGTGGGCGAACCTGGAGGTGTACTGGGCCAGGGACATGCGGCATGCGCGCCGCTGGCGCGACAAGCTGCTGGTGTGGCTGAAGCCGCCGGGCCGGCGGACGTGGCCGCGCGGTTTCCCAAGCCGCCGTTCGACCTGCACCGAGAGGCGTTCGAACCGCCGCTGTCGCGCGGCATGGCGGCCTACTGCCTGCTGCAGTTCGCGCTGCTGCTGGCGCTGGGCATGGGCTTCCTCGCGTTGGCCGCCACCGCTTCGCTGCCGCGGCTGCTGGGCTGCGCGGCCTATCTCGCCTTCGCGCTGTGGGCGCTGGGCGCCCTGCTGGAAGGGCGCCGCTGGGCGGCCTGGCCGGAGAGTGTGCGCCTGCTGGCGGGGGTGCTGGCCCTGCTGGCGGTTGCCGCCATGGACGACGGACGTCTGGACGTCCGTATCGCGGTGCCGCTGGCAGTGGCGATGGCGGCCGCCGCGCCGCTCCCGTGGTGGCTGCGCATCCGCGATGCCCGTTCGCCGCCAAGGCGCCTCGCCGCGGGCTGAGCGGGCGGCTCGCCGCGGCCGCGCGAACCGCCGTGCCGCTGGGCGGGGCCGCCGCGCGCCGCGCTACGCCGGCATGCGACAAACTGCCGCGTCCTGCCGTAAGCCTTTACGCCATCCCGTTTGGACGTCCAGACGCTAGTCTCGCCGGTGCCGTCGCGCGTGGCGCGCCCGTCGAACCGTTGCGCCAGGCCGTTTCCCGGCCGGCCCGCCGCTGCCGTGGGCGCACCGCCGCCCCGGCGGCGGGCCGAAAAAAAGCGCTTGACACTGGACTTGCCTCCAGACCCTAGGATGGGTCCCAAGGCATCGGCAACCACACGAGGGTGGGCACATGTCGCGAACGAACACCGCACGCATCACGATCGGCGTCCTGGCCAAGGAGACCGACGTGGCCATCGACACCATCCGCTTCTACGAGCGCGAAGGGCTGCTGCCGCCGCCGGTGCGCAGCGCCTCGGGCTACCGCCAGTACGACCGGCAGGCGGTGGAGCAGGTGCGCTTCATCCGCCGCGCCAAGTATTTCGGCTTCACCCTCGAGGAAATCCGCGACCTGCTCAGCCTTTCTTGCGACCACGACGCCGGCGTGGCAGGCGTCAACCAGCGCGCCCGCGAGCGGCTGGCGGAGCTGGACGAGCGCATCGCCCAGCTCACCGAGATCCGCAACGGCCTGGCGCGGCTGGTCGAGGCCTGCCCCGGCGAGGGCTCGCCCGATGGCTGCCCGATCATCCAGTCCATGCAGCGCGGTGACGTGCCCGTGGTCGAGTTCCAGAACCTGGAAGCCAGGAGCCCCCGGCCCGCCCAGACGGCCGAAGCCTCCTGCTGCCAAAGCGACAAAAGGAAAGCGTCCCCATGAGTCAGGCGACCGCCACCGTTGCCACTTTCCCCGTGCGCGGCATGAGCTGCGCGGCGTGCGCCACCACCATCGAGAAGGTGCTGAACAAGCTGCCCTCGGTGAAGGCGCAGGTGAACTTCGCCAGCGAGCGGGTGCACCTGGAGTACGACCAGCGCCAGGTGGAGCCGGCCAGGTTGGTGGAGAGCATCGGCAAGGCGGGCTTCTCGGTGCCCACCGAGGTGGCGATGCTGGACGTGGCCGGCATGAGCTGCGCGGCCTGTGCCGCCGGCATCGAGTCGGGCCTCAACAAGCTGCCGGGCGTGAACGCGGCGGTGAACTTCGCCTCGGCCAAGGCGCGCGTGGAGTACAACCCAGCGCTGATCGACGTGGCCGGGCTGATCGCGCGCATCCGCAAGGGCGGCTTCGACGCCAGTGAGCAGCGCGACCTCGACGGCGCCGAGCTGGCCGCGCGCGAGGCCAGGGAACTCAAGGCCTGGCGCAAACAGCTCCTGATGTTCGCCGCGGCGGTGGCGCTCACGCTGCCGCTGCTGGCGCAGATGGTCGCCATGTTCGGCCACGGCCTGTCGATGCCCGGCCACGCCATGGCGGACATGCTGCCGCGCTGGGTGCAGTGGCTGCTGGCCACGCCGGTGCAGTTCTGGATCGGCGCGCGCTTCTACCAGGCGGCGTTCAAGTCGCTGCGCGCGGGCACCGCCAACATGGACGTGCTGGTGGTGCTGGGCACCAGCATGGCCTACCTCTACAGCACCGTGCTCACGCTGTTCGCCCTGCCGGGGCACGTCTATTTCGAGGCCAGCGCGGCGATCATCATGCTGATCCTGTGCGGCCGCATGCTGGAGGCGCGCGCCAAGCGCAAGACGTCCTCCGCCATCCGCGCCCTGCTCACGCTGCGCCCGCGCACCGCCAAGGTGGAGCGCGGCGGCGAGCTGGTGGAGGTGGATGCGGGCACCCTGATGGTGGGCGACGTGTTCGTGGTGGCCGCCGGCGAGAGCATGCCGGTGGACGGCGAGGTGTTGAGCGGCCGCTCCAGCGTGGACGAGGCGATGCTCTCGGGCGAGAGCATGCCGGTGAAGAAGGAGCCGGGCAGCAAGGTCTACGCCGCCACGGTGAACCAGAACGGCCTGCTGCGCGCGCGCGCCACCGGCGTGGGCGCCGACACGCTGCTGGCGCAGATCATCCGCCTGGTGGACGAGGCGCAGGGTTCCAAGGCGCCGATCCAGCACCTGGTGGACAAGATCGCCGCGGTGTTCGTGCCGGTGGTGGTGGGCATCGCGCTGATCACCCTGCTCGCCACCTGGGCGCTCACGCACGAATTCGCCACCGCGCTGGTGCACGCCGTGGCGGTGCTGGTGATCGCCTGCCCGTGCTCGCTGGGCCTGGCCACGCCCACGGCGATCATGGTGGGCACCGGCATGGGCGCCAAGGCCGGCATCCTGATCCGCAACGCCGAGGTGCTGGAGCGCGCCCGTGCGCTGCGCGCGCTGATCGTGGACAAGACCGGCACGCTGACCCGCGGCCGCCCCGAGCTTACCGACGTGCTGCCCGCGCCGGGCGTGGCGCGCGCGGACCTGCTGGCCCTGGCGGTGACGCTGGAGAGCGGCTCCGAGCACCCGCTGGCCCGCGCCGTCACCGAGCACGGCAAGGCCGAGGGCATCGCGCCGCGGCCGATGGCGCACATGGACACCGTGCCGGGCAAGGGCCTTCAGGCCGAGGTCGAGGGCCGCCGCGTGCAGCTCGGCGCGCCGGGCTGGTTCGCCGGCGACCCGGCCGCCGAGCCCGCGCCGCTGGCCGCGCTGCGCGCCCAGGCCGAGGCCTTGCAGGGCCAGGGCAAGACGGTGGTGGGCGTGGCGGTGGACGGCGTCGCCATCGGCTACCTCGGCATCGCCGACCGGTTGCGCGACAGTTCGCCCGCCGCGGTCCAGCGCCTCAAGCAGCTCGGCCTCGACGTGGTGATGCTCACCGGCGACAACCGCCACACCGCCGCCGCCATCGCCGCGCAGGCCGGCATCGGCGCCTTCCGCGCCGAGGTGCTGCCGCAGGACAAGGCGGAGGAGGTCAGGCGCCTGCAGGCCGGCCACCGGGGCAAGGGCCAGGTGGGCATGGTCGGCGATGGCATCAACGATGCGCCGGCGCTGGCCGCCGCGGACGTCAGCTTCGCCATCGGCGCGGGCTCGGACGTGGCGGTGGAGGCGGCCGACATCGTGCTGGTGAAGGGCGACTTGAACGGCGTGGCCGCGGCCATCGACCTCTCCGCCGCCACCCTGCGCAAGATCCGCCAGAACCTGTTCTTCGCCTTCCTCTACAACGTGCTCGGCATCCCGCTGGCGGCCTTCGGCCTGCTCAACCCGGTGATCGCGGGCGCGGCGATGGCGATGAGCTCCATCTCGGTGGTGAGCAACTCGCTGCTGCTCAACCGCTGGCGCGCCCGGGCCTGAGTGCGTGCCCGAACACCTGCCATCGAGGCCCGCGGCCCCTCCCCCTGCAGGCAGGGGAGGGGGCAGGCAGCGGGTTTTGAACACCTCGGGAGCCGGCGCCAACACCCCGCCCCCGTTTCCCCATCCATCCACTCACCCCAGGAGGACAACACCATGAGCCAGATCGAACTGAAGGTCGACGGCATGAAGTGCGGCGGCTGCTCGGGCCGCCTGAAGCGCCTGCTCGACGGCACCGACGGCGTGAACAACACCGACATCGTGCTGGAGACCAAGCAGGTGAGCGTGAGCTACGAGGACGGCGCGATCAACGAATCGGCGATCAAGACCCTCATCGAGGACGCCGGCTTCACCGTGCTGGCCGCCTGACCGGAATGGCGATGGGCCATATGCATATGACCCATCGCCATTGGACCCTGGACATGGGGCCGCCCCGCACACTGCGCAGCATGCCGAATGCCGGCGGGTGGGCCATCTGCAAGACGGGTGAAGCGCGCCAGGGGGCGTCGGCCACCCTCGGCACCGACCGGCCCGCCGCGGCGGGCCAGGGGAGCCGTAGCGCATCAGGGTCGAGGCTCCGGGCGCGCGCCGCCCGGACGCCCTCGACATGCATATCCATGCCAACCGTCGCCTCCTCGCGGAGCCGCAACGGGAGTCATGACCGAGTGTCCGCCCGCCGGACATGCCAGACACCCGGCCACCCGCTGTCCGCAGCGATGGAGTCCCGATGAACGCCAGCACCGACAAGCCGACACCCAAGACCACGCCGCGCGCGGCCTGGCGCCTGCTGAGCGGCTACTGGCGCTCGGACGACAAGTGGATGGCGTGGGGGCTCTTGCTGCTGGTGCCGGCGCTGAACGGCGTCATGGTCTACCAGAGCCTGCTGCAGAACCGCATCAACGGGGTGATGTTCGACGCCCTCGGCGCGCGCCATGCCGGCGTGTTCTGGCGGCAGATCGCGCTGGAGGCGGCGATCATGGCGGCCTGGGTGGTCACCTACACCGTGAACCAGTGGATCATCCAGCGGCTGCAGATGCGCTGGCGCACCTGGATGAACGCGCATTTCCTGGGCCGCTGGCTGGACAAGAAAACCTATTACCGCCTGGACCGCAGCGGCGCGATCGACAACCCCGACCAGCGCCTGTCCGAGGACATGCTGATCCTCACCGGCGACAAGGGGCTCAAGAACGCCTTCGATTTCCTGCACCAGATGGGCATCGTCGTGGTCTTCACCGGCGTGCTGTGGAACCTCTCGCGCACCATCCAGTACCAGTTGGGCGGCCATACGGTGGCCATGCCCGGCCTGGTGGTGTTCGTGTTCCTGTTGTTCTGCCTGGCCAGCACCGGCCTGGTCGAATGGCTGGGGCGGCCGCTGCTGCGCGCGCGCTACCACCAGCAGGCGCGCGAGGGCGACTACCGCTTCGCGCTGGTGCGCGTGCGCGAGAACAGCGAGCCGATCGCGCTGTATGCCGGCGAGCGCGCCGAGCAGCGCCGGCTCGACGGCGCCTTCGCCGCGATCCGCCAGAACTGGCGCCACGTCGTGCGCAGCACCTTCGGCGTCAACCTCTCCAGCTGGGGCAGCAGCCAGGCCGCGCAGGTGGTGCCGTGGCTGCTCGGCGCGGGCGCCTATTTCGCCGGCACGCTGTCGCTGGGCGGGGTGACCCGGCTGTTCCAGACCTGCAACCAGATGCGCATCGGCCTGCTGTGGTTCATCCAGAACTATCCGGACCTGGCCGACGTGCGCGCGGCGCTGTCGCGCCTGGTCGAGTTCGACCGCCTGCTGGACGAGCCGGAGAATCCGCGCGACATCGTGGTGGCCGACAGCCAGGACGAGGTGCTGCGCACCTACGACCTCGCGCTGCATTGCCCGGACGGCCGCGTGCTGAGCGAGCCGGCCTCGATGGACATCAAGGCCGGTTCCACCTCCGTCATCGTCGGGCCCTCCGGCTGCGGCAAGAGCACCTTCCTGCTGTCGCTGGCCGGGCTGTGGCAGCACGGCAGCGGGCGCATCGAGATGCCGTCCGGGCGCCGCAGCATGTTCATCCCGCAGCGGCCCTACGTGCCCATCGGCACGCTCAAGGATGCACTGTGCTACCCCGGCATGGCCGACGAATTCGGCGACGAGGCCTGCGCCGAGGCGCTGCAGACCTGCCGGCTGGGCCACTACGCCGCACTGCTGGGCGAGACGGCGCACTGGAGCAAGCGCCTCTCGCCCGGCGAGCAGCAGCGCCTGGCCTTCGCGCGCGTGCTGCTGCAGCGGCCGGACACGCTGTTCCTGGACGAATCCACCTCGGCGCTCGACAGCGCCAACGAGGCCTGGCTCTACCAGCAGGTGCGCGAGCGGCTGCCCGCCTGCACCGTGATCAGCGTGGCGCACCGCGAGTCGGTGATCGCGCTGCACCAGCGCAAGCTGTCGTTTTCGCCGCCGCGGACGGGCGAGGTCCTGGGCGGCGGCTGTACGACGCCCGCGGCCGTCGCCGTGGGCTCTTGAGGCAAGGCCGGGCCTGGCCCGGGGATCGCCGGCGGAGGGACGCCTCCATGCCGGCCAAAGGAGAAGGCCGCCGATGCCGTGGGGGGCGCGGCTGCGGCGGCGACAAGAGGAACGCATGGGTGCCGCTTCGCATGGCGCAGCGGCCGGGGAGTCGCTGCGTGCCTTTTTCCGGCGCGGAGCACGTCTGATTCGTTTGATCGAGAGGGTTGGAGGGGACCGTATGAAGAAGCGTTTGTTCGTGGCCATCGGCCTGGCCTTGCAGTGGGGAGGGATGGCGGCCGTGCATGCCGCCGCGGTACCGGCGCAGGACGCCGCGCCGCCATCGGACGGGCAGGGTTCGTGCGCCGATCCGCTGAAGAAGGCAGCGCAGCAGAAGACCTGCGCGGCGATGGCCGAGCACGCCGACAAGCTCGACGTGGTGGCCGTCACCGGCAGCCTGCTGCCGGCCTCGCAGAGCGAGGGCGCCTCGCCCACGCTCACGCTCGATGCGGCGCAGATCAAGCAGAACGGCTTCGCCACCGTGGCCGAGGCGCTGCGCGCCACGCCGTTCGCCACCGGCGGCGTGCGCGACGGCTCGCCGATCGGCTCGGGCAATACCCAGAACGCCAAGGTCGTGAGCCTGTTCGGCCTCTCGCCCAGCTTCACCAAGGTGCTGATCAACGGCCACCCGGTGGCCAACTACCCGCTCACCTACAACACCGGCGGCGGCGGCAACATCACCGACCTGGCCAACATCCCGATGGCGATGGTGGACCACATCGACATCCTGCCCGGCAACCAGTCGGCCATCTACGGCTCCGACGCCATCGCCGGCGTGGTCAACATCGTGCTCAAGAAGGACGTGAAGGGCATCGACCTCAACGTGCGCGTGGGCAACTACACCCAGGGCGGCGGCTTCAACCGCCAGGCGCAGCTGGTGGGCGGCTTCAGCAACCGGGACACCCGCGTGGTCTACGCCCTGCAGTGGCGCAAGAGCAACCCGGTGTACGGCACCGACCGCCGCCTGACCAAGTACTACCCCTACGACGACGACGCCTACGCGCAGGACAGCCACGACAACTACATCCGCCCGGCCGACGGCTGCCGCGCGATGGGAGGGCTGTTCGGCGGCAGCGTGGCCGACGCCGGCGACTGGTGCGCCTCGCCCTACGCCGGCTCCTACACCAGCACCTTCGTGCCGGCCAGCAAGTCGGTGTCGGGCTACCTCTCGGTCAGCCACGACTTCACCCCCCATCTCACCGCCTACGCCGACGCGGACTACACCGTGGCGCGCAACGGCTCCAACGCCGGCACCACGTATTTCTACGACACCGTGACCAGCCCCGCGGGCGAGGACTACTTCGTCTCGCGCGAGTTCGCGCCGGAGGAGACGGGCGGGCGGCAGGCCAACTTCGTCAACAACAGCTCGAACCAGTACGACCTCACCGCGGGCCTGCGCGGCGGCATCGGCGAGAGCAAGTGGAACTACGACCTGTACTACGTGCTGTCCGAGTACCGGCTGAGCCAGTCCGCCTACCTGCCGGTGATGGGCAAGATGGAGGCGTACCTCAACGGCCTCTACGGCGGCAACATCCAGAACGTGTTCGTGCCGCTCACGCCGGACCAGTACGCCGCCTTCGCCGACTACCGCACCCGCCGCGCCCTCACCTGGACGCAGTCGGTGTACGGCAAGCTCACCAATACCGAGCTGTTCCAGCTGCCCGGCGGCGCGGCCGGCCTCGCGGTGCTGGCCGAGGGCGGCAAGGAATCCTGGCGCGACCAGCCCGAGCCCGACTACGTCAATGGCCTGTTCCAGTACGGCTCGCAGCAGCCGAGCCTGGGCAAGCGCAACCACGGCGCGCTGACGGCGGAGCTGGACCTGCCGCTGTGGCCGATGCTCACCGCCACCTTCGCCGGCCGCTACGACCGCTTCAGCTATTCCGGCGTGCAAAGCTCCAAGCCGACCTGGAAGGCGGGCCTGCAATTCCGCCCGTTCGACAGCCTCTTGATCCGCGGCAGCTACTCCACCGCCTTCCGCGCGCCGGACCTGGCCTACCTCTACACCGGCACCACCGTGGGCCGGCAGAACACCTACGACCTGTACCGGTGCGACCAGCTCGGCGTGTCGCGCACCAGCTCGCGCTGCCGCTACGTGATGGGCTCCACCGTCACCGGCAACCTCGGCTTGAAGCCCACCACGGCCAAGTCGTGGACGGTGGGCGCGGTGTGGTCGCCCAGCGACGCCTTCAGCCTGCACGCGGACTACCTGCGCATCGGCATCCAGGACGAGATCCGCGCCATCACCGTGCCCACCATCCTGGCCGACGAGGCGAGCTGCCGCGCGGGCGGCACCGCCGCGGTGCTACCGGGTTGCGGCGACGCCATCGCGCGCGTGCAGCGCGACCCGGCCACCGGTCGCATCGCGATGATCACCGGCGGCTACTTCAACGTGGCGCAGGAGACGCTGGCCACCATCACCGCCGGCGCGGACTACCGCCTGCGCACGGAGCACCTCGGCCAGTTCCAGTTCTCGCTCAACTGGAACGACATGCTCCGCCACAAGGTGCAGTCGGCCAGCAACCAGCCGATGATCGACGTGCTGCACAACCCGACGGGGCAGGTGAGCCAGTTCAAGAGCATCGTCAACGCCAGCGCCAACTGGACCGTGGGTCCGGTGTCCACCACGCTGTTCGCGGTGCGCTACGGCCGCACGCCCAACCTCGCGCTGGCCGCCTTCGGCTACGGCATCTCCGACGCCAACCGCCGCGTCTACGGCGACCCGGGCCACACCGGCGCGTGGACGGTGTTCAACGCCAGCGTGAGCTACCAGCTGCCCCGGCAGATGTCGCTGGGCCTGTACGTCAACAACCTGTTCGACCGCGACCCGCCGCACAAGGGCTGGGTGTCCTACCCGCGCTACAACTCGCAGGTCTACAACGCACTGGGCCGCGCGGTGAGCCTGGAATTCAACAAGCACTTCGACTGAAAGCAAGCCGCGGGCGCCGCCGGCGGCGCCCGCGCACGGGAACGGTTGCGATGAACCAAGCCATGATCCAGGCCGGGCAACAGCTGCTCGGCGCCGGCGGCCTCGATGTCCGCGACCTCGACGGCGTGTTCGCACGCTTGATGGGGCCCGCCATCGACGCCGCCGACCTCTACTTCCAGCACGAGCGCCACGAGGCGTGGTCGCTGGAGGACGGCCTCGTCAAGAGCGGCCGCCACGCGCTGCGCAAGGGCGTGGGCGTGCGCGCCATGAGCGGCGAGAAGACCGGCTTCGCCTACGCCGAATCCATCGACCTGCCGGCGCTGATGGAGGCGGCCGGGGCGGCGCGCGGCATCGCGCGCGACGGCGGCCAGGGCGCCGGCCGCGCGCTGGCGGTGGCCGGCGCGCACGCGCTGTACCCGGCGCTCGACCCGGTGGACAGCCTGCCCGACGCCGACAAAATCGCCCTGCTGCGCGAGCTGGACGCCTACGCCCGCGCGCAGGACCCGCGCGTGAAGCAGGTGATGGTGTCGCTCTCGGCCAACGCCGACACCGTGCTGGTGGCCGCCTCCGACGGCACCCTCGCCGCCGACGTGCGCCCGCTGGTGCGCCTCAACGTGCGCGTGATCGCCGAGCAGCACGGGCGCCGCGAGGAAGGCACGGCCGGCGGCGGCGGCCGCTACGGCTTGAACGCCCTGCGCTGCGGCGGCCGCGCCCAGGCCTGGGCGCGCGAGGCGGTGCGCCGCGCGCTGGTCAACCTCGACGCGGTGGACGCCCCGGCCGGCAGCATGCCGGTGGTGGTCGGCCCCGGCTGGCCCGGCGTGCTGCTGCACGAGGCGGTGGGCCACGGGCTGGAGGGCGACTACGCGCGCAAGGGCACCTCGGTGTTCGCCGGCCGCCTCGGCGAGCGCGTGGCCGCGCCCGGCGTCACCATCGTGGACGACGGCATGCTGGAGGGCCGCCGCGGCTCGCTCGGCGTGGACGACGAGGGCACGGCGAGTGCCTGCACCGTGCTGATCGAGGACGGCATCCTGAAGGGCTACATGCAGGACCGCATGAACGCGCGCCTGATGGGCACGGCGCCCACCGGCAACGGCCGGCGCGAATCCTTCTCGCAGCTGCCGATGCCGCGCATGACCAACACCTACATGTGGCCCGGCGAGCGCGACCCGGAGGAGATCATCCGCTCGGTGAAGAAGGGCCTCTACGCGGTGAACTTCGCCGGCGGCCAGGTGGACATCGTCACCGGCAAGTTCGTGTTCTGTGCCAACGAGGCCTACCTGATCGAGGACGGCCGCATCACCGCGCCGGTGAAGGGCGCCACCCTGGTCGGCGCCGGCTCGGAGGTGCTCTCGCGGGTGTCGATGATCGGCAACGACCTCGCCCTGGACGAGGGCATCGCCATGTGCGGCAAGCAGGGCCAGAGCGTGCCGGTGGGCGTGGGCCAGCCCACGCTCAAGATCGACGGCATGACGGTGGGAGGGACCGCGGCATGAACAGCGTGATGCATGCGGCGGCGCGGCCGCCGGCGCCGGCCGACGACGCGGCCGCCCTGGCGCAGCTGTGCCGGGAGGCGGTGGCGCAGTGTCGCGCCGCCGGCGCCAATGAGGCCTCGGCGTCCTCGCACCTGCGCCGCAGCCTGGCCGTGGGCGTGCGCCACGGCGAGGTGGAAACCCTCACCCGCCGGCTCGACCGCCAGCTGGTGGTGCGCGCCCAGGTCGGCCGCAGCCTCGGCGTGGCGAGCACCGCCGACTTCGACCCCGGGTCGGTGCGCCAGACCGTGGCCAAGGCCTGCGCCATCGCCAGGCTGGCCGAGCCGGACGTGTTCAACGGCCTGCCCGATCCCACCCTGTACCCCACCGAGGCGCCCGAGCTCGACCTCTGGCACCCGTGGGCGCTGGAGGTGGACGAGGCGGTGGAACTGGCCCGCGGCATCGAGGCCGCCGGGCGCGAGGAGGAAGGCATCACCAACTCGGACGGCGCCGAGGTGGAGAGCGGCAGCGTGCTGCGCGGCTACGCCAACAGCCACGGCTTCGTCGGCCGCCGGCGCGAGAGCTGGCACGAGCTGTCCTGCTCCCTGCTCGCCGGCCACGGCGAGGGCATGCAGCGCGGCAGCTGGTACGACATCGCCCGCGCGCCGGGCGACCTGGAGTTGCCCGGGCGCATCGGCCGCCTGGCCGCCGAGCGCGCGCTGGCGCGGCTGGGCGCGCGCGGCCTGGGCACGCGGCAGTGCCCGGTGCTGTTCGTGCCGGAGCTGGCGCGCGGCCTGCTCGGCCACTTCGTCGCGGCGGTGGAGGGCAAGGCGCTCTACAACGGCGCCACGCTGTATGCGGACCACCTCGGCAAGCGCCTGTTTCCCGCCTTCGTGCGCCTGGTGGAGCACCCGCACCTCGCGCGCGGCATGGCGTCCGCCGTCTTCGACGAGGAGGGCGTGGCCACCCAGGGCTCGCTGCTGGTGGACGGCGGCGTGCTGCAACGCTACGTGCTGGACAGCTACGCCGCCCGCAAGCTCGGCCTGCGCAGCACCGGCAACGCCGGCGGCGTGCGCAACCTGCTGCTGGAACCGGGCATGCACGGTTTCCAGGCGTTGCTGCGCGAGATGGGCACGGGTCTGGTGGTGACGCAGCTGATGGGGCAGGGCGTGTCGCCGGTTTCCGGCAACTACTCGCGCGGCGCCAGCGGCTTCTGGGTCGAGGGCGGCGAGATCGCCTACCCGGTGGAAGGCATCACCATCGCCTCCAACCTGCGCGAGATGTTCCTCGGCATCGCGGCGGTGGGCAACGACGTGGATCGGCGCGGCGCCATCGCCTCGGGTTCGATCCTGGTCGAGCGGATGACGGTGGCGGGGACTTGAGTGTCGTTCTTGCCTGCTTTCCGGGGCATGGCGAGAACGGGATGCGATGTGCTGCGCGGACTGCTCCCTCTCCCCCGAGGGTTGGGGCGAGGGGGCACGCTGGCGATGGCGCGGCTTCGGGCGAGCTTTCCCGCGAGCACCCGCCCCTCACCTCGGTCCTCTCCCCAGAGGGAGAGGAAGCAGAGCAAGGCGCCACGTTTCGCCCTGCGCCGAAGGCGGCGCAGGGCAACCAGGCCGGTCCGCGCATCGCAGCATGGCGTGCCGGCCGGCGTTCGCTATGATCCTGGGCTTTGCCATGGGGAAAGGCCGATGGGCTTCTTGAGCAAGCTGACGCGCCACAAGTCGGTCGAGCAATTGCAGGCGGAGGCCGGCGGCGCGCGCGACTTCCGCCGCGTGCTGGGGGTGTGGCAGCTCACCGCCATCGGCATCGGCGCGATCATCGGCGTGGGCGTGTTCGTGCTCGCCGGCCAGCAGGCGGCGGTGAACGCGGGGCCGGCGGTGGTGCTGTCCTTCCTGGTCGCGGGCCTGGGCAGCGCGTGCGCGGCGCTGGCCTATGCGGAATTCTCCGGCATGATCCCGGTCACCGGCAGCGCCTACACCTACGGCTACGCGGTGCTGGGCGAACTGTTCGCGTGGATCATCGGCTGGGATCTCCTGATCGAGTACGCGCTGGTCTCGGCGGTGGTGGCGATCGGCTGGTCCGGCTACGTGCAGGCGCTGCTGGAGCAGCTGTTCCATGTCCAGCTGCCGGCATGGGCGCAGGGCGCCTACGACCCGGCGCACCCGGGCAGCGGCAAGGTGTTCAACGTGGTCGCCGCGGCCATCGCGCTGCTGATCGCGGTGCTGCTCACGCTGCGCACCGAATGGGGCGCGCGCTTCAACACGCTGATCGTGGCGATCAAGGTGATCGGCGTGGCGCTGGTGATCGGCGTGGGCGCGTTCTACGTCAACACCGCCAACTGGCACCCCTTCATTCCCGCCGCCGTCGCCGATGCCGGCGGCAGCCACTTCGGCTGGGGCGGCGTGCTCACCGCCTCCAGCATCGTGTTCTTCGCCGTGTTCGGCTACGACACGCTGACCACCGCGGCGGAGGAGGCCCGCCACCCGCAGCGCGACCTGCCGCGCGCGGTGTTGCTGTCGCTGGCGGTGTCGATGGCGCTCTACGTGCTGATCTCGCTGGTGCTGACCGGCATGGTGCCGTACGCGCAGCTGGACAGCCCCGCGCCGGTGGACGCCGCCTTCAAGGCGCTGGGGCTGGACTGGGTGCGCGGGGTGATCTCGCTCGCGGCCATCACCGGCATCACCAGTGTGCTGTTCGCCTTCATGCTGGGCGCGGCGCGCATCTGGTTCGCGCTGGCGCGCGACGGCCTGCTGCCGAAGTGGTTCGCCCAGGTGCACCCCAAGTACGGCACGCCGGCGCGTCCTACCCTGATCCTCGGCGTGTTCACCGCGGCGGTGGCCGGCTTCCTGCCGATCGGGCAGGTGGCCGAGCTGGTCAACATCGGCACGCTGGCCGCCTTCATCATCATCTGCGGCTCGGTGCTGCTGCTGCGTATCCGCCGCCCCGAGCTGCCGCGCAGCTTCCGCACCCCGGCGCTGTGGCTGGTGGCGCCGGCGGGCATGCTGTTCTCGCTGTTCCTCATCATCGGCTGGCCGTGGTTCGCGGACGGCCGCCCGACGATGCTCGGCGGCCTGCCGTGGATCACCATCGAGCGCTTCCTGGTGTGGATGGCGCTGGGGCTGGTGGTGTACTTCGGCTACGGCATCCGGCACAGCAAGCTGGAGGCGTCGCGCCGGTCGTAGCGCGGCGGCTTCCTCTTCCGGCGGGGGCGGCCGGGGGTGGCTTGCGCGCCGGCCGGAACAGTGAGCCGGGCCGCCTTTCCCGCAAGCACGTCTTGCGCCATGACCTCTGGCAGGGGGTGGTGGCGCGGTGGCGGCCTACCATCGGGCCAACGCGCCGTCCGCCTTGCGGGCGGCGCACGTGTTTTCGCGGCCGTGCCTTGCGCAGGGCCGCCCGTTTGCCTGGAGACCCGCCCGTGACGCTTCCTTCCCTGCGCGCCAGCCTGCTCGCCCTGTCGGTGGGCGCAACCCTGTCCCTCTCCGCCGCCGCCTCCGCCGAGAAGGCGCCGCCGGTCGATCAGCCCTATCCGGGCACGCTGGCGGTGAAGGTGGACCTCACCGACGCGCCCAAGCGCGTGTTCCGCGTGCAGGAGAGCATCCCGGTCGTCGCCGGCCCGCTCACGCTGTACTACCCCGAGTGGATCCCGGGCGAGCATTCGCCCTCCGGCCCGATCGCCAACGTGTCGGGCCTGATCATCCGCGCCAACGGCAAGCAGCTGCCGTGGCGGCGCGACCTGCGCGACATGTTCGCGCTGCATGTGGACGTGCCCGCGGGCGTGAGCCGGCTCGATCTCTCTTTCCAGTTCCTCTCGCCCGGCGACGGCGGCATGTTCGGTGCCAGCGCCTCCTCCACGCCGCAACTGGTGGACGTGGAGTTCAACCAGGTGGCCTTCTACCCGGCCGGGCACTACACGCGGCAGATCCAGATCCAGCCCAGCGTGACCCTGCCGGCCGGCTGGAAGTACGCCAGCGCGCTGGAGGCGACGGGCAGCGAAGGCGCCACCACCACCTTCAAACCGCTCGGCTTCGACCATTTCGTGGATTCGCCGCTGATCGCCGGCAGCCACTTCAACCGCGTGGATTTGAACCCCGGCGGCAAGGTGCTGGTGCACCTGGACGTGATCGCCGACGAGGCCGACCAGGTCAAGCTGACCGACGCCCAGCTCAAGCAGCACCAGGCGCTGATCGCGCAGACGGAGAAGCTGTTCGGCACGCACCACTACGACCACTACGATTTCCTGCTCACGCTCTCCGACCACACCGGCCACTTCGGCCTGGAGCACCACCAGTCAAGCGACGACCGCCTGCCGGCCAACTTCCTCACCGACAAGCCCTCCTACGCGCTGCTGGCCAGCCTGATGCCGCACGAGTACGTGCACTCGTGGAACGGCAAGTTCCGCCGCCCGGCCAAGCTGTGGGCGCCGGACTTCAACACGGTGGAGGAAGACGACCTGCTGTGGGTGTACGAGGGCCTCACCGACTACTGGAGCGGCGTGCTGTCGGCCCGCTCGGGCCTGTGGAGCACGGCGCAGTGGCGCGACTCGCTGGCCGGCATCGCCGGCAGCATGAGCCATCGCACCGGCCGCGCCTGGCGCCCGCTGCAGGACACCGCGGATGCCGCCCCGCTCACCTACTACGGCGGCGGCGGCTGGGCCAACTGGCGCCGCGGCACCGACTTCTACCCCGAGGGCCAGCTGCTGTGGCTGGACGTGGACACGCAGATCCGCGCGCTCTCCGGCGGCAAGCGCTCGCTGGACGATTTCGCCCGCGCCTTCTTCGGCGTCGACCCCGGCAGCTACGTCACCCGCACCTACACCTTCGAGGACGTGATCGCCGGCCTCGATCAGGTGCAGCCCTACGACTGGCAGGGCTTCCTGCGCCAGCGCCTGGACTACACCGGCCCGGAGCTGCCCGAGCACGGCATCGAGCGCGGCGGCTGGAAGCTGGTCTACACCGACCAGCAGACCGACTTCGACAAGGGCATGGAGTCGCTCACCCACAGCGTGAACCTGGCCTTCTCGCTGGGCCTGTCGGTGGCGCAGGACGGCCGCGTGCGCGACGTGCAGTGGGACGGCCCGGCCTTCCGCGCCGGCCTGGTGCCCGGGCTCAAGCTGGTGGCCGTGAACGGCAAGGACTACTCGCCCGACGCGCTCAAGAACGCGGTGAAGGCGGCCAAGGGCACGCAGGCGCCGATCGAGCTCCTGGTGAAGAACGTGGACGAGTACAGCACCGTCAAGGTCGACTACCACGAGGGCCTCAAGTACGCGCACCTGGAGCGCGCCAAGGGCAAGGACCTGATCGGCGAGATCGCGGCCCCGCGCAAGTAACGCCGCCGGTTCCGCATGCGACGACGGCCGCCCTGGGGCGGCCGTCGTCCTTTCAGCGGCCGCGCGGCGGCCGGGTCGCCGGGGCGACCGGTCAGAAGCGGTATTCCACCGAGGCGGAGTACGCGGCCACGTTGGCGCTCGACTGCGAGCCACGGCCGACCTTGAGGTGGTAGTTGTCGTAGTTGAGGCCCAGGCTCACCGACGGGGTGAGGTTGTAGCCCACGCCCACGCCGCCGTACCAGCCGTTGTTCCAGCTCTTGCTGCTGTCGGTCACGCCGTCGACGGTGGCCTTCAGGTTGCTGCGCGAGCGCATGTAGCCGGCATGGCCGGTGACGAACCAGTTCTGGTAGAAGTCGTACTTGGCGTTGACGCCAACGGTGGCGGCGCGCGGCTTCACCGAGAAGCGGTCGTTGCCGATCACGTCCTTGGGACGGCCGAGGTAGGCGTAGCCGATCTCGGGGCCGACGATGCCGTTCCAGCGCCAGCCGAAGCGCACGTTCTGGAACACGCTGTGGTCGTGGCTGAGGCTGTCGCGGTACTGGGTCTGGCCCAGGTTGCCGGCGACGTAGAAGTTGTCCAGCTGGTTGCTGCTGTCGGCGCGGGCGGTCTGCGTCAGCAGCGGGGAGAGGGCGAGGCCGGCCAGCGCGGCCGAAAGAACGAACTTGTTCATGGGAATGCTCCTTGTTGTATGTCAGCCGTTTGGGGGAAACGGTGGCCGCTCGGGGAGCGCGGCGGGTGTCACCTTCGGTTCCCCGGCTTGCGCGAGTCTTTCGGCGCGGCGCGCGTGGGGGCTTGCGTTCAGGCTCGGGCATGACCTTTGGCAGGGTGGCGCGGCGGGCGGCGCGGCTAGCATCGTCCGTTCAGGTCTCATTCCATCCGGCCGCACGCGCGGCCGCCGCTCCGGAGCGCATCTTGAAAGCCACCCGTCTCGCTTCCGCCCTCGCCGCCGCCGTGCTGGGCTCGGCCAGTCTCGCCACCCTCGCCGCCGTGCCGTCGCCGCAGGACGTGTCGTTCAACGGCACGCTGAAGATCCACGTGGACGCCACCGACATCGCCCACCGCGTGTTCCGCGTCACCGAGACGGTGCCGGCGCAACCCGGGCCGCTGACCCTGCTCTACCCGGAATGGCTGCCCGGCCACCACTCGCCCAGCGGCCCGATCGACAAGCTCGCCGGCCTGGTGGTGAAGGCCAACGGCCAGGTGCTGCCGTGGACGCGCGACCCGCTCGACGTCTACGCCTTCCACGTCGAGGTGCCGCAGGGCGCGAGCCAGGTGGAGGTGTACTTCGAATTCCTCTCCGCGCAGGACAAGAGCCAGGGCCGCGTCACCATGACGCCGGAGATGCTCAACCTGCAGTGGAGCTCCACCACGCTGTACCCGGCCGGCTACTACGCCAGCCGCATCCCTGCCGAGGTCAGCGCCACCTATCCGGCCGGCTGGCAGTCGGCCACCGCGCTGGACGTGGCCTCCACCCGCGGCAACACCGTGACCTACAAGTCCATCGACTTCGACGACCTGGTGGACTCGCCCGTCTACGCCGGCAAGTACTTCAAGCGCGTGGACCTCGACCCGGGCGCCGCGGCGCCGGTGCACCTGAACATCGTGGCCGACGACCCGAAGTTCCTCGAGATCAAGCCCGAGCAGCTCAAGGCGCACCAGAACCTGGTGCAGCAGATGTACAAGATGTACGGCGCGCACCACTACAACCACTATGACTTCCTGCTCTCGCTGAGCGAGAAGATGAGCGGCCAGGGCCTGGAGCACCACCGCTCCAGCGAGAACGGCGTGGGCACCGGCTACTTCACCGACTGGGAGAAGACCGCGCTCGGCCGCGACCTGCTCGCGCACGAGTACAACCACTCCTGGGACGGCAAGTACCGCCGCGGCGCCGACCTCGCCACGCCGAGCTTCAACGTGCCCATGCAGGATTCGCTGCTGTGGGTGTACGAGGGCCAGACCCAGTTCTGGGGCTACGTGATGGCCGCCCGCTCGGGCCTGTGGAACGCCGACCAGACCCGCGACATGCTCGCCTTCGTCGCCGCCACCTACGACAAGGGCCGCCCGGGCCTGGCCAGCTGGCGCAACGTGCAGGACACCACCAACGACCCCATCATCGCCCAGCGCCGCCCGCTGCCCTACCGCAACTACCAGGCCAGCGAGGACTACTACTCGGCCGGCCAGATGATCTGGCTCGACGTGGACGGCAAGCTGCGCGAGCTGACCGGCAACAAGAAGACCATCGACGACTTCGGCAAGGCCTTCTTCGGCATGAACAACGGCGACTGGAAGGTCAACCCGTACACCTTCGACGAGGTGGTGAAGACGCTCGAGGGCATCGCCCACTACGACTGGGCGCCGTACCTGCGCCAGCGCCTGGACGGCCACGGCCCGCTGATCGGCGGCATTGCCTCGCACGGCTGGAAGCTGGTCTACAACGACCAGCCCTCGGCCGCGGTGAAGGCGGTGGAGGCGCGCCGCGGCTTCACCGACCTCAGCTTCTCGCTCGGCGTGTCGGTGGCGAAGGACGGCGACATCGCCGACGTGCTGTGGGATGGCCCCGCCTTCAAGGCCGGCCTCTCGCCGGGCATGAAGATCGTGGCGGTCAACGGCAAGGAGTTCTCCGGCGACACCATCAAGGACGCCATCACCGCCGCCGCCAAGGACAAGAACGCGCCGATCCAGCTGCTGGTGAAGAACTTCGACGAGTACCAGACGCTCGCCGTGCCCTACCACGAGGGCTTGAAGTACCCGCACCTGGAGCGCGACGCCGGCAAGCCCGACCGCCTGGCCGAGCTGATCAAGGCCCGCTGAGGCCGCTCGCGCAGCCCGCGGCCCGCGCCACGGTTTCGTGGCGCGGGCCGTTCCGTATCGGTCGGGAGCGCAGCCATAGAGACGTCGCGCGGCCGCCCCCGCCGCGTTCGCGCAGGCCGCCCGGGCGGCCGTTCCACAGCCTCCGTCCAAGTCCGCTATACTGCGCCTCCGCCGCTGCCGCCCAGGCCGCGGCCGGCCCTCCAACGCGCTCGTAGCTCAGCTGGATAGAGTGTTGCCCTCCGAAGGCAAAGGTCGTGGGTTCGAATCCCGCCGAGCGCGCCACATGCCGATCCAGGGGCGTCCAACGAAGTCCAAGGATCACGAGAAAGCCCCGCGCCATGCGGGGTTTCTTGTCTCTTGGGGGCCAAGGGTGTCCAGTCGCATCCAGTCCGAAAGTGAGTAAGGTGGTGAGTAAGGGGGCTGTCTCGGGTGCCCCGTACTCACTCGGGTGTTACTCACAATGCTCTCCGACGCCAAGCTGCGCGCGATGAAACCCCGCGAGAAGGTCTATCGCATGGCCGACACCAATGGCCTATGGATCGAGGTGCGTGAATCATGAAAGACAACCTTCTACACAACTCCTTTGGTGGCCTGACAGCCTTCTTCGCTGTAGCTCGTGAGAAGAGCTTTACTCGGGCGGCGGCTCGACTAGGTTTATCGCAGACGGCGGTGAGTCACTCCGTGCGCTCGCTCGAGAAGACCTTGGGTGTCCGGCTGTTGGCGCGCAACTCCCGCGCCGTCATCCCTACCGAAGCGGGCGAGCATCTGTTGCTTACCGTTGCCCCTCGGCTGGAAGAAATCGACGCCGGGCTACTTGAAGTGTCGGAGCTGCGAGACAAGCCGGCCGGATCGATCAGGATCACCGCACCGGAAGATGCGATCCGGCTTCTTCTTGCGCCCAAGCTGAAGAACTTCTTGAAGGAGTACCCGGATATCAAGTTGGAGCTCTTTCTGGACAACGGGTATGTGGATCTTGCAGCTGAGCAGTTCGATGCCGGAGTTCGTCTCGGCGAACTGGTGGCGCAAGACATGATCGCCGTGCGCATTGGGCCGCCGGTTCAATTCACGGTCGTCGCCACCAAGCGTTATTTTTCCAAGCGCGAGCATCCTCAAAAGCCCGCGGACTTGATGCACCACAATTGCATCAACGTGCGCACGATGACACATCGCGGGCTATGGGCCTGGGAGTTCGAGAAGGGTGGACAGCAGGTCAATGTCCACGTCGACGGCCAACTCATCTATAACAGCCTCTTCGATTGCCTTGCTGCCGCGGTGGCTGGACTAGGTGTCGCCTACGTACCAAGCGAACTTGCCGAGCCTTATGTCCGTGCAGGACATCTGGTGCCGGTGCTACAGGAGTGGTGCCCTTTTTGGTCGGGCTTTCATCTCTACTACCCCAGCCGTCGACAGCCATCGGGTGCAATGGCCATGCTCATCGCCGCGCTGCGTTACGATTCATGACGCCGTAGGGCACGTGAACGTGGTGGTTGCCGTGCAAGGGGCGGGATAGCTCGCCGGCCTGTGTTGACCTTGGTCGGCGGCGCAGTGCTCGATGTCCGCTTGAATATTTTCGCGCGGCGCGGTAGTCGACCATTTGCTAGGTCTGATTCGGCTGCCATATAGCCGAGTCGTCCAGGCCAATCACGCCGAGTGGTCGGGGGTTCGCTCGACGCCGCGGCCAGCCAGTCCCTGCTAGCAGCACATGGCGCCTGCTTTGAAGCATTGGCGGACGTGGTCCCCCGTTCACCCCATCGACGGATCCATCTATCGCTCGTATTCATGGATGCTTTCGATAAAACCGGAACGGCGTCCGCTGTTCGCTCGCTATCATCTTAAGGAGAACGCGGCCAATCCCGAAGCCGACGCAACGCAAGCGCACGCAGCGTGAATGCAGACCGGTTGTTCCATGCATGCCAGGGCACCGTCGCACGATCACGGATCGGACGGCGTCTTTCCAGAAACCAGGAAAAAAACGTGAATCCCACCTACGACTTCAAGGGTCAGGTGGCCCTGGTAACGGGGGCCACCATGGGTATGGGCCTGGCGACTGCCCGCGCCTTCGCCCGGCGCGGCGCCTCCGTGGTCCTGGCCGACCGCGACGGCGGGCGCATGCAGCAGATGCAGCGCCAGGGCGGTAGCGCCATCGTCAACAACGCCACGGTCGGCGCCTTGACCGGCAATCCCGGCATCGGCGCCTACATCGCTTCCAAGCACGGTGTCGTCGTCTCACCCGGACGGCCGGACTGGAGCATGCCAGACAGGGCATCCGTGTGAATGCGGTGAACCCCGGCACGATCGCCACGCAGATTGCACAGGACGTCGTCGGCGGCAGCGAGCAAGGCTTCGCTGAGCTGGAAAAGGGCGTACCCATCGGCCGCGCGGGCCGCCCCGAGGAAATCGCCGCGGCGGTGTGTGGCTGTGCAGCCCCGCCGCGAGCTATGCCCTCGGCGAGGCATTGACCGTGGACGGCGGTTTGACGGTGCAATGAGCGTGCAACGAAACCATGCATCACCCCATCCTCAAGATCGCCCAAGGCCGCAGCGATGCGGTCAAGCAGTCGCTGGCCGACAAACTGGCCACCGCCCTGACGGCCGTGCTGGGCGTCAATGCCAGCGCGGTGGAAGAGGTGCCGACGCAGGGACTGGATGCGGCAGGTCTATGGCCCCGACATCAAAGCGGCGGCCGATCGCTTGCTCAAGCGCGCCCGGGCTAGGTCCGCGCGCCATGCCACCGGCTTTATCCGCGACGTCGAGCCCGCCGGGGGACAATTCACAGGAGAATCGAGATGAAAATTGATGCCGGTCTTTCAGGCCAGTTCGCCATCGGCGGCGACCTGGCGGTCAATCGCCTTGGCTTCGGCGCGATGCGCGTCACCGGTCCCGACATCTGGGGCGAACCGGAGGATCGCGAGGAAGCGATCCGGGTGCTGAAGCGGCTGCCGGAGGTTGGCATCGATCTCATCGACACCGCCGACAGCTACGGCCCGCATGTGAGCGAGCAGCTCATCGCCGAGGCGCTATATCCCTACGATGGGATTAGGGTCGCGACCAAGGGCGGGCTTGTCCGCTTCCCGGGCAATCCGACTCCATGGCCGCAAGTTGGAAACCCGGAGTATCTACGCCAATGCGTCTATATGAGCCTGCGGCGCCTGAAGGTGGAACAGATCGATCTCTGGCAGCTCCACCGCATCGATCCGAAAGTGCCTCAGGCCGAGCAGTTCGACGCCATCCGCGGCTTCATCGACGAGGGTCTTATCCGCCATGCCGGGCTGAGCCAGGTTTCGGTCGAGGTCATCGAGGAAGCGCGCAAGCACTTCCCGGTCGCGACGGTGCAGAACCGCTACAACCTGGCCGACCGCGCGGATGAGGACGTTCTCGATTATTGCGAGGCCAACGGCATCGGCTTCATCCCGTGGTTCCCGCTGGCGGCCGGCGATCTCGCCAGACCGGGCGGCGCGGTGGACGCGCTCGCCAGGGCGAAGGGGGCGACGGCCGGTCAGATCGCCTTGGCCTGGCTGCTGAAGCGTAGCCCCGTGATCCTTCCTATCCCGGGCACCAGCAAGGTGGTGCACCTCGAGGAGAACGTGGCCGCCGCGGCAATCGAGCTGAGCGATGAGGAATTGGCCGAACTCAATGCCGCCGCGCCACGGGGCTGATGAGGGTGGAGGCTGTCGTCGGGCTACGCCTTAAGATGGGTGTCGGTGCAGCCACATCGCGATCGGCACGGCGCACAGTGCGAGAAGCGCCGCGATGAGAAAGACCGGGCCCAGTCCGACCGCGTTGGCAACCAGACCAAGAAGGGGCGCGAGTATGCCCAGTGCCAGGTCGATGAAGGCCGTATAGACGCCCATGGCGAGACCCCTGGCATTCGCCGGTGCACGCGCAACGGCTTCCATGCCCAGGCCCGGATACACGAGCGCATAGCCGAAGCCGGCCATGCCCGCGGAGACGAAGCCGAGCCACGCATGCGGCGAGAGCCAGATCAGGGCCAGGCCGGCACTATGGATGATGATGAAGATAATCGCGGTCCGTGCGCCGCCAAGCCGGTCTGGCAGCGGGCCGAAGAACACGCGCGCCACCATCAAGGCGGTGGCGAAGGCGGTGAAAGACAGCCACGCCGGTTGCCAGCCGCGCTGGACAAACAGCAGCACGGCAAATGCAGTCATGATTCCGTAGCCCACGCTTGAAAAGGCCATGGCGACGCCCGGCATCCAAACCGATTTCAATATCCGGGGGGCGGATTGCCGGATCTGGGGCCTGTGTCCGGTGGCCGGTGTGGCGACGATCAGCGGCAGGATGAGCCCTGCGCCGATGCAGGTTGCCAGCCCGATCGACGCAAAGCCGAAGTGAGCAAACAGGAAACTGCCAAGGGGTGCGCCAAGGGCCAGGGCCACGAACATTGCCGTGCCGATCCACGCGATCATCCTGCCGACGCTGCCCGGCCCAGCCAGCGCCAGGCTCCAACTCTGTGCCCCGATCATGGTGAAGCTCTCGGCCCCACCAAGCAGCACGCGTCCGGTCACCAGGATCATGATCGACAGGCTGGGACTGTTCGTGGGCATCAGCGAGACGAGGTACAGCAGTCCGGCGAGCACCGCCATCACGAGGCCAACCGTCACCGCAAATTTCGCCCCCCTGCGGTCCGAAATCGTGCCGGACCACAGGCGGCAGAGCAGTGAGGAGACGAACTGGACGCCGGAGACGAGCCCGACGGTGAACGCGCTGAAGCCAAGATCGCCATGGATATGCAGCGGCAAGGCCGGCAATGCCGCGCCCGTAACCAGAAATACGGTGAACACGCAGGCTAACTGGGACAGTGGTGGATGGTTCGCTTGCGCGGTCGAGCGTTGGGACAGCGTCATCGGTTCTGATTCCATTGCCAAGACGAGCCCGCCAGTAACCTGCTGGTCCGATACCGCTCGGGGCCAGCAGTGCCGCGCCGGCTCGGTGCTGCGGCGCTACCGGTGCTTCGCGCTCGAAGCACCGGTCACCCGCAATGCGTCGACCACCAGCGAGAACGCGGGTGAAGGCTGTCGGCGGCTTGGGTAATACAGGTAGTAGCCGGGAAAAGGAGGACACCAGTCCTCCAGCACACGCACCAGCCGGCCTTCCTGGATGTGCGGTGCGAATTCGTCTTCGGGCAGGAACGCGATGCCCAGCCCGGCAAGTGCCGAATCGACCATGCTGGGCGAGGTGTTGAAGATGAGTTGCCCTTCCACTCGCACGCTCAATTGCTTGCCACGACGCTCGAAGTCCCAGACGTAGACACCCCCGGCAGTCTGCATACGCTGATTGATGCAGTTGTGCTTGATCAGGTCGCGCGGGGCCTTGGGGACGGGATGGGTCTCGAAGTACGCCGGTGCGGCCGCCACCGCCATGCGAAGTTGTGGCCCGATGGGGGCTGCGATCATGTCCTTGTCGATGGTGTCGCCCAGGCGCACGCCCGCGTCGAAGCGATCGGCCACGATGTCGCGGAATCCGTAGTTGATGTCGAACTCGACCTTGATGTCGGGCTGCTCGTGCAGCAATGGCGTGAGCTTGGGCAGCAGGATCGTGCGCAGGACGTGCTCGCCGCAGGTGATCCGCACCGTGCCGGCCGGTTTGTCCCGCATCGCCGTCAATTCATCCAGCTCCGTCTCAATCTCATCGAATCGGTGGCCGATGGCATAGAGCAAGCGCTCGCCGGCGGCGGTGGGCGAGACGCTGCGCGTGGTGCGCGTCAGCAGCCGGATCTTAAGCCGCGTCTCCAGGCCGCTGATCGCCTGGCTGAGCGCGGACTGGGTTACGCCCAGCAGCGAGGCGGCGCGCGTGAAGCTGCCTGCCCGCGCCACCGTCACGAAGTACAGGAGATCGTTGAGGTTGCGTCTGATCATGATGAAGTTTCCCACGGGAAATTAATTAGTGCAGCTAACAGCCTCTTTAAGTATTAATTATCTAGTCGAGTTGACTTTCCTGCGCGAGCATTCAAAGCCATGAAAAGGCCAATGCCGACTGCCTCGCTATGGCTCAGGGGCAGCGCTCTGCCGCTGGTCGCGGGCGTATCGATGCCTGCGGCCTGCGCCTCCGGTGTTTCTCGGCCGCGGCATCGACCGTCCCCTGGGCGACATCGGCCGGAACAGGCGTCCTCGTCGGCAGCTTCAGAGCCGATCACCCACGCATAGGAGGTGGCATTGTGAAAACGAGAATTTGTCGGTCAGCTGCGCTGGCTGCCGTACTGGCCGCAGTTGCTGTCGCTTTTGTGAGCCATGGCGCGATGGCACAGGAAGGAAAGCCCGGCGCGGAAGAGGTTCAGACTGCTCCAGCAAAAGAGGGAGCGACCATGTCGACTAGATCAACCGAACTGACGCGGATCAAGCTGAGTTTCGACGGGGGTGAAGCAGTGGCGGTGCTCAACGACAACCCCACCAGCCGTGACCTTGTGTCCATGCTGCCGCTGACGCTGAAGTTCAGCGACTACAACAACGTCGAGAAAGTCGCCTATCCGCCGCGCAAGCTTTCGACTGCAAACGCGCCCTTTGGTTTGACGCCATCGGTGGGTGACTTTGCCCTGTATGCGCCGTGGGGGAACCTGGTGGCTTACTACCGCGGTTTTCGACACTCCAACGATCTGGTCCATCTCGGCCACTTCACCTCGGGTATCGAACAACTCGCAAAGATGGACGGCGAGTTCAGTGTCCGGATCGAGGCGGTGAAGTAGTCGGCAGCTCAATTTTTCATGTCCGTCGCGCTGAGCATGGCCGCGGTAGTGCCTTCTTCATGGGCAGTGGGTCGCGGCCATCGTGGCGTTGCTGAGGCTGGGGGGCCTGATGGCGATAGCTGGATAGCTGCCCTGGTGGGCTGGTTGAGCTGGATCGCACAAGCCATGCCCTGGAACGCGGAGGCCGGAGGCGGCCTGATGGAGTCAGCTGGCCATCGCCCTGGGCTCGGCCGTGGACGGCCCGCTGTTCGGCTCGGCGGATTATCGAACACTTTCGTGGCAAGCGCGGCCATGCCGCTGCGGCATTCCTGACCTTCCTGACCTCGCGTTCGCAATCATCGCAAGCGACCTGAACGGCGTGTCGAATCCGGAGAAGCCATGACCATGGGCCTGAGCATCCATCGCAGCGTTCGGCGCCAAGCCCGTGGTCTGTGTGCTTCGCGCGGGCTGAGTCTTCTTTGCGGCCTGCTCGTGCTCGCGGGGTGCGATGCTGCACAGTCCGGGGCGCCAGGTTCGCCAGCTGCCGCTGCGGTGGCCATTGGCAAACCAGAGGAATCTCGCATGTGGATGACCGTCGGCGAACGTCGTTTCGCCATCACCCTGGGCGATAACAAGCCGGCCCGCGCGTTTGCCGCGCTGCTGCCGTTGACCTTGGACATGACCGAACTCAACGGCAATGAAAAGTACGCTCAACTGCCCAAGGCGCTGCCGACGAATGCAAGCCGGCCAGGAACGCTCCACAACGGCGACCTCATGCTGTACGGCTCGGACACCCTGGTCGTGTTCTACCTGACCTTCAGCTCGTCGTATGCGTATACGCGCCTCGGTCGCGTGGACGACCCTACAGGCTTGGCCGAAAGCCTCGGCCGGCGCGGTGTGCGGATCGTGTTTTCCAAAGACTAGATTTTGAACGGACGAACGTGCGGCCATCCATCCATGAAGTGCGAGACGCGGGCCCATGAAGAAGATCCTTTTTCTACTGAGTTTCCTAGCCATTTCATCCTTGGCGATCGGCGCGGATATGTCCAATGGCGCGGGCGATCTTCCGGCGAGTGGGCAGGCACGCGATGTACAGCAGGCCAATCCCAAGATGAAGAACGTGATTTTGATCGGCGCCAATGGGCGCACCTCCCGCGAGATCATCCCTCGTCTGCTCGAGCAGGACGATGTGCGGCTGACCCTGTTCCTGCGCCGTGCCAGCCGTCTGCAGTTCCTCCAGAGCGATCGCGTCCGCCTCGTTGAGGGCGATGCCACCAACATGGCGGATCTCCGGGAAGCCATCCGGGGACAAGACATCGTGGTCAGCACCATGGGCGGCATGGATCTCGACGTCAAGACGGCGAATATCGTGAGCGCCATGAAAGACGAGGGTGCTCGCCGCATCATCGTCATCAGTGCCGGCGGCATCTATGACGAGCTGCCCGAGCCGTTCAATGCGTGGGACAAACGCATGGCCGGCCAGTACCGCCCCGTCAATCTGAGAACGGCGCAGGTGGTGGAGCAATCATCACTGACCTACACCATCCTGCGCCCGGTTTGGCTGACCGACAAGCCGACGGAAGTGTTCCAGCTGACGAAGAAGGGCGAGACCTACAAGGGCACGGAAACTTCACGCGCAAGCATTGGCCGCTTTGTGGCCGACGTCGTGAAGAACCCGGCGCTTCATGCCAACGAGAACCTGGGAATCAGCCAGCCTGGTACCGACGGCGATAGACCGGCGGCGTATCGCTGACACGCAGACATGAGGTCGGATTCGCCTGTCGCTGGCGGCTCGACCTGATAGGGAGATTGCCATGAGCGTTACCTACGACTTCAAAGGACAAGCTGCGCTGGCCAGCGGCGCCTCTTCGGGTATGGGACTCGTGGTGGCGCGGGCTTTCGCCAAGGTCCGTGCGGCGGTCGCGCTGGCGTGCCGCAGCGAGGCCGACTTGCACAGGGCGGTGGACGAGATCACGGCCGCTGGCGGCCGAACGATCAATGTGGTGTGCGATAGCGCCCTGGGCGCGACAAGGAATTGTCGACGCCATGCTCTGACTGCGCAGTTCGGGCTCGGCCTTCGCGACCGGCTAGGCATTGGCCGTGGATGGAGAGTTCGCCGTGTACTGATCATGAGGAGAGACGCATTGCCACGGCATCAGACTTTGGAAGTCGCCGCGGGACGCGGCGGCGCACCGATGGGGAGGATTAAGACCATCGTCGCGGTGGCATGCGTTGTCGCCGGAGCCTGTCTTGCCACGGAAGCCTCGGCCCAACAGC
This sequence comes from Frateuria defendens, assembly GCF_001182895.1. Taxonomy (GTDB): domain Bacteria; phylum Pseudomonadota; class Gammaproteobacteria; order Xanthomonadales; family Rhodanobacteraceae; genus Frateuria_B; species Frateuria_B defendens. The sequence continues at coordinate 64,166 of NZ_LFQR01000004.1, read as the reverse complement.
GCGCCGTGTCGGCAGGGCTGGCCTACGATGCGCAGACCCAGGGCCCGGTGCCCATTCCGCCTTCCGAGCGGGCGCTGCAGGCCGTGGTGGCATCGCCCTGGTTTAAGGCATCGGAGGAAGGCCACGTCTTGGAAGGGGCGATCTTCGACCACAACGGCGATCTACTCTTCTGCGACGTGACCGCCCACCGCGTGCTGCGCCTCACGCCGGACAAGCGGCTTTCCACGGTCGTAGCCCTTGAGGGTGCGCTGGCGCCGGGCGGCCTGGCCTTCGCCAGGGACGGCCGCCTGTTCATCGCGGCCCTGGACATCCCGAACGATCGCGGCGCGATCTTTGCGGCCAACCCGGACGGATCGGGCTTGCGGGCGATCATTCCGCCTGCGGCTGGGTTCATGCCCAACGACCTGGTGTTCGACGCCCGGGGCGGCTTCTACTTCACCGACTTCAAGGGCACCGCGACCGAGCCCAAGGGCGGCGTTTACTACGTCGCGCCGGATCTCTCGACGATCAAGCCGGTAATGCCCCACTTGGCGATGGCCAACGGTGTCGCGCTTAGCGCCGACGGCAAGACGCTGTGGGCCACGGAGTTCGGCCGCAACTTGCTGCACCGGGTCGAACTGGCCGGCGCGGCTACCATCGCGCCGATCGGCTCGGCCATCGCCTACCAGTTCGTCGGCCCGGCCCCGGACTCGATGCGCACCGATGCCGATGGCAACGTGTACGTGGCGATGTACGGGCAAGGCCGCGTGATGGTGCTCAACCGTAACGGCATTCCCATCGGCCAGGTGCTGCTGCCGGGCCGCGAGCGCGGGCACAACCTGCTGACGACCAGCATGGCCATCGACCCTGCCAGCAACGATGTCTACGTCGTGGACAGCGACGGGGACGGCGGGCAGGGCGCGACGGTGTTTCACGCCAAGGTGTTCAGCAAGGGCGTGCCCCGGTGATTCGCATCGACGACGCTCGGGCGCCGGATGCCCCGAAGGACCGGATGACCTGAGTGGAGCACACGCCTATGGATCGCCGCAGATTTCTCGCCGCGGGCATCGAGCTGGGCTCGGGACTGGTCGCGGGTACGCTGATCGCCGCCATGCCCGCCCTGGCGCAGACCCCGCCGAATGCCCGCAAGGAGGTTTCCATGTCCCATGCTCAACGGGGCGCGGGCCGAAAGGCCCGCGTGTTCATCACCGGCTCGGCCGACGGGCTGGGCCATGCCGCGGCCAAGGCGCTGCTCGCCCAGGGCCACGACGTCGTCGTGCATGTGCGCTCCCAGGCCCGGCTGCCGGCCGTGAAGGAACTCGTGGACCAGGGCGCCACCGCGACGATCGGCGATCTGTCGGATCTCGCGCAAATCCGCGATCTCGCCCGCCAGGTCAATGCCATCGGCACGATGGACGCCGTCATCCACAACGCGGGGGTCTATTCCGGTTCGTCTGTGCTGGTCGTCAACGTTGTCGCGCCGTACCTGCTCACGGCCCTGGTCCAGCGTCCCAAGCGCCTGATCTACCTGAGCAGCAGCATGCACAGGGGCGGACGTGCCAGCCTGGCCGGCATGGACTGGTCAGGCCGCACGGCCACGGGCAGCTACTCGGACAGCAAGCTGTTCGTCACCACGCTGGCCATGGCCGTGGCACGGCGGTGGCCGAACGTCTTCAGCAACGCCGTCGACCCGGGCTGGGTGCCGACCAGGATGGGCGGCCCGAACGCGCCGGACGACCTGCGGCTGGGGCATCTGACCCAGGAGTGGCTCGCCACCAGCAACGATCCCGAAGCACTGACCAGCGGCGGGTACTGGTACCACCAGCAGCGCCAGAAGCCACATCCCGCCGCCGCCGACACCCGGTTCCAGGATCAGTTGCTGGCCGAACTCGCGCGCGCCACCGGTACGACACTGGCGTGAAGGCACCGGCGGTACCCACTGCATGAAAAAGTTCTGGTCTCGTCTACTCAAGACCTGCGCCGGCATCGCCATCCTGGGTGTGGCCGGGGCCGCCACCTACCTGCAGCATCCGCTGTTCGGGGCGTTGCCCAAGGGCGAGCGCCTGGCCCGGATCGAGCGCTCGCCCCACTATGCCGACGGCGCGTTCCGCAACCAGATCGACACGCCCATGCTGACCACGGACCAGTCCGAGTGGTCGATGTGGAGGGAGACCATTTTCGGGGAGCGGGGACATCCCCGGCCGCCGGGTGCCATCCCTGCCGTCAAGACCGACCTCAAGGCGCTCGATCCCGCGCGTGATCTGGTCGTCTGGCTGGGCCACTCCTCCTACTTCGTGCAGCTGGGCGGCAAGCGCATCCTGATCGACCCGGTCTTCAGCACCAATGCCGCGCCCGTGCCTGGGGCGAACCGGGCTTTCGAGGGCACCAGCATCTATGCGGCCGCCGACATGCCCGAGATCGATGCGCTGCTGATCAGCCACGACCACTACGACCATCTGGACTATCCGACCATCCTGGCCCTCAAGCCCAAGGTCCGGCAGGTGATCGTGGGGTTGGGCGTGGGGGCGCATTTCGAGGCCTGGGGCTACGACATGCGCGTCGTGAGCGAGGCCGACTGGAACGAGGCCGTCGCGCTGTCGCCGCAACTGCAGATCCACGTCACGCCGGCCCGGCATTTCTCCGGGCGCGCTTTCACCCGCAACCAGTCGTTGTGGGTCGGCTTCGCGCTGGTCTCTCCCGAACGCCGCCTCTTCTTCAGCGGCGACTCGGGCTACGGGCCGCATTTCGCCGAGATCGGCCAACGGCTCGGCCCGTTCGACTGGGCGGCGCTCGACATGGGCCAGTACGACCCGCGCTGGGCGAACGTCCACATGACCCCCGAACAGGCCGCGCAGGCTGCCGAGGACCTCCGGACCCGCGTGCTCATGCCCGAGCATGTGGGCCGCTTCTCCCTGGCGCCGCACGATTGGGACGATCCGTTCAAGCGCATCGTTGCGGCGAGCCGGGTACGGCGCTATGCCCTGTGGACGCCGGAGATCGGCCAGCCGGTATACCTGGCCGGTCAGCCGCAGAAATTCTCATCGTGGTGGGAGACCGTCCATGCGGACGCTCCCCGGAAGGTTGCAAGTGACCATGACATCTAGCTCGACGACCTCCCTGCTGCAACGCCTGACGGGCGGCGAACTTCGCGCTGGCCCGGCCGGCCTGCGAGATCCTGTTCACTTCCAGCGTGCGGGAGGATCGCTACAAGGCCAAGAACTTCATCGACACGGTGATCTACCGCGGCGGGGACCAGGTCGCGAGCTGGGCTATGCAGGCCTGATGGGGCTGGGGCTCGGCTTGACGCAGATGGCCGTGATCGCCGTGCCGATCTCGCTCGCCTGGCTCGCCTTGAGCATCTGGTTGGGCCGCTCCCACCAGAGGCAGGAAGCGCCAGCAGCGCCGCCGGAACAGCCTCTGGCCGTGGACAACCCCTGATATTTCCATTGAGAGGACACCGACATGACTTTCTCTCGTCGCGCCATCCTGAAATCGCTCGGCGTCTTGGCCACCGTGCCTTGGATGCTTCCCCGCCTCGCTCGCGCGGCGCCATCCACACGGATCGGCGTGATCGGCGCCGGCTGGCTGGGCGGCACAGTGGGCCGGCTCTGGGTCAAGGCCGGACACGAGGTGATGTTCTCGTCCCGCCATCCCGAGGAGCTGGAGTCCATGGCGCGCGAGCTCGGCCCGCGCGCCTCGGTGGGCCAGCCGGCGCAGGCGGCCGCGTTCGGAACGGTTCTGCTGCTCGCGGTGCCGTTCGAGGCATTGCCCCAGATCGGTCATGACCTGCAGCGCTCATATAACGGGAAGGTGGTGCTGGACGCCACCAACCCGCCGCTGTCCGGCGGCTCGAGCCCCCTCGTTCTTCAAGCCCGGGCCAACGGCGTGGCGCAAACGGTGGCGAAGTACATGCCGGGCGCACGCCTGGTGCGCGCCTTCAGCTGCGTCGACGCCAACGTCGTGGAATCGTCCGGAACCCGGGCGGGAGGCAGGATCGGCATGCCGATCGCCAGCGACGATGCGCAGGCGCTACAGGTCGCGGCAGGCTTGGTGCGCGATGCGGGATGTGATCCGGTCGTCGTCGGCAACCTGGCTTCGGCCGTCGCCTTCCAGCAAGGCGGCCCCGGTTGGCGCGTCCACCTGACCGCGCCGGAGCTGCGCCGCCGCCTCGGGCTGCCCCCTGCGAGCTGAGCGCGCGGACGGAGCGCAGCGCGAGGTTCCGGCAAGCCTCCTTGGTTGCGGAGGGGAGTGGATTTCGCCGCCGGCCGGCGCTGCTCCATGGCCGAGGCGAACGCCGCCGTCAGCAGGGCATCGAACGGCTCGGCGTGGATCGTTACCGACGCTGCGAGGCGAGCCTCCGGCATGCAAGGCCGGCTGCGCTATCCGCCGATGTAGTACATCTCGATCTTGCGACCGCCGGCATCGTGGTGCTGCGCACGCTCCTCGCTGTAGCGATCGCCGCGGCGCAGCCAGACGTCGCGCAGCGCGCCGCGCAAGGCGTCGTCGTCGGTGCCCCCGCGCAGTAGCGCGCGCAGGTCGGTGCCGGCGGCGGCGAACAGGCAGGTATACAGCCGCCCTTCCGAGGACAGCCGTGCGCGCGTGCAGCCGCCGCAGAACGGCGCGCTGACCGAGGAGATGACGCCGATTTCGCCGCCGCCGTCGACGAAGCGGTAGCGCGTGGCGACCTCGCCCGGGTACCGCGGCGGCAGCGCCAGCAGCGGCCAGCGCGTGCCGATGCGCTCGACGAGCTCGCTGGAAGGCACCACCGATGCGGCGGTCCAGCCGTTGCGATTGCCCACGTCCATGAACTCGATGAAGCGCACCACCACGCCGCTGCCGCGGAAGTGTTCGACCAGCGGCAGCACCGCGTCGTCGTTGACGTTGCGCTGGATCACCGCGTTGATCTTTAACCCGCCGGGGAAATCGGCGCCGCGTGCGGCATCGATGCCGCGCAACACATCTTGCAGGTCGCCGCGGCCGCCGCTGATGCGGCGGAATGCGTCCGCGTCCAGGGTGTCGAGGCTGATCGTGACCCGGTCCAGCCCGGCCCGTTTCAGTTCGTCGGCGTGGCGCGGCAGCAGCACGCCATTGGTGGTCATGGCGATGTCGTCGATGCCGTCGATGGCGCGCAGCCGGCGTACCAGGTCGGGCAGCTTCGGCCGCAGCAGCGGTTCGCCGCCGGTCAGGCGCAGCTTGGTCACGCCCAATGCCGCCGCCTGCCGGCAGATACGTTCGATCTCGTCGAAGCTCAGCCGCGCGTCGTTGTCGAGGAAGACGTAGTCCTCGCCGTAGGTCGACGCCGGCATGCAGTAGGTGCAGCGGAAGTTGCAGCGGTCCATCACCGAGATGCGCAGGTCGTGCAGGGCACGACCGTGACGGTCGCGCAGCGTCTGCGGCGCAGTGCGGGCGGTGACGGGCGGTAGGGCGACCAGGCTCATGTCATTGCGGCTAGGAACGGTCGCCGGCCCGCGCATGACGCACGGCCCGGCCAAGGAGGGGCTGCACCGATGATACGCGCAGCCATGCGTGCGATAGTTGCATGCCGCCATGAAACCGGGTCATAAATTGGGCCGGCGGCAGGCGGATCGCTGCGATTTATCAATCTCATTGCTAGCCCCATGCAAGATTGCGCGCCTTAGGAGGCGTTGTTGCCGTGTTAGCGTCTAAACGGGGCTATGCGGCCTACATAAGGTACCCGCATCAGCCATTGAGCCAGGGTTCCGACCCAAGCAGCTATTTGGAGAACCATGGAACTTCAGATCAACGGCAAGACCTACGAGGTCCAGGCGGATGCCGATACGCCCTTGCTGTGGGTGATCCGCGACGAGCTCGGGTTGACGGGCACGAAATACGGCTGTGGCCTGGCGCAATGCGGGGCGTGTTCCGTGCTCATCGACGGCGCGGTGGTGCGTTCCTGCGTGATGCCTGTCGATGGAGCGGCAGGACGGAAGATCACCACGATCGAGGCCATCGAGGCCGACGACATCGGCAAGCGCGTCGTAGCCGCCTGGGTCAGGCATCAGGTTCCCCAGTGCGGCTATTGCCAGTCCGGGCAGGTCATGGCGGCAACCGCGCTGCTCAAGCAGAAGCCGCATCCGACGGACCAGGACATCGCGGCGGCGATGGTCAACCTGTGCCGCTGCGGGACGTACAACGCGATCAAGGCGGCCGTCCATGACCTGGCGGGCGGCGGAGCTGACCAAGCCGCGGCGGCGGGCGCTGCCGGGAATGCTCCGCAGCATCCGGCAGGCAAGGCCGCCGCGGCCGGGGCGCTTGCCCTGGCCGTCCTCGGCACGCCCGGCCATGCCCCGGCCCGGCAGGGAGGGGAAGGCTGATGACGAACCTGGCTGACGGGCCCGCCGTGGCGGGCGAAGCGCTCCCGACGGGGGAGCCCACCAACATTTCCCGTCGCCGCTTCCTGCTCGCTTCGGCCGGCGTCGCGGCGGGGGCCCTGGTCCTCGGCTTTGGCCTGCCGGTGGGCCGGGCGCGCGCCCAGGGCGCCGCGAAAGCGGCGGCGCCGGGTACGCGGGTTCCGGCCTTCCTGGAGATCCGGCCGGACAACACGATTCGGCTGCAAAGCCCCTTCATGGAAGGTGGGCAGGGCATCTTTACCGCCATGGCGCAGATCGTCGGCGAGGAGCTCGATGCCGATCCGGCGACCTTCGTCGTGGAGAACGCGCCGCCCGGGCACGACTACATCGTCATGTCCAACGGCATGCGGATCACCGGCGGCAGCATGTCCGTGCGCATGAGTTATCCGACGATGCGCCGCCTCGGCGCCTTGGCGCGCCGCATGCTGTTGCAGGCGGCGGCCGAGCGCCTGGCGGTGCCGGTCGGCCAATTGACCACCGAGCCCGGAAAGGTCGTCCATGCGGCCTCGGGGCGGTCGATCAGCTACGGCGAGCTTGCGCCGCACGCGCTTGACATGCCGGTACCGGACCCCGACAGCGTGAAGCTGAGGGACCCGAGCCAATTCCGCTGGATCGGCAAACCCGTCGAGCGCCTGGACGTGCACGCGAAATCGACGGGCAAGGCGGTCTACGCCATTGATGTTCGCGTCGAGGGCATGCTGCAAGCGGCCGTACAGCACGCGCCCCGGCTGGGCCTGACCGTGGGCGCCATCCGCAACGAGGGCCAGGTCAAGGCGATGAAAGGCGTCCACTCCGTCCATCGCCTGCCTGGCGCGGTCGCGGTCGTCGCCGAGCGATGGTGGGACGCAAGGCGCGCCGTGGAGGCCATCCAGGTCGACTGGCGGGAGCCGGGGCAGGATTCCACCCTCCGCTACATGCCGGCTGATTTCTCGACGGATGCGTTCCGCGAACGGCTCGCCAACGAGCCGGGCTCGGGCGACGATGCGGAGACCGCGGGCGATGTCGCCAGTGCGCTGAAGGGCGCGCACACGGTCGTCGGCGCGACCTATCACAGCCAGTACCTCAACCACGCGCAGCTGGAGCCGCCCTCGGCGCTGGCGCGGTTCAATGCGGACGGCACGCTCGAACTGTGGATGCCCAACCAGGCTCCGGAGATGTTCCTTGCCGACGTGGCCAAGCGAACCGGCCTCGACCCGGCCAGGATCACCCTCCATTCGCCGTTGCTGGGCGGGTTCTTCGGGCGCCACTTCATCTACGACACCGCCATGGTCTATCCCCAGGCGGTCCAGCTGGCGAAGGAAGTCGGCCGTCCCGTCAAAGTGATCTGGAGCCGCGAGGAGGAATTCCTGCGGGACGTCCTGCGCCCCATGGCCGTCGTGCGCTTCCGGGGCGGACTCGATGCGCAGGGCATGCCTGTCGCCCTCGAGGCGGTGAGCGCCACCGAGGGGCCCACCGAAGGCATCAGCAACAAACGGGGCGAGAAACTCGACGACTCGGCCCTCGAGGGCTTGACCGGCAAGGCCTATGCGATTCCGAACCGGCGCATTGCCCAGCTCTACGTGAAGACGCCGGCGATGCTCGGCTACTGGCGTTCGGTCGGCAATTCCATGAACGACTTCCTCTACGAGACGTTCCTGGACGAGCTGGCCGACAAGGGCGGGCAGGACCCCTACGAACTGCGGCTGCGGCTGCTGCAGGGCAATGAGCGGTTGACCCATCTGCTACGGGCCGTCGCCGAACTGTCCGGCGGATGGAAGCGCGGCCCCTTCACCGCCGAGGACGGTACGCGGCGCGCTCGCGGTATCGCGATGGCCTCGCCGTTCGGTACGCAGGCGGCGGTGATCGCGGAAGTCTCGATCGAGAACGGCCAGGTCAGGGTGCACGATGTCTGGGAAGCCATCGACCCGGGCAGCATCGTGAATCCGGCCATCATCGAGGCCCAGGTGAACGGGGCCGTCGCGCTGGGGCTTTCGCAGGTCCTGCTCGAGGAAACCGTTTACAAGAAAGGCATGCCGGCGGCCCGCAACTACGACATGTACCCGATCCTGACGCCCGATCGCATGGCGCGCGTGCATGTCCGGATCATCGAGAGCGGCGCCAAGATGGGCGGCATCGGCGAGCCACCGCTGCCGGCTGTTCCGCCCGCGGTGGCCAATGCCGTTTCCAGGCTGACCGGCCAGCGCATCCGTGGCATGCCGCTGTCGCGGTACGACTTCAAGGCCTAGCCCAACCGCCTTCCAGGAATAGCGACAACCCATGATGAAAAGCCGGTCCAGAAGAATCCTGGTTGCCTTGCTGTCGGTGTGCATCCTCGTCGCGGTCGTCGTGACATGGCTGGCAACGCGCACGCCTGCATCGCCCTTCGATGGCGTCGCCAGTAGCGGAGCGCCGTCGGCCGAGCTGGTCGGCCGCGGCGAGTACGTCGCCCGGCTCGGCGATTGCGTGGCCTGCCATAGCACGCCGGAGGGCGCTCCCTTTACCGGGGGCCTCGAAATGGCGACGCCCATGGGCTCGATCTTCGCGACCAACATCACGCCCGACAAGGAAACCGGCATCGGTGCGTACAGTCTGGCGGACTTCGACCGGGCGGTCCGCCGCGGCGTGGCGCGGAATGGGCACCGCCTCTATCCCGCGATGCCCTATCCGTCCTACGTCAAGCTCAGTGACGAGGATGTGCGTGCGCTCTACGCCTATTTCATGCACGAGGTGCGGCCGGTCCATCAGGAGAACAGGCGGAGCAACATTCCCTGGCCGATGAACATGCGCTGGCCGTTGGCGGTGTGGAATGCAGTCTTCACGGAATCGGGCAGCTACCGGCCTAAGGCGTCCGAGAACGCGGACGCGCTGTGGAATCGCGGCGCCTATCTCGTCCAGGGACCCGGTCACTGCGGTAGCTGCCACACGCCGCGCGGATGGGCGATGAACGAGAAGGCGCTCGACGAAACCAGCCCGCTCTATCTATCCGGCGCCTTGCTCGACGGCTGGTATGCGCCCAGCCTTCGCGGCGACGGGAATACGGGGCTCGGCCGGTGGAGCGAGGCGGACATCTATCAGTTCCTCAAGAGCGGACGCAACCGGCACGCCGTCGTCTTCGGTTCGATGACCGACGCCTACAACAACTCGACGCAGTTCATGGCGGACGACGACCTGAAGGCGGTCGCGCGCTATCTCAAATCGCTGCCTGGCGATCCCGGCAGGGATGGCGCGCCGTGGAAATACGAGGAGACGTCGGGCGGCGCCCTGGCCATGGGCGAGCGATCGAAGCTTCCCGGTACGCAGACCTTCATGGCCCGGTGCAGCGCCTGCCATGGGCCGGACGGGCGCGGGCAGGGACAATGGATACCGCCTCTGGCCGGGAGCGCGTCGTCCATGGCGAAGGAGAATGCTTCCAGCATCAACGCGACCTTGAACGGGTCGGGACGGGTGGTCGCCAGTGGCATCCCGGACGCCTATCGCATGCCCTCCTACCGGAATCAGCTTTCCGATCAGGAGATCGCGGACGTGCTGACTTTCGTGCGGACGTCCTGGGGCAACAGGGGGGGTACGGTGAAGCCGGAGGACGTGAAGAACCTTCGCGAACGGACGAATCCTGCGAGCAGCGAGGTCATCGTCCTGCAGATGCGTTGATGGTTAACGCCGCCGGCCGCATCCGATTATTGGCTGGGGCGGTCGGCGCACCGGAATCAGCGGCCTGCTGCCTGCGCGCTCGATAGCCGCCAGCTCGGTGCTGGCCATCACGGTACGCGGGTACGAAGTTGGCCGTATTGGCAGCCGGGGCTGCCGACGATGGTGCCGTCGGCGATTGATGAGTAGCAGCGCTAGTCGGGGACATTGGTGAGCTGACCGCGCGCGGTCAGCACATGGTGCGGGGAACAGTGTGTGGCGGGCGTGTGCCGAAGGCAGGGGCGAAGCTGTGCGGGATGATGTTGGGTCGCCGCGCGCCGGCCCTCGCATTGCGCCGTGCCTATGAGGGCGAAGTCATCAGGCGTGCTCCCCGCGCTCCACGCGCCGGCGTCCGCTTCCATGGCCGGATCGACATTTCTCACCCGGGTTCCGCGCCGAGAGGAGGGGCAAGTCGAGTCCTTACTCCTTACGCACGCCCTATGCCGAGACTTCCTGTGCCCTCGCGCAGGGGCGTCGGCGAAGCCCTCACTGCTGCGATACCGGCAGCGCAAAGGCGACCAGCTTCGTTCCCGGCTTCGTGCCGTAGGCGGGACGACCGCCTACGGCGACAACCACGAACTGGCGTCCGCTGACTGGGCCGCGGTAGGTCATCGGCGTTGCATTGGCGCTGGTGGCCAGGCGGCTGCTCCACAGTTCGCGGCCGGTGGTGGCGTCCAGTGCGCGGAACGTGTGCTCGGCCGCGCCTCCGATGAACACCAGCCCGCCGCGCGTCGTCACCGCGCCGCCGGCGGTCGGCGTGCCGATGGTGATGGGAAGCATCGTGCGTACGCCCAGCTTCAGCGGGCCGATGTCGCGTCCGGTGCCAAGCGGCTTGGACCACAGCAGGCGGCCGCTGGCCAGGTCCACTGCGCCGATCAGGCCCCACGGCGGGGCATTGCAGGGCGAGCCGAGCACGGAGAGGAACTGGGTGCGGTAGGCGCCATACGGCGTGCCCAACATCGGCTGATCGGTCTGGCCGCCCGCATCAAGGCCCGGCGCGATTTGGAAGTTGCGGCGCGTGGCTTCCGCGCGCGTGATCAGTTCGAGCCGGTCGGGCACCTGCGTCCAGTTGACGATCATGATGCCGCGATCAACATCGAGCGACACACCATTCCAGTTGACGCCCCCCATGGAGCCGGGATCGATCACGATGGTCTTGTCCAGTGTGACCGGGGTGAACATGCCTTCATAGCGCGAGCGCCTGAATTCGATGCGGCAGAGCATCTGGTCGATCGGCGACACGCCCCACATGTCCTTCTCGTGCAGCGGCGGGCCGCGGAAGGCCGGCAGATCGCTGGACTCGGGCTGGGTCGGCGACAGCCGCTCGCCGGCGGCGATGCCGCCCTGCGGCACCGGCAGCTCGCGCACCGTCTTGATCGGCTCGCCGGTTTCGCGGTCGAGTACGAAGATCTCTCCGCGCTTGGTTGGCTGGATCAGCGCATGGCGCACGCCCTGTGGCGTGGGCACGTCGGCCAGGGTCGGTTGTGAGGCGACGTCGTAGTCCCAGATGTCGTGGTGGGTGGTCTGGAAGCGCCAGCGCAACCGGCCAGTGTCGGCGTCCAGTGCGATGACGGAACTGCCGATGCTGTCGTCGAAGGGGCGCCGCTGCCCGCCGAAGGCGTCGGGCGTCGCCCCGCCTATGGGCAGGTAGACCAGGCCGAGCTGCTCGTCGGCGCTGATCGGCGCCCAGCTGTTGGGCGATGACGGCGTGTAGACCCCACCCGACGGCGGTGCGCCGATCCGATCAGGCACGCCGGCGTCATAGGCCCAGGCCAATTTGCCGGTCACGGCATCGAAGGCGCGGATCACGCCCGACGGCCCTCCCCAGTACTGGCCGTCAGGGATGCCGCCGCCGACCACCACCTTGCCGTGGATCACCTGCGGCGCCGAGCTGACGTAGAACAGGCCGTGCGGATAGGGCGCGATGCCTTGCTGCAGGTCCACCAGGCCGTCCTTGCCGAAGCCGGGACAGAGCTGGCCGGTGCGGGCGTCCAGCGCGGTCAGGGTCGGGTTGTGGCTGGGCGCGAAGATGCGCTCGGCGCACAGACCGTGGGCGCCGGGCACCTTGTAGTAGGCGACGCCGCGGCAGGGCTTGCCGGATGGCGGCTGGCCGTTGGAGACATTGCGTCGCCAGCGCACCTGACCGGTCTCGGCGTCAAACGCGTGCACGCCATTGTTGCCGTCGCAGGCGTAGAGCGTGTCGCCGATCATGATCGGGGTCACTTCCAGGGCATTCATCGGGCCGGGCACCGTCGGCGTCATCTCCGCTTCCCAGACCTTGGTCAGGCGGGCGACGTTGGACGTATTGATCTGGTCGAGCGGACTGTAGCGGGTGCCTCCCTGGTCGTTGCCATAGGCTTGCCAGTCGTCGCGGTCGATCGTCGCCAGCGGTTGCGGCAGCTTGCCTGGAACCTGTGCTTGCAGGCCGCGACGCAGTGCCGGGGGTGGCGCGGCGCCCGGCCCCAAGGCGTGGACGATGCCGCCCAGCGCCATTGCCACGATCAGTCCGCCGCCGAAGGTCGCCCAACCGTGGGTCCGCCATGGCGCGGGCCTGGTTGCCTGAAGCTTGCGAATCGACGGCAGCAGCCACAGCGCGGCGAGAACGAAAGGCGCAATGAGTCGTGGCGCAAGCTGCCAGCCGACGAAGCCTACCTCCCATACGCTCCATGCGACGGTCCAGAGCAGCATCGCGGCATACAGCCATGCGCCGCGTGCATCGCCGCGCCAGAGCAGCACGCTGCTGGCGAGGAAGGCCAAGCCGGTGAACACGTAGTAGAGCGAACCGCCGCTGACGGCCAGCACCACGCCGCCGACGACGAGCGGCAAGCCGAAGGCCAGCAGGATCAGCGCTGCGATGCGCCGAGGCCAGTGACGGGCGGGGACAATCCGAGTCGTCGTATCCGCGGGGAGAGGTGTGTTTGCGCCGAGCGATGTCATGACCGTCTTTCCGTTGTGATCGGCAAATCGCATACGCGGTTACCTGTTGCGTCGATGGCGCCAGCGGCTGAGCCGACCATGAAGGCGTGCCGTGATGGAGCGGCTTCGTCCGGCTCGGGCTCTTCAAGGAGTGGCACTTCTTCGGCACTCGATTCGATCGGCAGTCCAGTCCTGATCGGGTTTTTCATCGCAAGGTCTTCCCTGGAACGCGAAGGTATTGGCGGTCTGACTTCCCGGTGCGGGCTGGCTTGAGGCGAGGTTACAAACCCAATTTAGCTTGGCCTCTTTGTAGTTGGGGTGCGAATAAAGAGAATGCTTCTATGACCTGAGTTGATGAATGGCCAACTCAACGCGGGAGGTCGAGGCTTCATCGAACAAGATGATCACTGCCGCCATCACGGGCCCTCAAAATGTGGGCACTTGTCCGGTGCTGCCTTCATCAACGCACTCTGCTTCGATATATAGTCATGGCTACATGGACGGCCAGCCTGGTGCCCGGCGCCGTCTCTCCGCTCTGGCCGTGAACGCCAGTCATTAGCTCCATCCCACCGCGGCAACACCCAGGGGGCCATGTCCCGTTCTACCGACCGACCGGACTTCGACGACCTGTCCGCACGCCCCGGCCACCAACGACGTATCGGTATCTGGATTGCCGCGCTGGCGATGCTCGCGGCGGTTTCCCTGGGAACCTTGGGGCTGGGGCGTTATCCGGTCTCACCGCATGAAGTCTTGCTGGCCCTATTGGGCCGGCAAGACAGTCCGGCGCTGAGCGTGCTCCGCATGGTGGTGATCGAGGTCCGCTTGCCGCGTCTGCTGGCGGCAGCACTGGTCGGCGCAGCATTGTCGGTGGCTGGCGCCAGCTATCAGACGGTGTTCCGCAACCCGCTGGTGTCGCCTGGCCTGCTCGGCGTGCTCAGTGGTTCGGCCTTTGGTGCCGCGCTGGCCATCGTGCTGGCTGCGCATCCGCTGTGGGTGCAGGCGGCGGCCTTTGCCGGTGGGCTGACCGCTGCGGCCGTGGGCCTGGGCATCGCCGGCGCCCTGCGCAGCGGCAACGTACTCGCCCTGGTCTTGGGCGGGCTGATCAGCGATGCGCTGTTCTCCTCTCTGCTGTCGCTGGTGAAGTACGTGGCCGACCCCCAGAACCAGCTGCCGGCGATCGTCTACTGGCTGCTCGGCAGTCTGGCCCAGGTGGGTTGGGACGACCTGGACCGCTTCGCCGTGCCGCTGGCGCTGGGCACCGGCTTGCTCTGCGCTGGCGGCCGGCTGCTCGATGCCTTGTCGCTGAGCGACGACGAAGCGCGCAGCCTGGGCGTGCCGGTGACCGCGCTGCGCCTGGCGGTGATCGCCTTGGCCACGCTGATCTCGGCCCTGACCGTGTCGGTGGCCGGCATCATCGGCTGGATCGGCCTGCTGGTGCCTCACATGGCGCGCCTGCTGGTCGGTGCCGGTCATCGCCAGCTGCTGCCGTTGAGCGCGGTGATCGGCGCCATCGTGCTGATCCTGGCCGACACCTGCGCGCGCAGCGTGTCGGCTGGCGAGGTGCCGTTGGGCATTGTCACCCAGCTGTTCGGCGCGTTGGGTTTCGCACTGGTGCTGCGCCGGCTGCGGCAGGATGCGTCGTGAGCCCGCCGGCCGCCTCGCTGGCCTGTCGCCAGGTGGTCTTTGTCCGAGACCGCCGTCGGGTGCTCGACGATGTGTCGCTGACGGTGTCGGCGGGCGAGGTGGTGTCTCTGCTTGGGGCCAACGGTGCCGGCAAGAGCAGCTTGCTGCGCATCATGCTGGGCCTGCTGCGGCCGCAGGCCGGTGAGGTTAGGCTGGACGGGCGACCCTTGCCGCGGTGGTCGGCGCCGGCGCGGGCGCGGCGCATGGCCTACGTGCCGCAGACCCACGTGGCGAGCTTTCCCTATACGGTCGAGCAGGTCGTGGCGCTGGGCCGGCTGCCGCATGCCGGCCTGGGGCGGGCGCTGGGCGGGGAGGACCGCGAGGCCGTCCAGGCGGCCTTGCAACGCATGCAGGTCTTCTCGCTGGCCCGGCGCGATTACACCTCGTTGTCCGGCGGCGAGCGCCAGCGCGTGTTGCTGGCGCGTGCCCTGGCGCAGCAGGCGCCGATCCTGGTGATGGACGAGCCGATGACGGCCCTGGACTACGGCCATCAGGTACGCATGCAGGCGCTGCTGCGCGAACTGGCCAGCGAAGGCTACGCCATACTCAACACTACCCATCGGCCGGACGAGGCCTTGCAAGTCGCCACGCGCGCCGTGCTGTTGCAGCACGGCAGGCTGATCGCTGATGGACCACCGCAACAGGTGATCGATGCCGGCTCGATGAGCGCGCTGTATGGCGTTGCGCTGACCCAGCTTGACGCCAGTGCACAGCGCTTTTTCACCCATCGCCCTTGAGCGTCGGGGAGGCCGCCAGCTAGATGGATACCACCATGGACAAGCCCTCTCATTCCCTTCTTCGCTGGCTCGCTGTCGGTGGCAGTGCGCTCTGCATCGAGGCGCTGCACGCTGCCGGGACCATGCAGGCGGCGCCGTCGGCCACCGACGGCCATCAGGCCAAGACGCTCGATACGGTGACCGTGCAGGGTACGCAGGCGACCAGCAATGGCCTGCGCGTGGATGCGGCGCAGTTGGGGCCGCTCGGGTCTATGAGCCGGCTGGACACGCCCTATACGGTCAACGTGGTGCCGCAGGCACTGATCGACGATCAGCAGCTGAAGAGCATCGCCGATGCCCTGCGTTACCTGCCTTCGGTGCAAGGCGACGGCGTGCGCCCGCAAAGCCGCGGCGTGCAGGGCAGCGTGGTGCAGAACAGCCGGATCGACGGGCTGAACGCGGTGTCCACCACCGACTACCCGATCGAGCAGTTCGACCGCATCGAGGTACTCAATGGCCCGGCCGGCGCGCTGTACGGCCCGGCCAATCCGTCTGGCAGCTTCGACTACATTCTCAAGCGGCCGACCGAGCAGCGCCTCAACCGGTTCACCCTGGGCTATAGCACGGCCAGCCGCCGACTGGCGCAGGCGGACCTGGCCGGCCCGATCGGGCCGCTCGGCTACCGGGTCATTCTGCTCAACGAGCATGGCGGCAACTACACCGATGGCAGCCGCCTGCGACGGCAGTTGGCCAACCTGGCACTGGACTACCACTTTTCGCCCGACACCGTGCTGGAGAGCAACTTCAGCCATTACCGTTACGTCTCCAAGGGGCTGCCGGCCACCTTTGCGCTGGCCGCCGGCGTACATTTTCCGTCGCCGCTGGATCCCGCACGCGCGGCCTATGCGGTGCGCAGCGGCGGCAACGACAACACCACCGACACCGGCAGCCTGGAGTTCAGGCACGCCTTCTCCGACCAATGGCGGCTGAGCGTGGGGCTGCTGCGGCAGATCGCCGACCGTGAGTCGACTGGCCCGACCAATACCCTGATCAACCAGGCCGGCGCCTACCGCACCACCATCGCCACCGGTGCGGCCAGCCGCTTCACCATCACCAGCAACACGCTCTACCTCAACGGCAAGGTGCACACTGGCGAGATCGAGCATGCACTGACCTTCGGCAACAGCGGCTTCGACTGGAACAACTACAACCCCCGCAACGGCGGCACCGCCACGCTGGGCGCGGCCAGCCTGGCCCATCCGCAGTCGTTCCCGTTGATCGGCGTACCCGACTTCACCCGCCGCTATCAGAGCGCGGCCGCCCGGCAGCAGTCGTTGATCGTCGGCGACGACCTGACCTTCTCGCCGCGCTGGTCGGCGCTGCTGGTGGCCAGCCAGAGCTGGCTGGCCAGCCACAATTACAACCTCAGGGGCGTGCAGATCAGCCGTTCCTCCAACGATGGCGTATCCAGCGCGGCCAGCCTGGTATTCAAGCCGCAGTGGAACATGAGCACCTACCTGAGCTACGCCGACAGCCTGCAGCAGGGTGATACCGCTCCGGTGGGCAGCAGCAACGCCGGCAGCATCCTGGCGCCGTTCCGCAGCAAACAGTGGGAACTTGGCTACAAGCTGGCGCTGGACAAGCTCAACCTCAGTGTGGCGGCCTTCCAGATCAAGCGCCCGTTCGCCTTCACCCGGTCCGACGGCGTGTTCGGCGTGGCCGGGCAGCAGCGCAACCGCGGCGTCGAACTGATGACCGACGGCCAGGTCAACGAGGAACTCTCGCTGTTCGGCGGCGTGGCCTGGCTGGATCCCAAGTTGTTCGACACCGGCAATGCCGCTACCGAGGGCAAACGTATCGTCGGCCTGGCCCACGCCACCGCCAACCTGCTGGCCGAGTATCGCCCGAGGGCTCTGCCCGGCCTGTCCACTTCGATCAACGTGCACTACGTCAGCGCGCGCCCGACGGACAACGCCAACCTCCACTCGGTCAGCGCCTACACCACGCTGGATGTGGGCCTGGGCTATCGCATGACGGTGCGCGGGCAGCCGGTGACCTACCTGCTCAACATCAACAACCTGACCAACCGACGCTACTGGACCAACATCGTGCCCGGCGGCCTCAATGGTTATACCGGGGCGGGCAATGCCAGCGCCTCGCCGGGCGCACCGCGCGCGGTGGTCGCCTCGGTGCAGTTCCAGATCTGAGCCCGCATCAGGAAAGTGCCAAGCATGCGCTCGATTTCCCACCCACGGCCAAGGTCCCGCGTCTTTCGACCTCACGCGGCGAGCTGGCTTGCTGCGGGCCTGGCGGTCCTGACACTGCCACTGCAGGCGGCTGCGCCGACGCGGCTAGCCGATGCCTGGTTCGCCCACAATGCCTTGCTGGTAATGCTGGGCCAGGCCGACCACGTGGTGGTCACCGTCGCCGGTCCGAAGGCGTTTCCCTGGATGTATCGGGTGGCGCCGCAGTTGTCCCATGCCACCCTGGTCGAGGGCAGTACGATGAATGCCGAGGAGCTGTTGCGACTGGGCACCCAACTGGTGTTCGTGGCCCCGGCCGATCCGTCGACGCCAGCGCTGCAGCGCGCCGGCCTCGACGTGGTCAAGGTCGGCTTCAACAGTTTCAGCTCGATGCTGGACTGCCTGGCGCAGACCGTGCAGGCGCTCGACGACCCGCGCGCCACTCGGCGCGCCGAGGCTTATCGAGACTACCTGCAGCAGGTGCTGGCCGACACGGCGCGCCGCACTGCGGCGATCCCGCCGGCAAGGCGCCCCCGCGTGCTGCATGTCGTTTCACTGGCGCCGCTGAAGGTGGACGGCCAGGGCACCATCATCGACGAGTGGATCCAGCTGGCCGGCGGCCGCAACGCCGCCGCAGGCCTGCACGGCAACATGCAGCCGGTGTCGATCGAACAGGTATTGGCCTGGCGGCCTGACCTGATCATCCTGGCGGCCGATGCCGGCAACCTGGCCGATACGCCGCAAGCCACGCTGTGGCGCAGCTTGCCGGCGGTGCAGCAGGGCCGGGTCTACCACAACCCGCGCGGCGTGTTCCCCTGGGACCGCTACGGGCCCGAGTTGGCGCTGCAGGTGCTCTGGGCGGCGCAGTTGTTGCGCAGCGGCCAGGTCGATCAGGCGGACATGCAAGCGCGTGTGCGCGACTTCTATGCCCACTTTTTCGATTACCGGCTGTCGGACGACGAGGCGCGGCGCATCCTTGCAGGCCTGCCGCCAGGGCCCTGATCAAGGCAGCGCGGATGCGCCTCCATCGGTCGGTCTTGCGGACCGGCCCTGCTGCTTTGCGCTGATAAAATCGGATGCATCCATACGCAGGATAGATAAATGCCTCGGCAACACTACAGTGATCTTCTCGCGTTGGTCGCGGTCGCGCGCGAGCGCAGCTTCACGCGCGCGGCTGCGGAGCTGGGCATGTCGCAGTCGATGCTCAGTCATACGATTCGGCAGATGGAAGAGCGCTTGGGCGTGCGTCTCCTGACGCGCACCACGCGCAGCGTATCGGTGACGGAAGCAGGCGAGCGGCTGCTGGCCGTGATCGCGCCGCGGCTGAAAGACATCGAAGCGGAACTGCGTGGCGTGATGGAGCTGAGGGATGTGCCGGCGGGCACCCTCCGGATCACCGCCACCGACCACGCGATCGACACCGTGGTCTGGCCAAAGCTTGCCAAGGTTCTGCCGGCCTATCCGCAGATCAAGGTGGAACTGCACGTCGACTACGCCTTGAACGACATCGTTCAAGGGCGGTACGACTTCGGCGTGCGGCGGGGCAATGCGGTGGCCAAGGACATTCTGGCCGTGCGCATCGGCCCCGATCAGCGGTTTGCGATCGTGGGCACGGCCAAATACCTCGCCTCGCATGCCATGCCGACCAAGCCGGAAGACCTGCTGCGCCATGAGTGCATTGTGCTGGGGCCCCCTTCCCGGGGGGGCTTGCCTTCCTGGGAGCTCAAGCGAGGCCAGCGGACCATGCACGCCCGCGTGAATGGACGACTGGCGTTCAATGGCATCTACCAGGTTCTCAACGCCTCGCTGTCCGGCCATGGCCTGGCCTATGTGCCCGAAGACCTGGCTGCACCGTACCTGAAATCGGGAAAGCTATTGCCGGTATTGAAGCCGTGGTGGCGCAAGTTCCCTGGGTATTACCTCGTCTATGCAAGGCAGTCCGAGACGTCGCGCGCGATGCGGGTGCTGATCGATGCGCTGCGGCACCGGCCTGCTTCCTCGGCCGCGCGCCGATAGCGGCGTCAGGCCATGTACGCGGCCAGCGAGTCCATGGGCACGTGCAAGGCCTTGTCCGCCGCAAATGCCTCGAGCAGGTAATCCACCACCACCCGCACGCGCGGAGCGATCAAGGCGCGGTGCGGGTACTGGATCACCATTTCGTAGGCGCCTGGGTGGTGCAGCCGGTACATGACGACCTTCAACCTGCCGGACACCAGGTGCCTCCAGGCGAGATGAACGGCGACCTGCGCAACACCGACGCCGCCGAGCGCCGCTTCGACCAGGGCCTCCGGCGCGGACAACGTCAGAACGGCCGTATCGGAGGGGTCCAGGGTGGTGATGCTGCCGTCGGCGGCCGCGAAGCTCCAGGAATCGATGCTCCCGCCCAGGAAGCGGCGGGCGATCAACCTGTGTCGGCGCAGATCCGCGACCGCGCGCGGCACGCCCTGGTGCGCGAGGTAGTCGGTCGACGCGACGAGTACCGTATTGAGGCGGGACACCGGGCGTGAGATCAGGGCGGAATCCCGGATGTGTCCGCCGCGCAGGGCGAGGTCGTAGCCGTCGCGAACCAGATCGACCATGCGGTCATCGAAGTCCACGGCGATGGACAAGCCCGGGTGGCGGGACAGGAGCCCGGGGAGCACGGGCATCAATTGTCCTTGCCCGAGCGCCACGCTCGTCGAGATGCGGACGCGCCCATGGGGCTCGGCGCGTCGCGCGGCGACGGTGTCGACGGCGGCGTCCAGCGCCTCGAGAGCGATACGGGCTTGCCGAAGAAACGCCGCCCCCTCGTCGGTGAGCTTGAGCGAGCGCGTCGTGCGATTGAGCAGGCGGACCCCCAGCGACTTCTCCAGGGTGGCGACGTTCTTGCTGACCGCGGCCGAGGTCACGCCCAGCGCGCGGCCGGCAGCGGCAAAGCTGCCGGTGTCCGCGGCCTGGATGAAAGAAAGGATCGCGCGTACCCGATGCGGAGAATCCATGCTGCGCCCCCTGCCGTATTGCCGAACGGCGGCCTCAATTATCAACTATAAGTTTATTCCTAATCAACCAATTCGATACTTCTTGTTGATTGAGGCGGCGCGCATGATGGGTACAACACTGCACTGCCCACTAGGAGAAATGCATGTCCGTTTCCATTGTCTACGACAGCGGCTACGGCCACACCAAGAAGCAAGCCGAGGCCATCGCCGCGGGCGTTGGCAGCGTCGCCGGGGGCGAGGCTCGACTGGTTGCTGTGGCCGATGGCCCGGTCGACTGGGAGGCGCTCGCCGCCAGCGATGCCATTGTCTTTGGTTCGCCGACCTACAACGGCACGGTCAGCGCCCGCTTCAAGCAGTTCATGGAAGACTCGACGAAGACCGCGTGGGTGCCTCAGATCTGGCGCAACAAGATCGCCGCCGGTTTCACCAACTCCGGCTCCATGCACGGCGACAAGCTCAACTCGCTGGTCGCCATGGCGCTGTTCGCGGCCCAGCACGGCATGATCTGGGTCGGCCTTGACCTGTTCCCGGGCAAGAGCAACGAGGAGCTCAACCGCGTCGGTGGCTGGCTGGGCGCCATGGCGTACTCGAAGGACGAGTCGCCGGAACTCTCGCCGATCAAGAGCGACCTGGAAACGGCGCACCATCTGGGCAAGCGCGTCGCCGAGCTGGCCCAGCAGTTCAGCGCCGGGCGCGGTTGAAAGAGGGCGGGCGCCATGGAAACCCTGGGATATGCCGCTCCCTCCGCGACGGAGGCGCTGGTTCCGTTTCCGTTCGAACGTCGCGAGCCGCGCTCGGACGACCTCGTGCTGGACGTCCTCTACTGCGGCGTGTGCCACACCGACCTGCACTTCGCCCGCAACCACGGCGGCGTTACCCGCTACCCGGTGGTGCCCGGCCACGAGGTCATCGGCCGGGTCACCTGGGTCGGCAGCGGCGTCACCCGCTTCAAGGTGGGTGACACCATCGGCGTCGGCTGCATGGTCGACTCCTGCCGGCACTGCGACCCTTGCCAGCAGGGCTTCGAGCAGCATTGCGCGGAAGGCGCCACCTTCACCTACAACGGCACCGACCGGCACGACCGCCAGCCGACCTACGGCGGTTACTCGAAGCGGATGGTCGTGTCCGAGAAATTCGTCCTGCGCATTCCCGAGGGGCTCGACCTGGCCGGTGCGGCGCCGCTGCTGTGCGCCGGCATCACCACCTGGGAGCCGCTGCATCAGTGGCAGGCCGGCCCGGGCAAGCGGGTCGCCGTGGTCGGGTTGGGCGGGCTGGGCCACATGGCCCTGAAGCTGGCCAAGGCGCTCGGCGCGGAGGTCACGCTCTTCACCCGCTCGCCGGGCAAGGAAGCCGACGCGCGGCGCCTGGGCGCCGACCATGTCGTGCTGTCGACCGATGCCGAGCAGATGGCATCCGTCGCCGGCCGCTTCGACTTGATCGTGGACACTGTCCCCTACGAGCACGACGTCAATCCGTACCTGCCTACGCTGGCCTTCAACGGCACGCTGGTACTGGTCGGCTACATGGGACCGCTGAACGCGCCGGTCTCGGCGGGCGCACTGGTGTTCGGGCGCAAGGCCATCGCCGGCTCCTTCATCGGCGGCGTGGCGGCGACCCAGCAGATGCTCGATTTTTGCGGCGAGCACGGCGTCGTCTCGGAGGTCGAGGTGATTCCCATCCAGCAAATCAACGAGGCCTACGAGCGCATGCTCAAGAGCGACGTCAAGTACCGCTTCGTCATCGACTTGGCCTCCCTGCAGGATGAGCCCGAACACGCGTGAGACGACGTGGACGAATGGCGCCGCTGGGCGCCATGGCAGGGGCGCGCCGCAAGTGCCCGTAGTCGCAGTGGCGACACCCCCGCCGCTATTGCAGATGAGCCGCCGTCTCGTCGACCCTCGCATGCCATGCCGGGTGCGGGGACGTTGAACGAACCGCCACGCGAAGCCCCTCAACTACTGACGGAGAATTCCATGTCAAAGGCAGACAACATCGCCCTCGCTCGCCGGCTCTACGATTCCGGCGCCGCCCCGGACGTCACCCGGGAGATCCTGGCTCCAGACCTCGTCTGGGACATCACCCCAGGCTTTCCCCGCGGCGGTGTCTATCACGGCTACGACAGCACGATGAAGGATTTCTTCGGGCAGTTCGTTCCGCTGTTCGCGTCCTGGAGCACCCAGGCGCAGGCATTCTACGGCGACGACGAGAACCACGTCTTCGTGACCGGCCAGTATCACGGGGTCACCAAGAGCGGGAAGAAGGCCGACGTTCGCTTCATCCATTTGTGGACCGTGCGTGATGGCAAGCTCGCCGCGCTCGAGCAGGTCGCCGACAGCCACCTCGTCCAGCAAGCCCTGGCAGCCGATGGCTCCGGAGCAGCGTTGTTGCCGTAATCGCGTTGCCGGTTCCGGCCGCGCAGCCCGGCCGCCGCCGTCAACCCGGTCGATGCCATGGTGCGCCGCGGACAGGCTTTCGTCGCCGGCGCCGAGCCGCCTTATGTCCCGGGCATGGAGGCGGCGGGCGTGTCGAGCGGATCGGCGAAGGCACCGCCACCGATTTGTGCGCCGGGGACTGCGCCATGGCGATCGCGATGGCCAACGACAAGGGATCTACCAGGCGTAAGCTTTCGGCGCCTCACCGCCCGGTCCCGGCCAGATCTCATCCAGCTTCGCCAGCGTCTCCTCGGAAAGCTTCAAGGTCAGCGCATGGAGGTTCTGTTGCAGTTGCTCAACCGTGCGCGGGCCGCAGATCGTGGAGGTCACGGCCGGGTTGTGCAGCAGCCAGGCCAGGGCCACGTCGGAAGGCGTCTCGCCCAGTTCGTCGCATAAGGCTTCATAGGCTTCCAGTTGCGGGCGCAGCCGGGTGATCCGCTGTTGCAGGTTTGGCGTGGCCCGACGCCCCTTGGCGATCTTGTTGCCCAGCACGCCGCCCAGCAGCCCCATGCCGATGGGGCTCCAGGGGATGAGGCCGATCCCGAAATAACGCAGCGCAGGGATCACTTCCAGCTCGATGGTGCGCTGGGTGAGGTTGTAGAGACTCTGCTCGGATGCCAGCCCCAGCAGGTGGCGTGCTGCCGCCGTGCATTGCGCGGTGGCGATGTCCCAGCCGGCGAAATTGCTGCTGCCAACATAGGTGATTTTGCCCTCGCGGATCAGTTGCTCCATCGCCTGCCAGATTTCCTCCCACGGCGTTGCGCGATCGACGTGGTGCATCTGGTAGAGGTCGATGTGATCGGTCTTCAGCCGCTTGAGGCTGGCCTCGCAGGCCCGCCGGATGTGGTAGGCCGACAGGTACTTGTCGTTCGGCCCGGTATCCATCGGCTGGTACACCTTGGTGGCCAGCACGATCCTGCCGCGCCGGCTGCCGTCTTGGGCCAACCAGCGGCCGATGATCTCTTCGGAGATGCCGTAGCCTTTCTCCATGTCCGGCGACTGCGGGCCGCCATAGACGTCGGCGGTGTCGAAGAAGTTGATGCCGGCGCCCAGCGCCTCGTCCATGATCCTGAAGCTGGCCGCTTCATCGGTCAGCTCACCGAAATTCATGGTGCCGAGCGCGATACGGCTGACTTTGAGGCCGGTGCGGCCAAGATGCGTGTAGTTCATCGGATATCACTCCTGTAACTGCCGCAGGCGGGGCCGTCCGGATGGCGCGGTGAGGGGCGGTGATCCGGGCGAGAGGCGGCTGTTGGCTGCCTCTCTATTTCCCCCGGGCGCCGCCGCAGCGATCGCCGTGGCAAGCTGGCGCCCGCTTTGCGGCATGGCCGCGGCCTTGGCGAAAGGCCGCGTCAAGGCAATGCGCTCACCAGGGTTGGTTCGCGGGGCCCACCGTGAACTCGTTGATCGTGGTGTCCTCGGGCTGATCGATCGCAAAGGCCACGACGTTGGCGATCCGCTCCGGGGAGATGCCGTACCTGTCGTAGATGCCCTGCATCTGGTTGAGCGTTTCCTTTTCGCTGATCGTCGTCAGCAACTCGGTATGGATGGCGGCCGGGTAGATCGTCGCCGTACGGATGTTGGTTCCTTCCATGGCCGATTCCATGCGCAGAACTTCCATGAAGTCACGCACGAACCATTTCGTTCCGCCATAGACGGCGCCGCCCGGATAGGCTTTGAGTCCGGCAACCGAAGAAGTCGCAATGACGTGGCCGGATTTCTGCTCCAGGAACGCCGGCAGCACCGCCGCCACCCCGTTCAGAACGCCTTTGACGTTGATGTCGACCATCTGGTGCCAGTCGTCGGTCTTCAGCGCGGACAGCGGCGAGTTGGGCATCAGGCCCGCATTCAAAAAGATGACATCCACGCGGCCAAACTCCTCTTTGGCCAGTTTGACGATGCTCTCGTTCTCCTGTGGCCTGGTCACGTCCAATTCCTGGTAGACCGCTTGACCTCCGCTCTGCCTGATTTGGTCCGTCAGCTGCTTCAGCTTCGCTTCGCGTCGTGCGCCGAGCACAACTTTGGCGCCCTTGCTTGCGAGCAGTTTGGCCGTTGCCTCGCCGATGCCGGAAGATGCGCCGGTGATGATGATGACTTTATCTTTGATCATGATGTTTTCTCCCAATCCAGGCTACGGCCAAGTCGGTGACGAAGCCGTGCTCAGGCGGCGTGCGCCGCCGTGCTGCGTGCGGTCATGAAGGTCAGGAAAGCGGAGATCGTCAGCAGCGCCGCGCTCACGACGAATGTGCTTTGGTAGCCGCGGTGGTCGAACAACAGGCCGCCCACGGTGGAGCCCAGCGCGATGGACATCTGCACCACGGCGACGAACAGGCCGCCGCCCGCCTCGGCATCCTTCGGGAAGACCCTGGCGATCCAGGCCCACCAGCCCACGGGAGCCGAGGTGCCCGTCAATCCCCACAGCCCAAGCAGGGCGACGACGATGGCGACCCAGCCGCCAAATGCGATCAGGGCCAGCGCCGTCAAGGCCATCAGCAGCGGGGTGAAGATCAGCGTCTGGTAAAAGCCCCGCTGCAGAACCCTGCCGACGAGTACGGTGCCGATAACGCCCGCCGCGCCGATCACGAGCAGGAGGAGTGAGATCGTGGCGCCATGCACTCCCGTGACCGTCTCCAGAAACGGCCGCACGTAGGTGAACAACGAGAACTGCCCCATGAACAGCAGGCTGCTGCCCAGCATGCCCACGGTGACGCCGGGGCGTGCGAACAGCGTGAATATCTTGAACACATTGCCGATACCGGGCGCACGCGCTGCGGCCTGCATGGACGGCAGCGTTTTCCATTGCCAGGCCAATGCAATCAGGGCCACCGGCACGAGGCACAGGAAGGCGCCGCGCCAGCCGATGACATTGCCGAGGTAGGCGCCCAGCGGCGCGGCCACTACGGTGGCCAGCGCATTACCGCCATTGACGATGGCCAGGGCGCGCGGCACATCGCGCGCCGGCACCAGCCGAATGGCCGTGGCTGCCGACATGGACCAGAAGCCTCCCACGACCACGCCGATCAGCGCACGACCCAGCATGTAGGTCGAGTAGTTCGGCGCCAGCGCGATGATGGCGCCGGATACCCCCATCGCGGCCGTCAGCCCCAGCAGGAGCGTCTTGCGGTTCAGGCTGCCGGCCAGCGCCGAAATGAACAGGCTGGTGAGCACGGCGAACGCGCCGGAGATGGCGATGCCCTGGCCGGTCATGCCTTCGGTGACATGGAGGTCCCTGGCCATGGGCGTCAGCAGGCTGACGGGCAGGAATTCCGATGCGATCAGTGCGAACGCGCAAACCGACATGGCGAAGACGCCACTCCAGGATGCCGAATGCACTTGTGTTTCATGGGAAGTGCCCGCGGGGGTTACGGTGGTTGTCATGAAAGGCCCTGACTTTTCAAATGGCTCAATGGGGAATCATGGAAAGCAGCGGTGGGACGCGGCAGGCACGCTCAGGCGGGCCTCGCCAGGTTCTTCTGGAAGAACGCCGTCAGCTTGTCCCAGGGAATCAGCCCCACGCGGTCGTACAGATCGACGTGGCCGGCCCCTGGAACCCAGACAAGCTCCTTCGGCTCCGCCGCGCGCCGGTAGGCGTCCTCGCTGAACTCCCTGGAGTGAGCCTGGTCGCCGCTGATGAACAGCAGCGGGCGCGGCGAGATCGTCTCGATGTCATTGAACGGGTAGAAGTTCATGAACTTGACGTTGCTGGTCAGCGTCGGGTGCGTGGTGGTCTGCGGCGTGGCGCCTGCGGGCGTGAACTCGCCGCGCGGCGTGCGGTAGAAGGCGTAGAACTCGCGCTCGATCGGAGTGGACTGCGCGGTCAATTCATGCACCGTGCCGCTGGTGTATTTGAGCGGACCGCCGGCGAACTCCACGTCGCGCTGGTGCGCCGCCTCGGCGATGATGGCCTTGCGCTGTTCCAGCGTCAGCGACTCGCGCAGCGCGTGTCGGTTGACCGCGCCCATGTCGTACATGCTCACGGTGGCGATCGCCTTCATGCGCGGGTCGATCTTGGCCGCGCTGATGACGAAGCTGCCGCTGCCGCAGATGCCGATGGCGCCGATGCGCTCGCGGTCGATCATCGGCTGCGCGCCGAGGAAATCGACCGCCGCGCTGAATGCCTCGGCGTACAGGTCCGGCGAGACACGGTTGCGCGCCCCCTCGCTTTCGCCCCAGCACGGCAGGTCGATGGACAGCGCGACGAAGCCGCGCTCGGCCATCTTCGTGGCGTACAGGTTCGCGCTCTGCTCCTTGACCGCGCCCATTGGGTGCCCGACGACCAGGGCCGCATGCTTGGTCTTGGGGTCCAACGACTTGGGCACGTAGAGGTTGCCCGCTACGTCCATCTGGTACTGGTTTTTGAAGCGCACCTTCCGCACGCCGACCAGGTCGCTCGTGTAGAAGTTGTCCGCGTCGGCGGGTTTCGCTGGCGCCTGTGCCTGGGGTTGCGCGGGCGATGCGGCCAGCGCACCGCCGGTGATCGATAGCACGCCCAGCGCGGCCACGCCGGTGCCCACTGCGCTCAGGAAGTCGCGCCGCTTGATGTCTCGCGGGTCAGACATGGTTGTATTCCTCATCGATGCAAATCAGGCGGTCAAGCTCGGCGCGCTCGATCCGCACCTCGTACGGTCCGGGTTGCGCCAGGATGGCCAGGCCCTCATCCAGCTTGCCCAGCGGCGGCAGGCTTCACGAATAGGGAGCAACCCTTGATGAAAATCGCCAAGTTGTCCTAATGCACGTAGCTGGTCGGCTCGCCGGCCATGGGAGGCCAGCCATCAGGCGCGTCCCGTGCGGACAGCTTGTGCGATGGCTCCGACGGCAGGCATCGGGCGCGTCGTATCCATGTCGGGCATTTTCGCGGGCGCGCGAGACCTTGACTAGATAATGAAAACTTAAAGAAGCTATTAGTTGATCTAATTAATTTTCTTGGAAAACGCCATGGCCAAGCGCAACCTCAACGACTTGCTCGCCTTCGTGACGGTGGCCCGGGAAGGCAGCTTCACGCGCGCGGCCGCCGTGCTGGGCGTGACCCAGTCGGCCCTCAGCCAGACCATCCGGGCGCTGGAGGCGCGCCTCGATATCCGGCTGCTGACGAGGACGACGCGCAGCGTCGCTCCGACCGAGGCCGGGGCGCACCTGGTGCAGGCCATCGGGCATCGCTTCGAGGAGATCGAGGCGGAATTGGACGCGCTGACGGCCATGCGCGACAAGCCGGCCGGTACGGTGCGCATCACCTGCTCCGATCATGTCCTGCGCACGACGATCTGGCCCAAGCTGGCGCCCGTGCTCCGGGACTATCCAGACGTCAACGTCGAGTTCGATGTGAGCTACGGCCTGCGGGACATCGTCGCGGACCGCTTCGATGCCGGCGTGCGCCTGGGCGAGCGTGTCCACAAGGACATGATCGCCGTCCCGATCGGGCCGAAGCTGCGGATGGCGGCGGTGGCGTCGCCCGCCTACTTCGCCAGCCACTTGCCGCCGAAGACACCGGATGATCTGACGCGCCATCGTTGCATCAACCAGCGACAGGTCGGCGGTGGGCTCTACGCCTGGGAGTTCGAGCGTCGCGGCCGCGCGCTGGAGGTGCGCGTCGAAGGGCAGGTGACGATCAACACCTCGCCGCACATCGTGGCGGCCGCGCTCGACGGGCTGGGGATCGCCTTCTTGCCGGAGGCGGAGTTCGCCCCGTACCTCGAGGAGGGGCGCCTCGTGCGCGTGCTGGAGAACTGGTGCCCGCCGTTTCCCGGCTATCACCTCTACTACCCGAGCCGCCGGCATCCGTCGCCGGCCTTCTCGTTGGTTCTCGACGCGCTACGCGTTCGTAACGGCGCCTGACCGTTGCGGCGGCGGCGGCTACGGGGTGGTCGACGTCGTTCGCATTGCACTGGGCTACTCGGTTCTCGCAGCCGCTAGGTCGGCCAGTACCGATAGCGCGAGCGCGTGTGCATCGCGAGCCTTGGAGAAAATGCCGATCGGTG
This sequence comes from Frateuria defendens, assembly GCF_001182895.1. GTDB lineage: Bacteria > Pseudomonadota > Gammaproteobacteria > Xanthomonadales > Rhodanobacteraceae > Frateuria_B > Frateuria_B defendens. Next base: position 35,210 of record NZ_LFQR01000004.1, on the reverse strand, counting down.
CCTTGATTCGCGCAATGTCGCGTTCGCTGTAGCCGAGCTCGGCCAGCGCCTTGATCCGGCGCTGATGTGTCCTGGTGCTGCCAAGCGCACCAATGTAGAAAGGCGACGCCGCGAGCGCCGCGCGGAGCGCCGGCAGTTCCCGGTCGAGATCATGGAACAGCAGCGCCACCGCCGAATCCGCGTCGATGAGCGTGGATGTCGAGCGAGCATTGCTGCCGTCGCTGACATGCACCTCATAGCAGGCCGCTTGCGCCAGCTTCGCCGTCGCCTCGACCTCAATGGAGCGGCCGTAGAGCAGCAAGCGCGTCCGCGGGCGGTAGCCAATGTCGAAGCACGGGCCGTTCCAGCCGTTGACGAGTTCCCGCGGAACGTATTCGAGCGTATTCGGGCCAGGGGCATAGCGCAGGCCCGCCGGAGTGCGCGCGTCGAGTGCCGCCAGCACCGCCAACAAAGGCTGCGGCGAACGCAGGACGTGGATATCCAGCGTGATGCCGCCGCCACAGGGCAGTACGATATCGAAGTAGGTTGATCCCTGCCCGAAGCTGACCCGGCGGTCTTCTCCTGCGGCGATCGCTTCGAGCGCTTCGGTGGCGACCGCGGCCTCCGTGCAGCCGCCGGAGACGAAACCGCAGTAGCAGCCGTCCTCCCGTACCGCCATCTGTGAACCTAGCCGCCGAGCTGAGCCGCCGCGGATCTCCACCAGCGTCACCAGCGCGGCAACGGCCCCAGACGCGATGGCGTCCACCGCAAAGCGCAGGATCGTGGCGCTGTCGTCGGTCAGAAAAGCGGGTCGTGGCGAAACGGACGTGAGCATGTGCTTCCGAGACTATCAGGGATATCGCACCCATAGGGGTGAATACTGTTGAGTGGAAGCATGAAGGCCATTGAATAACCTGTTTAGCTCCGACCCTCAGCCATGAAAAGGGCTGGCCATCCGCAGGACCGGTTCTGCATGGGGCTTGCACAGCATCATGGCCCGAGCCAGGCGCGGCACCATCTCGCGCAGGCGAAACCGGCGGTTGAAACGATACGCCGCCTCAGCCAGATAGCGCAGCGCGTACTTACCCTGACCAATGGCGTGGTAGCTCCCGCTGATGGCGCGTTTGACGTTGCCCAGCAAGCACGTTGACCCAGCGTGCGCCGCGCACCACGCAGGCCGCTCGTTCGCCGGCCGTTTCCAACACGGTGTGGGCATGCCCGGCGTCGGCCACGCGGCGGAAGCCGTGCAGACCGTCGCTGAAGACCTCGGCGTCCGGCGCCAGATGGCGCCGCTGCCAGTCCTTGAGGCTCTCATCGTCGAAGCTGCGCACCGGCTCGATGACCGCATGGGCCGGAGGCTCCAGCATGGCATCGGTCTCCACCGCGATCGGGAACGCCTGCTTGTTCGGCGAGCCGCGGCCGGGCTTGCCACCGTTGCATTCGCCGCCCAAGTAGGCGTCGTCGATCTGTACGAACCCGGACAACTGGCGCGGTGCCTCCCGCTCTGCCATGGCCTGCATGACCTTGTGCTTGATGCGCCAGGCCGCCTTGTCGTTCACGCCCAGGTGCCGCATCAGCTCCAGCGCGGCCAGGCTGGTCTTGGTCGAGGTCAGCAGGTGGATGGCCAGCATCCACGTGCGCAGCGGCAGCTTGGTCGCCTGGAAGATCGTGCCGCTGAGGAGGGTCGTCTGGTGCCGGCACGTGCGGCACTGGTAATAGACCTGCGCGCCGCGGCGGAAACGCGAGCGCCGGCGCTCGTTGCAGGCCGGGCAGCGGAAGCCCTGCGGCCAGCGCGCCCGGTACAGCGGGCGGTAGCACGTCGCCTCGGCACCGTACTGCTGCATGGACTCCACCATCGACAGGCCCGGCTGGCACTGCACACGATTCATCGCCATCGCGCCCCGCGTCATGCGGGGTTTCTTGTGGCCCGCGCCATCGAGCGAAAGGTTTCGAGGTCGGTGTCGGAGGCGTAGAAAGCGACGGCCTGTGCCGCCATGCACGCGCAGGAGACGGCCAAACTGCTGCAGGGACATGCCGCTGCCTGCTAGGAGCCGACCAGCGAATCTTTGGCGGCCGTCAGCGGTGGCGTTGCCACCGCCACGTTGGGATTTTGCGGCCCCGTGCCCGAGCGCCCGCCGTTCATCAGGGCGAACACCTTCGGCGCGCCGCGCGCCAGCACCAGGCCGAGCGAGATACCGATCGCCACCGTGACCAGCACGCTCGCCACCAGGTGCGCCACCAGCCAGCCGTCCGTGGCGGCGGGCAGCAGCGGCCACAACAGGAGCTTTACCTCGGCGATCAGCGGGTAATGCGCCGCGTGCAGGAAGAACGCCAGGCCGCCGTAGCGGGCGACGAAGGCGCCGAGCGGGGTGAGGGCGATCTGCAGGAACACACCCCAGCAGGCGACCACGCCCACCAGCCGCATCGCGCGGGTGGCCGCCGTGATGAGGTCGGGGCGGTCGCCGCTCATGTCGATCAGCCACGGTGCGAGGGTCCGCAGGGTGACCAGCGCCACGTAAAGCGCCATGACGGCCCAGGCCGTGCGGGCGCCGATGTGCAGCGGCGTGTTGCGCAGGCGCAGGAAGCCGCCCAGGTAGAAGAAGAACGCCACGTCGGTGCGGAAGAAGAGGCCCAGCCCGCTGCCCGCCAGCCACGCGACGCCCAGCACCGCCATGCCGAGGTAGGGCGCGCGCCGCAGCGACAGCCACAGCAGCGGACTGACCAGCGCCGTCACGAACAGGTCGCGCACGAACCAGAACTGGAAGCCGATCGGGTGCCGGGTGAGGCCGAACAGGGCGTTGGCGTAGTCCATCGCGCCGGCCCGGTCGAAGCGAATGTTGAGTTCGCCGAGCAGCGGGTAGTGCGGCCGGAGCAGGAACAGCGCGCCCAGCGCCAGCAGAAACAGCGCGTTCCAGCACACCATCGGCAGATAGAGCGAGGTGAAGCGCTTGCCGATGCGGTGGCGCAGGCCGGCACCGGCCGCGTTCGCATCGAAGGTGAAGAACAGCCAGCCCGACACCATGCTCAGCAGCGGCACCACGCTGAAGAAAAAGAACAGGATGAAACTGTTGACGAAGGTGGCCAGCGGGTTCTGCGCGAGGTCCACGCCGACGAAGGGCGACACGTTCGAATCGGGAAACTTCTGGTAGTGCAGGAACACCAGCCCGACGATGAGCATGATGCGGGCGAAGCTGATGACCTGCGATAGCTCAGCCGGCGAGGGCGCCTGGGCGCTTCCCCGGACCAGTCGGCCGAACGTTTCGCGATAAGCCAGGAAAGCCATGTTTCACCCCTGTGACCGATGAAGGGCGCGAGAGCGGGTGCGGATATAGTTGTCTAGTCGAGCGCGTAGGCCGTGGAGGCGGCGTTAATCCGCAGCGTGATAGGCCGTTTGGATGATTTCACCAACCTCGGCCGTGCGGCAGGCCGGGCTACAGACAGATCATGAGCACCGGCGTGGAAGGCTTCCGGGGCGCGTGGCCGGAGCAGCCCGAACACGTTCAGGCCACCCGGCCACACCAGCGGTCCGCGGCTAGAAGGCATGGGCCACGCCCAGCAGGAGGCCGTGCGTCACGCTTCGGCTGAAGCGTTCCCCGACGTAGTCGAGCAGGAGTGAGGTGCGCTGGTTGAGCCGGCTGCCGGGGCCGAGGTTCCATGCGAGCGTATGGCGGCCAACGTCCTGGCCAGCCACGTCGAACATAAGCCTGTGTTCTTGCGCGAACGAGGCCTGCAGCCTTCCCCGGCGGTCCTTGAACTCAAAGCCACCCTGGCGACCGAACGACGCCGGCTTCGCCCCGCGTCGCCGGCCTGTTCAGGGCTGGCGCACCGGTGGAGCCGGCGCAAGCTCGGTGACGCTCATCGACTGAATGATGGCCAGTCCGTCGAACGCCTCGGCCGTGATGCCGTTTGCGCCGTACGCGACCGCGCTCAGCGCGTGCTCGTCGCCGTTCACGAACATTTCCACCGAGCTACGGTCGACGATGACGTCCAGATCGATCACGCCATTGCGCGGCCGGACGCGGATCGTGCGTCCGTGGCGGTACACCTCGGTCAGCTGGTCGGCGATCGCATCCTGGTCGCGGACCATGAATGCCGTCTGGGTGGCGAAGTCATAGCCGACGGTCACGAAGTGCGTGCCGTCCGTCTTGAGCTTCAGCCGCACCTCCTTCGCCGGATTGGACAGGTCCTGCGCGATCGAGGCGCGCAATCGGTAGGCGGGACTCGTCGGCTGCGGCACCGCCCAGGTCTCGCCGTGGCCAATCAACAGCTGCTCGGTGCGGGCCTGCGCGCCCTCGAGCGCGTTGACCGCGTCGACGGGCCGCGAAGTGAGCGTGAGCCGGCCATCGATATCCCGCAGGTGCACCTCGCGCACGAGCGAGAGGTGGCTGCCACCCCATTCGCTGGCAGGAAGGCGGCGGGCATAGTCCCAATTGTTCGTCCAGCCGATGGCATATCGGGTGCGCAGCTGCTCTTCGGCGGCTTGCCGCGGGTCGGTCCAGGTGATGGCCGCGTAGAAGTCCGACCCGTTGTCGAGCCACTGGGGTTCGGCCTGGTCGGGGTGGAAATTCGTTCCGTCCCAGCTGCCGGTCCAATAGGCATAGCCGGAATTCATGCCGTAATTGAACCCGTTCGCACCGGTCGCAAGCACCCAGGTCGTGCGCGAGGGATCGCCGTCGACCGCCATGCGGAACAGCTCCGGGCACTCCATGATGCCGAGGTCGTCGCGTACGAACCCCGACAGGTAATTCCACTGCCGCAGGTTGGTGGAGGTGTAGAAGCCGACCTTGTGCGGCTCGGAGATGAGCATCAGCCAGCGCGAATGCTCCGCGTCCCAGGTGATCTTCGGATCGCGGAAGTCCGCGCCCTCCACCGGGCTGCGCAGGACGGGATTGCCCGCGTACTGCGCGAAGGTGTAGCCACCGTCGGTGGAGTAGAACAGCGACTGGGTCTGTACGGCGTTCAACTGCTGCGTCGCCACGGCAACGATCGCGCCGGCGCCGAATCCGGCCGTGTTGTCCACGTCGATGACGGCGCTGCCGGACTGGATGTCGCCGTCGCCGAGCGTGTACTTGTGGATCGCCACGCCCTCGTCGAACCAGTGGACCAGGTCGGTCGAGGTGACGTGGTACCACTCGGTGCCGTTCCCGTTCGGGTAATCCTCGTTGTAGAGGTAATACAGATGCCAGCGGCCATCGCGGAAAAACGGACGCTGGGGATCGTTCATCCAGCCGCTCGCCGAGGTCAGGTGCACGGCGGGACGCAGCTCGCCGAGCCCTGCGGCGCTCACCTGCAAGTCCTCGGCGGCGGCGGGTGCGTGGCTACCAAACATGCCTGCGAAGACGGCTACGGCTGTCACGGCAATGCGTTGCGCCCCTTGAGGCATAGGGGATCGGAATAGCTTGATGGTCATGGACGTGCTCTCTTCAGCTTTCTGTCGTGATGCCCGGCTGTCGTGCCGGGCGGCGTCAGGAACGCCTCTGGAGTCGATCCACAAAGACCTGGATACGTCCGTGATAAGCAGCAAGCTCGCGGCTATCGCCGCGCCAGTTTCGTCAAAGCGACTTTCCGCCCAGCAATGGGCGCCCCCTGAACTACGAGGAACCTATCATCAACCGCCCGACGCAAAACGCGGTCCCGGGCACGTCCCGCAGGAAGCCATCGCCCGGGCTATGCGGTCTGTGGCCGCACCTCGATCCCGCCGGAACGGCTGCTGCGCGCCTCGCTGCTGCAGGTGGTCGAGAGCGTGCGCAGCGAGCGACTGCTGATGATGCCGTTGAACACAAGCACTGCGGTGGGTTTTCGCCGGCGCGGAAAACTGAAAACGCCGGCAGCCTCGGACTGCCGGCGTCGATAAGGTCCTATCGGTTGGGGGGATCAGTGGCGCAGGCTGCGCTCGAAGTCCCTGACTTGCCGCTCCGCTTCGTCGTGGGCGATGCCGTAGCGCTCCTGCAGTCTGCCGGCGAGGTATTCCGCGTCGCCTTCGGCGACCTTCAGGTCGTCGTCGGTGAGCTTGCCCCACTTCTGCCGGATATTGCCGGCCAGCTGTTTCCACTGGCCATGGATGGTGTCCTGGTTCATGGTGAAGCCTCTTGGTCGAGGGGATGCGCGGTGCATGAGGGACGGCACCGCTCTGTGATTGGACTCGCCGCGGCGTAAAGGTGGCGTGGCATCCGCCTCATCGATTCATTACGCCGGCAACGAAAAGGCGCCCCGTGGGGCGCCTCGAGGGGGGCCGCGGGCAGTGCGGTCAGGAGGAGGCCTTCACCTGGAAGGTCTGGCTGGCGACCGGCTTGCCGTCGAGCGAGATCTCCACCTTGTACTTGCCCTCCGGCCAGGCATTGGGGTTCAGCACCTTGAAGGTGGTGATGGCCGGGCCGTCGGTGGCGATCGACTGGCTGATGGTGCTGACCGGCTGGCCCTTGCCTTCCAGATAGCTCCAGCGCGCGCTGAGCGTGGCGCCGGCGGTCTTGCCGAGGGTGGCGACGCTAGCGTAGAGGGTCTTCTGGCCGGGCTCGAAGCTGTCCTTCACCGTGCGGACCTTGTGCGCGGCGGTAACCGCGTCGCCGAGCTGCACGCTGTCGACGCGGAAGCCCTGATCTGCGGGCGCGGCGCTGGCGGAGGTGCCGGCGGCTGCCGGCGCCGTGCTGGCCGGGGCCGGCGCAGCCGGTGCGCTGGCCGGGGCGGCCGGCGTGGGCGTGGTGGCGGGGCGGGCCGGCGCCGTGCCGGCGGGCGCCGGTGCGTTGGCGGTGGCGGAAGGCGAAGGGGCGGAAGCCGGCGCCTGGTTTTCCTGCTTGCCGCAGGCGGCGAGCGCCAGCGCGGCGAGCAGGAGCGGGGAGAGGGCGACTCGTTTCATGGACTGTCCCTTGATCCGGTAGTGGCGGCCGCGGCGAAGCGCGGCCCGGGGAGCCCAAACCCTAGCGCCGCCGGGATGAAGCGAGGATTAGCGGCGCGCGCCGGCCTTCACGGCTCGCTCACTGGCGCGCCCCGCGCGGATTGGCCGGCGCCGCGCCCGCCTCGCTGCTGCGGAACGGGTTGATGTCCAGCCCGCCGCGGCGGGTGTAGCGGGCGTACACGCTGAGCTGCGCGGGCGTGCAGCGCGCCATGAGGTCCACGAAGATGCGCTCCACGCACTGCTCGTGGAATTCGCTGTGGGTGCGGAAGGAGACGAGGTAGCGCAGCAGGCCCGCGCGGTCGATCGGCGCGCCGCGGTAGCGGATCTGCACGCTGCCCCAGTCGGGCTGGCCGGTGACCGGGCAGTTCGAGCGCAGCAGGTCGGAGACCAGCGTTTCCTCGACTTCGGTCGCACCCGCCTCGGCGCGCAGGTAGCCGGCCTTGGGCGGGCCGTAGTCGTCGAGGTCGAGGTCCTGCGCGTCGAGCGAGGCGCCGTCCAGGTCGGCGAAGGCGTAGGCGCGCGCGGTGGGCGCGCCCAGCGTCACCGCGACGGGCGCGCCGGCGGCGGCGGCGAGGTCGCGCGCCAGCGTCTCGCGCAGCGCGTCCGCATCGGCCAGGCGCTCCTGCGCGAAGCCGTTCAAGTACAGCTTGAAGGACTTGGACTCGATGATGTGGGGCGAGTCGGCCGGCACGCGGAACTCGGCCACGGCCACGTGCGGCTTGCCGCGCGCGTCCAGCCAGGAGAGCTCGTAGGCGTTCCAGATGTCCACGCCGTGGAACGGCAGCGCGCCGTGCACGCCGATCTCCGCGCGCTTGGGCTGGCGGGGGATCGGGAACAGCAGGCCGGGGTCGTAGCGGTCGGCGTAGACGGTGGCCTTGCCGAGGGGGGAATGGTCGGGCGTGCTCATGCGGCCATTCTAGAGGGTGGCGCCCGGCGCGGCGCCGCGGCATGCCGCCGCCGCGGGAAAGCCCGCCGTATCGGCCGTGGGAGTTTCGGGGCAGCCGATCTCTCCCCTGCTTGCAGGGGAGGGGAGAAGAGTGAGCCCTTGCCTCGAGGCGAGGCCTCACCCCTCCCGACCTCCCCCTGCGAGCACTGCGAGCAGGGGGAGGGGCATTCATCGGTGGCAGGATCGTCGACGGGGGCTCAGGCGTTCACCAGCTTCATCATCGCCTCGGGGTAGCGCGGGCCGGCCACCGCCTCGGGCGGGAACACCGCGTCGATCGCGGCCAGTTCCTGCGCCGAGAGCCGCACGTCGAGCGCGCCGAGGTTGTCGTCCAGGCGGTCGCGGCGCTTGGTGCCGGGGATGGCGATCACGTCCTCGCCCTGCGCCAGCACCCAGGCCAGCGCGAGCTGCGCGGGCGTGCAGCCCTTCTCGTCGGCGAGCGCCTTCACCTTGTCCACCAGGGCCAGGTTGCGGGCGAAGTTCTCGCCCTGGAAGCGCGGGCTGTGGCGGCGGTAGTCGTCGGCGTCGAAATCCGCCGGCGAGCGCAGCGCGCCGGTGAGGAAGCCGCGGCCCAGCGGCGAGTAGGCCACCAGGGCCACGCCCAGCCTGCGGCAGGCGTCGAGCATGCCGTTCTGCGCGGGGTCGCGCGTCCACAGCGAGTACTCCACCTGCAGCGCGGCGATCGGGTGCACCGTGGCGGCGCGCTCCAGCGTGGCGCCCGAGGCTTCGGAGAGGCCGAGGTAGCGCACCTTGCCGGCGGCCACCAGGTCGGCCATCGCGCCCACGGTTTCCTCCACCGGCACGCTGGGGTCCACGCGGTGCTGGTAGTAGAGGTCGATGTGGTCCACGCCCAGCCGCCTGAGGCTGCCCTCGCAGGAGGCGCGCACGTACTCCGGCCGGCCGCTGACGCCGCGCACGCTGGGGTCGTTGGGATCGCGCACGATGCCGAACTTGGTGGCCAGGAACACCTCGTCGCGGCGCCCGGCGATGGCGCGGCCCACCAGTTCCTCGTTGGTGTACGGGCCGTACATGTCGGCGGTGTCGAGCAGGGTAAGGCCGCGGTCGAGGGCGTGGTGGATGGTGGCGATGGATTCGGCGTCGTCGCGCACGCCGTAGAAATCGCTCATGCCCATGCAGCCGAGGCCGAGGGCGGAAACGGCGGGGCCGTGCTTGCCGAGGAGACGGGTTTGCATCGCGGTGCTCCGTGAGGTGAGGGACGGGGAAAACGCCGCCGGCAGGCGCGCGCCGGCGCGGGAGATCGTGCAGAGGGGAAAACGTGAAACGATTGTCGGCGTCGCCATGGGTTGGATAAAGCCAATTGAATTGGCATCTCCATGCAAAAAATCTCAATAATGGCCGGCATGGACCGCTTCGACGCCATGCGCCTGTACACCCGCATCGTCGCCCTCGGCAGCTTCGCCCGGGCCGGCGACGAGCTGGGCATTCCCCGCGCCACGGTGAGCCACGCCATCCGCCAGCTGGAGGCGCGGCTGGGCACGCAGCTGCTGGTGCGCACCACCCGCAGCGTGCGCCCCACCTTGGACGGGCAGGCCTACTACACCCGCTGCCTGCGCCTGCTGGCCGACATCGAGGAAACCGAGGCGGGCTTCCGCCACGCCGCGGCGCAGCCGCGCGGCAGCCTGCGCATCGAGCTGCCCGGCCCGCTGGGCGCCCGCGTGATCGTGCCGGCGCTGCCCGACTTCCGCGCGCGCTACCCGCAGCTGGAGCTGGACGTCAGCGCCAGCGACCGCTACGTGGACCTCATGCAGGAGGGCGTCGACTGCGTGGTGCGCGCCGGCGTGCTGAGCGACTCGGGGCTGATCGCGCGGCGGGTGGCGGAGCTGTCGCAGGCCACCTGCGTGAGCCCCGCCTACGTCGCGCGCCACGGCCTGCCGCAGAGCCTGGACGAGCTGGCCTCGCACCAGGCGGTGAGGTGGCGCTCGCCGACCACCGGCCGCACGGAGGGGCTGGATTTCATGGTCGATGGCGTACTGCGTTCGGTGGACGTGCCGGGCACGCTTACCGTCAACCAGGGCGAGATCTACGCCGCCTGCTGCCACGCGGGCCTGGGCATGATCCAGCGCCCGCGCTACGACCTCCTGCCCGACCTCGCCGCCGGCCGCCTTGTCGAAGTGCTGCCGCAGTACCCGCCGCCCTCGCTGCCGGTCTCGGTGCTCTACCCGGCGCAACGCCAGCTCTCCGCCCGCGTGCGCGTGTTCGTGGAGTGGCTGTCCGAGCTGATGGCCGGCTTGCGCTAAGAGCCTGTTCAAAGTCTCTCCTCCCTGCACCCTCCCCTGCGTGCAGGGGAGGGTGCAGGGAGGGGTAAACCCTTGCCTCGAGGCCAGACTTCACCCCCCTCCCAGCCTCCCCCTGCAAGCACTGCTTGCAGGGGGAGGAGCCAAGCCGCGTCAGCGGCGAACACGCGCCGCCCGGGCGTTGCCGGGCGGGCTCGTTCGGGCGGGCGTTCAGGGCGAGTGTTTGAGGTTCGCCGCGCCAGCCGGTAGCGGTGTGTTCCAGCCGGGCGCGAGGATGTCGAGGCCGTCGAGCGCGAAGACCGCATCCCCTGGCCGCGCCGCGCGTGCGACCGTGGCCGCCACGGCGGGATCGAGGATGTAGAGGGTCTGTTCCTCCGGCGTCCCCGTCGTCACCCGCTGCACCTGCTGCGTCCGCACCTGGGTGAATACTTTCCAGTCCGCGCGGGCCACCTGGATGGCGTCGGTCGCCATGCCGTGTTCTCGCGCGTAGCGCGCCAGGCGCTCCCAGCCGGGCGCGAGGATGCGCGAGGGCACCAGGCGCAGGCGCGTGTAGCGCTGCGCGGCCTGGGTCCAGAACGGGCCCTCGAGGGGCGGCGCGTCGTCGAGCGTGGCGCGCTGCACGAGCGCTGTATGAAGGCTGGCGAGGCCGGGACGCAGGTCCACCAGCTGCACCGCGACCAGCAGTCCGAGCGCGGCGACGAGCCCGCGCGGGGGCAGCGCCCTGGCGAGCGCGAAGAGCGCGCCGATCAGCAGCGTGTAGTACGCCACCCAGAACAGCCGCCCGGTTGCCTGGATGGCCGAGCGGTCCAGCTTCTTCTGCAACGCGGCCGGCAGCGGGAGCCGCCATTGTTCGGCGCCGAGCCCGATGTGGTGGGTGACGGCGAAGAGCGCCAGCGCGATGGCGACGGCCAGCAGCGGCCAGAGCATCCGCCGCGGCGCGCCTTCCGCACGCCTCTTGCCGAGCAGCCATGCCGGCACGGCCAGCAGGCACAGTGCGAGGCCGCCGAGGCCAAGGTAGTTGAAGCCCTCGTATTCGCCGGCGGCCTGTGCCATGTGCAGGCCGAAGAACGACCAGCCGTTGCCGTTGAAGGGCGCGAGCAGGTTCATCTTGTAGTAGCCGAAGCCGTCGGCGTGCATGCCGCGGCCGGGCACCATGAAGAAGCCGGCCAGCCAGGCCACCGCCAGCGTCGCGGCGACGACCTGGGCCGCCTCCCGCAGCACCGGCTGCCACATCGCCGGCAGCGCGACCTGCCGCGCTCGCGCCTGCGCCAAGGCGCGGCGCACGAGATCGGCGGCCCACAGCGCGGCCACCATCAGGAAGATATAGGCGTGGACCAGCATCGCCACGGCGACGAGGACGGTCCACAGCCCGCGCTGGCGCTCTTGCGACGGCCGCAGGTACAGATACAGCGCCGCCAGGATCGCCCAGTGCGCGCACAGCGCCATGTGCCCGCCCAGGCGCACCAGCATGGGCGGCGCCAGCACGAAGAACACGCAGCCCAGTGCGCGCGCGGCCAGGCTCGGGGTGGCCAGGGCGAGCAGGCGCCAGGCGAACAGCGCCTGCAATGCGAAGCAGAGCAGCAGCCATAGCCCGAAATACTGGAACGGCTCCGGCAGCCAGGCGGCGACCGGCTTGAGCGCCATCGCCACCAGCGGGATCGAGTCGGAGTAGTAGACCGAGGAATGGAACTCCAGCCCGTAGGAGGGGTTGGCGCCGAACGGCAGCGTCCACGGGTCGTGCCGGTAGAAGGCCCAGCCGAGGTAGCTCTGCGCGAGGTCGCTGTGCTGCAGCCACCGCACGTTGCCCGGCGGCAGCAGGGCGCCGCCGGTGACGAGGAAGAACGCGGCGACGCCGAGCAGGAGCGGCAGCGCGGTTCCCAGGGCGGAGGCCACGCGATGCGAAGGGTTGAGCGGCATGGAGGGTCTTTGCGGCGGATTGCAGGGTGCAACTGTAGCGGCAGATGGGTGCAGGCCGGAGGCCTGCGCGTACCGATGACGTTGACCAGACGGACCGACGCGCGCGGATCGGCCAACCGATCCGCGTTGATCACTTTACTGGTGGGCCAATAGTCCTTTGGGTCGAACGCGGGCGCCATGCCCCTGAAGATGCGCGCTCATGCGCGCAAATTTTTTCCGGCATGCGTCGAATTCGGGTCCGGCCGTTCGTCGCCATGGTGAAAGCGGGCAATCAGGCCGCCTGGGCTGATCTCTAAGGAGCAAACATGCCGCAACGTCTGGTGGCAACTCAACATCCCGAAAACTACGCCCCCGGCCCTGGACGGCAAAGCGATGATCCCTGGTATCGACGCGCTCAACCACATGCATGAGACGCCGGCCCGGGGTAAGGCCCGCCATGCACCCGCCGAGGTGCGAGCGTTTCCTGGCGGCCTGACAGCCCCGCAACCGATTTTCAGCAGGCGTGCCGCACGATGACCATCACCATTACCGCCTTTGAACGGTCGCCCGATGGCGGCAAGGGACTGGCGCGCGATACGCGCGTGCGCTGGGCGCTGGAAGAAGTAGGCCAACCCTACGAGGTCCGCCTCGTTTCGTTCCGTGCGATGAAGGAACCCGCGCACCTGCGCCTGCATCCCTTCGGCCAGATTCCCACCTACGAGGAAGGCGATCTCGTCCTGTTCGAAACGGGCGCGATCGTCTTTCATCTCGCCCAGCGCCACCCAGGCCTGTTGCCGGACGATGCCAACGCGCGGGCGCGGGCGATCACCTGGATGTTCGCCGCGCTCAACACCGTGGAGCCGCCGATCCTTGACCTCTCCAACACCAGGATCGCGGAGCGCGACAAGCCCTGGAGCCAGGAACGCCTGCCCCTGGTCGAGGATCGCATTCGCCAGCGGCTGGTCCAGCTTTCTGCCCGCCTGGGCGATGCCGGCTGGCTCGATGGTGCGTTCAGCGCGGGCGATCTGATGATGGTGTCGGTGCTCCTCAGGCTGCGGCCGGCGGGCATGCTGGACGAATTTCCGGACCTGGCGGCCTATGTCGCCCGCGGCGAAGCGCGGCCCGCCTACCAGCGGGCTTTCGCCGCCCAATGGGCGGTCAACACCGCCAAGTCGCAAGCCGGCTGATGGTTCCGTTCCGAGGATGAAAGCGGACGTCGTCCGCTGATCATCCTGGTCGGCGAGCCGACCAGCGGGGATGGGCGACCTGTATCCGCAAGTCGAAGCCGGGCGGGCTTCACCTTGATCGAATTGATGATCGTGGTGGCGATCGTCGCCGTCCTGGCGGCCATCGCCCTGCCGGCGTACCAGAGCCATGTCGTGCGCACGCAGATCGCCGAAGGGTTCTCGCTGGCCGAGGGGCCCAAGACGGCGCGCGAGGAGTTCTACATGAACTACTGCAGATTCCGGTAATGGCTGGCCAGCGTTCCGATCTGGACTGACCGCGCTGCTGGTCGCCAAGTCCACACCGGGTTGTATCGCTATGCGATACGAATTAATCCCGTGCGCATGCTCACCGGGTTTCGGCACAAGGGCCTCGAAACGTTCTACCGCACGGGGTCGACCCGAGGCATACAGGCCGCACACGCGAATAAGCTCCGCAACATCCTCGGGCTTCTTGACGTCGCGGCAGGGCCGGATGATATGGCGCTGCCGTCCTTCAAACTGCACCCTCTCAAGGCCAGATGAAAAGCCACTGGTCGGTCTGGGTGAACGGCAACTGGCGGGTCACCTTCCGTTTCGTCGACTCGAACGTCGAACTGGTCGACTACCAGGACTACCATTGAGGAACCGAACCATGATGCACAATCCTCCCCATCCGGGCGGCATCCTCAAGGACGAAGTGCTTGCCCGGCTGAATCTGTCTGTGACCGAGGCCGCCAGCCGGTTGGCCATGTCGCGTGTTGCCTTGTCGCGGGTGCTCAACGGCAAGGCTGCCATCAGCCCTGACCTGGCCGTGCGCCTTGAGGAGGCCGGCGTCAGCACCGCCCGGGCGTGGCTCTCCATGCAGGCGAACTATGATCTCTGGCAGGCCAAGCAGCATCGGCAGCCAGCGGTGCGTGCGCTACAGGGGCGTGTGGCGTGATGGCCACGCCTTCCTTGCTTCTGGGGCCTTTGCCTCTCGCCGGCCACGCTTCCGTCCCTGGCCATTGAGCCCACACATCAGCCGAAATCCGTGCTTACCGTCGCGACCTGGATCACCCAGCAGCAAGGCCCAAGATCACTGGCGTGCCGATCAAGGTCCGCCAGCTCGACGCAGGTCGATACGAACTCGTCAAAGGCATGAAGCGAAGATGGCGCGTGCCGCAGGAGCAGGCACCATTCCTTAGACAATTTGAGCCCCCCTTGGTCAGTACCGGCAGGGTGGTCGACACCAGTGCCTGGTCAGTCATTACCGGACGCGGTGGTCAGGTGGGCCGGAATACGCAAACTACGGGCATTTCCCGACGACGCCGGAGTCCGCGGGCCTGCCCGGCAGTTCCGGCGATATTTCGGGCAAGTACGTGAGCCACGTCTACGCCACGCAGAACCCGGGCCAGATCCTCATCCATTTCGACTCGGACAGCGTGCAGAAGGCGCACGCCATGCCCGCCGGCAAGCAGGTGGGGCTGTCCGCGATCACCGGCGAGGGGGCGATCCATTGGTCGTGCACCAATGCGAACATCACCGACCGCCAGTTGCTGAGGTACATGCCCAGCAGCTGCCGCCGCTGACCGGCCGCCGCGCGCCTCAGCCGCGCGGCACGCCCCGGCGCGGCGTGGCGGTGCCGTGCGTCCACGCGGTCAGCGGCGCGCCGATCGCCGCCAGGGCGTCGCGCTGCGCGGGCGGCGGCAGGCGCAGCATGGCGTCCTCGTAGCGGGCCAGCTTGCGGAAGGGTTCGAGCGCCAGCACGCGCTCGACGAAGGCCGCGGTGCGCGGCCAGCGCGCGGCGTCCACCGCGTAGCGCACGAACGAGGCGGTGCGGAAATAGCTGGCGAGGCTGATGTCGGCGATCGAGGGCGCGCCGAACAGGTAGCCTGCGGCGGGCAGTACGCCTTCCAGGTAATCGAGCGCGGCCGGGATCTGCACCTCGCGGGCCTTGCGCACCACCGCCTCGTCGGTGCCCTCGCGGAAGATGTGCCGGCGGATCGCCAACTGGTAGAACAGCCGCCAGATCAGCAGGTCGGCCAGGCGCGTGTCGGCGTACTCCTCCAGCCAGCGCGCCTGCGCGCGCTGGGCGATGTCGGCGGGGTAGAGCGCGGGCTGCGGGTATTTGTCTTCCAGATACTGGCAGATCACCGAGGAGTCGTTGAGCACCAGCTCGCCGTCCAGCAGCACCGGCACGCGGCGCAGCGGGCTCAGCCGCGCGAAGGCCTCGTCGCCGTAGAAGGGGGTGATGGGGTCGATCGCGTAGTCGAGCCCCTTCAGCTCCAGGCATACCAGCACCTTGCGCACGTAGGGCGAGAGGTAGTTGCCGATCACCTGCAGGCGTTGCGCCATCGCCCGGCTCCGGAATGCGGGGAGCCGCAGCCTGCGGCGAGGGCGGCGCGGCGTCAAGCGGGCGGGGCGCGAAGCGGCCCCCGTTGCGGCGCGAAGGCGGTTCGCGGCACGGATGTTCCGTGCGGGTCGCCGCTGTTGGCCGCGACCCGTCCGGCACGACGCCGGCTTTTCAGCCGGCGACGGCCGCCGCCTGCGGTGCCGCGGCCGCATCCAGCGGCGGCACCGTGGTCGGCTTGCCGTGCGAGTCGATGGCGATCATCACGAACTGGCCGGTGGTGCAGACCTGGCGGTCGCCGGTGAGCGGGTCCTCGGCGGTCATTTCCACCTGCACCTTCATCGAGCTGCGGCCCACCTCGACCAGCCGCGCGATCAGCTCGACCAACTGGCCCTGGCGCACCGGCACGCGGAAATCCACCTGCTCCGAACGCGCGGTGACCACGGTGCGGCGCGCGTGGCGCGAGGCGACGATGAAGGCGGCCTTGTCCATCCACGCCAGCGCCTGGCCGCCGAACAGCGTGCCCAGGTGGTTGGTGTGGTCGGGGAAGACGATTTCGAGCAGGCGGGCTTCGGGCACGGCGACGGACATGGCGATCTCGGGAGGGGCGGGGACAGGGAGCCGGAGGCCCCTATTCTGCCGCAACGCAGCACAGGACAGGACCAATGGCAGGGGTGGCGGCCGCGGCCTGGGGCTACGATCAGGCGTTTTGAACGCCGCGCCGCTCCGGCGTCCGCGCAACAACCACGAGGTGACCCGCATGATCTTGAAGGGCAAGCCGCGCCTGCTCGGCGCTCTGGCACTGGGCGCGCTGGCGACCGGCGCGATGGCGCAGGGGCGCACGCTGACCGCGCAGGACTATGCGCAGGCCGAGCGCCTCCTCGCCTACGGCACCGCGCCGCTGGTCGATCACGCGGTGCAGAAGGTCGCCTGGCTCGACGCGGGCCGCTTCTGGTTCGTGGACCACGACGCCCAGGGCGACCATTACCGGATCATGGATGCCGCCACCGGCAAGGCGGCGCCGGCCTTCGACCAGGCCAAGCTCGCCGCGGCGCTCGGCCAGGCCGCGGGCAAGCCGGTCAAGGCCGACAAGCTCGGCGTCCGCGATTTCAGTGTCGAGGCGGATGGACGTCTGGACGTCCAGCTTCGCGGCAAGCACTACCTGTGCGACCTCAAGGCCGCCGAGCCCAAGTGCGAGGGCCGCGCCGCGCAGGCCAGGACCGGCAAGGAGCCGGGCGTGCGCTCGCCCGACGACCGGAGCGAGGCCTTCATCCGCAACTGGAACCTGTGGCTGCGCGACGTCGCCACCGGCAAGGAGACGGCGCTCACCACCGACGGGGTGGAGAACTTCGGCTACGCCACCGACAACGCCGGCTGGAAGCACACCGACAACGCGATCCTGGTGTGGTCGCCCGATTCGAAGCGCATCGCCACCTTCCAGCAGGACCAGCGCAAGACCGGCGACATGTACCTGGTCAGCACCAACGTGGGCCACCCCAGGCTCGAGGCGTGGAAGTACCCGCTGGTGGGCGACAAGGACGTGACTATGATCGAGCGCGTGGTGATCGACGTGGCCGCGAAGAAGGTGGTGCGGCTCAAGATGCCGCCCGACCAGCACCGCTCCACCCTGTGCGACGACGTCAGCTGCGGC
Source organism: Frateuria defendens (assembly GCF_001182895.1). GTDB lineage: Bacteria > Pseudomonadota > Gammaproteobacteria > Xanthomonadales > Rhodanobacteraceae > Frateuria_B > Frateuria_B defendens. The sequence continues at coordinate 18,060 of NZ_LFQR01000004.1, read as the reverse complement.
CCCGACGGCGGCTGGGACGACGTGAAGTGGGCGCCGGACGGCACCTCGCTGGCCTTCGTCTCCACCTCGCGCGACCACAAGCACGAATGGTTCCGCCTCGCCGACCCGGCCACCGGCGCGGTGCGCACCGCGTTCGAGGAGAGCGTGCCCACCTACTACGAGAGCGGCAACGGCCAGGTGAACTGGTTCTACCTGCCCGCCAGCCACGAGGCCATCTGGTTCTCCGAGCGCAGCAACTGGGGCCAGCTCTACCTCTATGACCTGGACACCGGCAAGCTCAAGCGCGCCGTCACCACCGGCGAGGGCAACGTCACCGAAGTGCTGCGCGTGGACGCGAAGACCCGCACCGTGTGGTTCCGCGGCGTGGGCCGCACGCCGGGCGTGGACCCGTACTACCAGCAGTTCTGGAAGGTGAGCCTGGACGGCGGCGCGCCGCAGTTGCTCACCCCGGAGGCGGCCGACCACACCGTGACGCTCTCGCCCGACGGGCGCTACTTCGTCGATGCCTATTCCACCTCCGTCACGCCGCCGGTGACCGTGCTGCGCGCGGCCGGCGACGGCCACACCCTCGCCGGCGTGGCCAAGGCCGACATCGGCCGCCTCAAGGCCGCCGGCTGGGTGCCGCCGCAGCCCATCGTGGTGAAGGCGCGCGACGGCAAGACCGACCTCTACGGCCTGCTGTTCAAGCCCAGCCACTTCGACCCGTCGAAGAAGTACCCGATCGTCGACTACATCTACCCCGGCCCGCAGACCGGCTCGGTGCGCGGGCGCAGTTTCCTGGCCGCGCACGGCGACAACCAGGCGCTGGCGGAGCTGGGCTTCGTCGTGGTCGCCATCGACGGCATGGGCACGCCGTGGCGCTCCAAGGCCTTCCACGACGCCTACTTCGGCAACATCGGCGACAACACGCTGCCCGACCAGGTGGCCGGCATCAAGGAGCTGGGCCAGCGCTACACGTGGATCGACCTGGGCCGCGTGGGCATCTGGGGCCACTCCGGCGGCGGCAACGCCACCGCGGGCGCGATGTTCCGCTACCCCGACTTCTTCAAGGTCGGCTGGGCCGAGAGCGGCAACCACGACAACCGCAACTACGAGGACGACTGGGCCGAGAAGTGGCAGGGCCTGCTCGCCACCGGCCCCGACGGCAAGAGCAACTACGACGACCAGGCCAACCAGAACCACGCCGCCAACCTCAAGGGCCACCTGATGCTGGTGCACGGCACCCTGGACGACAACGTGCCGCCCTACGAGACGCTGCTGGTGGCCGACGCGCTGATCAAGGCCGGCAAGGATTTCGACCTCCTGATGATCCCCAACGTGCACCACGGCTACGGTACCGAGGGCACCTACTACGCCATGCGCCGGCGCTGGGACTATTTCGTGCGCTACCTCGCCGGCGACACGCCGCCGGTGGCGTACAAGCTGGCGCCGCCGAAGGATTGAGCCAGCGCCGGCGACGGCGGCGCGGGGAGGTGGTCGCTCCCCCGCGCCGCTGTGGCGTCCCGGCGCGAATCCTGGCTCGTCCGTCGCCAACGCCTGTAACGATGGCGCCGGATGAACAGGCCAGTAGAGGGCCCCCGTGGCTCCTCCTTCCATGGCACATCACCGACGTAGGAGCGCGCCTTGCGCGCGACAAGCCTACGCAGCAGCGACGCTGCCACACCGCTGTCGCGCGCAAGGCGCGCTCCTACGGTTTCGATGCCTTCGGCAAGATCGCGAACAGGCATCCCAAGGATGCCGCCGGCCATGCCCCGCGGCTGGGGGCCAGGTTGGCTATCGTAGGGCCGCTGTCGCCGGGGAGGCGGCGTGCCTTCAGCGGGCGGCCGGCTGCGCCAGCCCCTTCGCCAGGGCCTCGTCCAGCAGCCGATCCATCTGCTTGCCCAGTTGCGCCGAGAGGTTGCGCTGGTGCCTGGACAGTTCGGCTTGTTGCAGGGACAGCGCCGCCTGCTGCTGCGCCAGCTTCGCCTGCTCGCCGTCGAGGCCGGTGCGCGCCTGGGCCAGGGCGGCGAGTTGCTCGGCGATGACTTTCGCCTTGGCGTCGGTCGCCGCACTGGCCGCCGTGTGCGAGGTGGGGTCGGGCCGAGCCTGCATGGTGGCGCGCTCGGCCTCGACGGCGGCGCGGCGGCCTTCCAGCTCGGCCCGCCGCGAGGCCAGTGCGCCCTCGCGGGCGGCCAGGCCGCCCTGCCGGCCGGCGAGGGCGCCCTGCTGGCTGGCTAGCTGGCCTTGCTGCTTGGACAGTTCGGTCAGCGGCGCGTACAGGTCGCGGGCGTGGCGGACGAAGGCGGCGTCGCGGACCACGTAGGCGCGGCCGTCGCGGCGCAGCCACAGCAGCGGCGCATCGTGCTCATGCCATGCCCTGGCCTGGGCGAGATCGTGCTCGTCGCCGTGCACCATCACGGTGTCGCCGTCGAACAGGGCGAAGCCGCGTTCGGCGTCGGTATAGACGTCTATATCCACGTGGTGGCCGGCCAGGCCCCTGGCCGGCAGGGGTGCTGGCGGCGAGGGTGGCGCGGGTGGCGCCGGCGGCGCCGCGAGCGGGGGCGGCGGCAAGGGGGCGGGCGGCGGCGGCGGTCTGTTGAGGGTGTCGTCGGTATAGGTTGCCCGGCTGGCCGGCGTGGCGCGGGCGGCCGTTGCGGCGGGCCGGGGCGAAGCCGCGGGCGTGCCGGCGGCGCGCGGCACGGGGTTCGCCTGCGCCGTGGCGGCGACGGCCGGCGCCGCGGTCGCCGCGGGTTCCGGCGCGGCGGTGAGCCGGTAGGGCAGCACGCCGGCCAGCGCGACCAGCGCCACCAGCACCCAGCCGCGGGCGCGCGGCGTCTCGTTCGTCTGCTGCAGCATGGTCAGGCGCCTCTTGAGGTTGCGGAAGGTGGGCGACGCGCCGGCGAGCCCGGCGTGCAGCGGCCGGGCCACGCCCAGGCGCAGCAGCAGGCGGCCGTAGTCCTGCGGGGCGGCGCGCAGCTCGCGCGTCGCCAGCGCGTCGCAGGCGGCCTCGCGGTGCAGGGCGTATTCGCGCGCGGCCCAGGCTACCAGCGGGTGGAAGAAGAACAACCGCTGCGCGATCGCCGGCAGCCAGCCCAGCCACAGGTCGCCGCGGCGCAGGTGGGCCAGCTCGTGGGCGAGCGCCATGGCCGATTCCTCGGCGCTCAAGGCGGACGCGGCGGGCCACAGCACGGTCGGCCGCCACAACCCGGCCACCTGGGGCGAGCGGATCGTCGGCGAGGCGCGCAACGCCGGGCAGCGGCGCAGGCCCAGCGCCTTCGCCTGCGCCATGCACTGCGCGCGCAGCCGTGGATCGGCCACCGGCGCCGCCTCGCACAGCAGGCGGTGCGTGCGCCAGCCCTGCCGCAGCCACAGCGGCAACGGCGCGAGCACGCCGAGTAGCCACAGCGCGGCCAGGGCGGTGCGCCAGTGGTCGGCGGGGGCGAAGCTCGGCCGCGCCATACGCTCGGTGGCGGCGGAGGCGCGCGGCGGCGAGGCCGGCACGGAGGCGGTGGGCGCCGCGGTCGTCGGCCGGGACGGCATGCCCACGGCCATGGCATCGGCGCGCATGGGCGGCTCAGTGCCGGCGGGCGAGGCGGCGGTGGGCGCCGAAGCCGGTGCGAGCAGCGGCAACGCCAGCGGCGCATGCCAGCCCAGCCCGACCACGCCCTGCAAGGCCACCAGCCACCACAGCATGGCGCCCACGGCGGCCGGCAGCCTGGGCAGCCGGCGCACCAGCAGCGCCACCACGCCGACCAGCACGGCCGCCTGCAGCGACGACCAGGCCAGTCGCGTCAGCAGCAGGGACGAGAGCTGATCGAGCGTCGCCATGTCATTTCCCCTTGCGGCCGGATTGCAGCCTGGCCACCAGCGATTCCAGCTCGGCCAGTTCCTCGTCGCTGACCTTGCCGCGCTCGGCCATCCAGGCCACGAAGGGCGACACCGAGCCGCTCAGGGTCTTCTCCACGAAGCTGCCCACCGCGCGGCGCATCGCCTCGCCGGGGCCGGTGGCGGTGCTGTAGCGGTATACGCCCTTGAGCTGGCGGCGCTTGAGGTAACCCTTGGCGCGCAGGCGCTCCATCATGGTGAGCACGGTGGAGCGGGCGATGCCGCGCGCCTCGCCGAAATCCGCGGCGACTTCGCCGACCGAGGCCGGTTCGTGCTCGGCCAGGTAGTGCAGCAGCGCCAGCTCCTGGTCGCCGATGGAGGGCTTGGACATGGGGAGGTTTCCGTGACTACGTGTGTAGTCACGCTACGCCTTGACTACACATGTAGTCAATAGGCCGGCCGGCATGCGGCGGACGGACGTCTACACGGCCAGGCCAAGCCGCGGGGCGGCGAGGCGGCATGTTGCCGCAAGCGCACATTTTCGTAGCGACATGGCTCGGGCGCTGGCGATGGAAGGGCTGGCCGTGCCGTGGTTGGCGAGGTTTTTCCAAAACGTGACCGGATGCTGCATCGCAAAAACTTGCTGTGGCAAAACGGTGACAGGGCCGCTAGCTTGGTTTTCGTCGGCCGCGGGGACGCGCCGACCGGACGGGTTCACGCATGCGCGGGGGAGACGAGGAATGGAGAGCAGGCATCTGGCGGCGGCGATCGCGATCGCCTTGTGTACGGCGGCCGGCACGGCGGCGGCCCAGGACGCGCAGGGGGACGGCAAGCCGGCCGCCCGCCGCAGCGTGTTCAGCACCTCCAACACCACCACCTCCAACGACACCAAGCGTGTGCAGCAGATGCAGGGCGTGAGCGTGTCGGGCCAGTCGCCCACGCTGGGCGGCGGCCTGATGACCACGCAGGACGCGCCCAAGGCGGTCTCCACCGTCACCCGCGAGGCCATCGCGCAGGCGCCTTCCAGCTCCAACTTCACCCAGATGCTGGCGACCATCCCGGGCGTCAACACGGCCACGGTGGATGCCACCGGCCTCAACGACGGCCAGTTCACCATGCGCGGCTTCTACGCCGACGAGATCGGCGTCACCGTGAATGGCGCGCCGGTGAACGACGCCGGCAACTACGCCATCTGGGCCACCCAGTACGGCGACACCGAGAACATGGGCGACATCACGGTGACGCAGGGCTTCCCCGACGTGGACATGGCCACCGCCGCGGCGGTCGGCGGCTCGGTGGCGTGGGTGTCGCTGATGCCCTCGCACAAGGCCGGGCTGGACGTGAGCGCGGGCGTGGGCAGCAACGACTACCGGCGCGGCTTCGTGCGCCTCAACACCGGCGACACCGGGCCGGTGCGCTCGTGGTTTTCCTACTCCAACAACACCGCCTCGCTGTGGCGCGGCGGCGGCAAGATGAAGGTGACCAAGGTGGACGGCAAGTCGGTGTGGACCATCGACGAGAAGAACTCCATCGCCGCCTCGCTGCAGTTCGCGCGCGAGTTCCGCATCAACTACCAGCCGCTGACCAAGGCCCAGGCGCAGCAGAAGTACGACCAGGGCTACGACAAGGTCTACGACCCCAGCGCCTCGCCGTTCGACAACCTGGACTACTACAAGTACCAGACCGACCCCTTCATGAGCTGGACGGCCAGCGTGGACGGCGAGTTCACCTTGACCGACAGCCTGCACCTCTCGGTGGTGCCCTACTTCCAGTACGGCTACGGCGGCGGCGGCTTCGGCGTGCCGCTGTTCGAATCCACCACGCCCTCGACCGAGCTCGGCTACCCCTACGTGAACCAGGACGCCAGCGGCAACGGCGTGGTGCGCGAGGGCGAGGTGGGCGTGGGCTACGGCTTCTTCTACTCCAACACCTTCCGCCCCGGCGTGATCGTCAAGTTCAACCAGGACCTGGGCCTCAACGACAGCCTGGAATACGGCTTCTGGTACGACCGCCCGCGCCAGCAGCAGGGCACCAAGGCCACGCCGGTGGACCAGGCCAGCGGCATCCCGGCCGATTACTGGGCCGACACCGATCCCGCGGTGATCCGCCTGCCCGGCGGGCGCATCGAGAAGGGCCTGGAGACCTACGCCACGGCCGAGACGCGCAAGCTCTTCGCCACCAACACCTGGACGCCCAACGACCAATGGACGGTGACCCTGGGCGCGGCCTACCTGTGGGCTAGCCGCAAGGGCTGGGAATACCTCAACCCCGGCACCACGCTCCAGGCCGGCGGCCCGGTGGATCGCAGCTTCCACAAGCTCACGCCCAACGGCGGCGTGAAGTTCCAGCTCGACGACCGCAACCAGTTCTACGCCAGCCTGGGCCAGACCTTCCGCGCGCCTACCGCCACCGCGGCCCTGAACGGCGCGCTGTCGCCCAGCAGCAAGATCTCGCCCGAAACCGCGTGGACGGCCGACCTCGGCTGGCGCTTCTACGGCGACAGCGTGTCGGCCAGCGTGGATGCCTTCACCACCAACTTCAAGAACCGCCTGGTGTCGGGCAGCAACCCGGCGATGCCCGCCAGCACCCTCTACGTGAGCCTGCCCAAGGCCAAGACCAGCGGCCTCGATGCGGAGGCGAGCTATGCCTTCACGCCGAACTGGAAGCTCTACGGCTCCTACGCCTACACGCACGCCACCAACAAGTCCGACATGGTCGGCCCGGGCGGCGCGGCCGGCACCACCATCACCTACGCCACCGACGGCAAGACCCTGGTCAACACGCCGCGCAACCTCGCCAACCTCACGTTGAACTACAACCAGGGGCCGTTCTGGGCCAGCCTCAACACGCGCTACACCGGCTCGCAGTGGGCGGACTGGGCCAACACCGAGCGCTTCGGCGGCTACACCACGGTGAACCTCAACGCCGGCTGGAACTTCGCGGATTTCTCCTCCGACTTCCGCAAGCCGTACATCCGCCTCAACGTGTCCAACCTGTTCAGCCGCAAGGCGCTGGCGGCGGCCGACACAGTGGGCGATTTCCAGTCCTCCGGCACCGCGGTGGATTCGAGCGGCGCCGCGGTGGCGGTGAGCAACCCCGCCGTCTACAAGGTGTTGCAGACGCGCGCGGTGATGCTGACTTTCGGCGCCTCGTTCTTCTGAGCAACGCCGCGCCACGGCCGTCGTGAGGACGGCCGTGGCGTTCGCGACTACGCCGGCGCGTCGGCCTCCCCAGGCACGCGTCGGGCCAGCAGGCGCGCGAGCGCCGGCCCCACCAGCAGCACCGTGACGAAGCGCGCGCTCTGCAGGGCCATCACCAGCGGCACGTCGACCTTGCTGGAGGCGGCGATGATCGCCACCGAATCGGCGCCGCCGGGGCTCATGGCGAGGTAGGCGGTGAGAGCGCTCACGTGGGCCAGGCGCATCAGGCCGAGCGCGAGCAGGCCGCAGACCAGGATCAGCGCCGCGATGGCGCCCACCACCTGCGGCAGCGCCTTCAGGGCATGGCGCAGGATGGTGGGCGTGAAGCGTTGGCCGATGCTCCAGCCAACCAGCGCGTAGCTGGCCGCCAGCAGCCAGGGCGGCAGGGTGATGGTGAGCCAGCCGAAGCCTTGCAGCACGGCGCTCAGCACCATCGGCAGCAGCAGCGGGCCGGCCGGGATGCGCAGGCGCGGCGCCAGCGCCGCTGCGCCGAACGCCAAGGCCAGCGTGGGGGCGAACGGCCCCGGCGTGACCGGCGTGAACCATGTCGTTGCGTGCGCGACCGTGTCGCCTCCGCCGAGCCGCGCGACACCGGATGCGGCCAGCGCCACCAGTAGCACGCGCAGGTACTGCATGAAGGCAACCAGGCGGATGTCGGCGCCGAAGGCCTCGGCCATCAGGCTCATGGTGGCGGCCGCGCCGGGGAACGAACCCCAGATCGCGGTGCTGCCCGGCAGCACGCGCCAGCGCGTGAGGAGCCAGCCCAGGGCGGCGCTTGCCGTGATCACCGAGGCTACGGCGGCGAGAAACAGCGGCCAGCCGCGCGCCATTTCCACGGCGATGGACGGCGTGAGGCTGCGCGCGATCATGCAGCCGACCACGCCTTGCGCGGCGAGAAAGGGGACGTTGGGAATGCGCGGCGCGCGGCCGGCGGCGGCCAGCGCGATCGCCGCGACCATCGGGCCGATCAACAGGGCGGCGGAGAGGTGCATGGCTTCGAGCAGGATCACCAGCACGGCGGAGAGCACCAGCAGCGCCGGCCATCGCAGCGCCACGTGCCCGTCGACGCGCGGCGATGGAGGCGGAGCCTGGTCGGCTTGCGACATGGGGAGATCCTCGCCAGGTGAAGGAGCGGTGCGGTGGCGGTTCGTGCCGTGCGCATTATATGAGGATTTACTCACATAGTTGATGCTGGTCCACGCATCGTCGATGCGTCAATCCGGAAGCATGAGGCGAACGGGCGCCGGGGCCGTGTCGTGGCGCGGGCAGGCGAGGCGGCGCAGTGGACGCCACTTCAGCGCACGCGCACGCCCGTGGCCGGGTCCCAATGCAGCGGCCGGGCGGCCTTGGGCAGTGGGGCGTCGCGGGTCGGGTCGGCGGCCACGCCGTAGGGCCAGTCGGGCGGGCAGAGGGCGGTGAAGCTGGCGTAGCCGCCGGTGCCGCCCGCAAAGCGCGGGAAGCCGATCGCCACCAGCGCGCCGGCCTCGGGCACCTGGTCCAGGTGCGCCACGCCCTCGGCCTGGGCGTAGCCGTGGTGCATCAGCCAGGATTCGCCTTCCAGGTCCGGGCTGTCGTCGGTGTCCAGCGGTTCGTGGCCGTGCAGCAGGATGTGCCGCTGCTCGTGCAGGAACTTGAGCGCGGCCAGCGATACGCCGGGGAAGTGCTTGAGCGTGGCGAGCGCGGGATCGGGCCAGCGCCTGGACCAGTCCGAGCGCACGAACACCACCGCGCCGGCCGGGATGCGCCCGTGCCGCTTTTCCCACGCCGTGATGTCGGCCACCGTGAGCGCGTAGCCCGGGTCGCGCTTCACCTGCGCGACGATGGAGATCACCGCCAGCGGCCGCAGCGTGTAGCTGGCCGGCAGCTCGTCGATGGACGGGTATTCCGGCGCCCAGTGCGCGGGCGGGTCGAGCTGGGTGCCGAGCTGGTCGGTGGAAAGCTCATAGCGGGTGGCCTCGAAGCCGTCCTTCGCATACGTGTAGGCGTGGCCGTCCGCGGGGTCGGCGGCCGGCGCGAAGCGCGAGGGGCCGAAGCCGTGCCACACCGGGATGCCCGGCGCGATCACGTGCGAGAGCGACACGTACTTCACCCCGCGCAGCTGCTGCGCGTAGGCGTCCCACAGGCGGGTGTCGTCGGCGGCGCGGGCGGGGCCGGCCAGGGCGAGCAGCATCAGAAGTGGTAGCAGCAGGGGCGGGCGGGGCATCGGGTTTTCCTTGCGCTGGGATCGCGGGCATCCTAGCGCAGCGGCGCGCCAGCGCCGGCCGCCGCACGGCCCGGACGGAGGCGGCGATGGAGGCAGCGGAAGCGTTTTCGTATGGACGCCTGGATGGCTATGCGTCAATTTGCCGGTTGAGCCGCTCCCGCCTGCATGGTTAGTGGAAGAGTGACTAGGGAGGTATGGCATGCGGTATCTGGCACGCTCGTTGTTCTTGCAGGTGGTGCTCGCGGCCGTGCTGGGCGTGCTGCTCGGCGCGTTCGTGCCGGAGTTCGCCAAGCGGTTGAGCCCGCTCGCCAAGGACTTCATCCAGCTGATCAAGATCATGGTCGGGCCGGTGGTGTTCTGCGTGGTGGCCTGCGGCATCGCCAAGAGCGGCGACCTGCGCCGGGTCGGCCGGCTGGGCGGGCTGGCCCTGCTGTATTTCGAGGTGGTCAGCACCGTCGCGCTGCTGTTCGGCGTGCTGGTGGCCTTCGTGGTGCAGCCGGGCCGCGGCCTGCACGCCTCGCCCGCGGCGCTGGCGCAGCTGGGCGAGCCGCCGGCGGCGGCCCACCATGAACTGGGCGGCGTGGCCGATTTCTTCCAGCGCCTGATCCCCGATTCGCTGCTCAGCCCCTTCGTGCAGGGCGACGTGCTGCAGATCCTGCTGCTGGCGATCGTCACCGGCGTGGCGCTGATCCTGCTCGGCCCCCCGGGCGAGAAGATCGGCCACGTGATCGAGGACGCCAGCCGCCTGTTCTTCCGCATCCTCGGCCTGTTCGTGCGCCTCGCGCCGCTCGGCGTGCTGGGTGCGATGGCCTACACCACGGCGAGCTTCGGCCTGGCCTCGCTGGAGAAGGTCGGTCTGCTGCTGCTCGCCTATTTCGGCGCCTGCCTGGTCTTCGTGCTGCTGGTGTTCGGCGGCCTGCTGCGGCTGTGCGGCTATCGCCTCACCGCGCTGGCGCGCTACCTGCGCGAGGAGATCGCCATCGTCGCGGCCACCACTTCCTCCGACGCGGTGCTGCCGCAGACCATGAAGAAGCTGGAGGACCTGGGCGTGGAGGAGGGCACGGTGGGCCTGGTGATCCCCACCGGCTACTCGTTCAACCTCGACGGCTTTTCCCTGTACCTCACGCTGGCCGTGCTGTTCATCGCCCAGGCCACCGACACCGCGCTCAGTGCGGGGCAGGTGGTGAGCGTGCTGCTGATCGCGCTGCTCACCTCCAAGGGCGCGCACGGCGTGCCGGGGGCGGCCATCGTGATTCTCGCCGCCACCCTGGCGGCGGTGCCTTCGCTGCCGGTGTCCGGCCTGCTGCTGTTGCTGCCGGCGGACTGGTTCGTGGGCATCGCCCGCGCGCTCACCAACTACCTCGGCAACTGCGTCGCCACGCTGGTGGTGGGCACCTTCACCCGCACGCTCGACCATGCGAAAGCCCGGACCGTGCTGGCGGGCGAGGCGCCCGTGGAGGCGCCGGTCGCGGCAGCCGGGCTGGATCGAGGCGGGTCGGCATGATGACGAGGCCAAGCTCGCCCATGCATCGCCTGGCCCTCTGTGCGGCCTGCGCCGGGGGGCTGTCGCTGGCCGCCGTCGCGCCGGCCCATGCCGACGACTGGGCCAGCCGCAGCGCGGCGGATTTCTGGAACGGCAGCAGCGCGACGCTCGAGGCGCGCCAGTTCTACTTCAACCGCGAGTTCCACCACCAACCCGCGCCGCGGCCGGGCGCGGTGGGGCTGGCGCAGGCTTTCATCTTCCAGTTCAACTCCGGCTACACCGCCGGCCCGGTGGGCCTGGGCGTGGACCTGCTCGGCCAGGCCGGCTACCGCCTGCACGGCGGCGCGGGCACCAACATCATGCCCTACCGCACCGACGGCTCGCCGGAGAACGAGTACGCCAAGCTGCGCCCGACCTACAAGGCGAAGCTCGGCAAGACCACGGTGAAGTACGGCACCTTCGTCTTCAACGACCCCTTCGCCATCTCCGACTACACGCGCCTGTTGCAGGCCACCTACAAGGGCTGGCTGGTGGAGTCGCACGACCTCGACCGCCTCGCCCTGATCGGCGCCAGGCTCAGCGGCAACCAGTACGCCAACGCCACCCACTACAGCGACTTCGTGCTCAACCGCTACCCGGCCTACCGCAGCGACAAGCTGGTGATGGGCGGCGGCACCTATAGTTTCCCCGGCGCGCTCGGCGCCAGCGCCACCTATCGCTACATCTGGCTCGACGGTATCTACCGGCAGAGCTTCTACGGCCTCAAGGGCAGCTGGCACACGGGCGCGGGCCAGTCGCTGTCCGGCGACCTGCGCTACCACGTCACCCGACCGGACGGCGGCAGCCGGGCGCCGGTGGACAACCGCGCGGTGGACGCCATGCTCACCTACAAGCTCGGCGGCGCCGCCTTCGGCGTGGGCTACCAGCACATGGGCGGGCGCGACCCCTTCCCCTACCTGGCGCGCAGCACGGCCTACCTCATCAACTTCGTCACCATCAACGACTTCGCCAACGCGCACGAGCGTTCCTGGCAGTACCGCTTCGACTACGACTTCGCGCGGCTCGGCCTGCCGGGCCTCACCTTCATGACCCGCTACACCGCCGGCGACCACATCGACCGCGGCGCTGGCCTGCCCGCCGGACGCGAGTGGGAGCGCAACACCGACATCGGCTACGCCTTTCCCGGCGGCCCGCTGAAGGGCTTCTCGCTGCGCTGGCGCAACACGGCGATCCGCAGCAGCTACGCGGCCGCCAACCGCTTCAACGAGAACCGGCTGATCCTCGACTACGTGCTGGCGCTCAAGTGAGCGCGGCCGCCACGACGGGGCGCGGCACCGCGGCATGCTGTCGCGCCGTGCGTGCGGCCCGGTCCGCTTCGCGGCTGCCGTACCGGCGCAAACCGCGGTGCGGGGCCGCGGGCGGGCGCCCGGCAAGAACTTGCGTCGCCGACGCCGCCTGAATCGCCCGCCTAATGCCGCGCGGCCGATGCCTTGGATGCGTCACGGGGCGCCCCTACAGTCCTCCTTACGCCGCTGCGTGACGGAACCGTTCCGTCGCGGCGGCGGGCGTACCCGGCGCCGCCGGAACCACGGCAGTGCCAAGGGCTACGCAACCATCCATGAGTCCGGAGCTTTGCGCATGACACCGCAGGAACAGCAACTGCTGGAAGATTTCCTCGACCGCCTGGCCGCCGCGCGCGGCGTGGCGAAAGACCCGCAGGCCGACGCGCTGATCCGCCAGCGCGTGGCCGACCAGCCGGACGCGCTCTACCTGCTGGTGCAGCGCAGCCTGCTGCAGCAGCAGGCACTGGAGAACGCCAAGGCCGAGATCGCCCGCCTGCAGGCGCAGGCCGGCGGGCAGGGCGGCGGCAGCTTCCTCGGCGGCCAGCAGGACTGGCGCCGCGGCCAGGTGCCGCCGCCAGCGCCGTCCGCACCGCCGCCGGCCCCGGGCTGGCGTGAGCGCTTCTTCGGCGGCGGCGCCACGCCCCCGCCGGTGCCCCCGCCGCAGGCGGCCGGCGGCGGCGCGCCCAGCTTCCTCGCCAGCGCCGCCACCACCGCGGCCGGCGTCGCGGGCGGCATGTTCCTGTTCAACGGCATCGAGAGCCTGATCGGCGGCCACCAGGGCGGCGGCCTGGCCGGCGGCCAGCCGGAGGTGGTCGAGAACGTCACCCAGAACAACTTCTACGACGATTCGCAGAATGACCACGACAACAGCGGCTTCGACAACTTAGGCCCCTCCGACGACTCCGACTTCGCCGACAGCGGTTTCGACGACGACAGCAACTGGAGCTGAGCGGCAGGCCCGCAAGGGCCCGCCCCGTGAACCATGACCGACGGCGGTTGCGCGAGCGACCGCCGTCGTTCTTATATCGGCCGGTCCCGGACTCCAGGAGGACTGGCGATGGCACTTGGGCATCCACGGCCGGCGATCGGCCTGTATCTGCTGCTGGTTTTCGCGTTCAGTGCGGTCTTCTACGCGCTGGTGATCGCCACCGGCCACCTCGGCGGCGGTTTCCGCATGTACGTCGCCGGCCTCATGTGGTGCCCGGCCATGGCGGCGCTGGCGAGCTGCCGCCTCGGCGGCCAGCCGCTGGCCGGCCTCGGCTGGCATTGGAGCGCGGCGCGCTGGGCCTGGCTCGCCTACCTGCTTCCGCTCGGCTATGCGGCGGTGGCCTATGCGATCGTGTGGCTGGGCGGCCTGGGCGGCTTCGGCAACCCGCAGTTCGTCGCCTCGCTCGCCGAGGGCCTGGGCTGGGGGGCGGCGCCGTCCTGGCTGGTCGTGGCCGGCTATTTCCTGCTGCGGGCCAGCGTGGGGCTGGTGTTCGGCCTCTCTACCGCACTGGGCGAGGAGATCGGCTGGCGCGGCTACCTCGCCCCGCGCATGACCGAGGCGTTCGGCTTCACCCGCGGCGCGCTGCTGACCGGCGCGGTGTGGGCGCTGTGGCACATGCCGATCCTGCTGTTCGCCGACTACAACTCGGGCACGCCCTGGTGGTTCGCGCTGCCGTGCTTCACGCTGATGGTGCTGGCGATCAGCGTGCCGATGGCCTGGCTGCGCCTGCGCTCGGGCAGCCTGTGGCCGGCGGCGATCCTGCATGCCAGCCACAACGTGTTCATCCAGCAGTTCTTCACCCCCATCACCAGCCCGCACGGCGCCATCACGCCGTACGCGATCGACGAATTCGGCTTCATGTTGCCGCTGGTGGTGGTGCTGGTGGCGGTCGTCGTCTGGCGCCGGCGCGGGCAGCTGGGCGAGCGCGGCGCGGATTACCCGCACCGCGCCGGCACGGACGAGGCCCGCCCCGGTTGAGATGGTCGCGCGAGGGCGACCCCGGGAGCCCATACGGGCCCCGGGGCCGGCCCCGCTCAGCGCATGCCGCCGGCGGCGACCAACTGCTCGCCGGTCAGCCAGTACGAATCGTCCGAGGCGAGGAAGGTGACGATCGAGGCGATGTCCTTCGGCTGGCCGATGCGGCCCAGCGGCGTCTTCGTCACCGTCAGGGTTTCGAGGTCCGAGCCGATGACGCCGGCGGTGTGCACGCCCTCGGTCTCGATCAGTCCCGGATTCACCGCGTTGACGCGGATCTTGCGCGGGCCAAGCTCTTGCGCCAGCACGCCGGTGATCGCGTCCACCGCGCCCTTGGTACCCGCGTACACCGCGCTCGCCGGTGGCACGATGCGCGTCGCGAGGGAGCCGATGTTGATGATGCTGGCCCCTTCGCCCAGGTGCTTGGCGGCCGCCTGCGTGGTCAGCAGCAGGCCGAGCACGTTGACGTTGAACTGCCGGTGGAACTGCTCCTCGGTGATGGCCTCGAGCGGCGCGAACTCGTACACGCCGGAGTTGTTCACCAGTATGTCCAGCCGGCCGAACCGCTCGACCGCGGCATCGACGATGGCCTGCGCCTCGGCGGCCTTGGCGATGTCGCCGCCCACCGCCACCGCCTTGCCGCCGGCCGCCTCGATCTCGGCCACCACCTTGTCGGCGCCGGCCCTGCTGGAGGCGTAGTTGACGACCACCGACGCGCCTTCGGCGGCCAGCGACTTGGCGATGGCCGCGCCGATACCCTTGGATGCGCCGGTGACGACGGCGACTTTGTCTTTGAGCTTGCTCATGACGACTCCCGTGGAGGGTTGGGGTGAGTCCATTGATCCAATACTTCAAAACATACGAACTTTAGAACTATCAATCAAGGGCTGGTAAAATGCCCGCATGAGGCCGCTGACCCACCCATCGATCGACGACATCACCGTGGAGGGCATCCTCCACGCGCTGTCCGACCCGGTGCGCGTGGCGATCTACGCGCAGCTGGCCGACGCGGATTCCGCCCGCACCTGCTCCAATTTCCAGCAGATCAGCGACCGCTGCATCCCCAAGTCCACCCTGTCCCAGCACTTTCGCGCGCTGCGCGAGGCGGGCCTGATCCGCAGCGAGCGGCACGGTGTGGAGATGCGCAACACCACCCGCTGCGCGGAGATCGAGCAACGTTTCCCGGGGTTGCTCCCGGCGATCATGCAGGCGCACCGCGCGCAGTTCGAGGAGCGGATGCGCGGCGCGAAGAAGAAGCCGGCGGCGCGGAAGGCGACGACCGGCTGAGCGCAGGCTAGCGTTCCACCACGGCTTGCGGCGGTGCAGGCGCGCCATCGCGCCCTCCCCAGTGCAGCCAGGCGGCCAGCGGCAGAAAGGTCAGGAACACCAGCGGTAGGTACAGCGCCTCGTAGAGCGCGTCGAAGCGGGGGCCGAGCACATAGGCGTCGAGCATGCGCAGCAACAGCCGCACGGCGTTGAGGCCGAAGGCCCATTGCGCCAGCCCGTCGAGCCGGTGTCCGCCCAGGCCCAGGCAGACCAGGGTGCTGGCGATCAGCCACGACAGGCCGAGCGGGAAATACAGCGCGTGCTGCACGGACTGGAACGCGGCCTGCGCCGCCAGCACGCGCGCCTGCCCGGCCGCCGAGGCGGCGGCCTGGTAGCGGGCGGGCAGTTCCAGATACACGTAGAACAGCTCCACCGAGCGCAGTTGCACTTCCAGCAGGCAGAACACGAAGAAGCCGAGGAAGGCGGCGACGGCGAGCGCAGGGCGGCGACGATGGACGAGGCCGCAGACGACCAGGAACAGGTAGGCCAGCCCGGGGAAGGCGAGCAGCATCGCGACCGCCCGCGCCACGTTGAGCGGCAGCGGCCCCTGCATCAGCGCCTGCGCCGGCACGTCAGCGGGCGGCAGCCGGGCGAAGACGAACCACTGGAACGACTGGATGGCGACGTAGGCGAGCGCGACGAGGGCCGCGGCTGCGCGGTGCTTCCTTGAGTCGAACATGGGCGCCCCGAGGAGTCGGTCGTGCGGGCGAGTATGGCAGGCACGGGCATGGCGGATAGTTAGCCGAAAGCCATGAGCCAGCGGGTAGCGGCCTCGCGGCGGGATCGACTCGGCATCCATCTCGATCCCGACCGAGGTCCGCATCTTCAGGGGGAGTGCATCCCATAAGCGATGCTTTCATGCCGTATATCGGTATACGATAAACCTTGTGATCAAGACCTTCTTCGCCAGCAAGGATGCGGAAGCGTTGTTCCATGGCGTGCGCGTGCGCCGCTTCGTGAGCATCGAGGGGGTGGCTCGGCGCAAGCTTGAATACCTCGATGCGGCGCAAACCCTCGACGACCTGCGTTCGCCGCCAGGCAATCGTCTCGAGGCTCTAAAGGGCGACCGGGCCGGCCAGTACAGCATTCGCGTGAACGACCAGTTCCGCATCTGTTTCGTATGGAAGGATGGCGCGGCGCACGCGGTCGAGATCGTGGACTACCACTGAGGATGAGACACATGGCCACGAAGTTGCTCCCACCGGTCCACCCGGGCGAAATCCTGCGCGAGGAGTTCATGCGGCCGCTCGAGCTGTCGAGCAATGCGCTTGCCCGCGCGCTCGGCGTCACGCCGGCCCGCATCAACGATATTGCGAACGAGCGGCGCGGCATCACGGCGGATACGGCTCTGCGCCTGGCGCGTTACTTCGGCACCACGCCGGACGTATGGATCAACTTGCAAAAGCGCTACGAGCTGGAGACGGCGCGCCGGGAACTGGGCGATACGTTGCGGCGCATCCATCCGCACGCAGCCTGAGCGGCTGCGCGGCGGTCTCCCGAACCTGGAAGCGGTGGCGTGCCCGCGGGTGGGCTGTCCATGAGGAGGCTGCCAGGACGGCCAAACGCAGCAAGCCCGCATCACCGATATTCCCGCCGTGCGGCGGCGCGGCTCAGAACGCCATGTCGAACGCCACCTCGCCCTCCACGCCCACCTGGTAGGCCGACACGCGGCGCTCGAAGAAGTTGGTCAGTTCCTGCACGTCCTGCAGGTCCATGAAGTCGAAGGGGTTGCTGGCGCCGTATTTCTTCGGCAGGTCGAGCTGGGCCAGGCGCTGGTCGGCGCAGTATTCGAGGTACTGGCGCATGTCCTTCACCGAGAGGCCGGCGACGCCGCCGGCGAGCACGTCCTCGGCGAACTGGGTCTCGCAGGCGATGGCGTCTTCCAGCATGGCTTCCACCTGTTCGCGCATGGCCTCGTCGAACAGGTCCGGCTCCTGCTCGCGCACGGTGCGCACCACTTCGAAGGCGAAGGCCATGTGGCCGGATTCGTCGCGGAACACCCAGTTGGTGCCGGAGGCCAGGCCGTGCAGCAGGCCGCGCGAGCGCAGGAAGTAGACGTAGGCGAAGGCGGCGAAGAAGAACAGGCCCTCGATGCAGGCCGCGAAGCAGATCAGGTTCAGCAGGAACTGCCGGCGCTGCTCGCGCGTCTCCAGCCGCCTGAGGTCCTGGATGGAGTCGATCCACTTGAAGCAGAACTCGCCCTTCTGGCGGATCGAGGGGATGTTCTCGATCGCCGCGAAGGCCTTGGCGCGCTCGGCCGGGTCGGGGATGTAGGTGTCCAGCAGGGTGAGGTAGAACTGCACGTGCAGCGCTTCCTCGTAGAGCTGGCGTGAGAGGTACATGCGCGCCTCGGGCGCGTTGATGTGCTGGTAGAGGTTCAGCACCAGGTTGTTCGACACGATGGTGTCGCCGGTGGCGAAGAAGGCCACCAGGCGGTGGATTAGGTGGCGGTCCGCGTCGGACATCTTGGACTTCAGGTCGGTGGTGTCGAGCGAGAAGTCCACCTCCTCCACCGTCCAGGTGTTCTTGATGGCGTTGCGGAACATCTCGTAGAAGCTGGGGTAGCGCATTGGGCGCAGGGTGAGCGAGAAGCCCGGGTCGAGGAGGTGGGCGTCGCTGTGCGAGGTAGTCATGGTCGATCCTTGTGCGGACATGTCGTCGTCGAGGCGACGGTGTCGTGGGGTCCCGTCATGCCAGCGCAAGCTGGCGCCCCGCGCCTTGCCTTGGTGGAGGACGGC
>NZ_LFQR01000039.1 GCF_001182895.1 Frateuria defendens | reverse complement strand
GCCCAAGAGAAAGTAACCAAGAGAAGGGCACCCCGAGGGCGCGCCCCAGGGGCCCCGGAAGAGCAGCGCACATCCTTGTGCGCACTCTTAAGCGCTCGCTGCGCGAGTGCCGAAGGTGCGAGTGAGTGGTGGCTTGTTGCTTTTCGCTCTTTAGCTCTTGGCTCCCCTATGCGGCGGTGAGGCTTGGACGATCAGGTCCCGAAGGGGGAGTCGGCATGGATGCCGAAGCGTTCTTCGACAGCGCCCCGCAGCCCCAGCCCCTGGCCCACCACCGCCCCACACCACCATGGGCCACCCGCGGCCGGCGTTCTGCGCCACAATGCCCGCCACCGGCCCGCGTTGGCACGCGGGCCGCCAGGGTCGAGGAACGACGGCCACGCACTCCGGGACCGAGGCCACGCGGCCATGCAGCAGGGGGCAGGAAGGATGAAAGGGATCGTCGCACCGCAGCTGGCGCGCCGCTGCCGATGGCTGGCCATCGGCCTGGTGCTGGCGCTGCTGTGCAGCGCGGCGTGGCCCGACGCGCCCACGCCGCTCGCCGGCGCCTGGCGGGCCGCCGTGCCGGGCGATGGCCCCGCCCGCGTCCTGCAGGCCTTTCGCGACGGCGACCTGAAACCCTTCGACCCGGCGCTGCTGCAGCGCCTCCCCACCGACGGCCTGGGCAGTTGGGTGGTGCTGGCGCCGCAGCCGCCGCACGTCGCCGAGGCGCGCGTGCTGTCGATCTATCCCGCCCCGCTCGGCACCGTCACGCTGTATGACCGCCTGGGCCCCGTGCGCGCGACGTCGCTGGAGGATTTCGCCGACGCGCCGCACGGCCACGGCCGGCTGGCCTTCCTGCTGCCGCCGCACGTCACGGCCGCCGAGCCGCTGCTGCTGCGCTTCGAGCCACACACGACCATCGCCGCGCCGGTGAGCTTCCGCCTGCAGCGCACCGAGGCCTTCCAGCGCGAGGACACGCACTGGCTGCTGCTCGTCACCGGCTGCTTCGCGGTGATGGCAACGATGTCACTGATGGCGCTGTGCTTCGCGCTGATGCTGCGCGACGTCACCTTCGCCTGGTACGCCGGCTACGTGCTCTGCTACATGCTGGTGCAGTGCGTGCAGACCGGCTTCCTGTTCCACCCGCTGGGGCTGGACTGGCTGGTGGGCTCGGCCCTGCTGCTGGGCGACTCGGCGGTAGCGCTGTCGGTGGCCTTCGCGGCACTTTTCGTGACGCGCTTCTGCGAGCTGGCGCGCTACGCGCCGCTGCTGCGCCTGCCGGTGCTGGCGCTCGGCGTGGGCATGCCACTGGTGGTGCTGCTGCACAGCAGCCGCGTCCCCTTGCTGGAAGAAGTGGCGCAGACCCTGGTCAACCCGCTGCTGCTGCTGGGCGCGCTGCTGCTGCTCACCGCCGGCCTCGCCGCGGCGCTGCGCGGCGCGCGGCCGGCCTGGTTCTTCCTGGCCGGCTGGACGCCGCTGCTGGTGCTCACCGCCATGACCAGTGCCCAGGTCGACGGCGCCCTGCCCGGCCTGGCCTGGCTCAACGACGCCAGCATCGCCGCCGGCGCGTTCGAGGCCATCGTGCTGTCGCTGGGCCTGGCCGACCGCGCGCTCACCATCCGCCGCGACCGCGACGTGGTGCGCGCGCTGGCCGACCGCGACGCGCTCACCAACGTGCTCAACCGCCGCGCCTGGAGCGAGGCGGCGCGCGGCGCGCTGGCGCATGCCCAGGCGCGGCCGCTGGCCCTGCTGTTCCTCGACCTCGACCGCTTCAAGACGCTCAACGACTGCCTCGGCCACGCGGCCGGCGACCGCGCGCTGATCGACGTGGCCACCGCGCTCGGCGACGAGCTGCGCCCCAGCGACCTGCTCGGCCGCTACGGCGGCGAGGAATTCGTGGCCCTGCTCGACGGCGCGGACCGCGACCAGGCGATGGCCGTGGCCACCCGCCTGTGCCGCCGCGTGCACCGCCTGGAGCTGCCGGTGGGCGAGGGCGGCCTGATGCTCAGCGTCAGCATCGGCCTCGCCATGCACGGCCCGGGCGACACGCTGGAACTGCTGATCGAGCGCGCCGACCAGGCCATGTACCAGGCCAAGCTCGGCGGCCGCAACCGCGTGCGCGGCCACGACGAACTCGGCCACGCAGCCCTGCGCACGGTGCCGCGGACAACGGACATATCGCACACCCTCTGAAGGGCACGCTGGCGCAGTCTTGAGGACGTCACATCACGCCAGCCCGCGTGCCGCCACCACCACCTCCGCCTCGCCCGGCAGCACCAGGAAGGCCGCACCGGCCAGCGGCGTGTAGGTGTCGGCACCGGCCACGCGGGCGAGCGGCGTGGCGCCGAGGCCCGCCTCGACGATGGCGGTGATCACGCCCTCGCCCACGCCGGCGCTGCGGCGGCCCTCGTCCAGCACCAGGATGCGCCGGGCCGTGCGGGCCTGCCCGGCGATGAAGGCATCGTTGAGCGGCGCCAGCCAGCGCAGGTCCACCACGCGCACCTGCCAGCCCAGCTCCGCCTCCAGCGTGCGCGCGGCGCGCAGCGCCATCGGCACGCCGTTGCCGAAGGTGAACACCACCAGGTCCCCGGCCGCGGGCGCGTACACGCGGCCCTCGCCCGGCTCCATCGCCTGCTCCGGCGGCGGATAGGGGAACTGCCAGGCGCCGTCGCCGGGCTCGTGGAGATCCTTGGTCATGTACAGGGCGATGGGTTCGAGGAAGGCGCACACGCGCCCGTCCACCTTCGCCAGCGCCATCAGCGTGCGCAGCATGGCCACCGCGTCGTCGCCGCGCGAGGGGCAGCCAACCACGAGGCCGGGGATGTCGCGCAGCGCGGCGATCGAATTGTCGTTGTGGAAGTGCCCGCCGAAGCCGCGCTGGTAGCCCAGCGCCGCGATGCGCATCACCAGCGGGTTGCGGTACTGGCCGTTGGAGAAGAACTGCAGCGAGGCCGCCTCGCCGCGGATCTGGTCGCAGGCATTGTGGAAATACGCCAGGTACTGGATCTCCGGGATCGGCAGCAGCCCCATGTTGGCGTAGCCCTGCGCCAGGCCCAGGATGGTCGTCTCGTCCAGCAGCGTGTTGAACACGCGGCTGCCGCGGAAGGCCTTGTGCAGGCCGCGGGTCACCGTGTACACACCGCCCTTCTGCGCCACGTCCTCGCCGAACAGCAGCGACTCGGGGTACTTCGCCAGCACGTCGTGCAGGGCCTGGTTGATCTGGATCGCCAGGTGCCGCGGCGGCTGCTTCTCCGGCAGCCTGTCCTCGCCGCCGAACGCGGCGAGGCGGCGCGCGGCGTAGTCCGCCCGCGTCGCCTCCGCCTTCACCGCCGCGGGCGAGTACGGCGCGAGCGGCGCCATCACCTCCTCCAGCGTGGTGAGCCGGGGCCGGCGGCCGGCCTCCGCCGCCGCCGCGAAGCAGCGGGCGCGGGTGGCCTCGTAAAGGTCGAGCAGCGCGGCCTTGGTGTACAGGCCCGACTCCAGCGCGATCGCCGCCGAGCGCAGCAGCGGGTCGGCGGCCTCCACCGCCACCAGTTCCTCGATGCTGCGCCACTCGATCTCGAAGTCGGTGCCGGCGTGACCCATCACGCGCGTGGTCTTGAGGTGCAGGAAGGTCGGCCGCCGCGTGGCGCGGCAGTGCTCCACCGCGCGCTGCACCGGGGCGTAGCCGCCGGCGAGGTCGAGGCCGTCGGCGAAGAAATAGTCGAGGTCGGGGCGATGGCGGAAGTTGTTGGCCACCCAGCCCTCCGGGGTCTTCACCGAGATGCCGATGCCGTTGTCCTCGCACACGAACAGCACCGGCGCGGGCAGCTTCTGGTAGGCCGTCCACGCCGCCGCGTTGAAGGCGGCCTGCGCGGTGGCGTGGTTGCTCGACGCATCGCCGAAGGAGCACACCACGATGCTGTCCGCCGGCACCGGCAACGGGTGGCCGATGCGCCGCGCCTGCTCGATGGCGATGGCCGTGCCCAGCGCCTTGGGCAGGTGCGAGGCGATGGTGGAGGTCTGCGGCAGCACCCACAGCGGCCTGGAGCCCCACACCTTGTGGCGGCCGCCGGAGGCGGGGTCCTCACGGCTGGCGGCGAAGGACAGCGCCGAATCCATCACCGGGTCCATGCCCGGCAGCTTCCTGAAGCGCTCGCCCATGAAGGCGCCGGAGCGGTAGTGCAGGAAGGCCGGATCGGTGTGCCGCGTGAGCCGCGCCACCATCGCGTTGCCCTCGTGGCCGGAGGAGCCGATGGTGTAGAAGACCTTGTTCTCCACCCGCAGTACGCGCGCCATCAGGTCGAGCTGGCGCGAGATCAGCTGGGATTCCAGCAGCTCGCGAAAGCCCCGCGCGTCGAGCCCGCTGCCCGGCAGCACCGGCTCGCCCTCGCGCGGCACGGGGCCCGCCTCGCCCTGCCAGCGCTCGACGAACTCGGTGAAGTTGCGGTCGACGATCTCGGCGCGGTTGAAGCCCTTGTGGCGGGCGGCGATCACGGGCGGCGTGGCGGACATGGCGACTCGCAGGCGGGAAGGAAAAAGCGTGGCGCGCACGCTGCGCCAACTCCCGCCCGCAATCAAGCTGCACTGCGGTTGCGCCGGCACGGCGCGTGGAGCGGCGACGCTGCGCCATGAATGCGGCGGCGTGGCGGCGAAGGCGTCCGCCGGGGGAGCCCGCCGCCGCGCCGGCGTCATGCCGCAGACGCCTGGCACAGACAGGCCGCGTCGGCACCTGGAATTTTCCAGCCGTGCCGCCCGGCCAGCTTTTGGAAAAATCCAGTTTCGCCACTTGTAAATACCTTGGAAAATTTACTCCAAGAAGGGGCACCAACCCTTCCGGATATATCGACCAATCGATATTGGCGGCACATTCATTCCATGGCCAGCCATTCAAGATCGAAACCGGCCGATGCCTAGAAAATCTTTGAACAGGATTGAATGAAAACCATGAAAGCCTCGATCGTAAAGAATATCCCCGCCCTGGCGATTCCGTTTGCCATGCTGGCGGCGCCGTCCGCGGCCTCGGCCATGTCCACGGTTACCTTCCAGGGCGAAGTCACCGACCAGACCTGCAATGTCGTCGTCAACGGCAATACCAGCGGCGTGGTCATGCTGCCCACCGTTTCGTCCGCGTCCCTGAAGGATGCCGGCGCCACCGCGGGCCTGACCCCGTTCACCGTACAGGTGGACGGCTGCAAGGCGCCCAAGGACGCCGCGCAGAAGATCAGCACCAAGTTCCTCGGCCACAACGTCACCACCAAGGGCAACCTCGGCAATACCGGCACCGCGACGAACGTCGCCATCCAGCTCACCGACAAGGCGAGCGGCGGCAGGGCGGTGGTCCTGAACGGCCTGACCGCCGTGGCCGGCCTGGAGCTTCCCGCCGACCAGACCAGCGCCAGCTACCAGTTCGGCGTGCAGTACGTCTCCGAGAACGGCGATGCCGGCGCGGGCAGCGTGCAGGCCGTCGCCGAATACACGCTGAGCTACCTGTAAGCCCCGGCTTCCACGTCCCAGTCGTTTTTCAGTTGCGCGCAGCCGTCGGGCTGCGCGCGGAGGCAGTCTCATGTCCATTCGCAACCTGTCGTGGCCCGTCGGCATGGGCCTGCTGCTCCTCTTCGCGTCCGCCGCGCCGGCCAGCGTCGTGATGACCGGCACCCGGGTGATCTACACCGCCAAGGCGCCGGAAAAGACCATCCAGCTGACCAACAACGACGACCGCCCCAACCTGATGCAGGTGTGGGTGGACAAGGGCAATCCGGATTCCACCATCGAGAAGGCCGACGCGCCCTTCGTGGTCACGCCGCAGATTTTCCGGATGGAGCCGCGCAACGGGCAGATGGTGCGCCTGATCTTCGCCGGCGGCGACCTGCCGCAGGACCGCGAGTCGCTGTTCTACCTCAATTTCAGCCAGTTCCCCGCCGTCAAGATCAAAGACGAGGGCACCAACAAGCTGGTGCTGATGATCCGCAACCGGATCAAGCTGTTCTACCGCCCCGCGGGGCTGGCCGGATCGCCGCCGGGCGATGTTCCCAGACAGCTGGTGCCAAAGCTGCACGCGGGCCCGGGTGGTGCCTCCGTGCAAGTCGATAATCCCACGCCTTATTACGCCGTCGTACGCAGTGCGCAATGGGCAGCGACCGGAAAAAACCTTTCCCTGGGCGATGCGGCAATTATCCCTCCGCTATCGCATGTCGCATGGAGCATTCCTCCAGGGGTAGCCCCCCATTCATCCGGAGACATCCTGAAGTTAGTGCTTGTGAACGATTATGGCGGGGACATAACCCATGAGTATTCGCTGCAATGACGCGCCGCGCGCCGCTTCAAAATACAAGTTCTCGCTGACGCCTTGCGCCTTCATTCTGCCCCTGGTGCTCGCCACGGGCGGCGCGCGGGTCGCGCATGCAGCCGATGGGAACGCCAGCGCCGAGGGAGCCGGCAGCGACGATTACGTATTCGACGCCAACCTCTTCCGCGGCAATGCCGCGCTGAGCCAGACGGCGCTGTCGAACCTCAACCGCGCCAAGGCGGTCGCCCCGGCCACGTACAAGGTCGACCTGTTCGTCAACAACCAGTTCGTCGAACACCTGCAGGTGCCGTTCGTGGCGATGGCGAACGGCAACGTCGCCCCCTGCCTGTCGCGGGCGCGGCTGGAAGCGGCCGGGGTGGCCCCCGGCGCCATCGCGGCGCCGGCCGAGGCCGCGCAGGACGGCCAGCAGGTCGACTGCGTCTTCGTCGAACAGTCGATCAAGGGCGGCAGCAGCCGTTTCGACCTGCCGCACCTGCGCCTGGACCTCAGCATCCCGCAGGCGCTGATGAAGAACGTGCCCCGCGGCTACGTCGCCCCCTCCGAGCTGGACCGGGGCAGCACGGTGGGCTTCCTCAACTACATGGGCAATTTCCATCACGCCGTGCAGCGCGGCGGCGGCATGGATACGCAGAACTCGGCCTACGTGTCGTTGAACGGCGGGCTGAACGTGGGGGCGTGGCGCCTGCGCCAGCAGTCCAACCTCACCTACCAGCGCAAGTCGGGCGTCAGCTGGACCAACACGCGCACCTATGCGCAGCGCTCACTGCCCTCCATCGGCAGCGCGGTGACGGTGGGGCAGAACTTCACCTCCGGGCGCTTCCTCTCCGGGCTCGGCTACACCGGCGTGCAGCTCGCCACGGACCAGCGCATGCTGCCCGATTCGCAACGCGGCTACGCCCCGGTGGTGCGCGGCGTGGCGCGCACCAATGCGCGGGTGTCCGTCCGCCAGGGCGGCAACGAGATCTACCAGACCACCGTCGCGCCGGGGCCGTTCGAGATCAACGACCTCTATCCCACTAGCTTCAGCGGCGACCTGGAGGTCGTGGTGGACGAGGCGGACGGCACCGTCAACCGCTTCACCGTGCCCTTCTCCGCCGTGCCCGAGTCGATGCGCCCGGGCCAGTCCCGCTACGACTTCGTCGTGGGCAAGACCCGGCAGATCGGCAAGCCCGCCGCCTTCAGCGACTTCACCTACCAGCGCGGCCTGACCAACACCGTGACCGTCAACGCCGGCGCGCGCGTGGCCAACGGCTACCAGGCGGTGGTGTTCGGCGGCACCTACAGCAGCCCGTTCGGCGCCTTCGGCCTGGACGCGACCTACTCCCGCGCCCGCCTGCCCAAGGCCGGCTACCAGGACGGCTGGATGGCGCACCTCTCCTACAGCCGCACCTACCAGGCCACCAACACGACCGTGGCACTCGCCGGCTACCGCTACTCCACGGCGGGCTACCGCGACCTGGCCGACGTGCTGGGCGTGCGCAGCGCCGCCAGGCACGGCCAGGCGTGGACCTCCAGCACCTACCGGCAGCGCTCCCGCATGGAGGCGGTGGTAAGCCAGCCCCTGGGCGCGTCCAGCTCGCTCTACCTGTCCGGCTCCATCCAGGACTACCGCGGCGGGCGCGACCGCGACACCCAGGTGCAGCTGGGCTACTCCACCCTGCTCAGGCACTCCATCAGCCTGAGCTTCTCGGTGGCGCGCATGTATGCGGACAACCGCTACGGCACGCACGGCTCCTACGGCAGCCCGTTCGACGGCTATGCCCCGCCGGGCGCGAGGCCGGGCCAGCGCCCGGCACGCGCCGTCGACACCACGGCCATGCTGTCGCTCTCCATCCCGCTCGGCTCGACCAGCCGCGCCACCCCGCCGCCCGTGCTCAACGCCGCCTACTCCCACAGCAGCAGCGGCAGCGCGACCTACCAGGCCGCGGTTTCCGGCAACGCGGGCGCGGAGCAGACCTTGAGCTACAGCGTGGGCGCCACCCACGACACCGGCACGCACACCAGCGCCTGGAACGGCAGCCTGCAGAAGCGCTTCAGCAACACGGCCGTGGGCGTCAGCGCGTCGCGCGGCAGCCACTACTGGCAGGCCTCGGCCAACGCCCAGGGCGCACTGGTCGTCCATGGCGGCGGCGTGACGCTGGGCCCCTACGCCGGCGACACCTTCGCCCTGGTCGAGGCCAAGGGCGCCGAGGGCGCACAGGTGCTCAACGGCCTGGGCACCCGGATCGACCGCCATGGCTATGCCGTGGTGCCGGTGCTGACGCCCTACCGCTACAACGTGGTGGCCCTGAACCCCACCGGCATCAAGAGCACCACCGAGTTGCTGGAGAACGAGAAGCGCGTGGCCCCCGACGCGGGCGCCATCGTCAAGGTGACGTTCCACACCCGCAAGGGCCAGGCCATGCTGATCCGCACCCGGCTGGCGAGCGGCCAGGCCATTCCGGTGGGCGCCGAGGTGTATAACGAGGCGGGCGAGATCGTCGGCCTGGTCGGTCAGGGAGGACAAGTCTATGCGCGCAGCGAAAAGCCCCGCGGCCTGCTCGAGCTGCGCTGGGGCGAGGACACCGACCAGCGCTGCACGCTCTCCTACGACCTCACCGGCGAGAACCCCGACCGGCCGCTCGTCACCCTGCACGAGACCTGCGGCACGCAGGCCCTGCTGCACACGTCGAACGATTCGCACGCCCTGCCCGGCACGTGGTCATCGGGCAGCACCGCGGGGCGCCCCGCCACGAACGGCCAGCGCGACGAGCGCCGCGGCACCCCCCAATAGCTTCCCGTCGAGGTCGATCATGCGCCCCTCCCGCCTGCTTCTTTCGCTGCTCGTCCTGCTCTGCGGCGCCATGGCATGGCCGCAGGCCGCGCGAGCCAATTGCTGGGTTGTCACGAACGGCGTCATCCCGAACGGCAGTTCCGCCCAGCTCAAGTTCGGCAACGTCAACCTCGCCAGCGCCTATCTGCAACCCGTCCACACCCTGCTTGCCACGGCAACAGCCAGCGCCTCCGGCTTTACCGGCTGGAGCGATGAAACCGTGATCTGGCGCTGCCTGAAAAGCGACGCGGATGCCCTCTATCTCCTGGTCGCCACCAATGGCGACGACCGTGTCGGTGGCTATTGGTACGATCAAGACGACAACCGTTACATCTTCGCCACCCAGTTCCGCTACGTGGGCATCAGGCAAACCATGGCTGGCGTGGAAGTGACCCGCTGGTACAACAAGGTGCCGCTCAACGGCTACGACGTGGTCGGTGATCTCATCGAGATCAAGGCCAAACATATTCCGCCCCTGGTCGGCGAGCTATACCGGATCAGCTGGCTGCCCCCCGAAAGCGGAGCCCCAGGTTGCTGGTGCGGCTGTACGAACGGCAGCCTCATCGCACAGGGAAACTACGGGTGCCTCGAACCCACCGCCTATGTGCAGCTGGTGGGGCCTGGCATTACGCATGACAACGTCGGGGACGATTCCGCCAGGCAGTTCGTGTTCTGGGGAGCCGGCAACGGCGTCGCCTACGGCATGCGCAACGCGACCTATCTAGTCCATAACAATACCTGCGTGGTGCGTAACGTGACACCGGTGGTCTACTTCCCCGTCATCTCCACGTCGGAACTCAACCAGGGCGGAACCCGCCAGGCTAATTTCACCATCCAGCTGGAATGCGACGACAGCGGGGTCAGATCCGGCATCGGCTGGGGCGATACATCCCTGGGCATCCAGGCATCGCCGGGCGCCTACAACAGCGCGAAGAAGCTCGGCCTCGTCAACGCCAGCAACGGCGTGGACTACCTGGTCTCCGACAGCTATGGCATCGATGCCTCGGTGGCGACGGGTGTCGGTATCAAGCTCAGCAACGACAGCACGGACAGCATGCGCCTGCTCGGCTGGCCGCTTGCCGCCGGCACCGGCAACGCTGGAGGCTGGTACCCCGTGCTGGAAGGTGCCAGCGCCGGCAGCAGTCAGGCCGCAGGTTACCTGGACTACAGCCGGACGATCACCGCCACCCTGACCAGGTTGCCCGGCCTCACGCCGACGCCGGGCAAGGTGTACGCCACGGCCTCCATTATCGTGAAGCTCCAATGACGGACCGCCGGCTGCTCCGCCTCGCCGCCGCTGCGCTGGCGCCGTGGCTGCTCGGCCTCGCCCTGCTGCTGCCCGCGGCGGCGGACGCCGGCATCCTGGCCGGCAGCACGCGGCTGGTCTATCGCGAGGGCGACGGCGAGCACACCCTGATGATCGCCAACACCAACGACTACCCGGTGCTGGTGCAGACCTGGGTGGACGACGGCTCGGGCAACCCGGACACCGCGCAAGCACCCTTCGTCGCGCTGCCCGCGGTGTTCCGCCTGCAACCGAAGGCACTGCAGGGCCTGCGGGTCCTCTACAACGAGGACCCGCTGCCGCGCGACCGCGAATCGGTGTTCTGGCTCAACCTCTACGAAATGCCGCCCACGCGCGCCCACGACGCCGGCACGCCGCGGGTCGTGCTGGCGATGGACACCCAGCTGAAGATCTTCTACCGCCCCCGCCAGCTTCCGCCGATGACGACCGCGGAGGTGGCGGCGAAGCTGCGCTTTACGCTGCGGCGCGAAGGCGACCTCGTCTATCTCATCTGCCACAACCCGACGCCCTACCACGCCTCCTTCACCACCCTGTCCGTGCTCGCCGGCAAACAGGCGCATGCCGCGGCACAGCAGCCGGACATGATGGCGCCCCCGTTTGGCGAGCACACCTACAGGCTGCCGGCCTTTCCACCGGCCGCCGCCGGGCCGCTCACCGTCCGCTTCGGCCTGCTCGACGACCAGGGCACCGCCCAGGAACACGAGGCACTCGTCGACAATCCATCGTGAAGCCGGCCGCGCAGACGGACTGCCGTGTTTGCCCGCGCACGCAACGCGCCTCGTGCCGAATCCCCTCCCCCTGCCTGCAGAGGGAGGCCGGGAGGGGGTGAAGCCTTGCCTCGACCCTGCAAGCAGGAGAGGGAGCCGGACAGGGGCGTGAACCGGGCGTCTAGACCTTCCACAGCGCCAGCAGGCTGCCGCCCACCGGATCGTCGGCGGGCATCGGCACCTTGGCGATGCGCTGTTCGGCGGCGGTGAGTTCCGCCGGGTCGCCGCGCAGGAGATCCCACTGCTGGCCGGTCGGGTAGGCGCCGACCATCAGGAAATCCTCGCTGGAACCCCGGTTGCAGTGGCCGGTGCCGGCCGGCAGCACCAGCGCGTCGCCCGCCTGCACGTCGAACTCGCGCCCATCCGGCCCGCCCAGGCGCACCCGCGCGTGGCCGCTGACGATGCCCAGCGCCTCGTGCGCGGTGGAGTGGAAATGGTCGAAGGGGTACATGCCGTAGCGCCACTGCGGCGGCCACTGGTGGCGGGTGAACAGGGCCTCGAAGGCCGCCGCCGGATCGGCGGTGCCTGCCGGCATCACACCGCGGTAGAGCAAGGCCGGAAAGCGCGAGTTGGGAAACCCGCCGTCGGGCTTGAAATGGAGCGGCTGCGGCGTGGGCCGGCCTGCGGCGGCGCGGGCGTCGAGGGGCACCTGCCCTGCCAGCATCAGCCCACCCAACATGAAGGTGAAGCGGCGGCGATCGATGGCCATGACGGTATCTCCATGTAGCGGAACCCGCTCCACAGCCTACCCCCGCGAGGCAGGCATGCAAGCCGGACCGCCGCCGGATCGCCCGCACTGTGCACGCGCGCCGGCGATTTCGAAACTACGTGCGAGGCGCCGCCGCTTCGCGCGAAAGAACGGCGCGACGTTCCGCAACTTCCCCTCGCTCACGCACCTTCTGGCAGGCCCGCGAGCAGCACGGCGCGCTCCAGGTCCTTCGGACGGCCGAACGCATGCAGGATGCACCGCAGCGCCTCGCGCGTCGGCACGCGCAGGCACTGGCCGTCCTCGCCCAGGTCCACCCACGCTGCGATCCGCAGCGGCCGCCAGCCCGCCTCGCCGTGCACCTCGAGATCACCCATCACTTCCACCGGCAGCGGCTCGAAGCGGAAGCGCGCGAACCGCGAGCGGAAGCGGTGGCCGTCGGCGGGCGCATAGGCCTCCTCGCGGCGGTCCGCCCAGTGCTGCATGGCGGCCTCGGCATCGCGCCGGCTGGTGAGCAGGTCGATGTCCGCCGGCGCCAGCGGCGCGCCGTGCAGTGCCGCGGCGGCGCTGCCGATCACGTACCACGGGTCGCGGCAGAAGGCGTCCAGCTCGGGCGCCAGCGCCATCAGCGCCGTGCGCAGCATGGCGCGGTGCTCAGGCGACCCGTTCACGCCGCCGCGCCCGCCATTGCTCGCGCGTCTGCGCCCACATCTCGCTCGGCTCGTGCTCGTACGGCGCCGGCATCCGCACCGGCCCGCGCAGCGTGGCGCCGAGCCGGCGCGCCAGCGCCTGCGAGGGCGCGTTGTCGGGGTGGATGGAGTGGATCACCTCGCTCCAGCCCAGGTGATCGAAGGCCCAGTCGATCGCCGCGCTGGCACCTTCCAGCGCATAGCCCTTGCCCCAGGCCTCGCGCGCCAGCCCCCAGCCCACCTCGGTGCCGGGCCAGCCTTCCGGCTGCCACGGCCCGAGCCGGCCGACCCAGCGCCCGCTGGCCTTCTCGATCACCGAGAACATGGCAAAGCCCTGCACCTCCCACGCGCCAACCATGGTGAGAAAGCTCCGCCACGCCGCCGCGCGCGGCTGCTGCCCGCCGATGAAGCGCGCCGCCCCGGCGTCGGCCAGGTTGGCGGCCCAGGCGTCGAAGTCCTCGCGCCGCGGCGGGCGCAGCAGCAGGCGCGGGGTTTCGATGCGGATGTCCTGCCAGCTCATTGCGTTGCGCCTCCCGCCGTACTCCAGCGACACGACATGCTCGCACGAGGCGTCATCCCGGGGCAGTCCAGCCGACTCCCCCTTGCAAAGCCTTCTCGTCCGAGCCTCACCGCCGCATAGGGATCCCAAGAGCAGGAAGCGAAAAGCTCACACCTTCGGCGTTCGCGCAGCGAACGCTTCAAGAGTGCGCACAC
>NZ_LFQR01000038.1 GCF_001182895.1 Frateuria defendens | reverse complement strand
GCCTTGCGCGCGACAAGCCTACGCAGCGTCAGCGCCGCAACGCCACGGTCGCGCGCAAGGCGCGCTCCTACGATGGCGACAACGCCTCGCCGATCAACCGCTGTAGTCGGCGATGTAGACCAGCAGCCCGTCGCGCAGGCGGAACTCGCTGCGCCCTTCCAGCGCGATCGACTGCCCCGCACGCACGCCGTTGGGCAGGTCCACCGCGAAGCTGCCCTCGAAGAAGATGCGTGCCTCGGCCGATTCGCCCTGCTCGGCGTAGGCGATGACGGTCTGGCGCCGCCGCGCGAACAGGTAGCGCGTGCTCTCGGCCAATTTGCGGAACTCGTCCAGCCCGTCGGTGCGCACGCTCAGCACGCCGGCGGTGTAGTTCTCGAACACCACGTCCGGGTGCAGGGCGGTCAGCATGGCGTCCACGTCGATGCGGTTGTAGGCGTCGAGGTAACGCTCGATCAGCGCGCGCATGGCCGGTCCCGGTGGCGAGGCAGAGCCGGCATCCCATCACGGCAAGGCGGCGGCGTCCAGTGCGCGCAGAGCATGGTGCCGCACTCAGCCCCGCGCGAGCAGCCCGATCGCCACCACGGCCAGCGCCAGCCCCGCCACGTTGATCCCGCTCAACCGCTCGCGGAAACCCAGCACGCCGACCACGGTGCCCAGCGCCACCACGCCGAGGTTCATGCTGGCGAACACCAGCGCGGGGTCGTGCGGCAGCGCCCGGTGCGCGCGCAGGTAGAACAGGATGTTGCCGAAGTTGAAGAGGCCGAGCAGCAGGCCGGCGCCGAGGCTGCGCAGATCGAGGCGCGCCAGCCCGCGCGCCACCCGCACGCTCAGCAGCGCGAACGCCACCACCAGCGACAGCGCGAACATCGCCAGCAGCGAGGTGCCCAGTGGCACGCCGGCCGCCGCCACCTGCTTGAACAGGATGTCGATGGCGCCGAAGCCGGCGAACACCGCGAGCGGATACAGCCACGCCGCCGCGCCCTCCGCGCGCGCCTCGGGCGTGTTGCGCCACACCAGCGCTGCCAGCGCGGCCAGGCCCAGGGCGATGCCCGCCGCCTTGGTCGTGGTCAGCGCCTGGCCGAACAGCACGAACGCGGCCAGCAGCGAGAGCAGCAGCGAAAGGCGCTGCGCCACGTCGCTGCGCACGATGCCGGCGTGGCGCACCGAAGCACCCAGCGCGAGGAAGATGATAGGCAGCAGCACGCCCAGCCCGGCCAGCGCCGGCCACGGCGCGCCGCGCTGGTGCAGCGGCGCCAGCGCGGGCTGCATCGTCAGCAGCACCAGCGCGCCGGCGAGGAGGTAGTTCCACGCCACCATCTGGCCCACGTCCAGGCCGGACCGGCGTGCCAGCTTGAGCAGCACCGACACCAGCACGCTGCACAGCACACTCAACAGGACGAAACTCATGGAACCTGCCAGGAAACGAAGGAAGAGGGAAGGTGCGAAAACGACGGCGCGCGGAGCCTTCGACAGGCGGGCGGGCCTGCCGCGGGGCCGGGCCACGCGCCAGCGCGGCGACGCACCCGCCGCCGGCGGTCAGAGATGCCGCGTTTCAACGGGCGGATGGTCCCAGTTGTCGTGGAGGCCGTCGCAATAGGTGATCGGCGCCGCGACAAGCTCATCGATATCGACCCCGTCGAGGCAGGCGACATTGACGTTGTAGTAGACGGACCCGCTCAGGTTGGGCATGTCGATGCGCTCGAACGGGCGTATGCCGCAGGTACGGCAGAAGAAATGGTGCGCGACCAGGTTGCCGCCCCGGTAGTCGGCGAGCGCATCCCGCCCCGAAACGAGGCGGAACCTGGACGGCTCCGCATTCACCACCCACAGGCGCCCCATCGCGCAGAAGGTGCAATTGCACTTGCACGTGCCGGCAGCGATGTCGACGTCGGCCTCGAAGCGCACGGCGCCGCAGTGGCAGCGGCCCGGGTAGGTCTTCAGCATCGTTTCGCCTCATTAAACTTCTGGAGCGGTGCCCGGGCGGGACAAGGTGGCCCGTCGCCAGGGCGGACGGATTCTTCGAGCACCCATCCATGCCGCCGGGCCGCCCCATGTCTTCAGGTCTGTTGAATACATGCAGCTTGACCATTCCTAGAGATGCTCCGTAAAAACAATGGTTTGCAATTTTCTTTGTCCATTGGTTTTTTGCATTTAAAGGGTATTGCGCTCAAATATTCAATTCTTTTTAGATCCGCTTTCAGAATGGCATTTTTCCTCTGGCTGGACGCGCGGAGTCAAGCTGGGGGACGGTTAGACGTGCGTGATCACGTTGGCGTTAACGCCGTACCGGAATAAACAGTGGGTCTCTATCGAGCAGTTCGGAGGCGCGACGGCCAAGGTGCTTGTCGGCGTCAAGGAACGATTGAAGGGTGTCGGGGCGATCAAGGTCAGGGGTTGAGAAGCCTCGAATACATTCCTGGCTGAGATCGACAATGGTGGACCAGCTGAGGTCGGGGCCTGAGACTAGTCGATGGATGCCGAACAGACTTTTCATGCTTTGCAGGCGCGCCCACAGTACAGCGGCAAAGCCATCGAAGCCCTCGCGGCAGCGAGAGAACGCAAGGAAGCCGCGGTCCAGCCGCTGGACACGGCCGAAGCGAGCGAGCATCGTCTCGGCACGCTGTACCGCCAGCTGATAGACCCGGTGCTCCTCGGCGTAGTCTGAGAAGTCTGCGCCCAGGTGCTCCACGTAGAAACGCGCCTGTTCGATGGTGTTGAAGCGCACCACCAGGTCTTCCAACCGGGTGTGCCGGGTCACCAATACGATGCGTTGATCGAGCGCGTTCATGGCTTCAGGCCTTCGCCGTCGGCTTCGGACGCGCCTGGGTCAGATGCTGCAGCAGGTCCGGCGAGATGTTGAGTTCACCGATCCGTTCCGCATTGGCGGCCAGGCCCTGGAACGCCTGGGCGATCAGCACCCCAGGGTCGGCCTGGCCTACCATCAGCGCCTGCAGCACCCGTGGATCGATGTCCTGCACCGCCTTCATGGTAGCGGCCACGGCGTAGGCCTTGGCATCGGCTTCGGTGCGGGCATTGTCGCTGCGCAGAGCGGTCAGTCCCTTGTTCTTCTCTTCCATCGCGATGCGTCCCGCCATCTCCTGGTCGCGGATCGCCTGGCGCTTGCTGAGCTCGGCCTGCTCGGCCTCCAGTTGCGCCTCGCGGATCTGCCGCTTCTTCGCCTCCACCGCGATCTCGGTGTTGAGCTCGTTCTCCTTCACGGCGCGCTCCTGCTCGATCGCTGCATTCCGGCGCGCATAGGTGGCGTCGTCGGCCTGCTTGAGGATCTGCTCGCGCACTTGGGCTTCCAGCGCCCGGGCGGTCTCCGGGTTTGGCTTCACGGCCAGGATCGCCAGGTTGACCAGTTCGAGGCCGAGGCTGGGCAGACCTTCCGAGCGCTGCAAGCCATCGCGGACCGCCTTCACCAGGTGGTCCGAGCCCTGCAGCAGTTCCTGCAGGGTCTTGCCCTGCAACACCGAGCGCAGTTGCACCTGCACCGCGTTGACCACACGCTGCGGCAGCTTGGTGTGGTCCTCGGAGACGTAGCTGCCGTCCGGTTTGAGGGTGAAGTTCATCAGGCCGGCGAGCGTGGTTGGGGCAGCCACGCGGTAGGTCACCTGACCCTGCACCGTGACCACCTGAAAGTCGCTGCTGACCTCCTGGAACATGAAGGGCGCATCCACGCTTTCCAGCGGGATCGATACCAGCGAGGCGTTGGGCGCGAAGTACCAGAAGGACAGACCGGTCCCCTCGCGCACGGCCTTGCCGTTCTTGTATTGCAGCAGGTAGGTGCTGGGGCTGGCTTTGACGTAGCGAAATCCAAACATGGCAGTGCTCCTTCCTTGAGAGTTAGATGATTTGGCTGCGAGCGCGGACTTCATCGAACGACCAGTCGCGGACGAGCTGGCCGTTCTCCCAAACCGTCTGCAGTGCATGGGCCCAGCCGGCCGGTGGCTGGTAGGCCTCCACGGTAGGAACGTCGGCAGGGACCGTGACGGTCTTGTAGGTGCCGTACTCGCGGTGCCGTAGGAGCGCCAGCCGACCGCGCTGTGAGGTTTTGCCAGCGTCGGTGGCCGGTGCCTTGTAGACGTCGACCCATTCGCCGTCGATGCGGGCGGCCGAGCACTTGAGCGCGAACTTCTGCGTGTCACGGTTCATGTGCTGCAGCAGCGCACCGCCCATGCCGAAGGCGAGGTTGTCGGTGGCGTAGCCGG
Source organism: Frateuria defendens (assembly GCF_001182895.1). Taxonomy (GTDB): domain Bacteria; phylum Pseudomonadota; class Gammaproteobacteria; order Xanthomonadales; family Rhodanobacteraceae; genus Frateuria_B; species Frateuria_B defendens. Next base: position 4,142 of record NZ_LFQR01000038.1, on the reverse strand, counting down.
CCGCGGTGATGCGCTCGAGGATGGCCGCGATGCTGCGCGGATTGACGCCATCGCCCTGGATCAGGCGCACGTGGTTGAGCACCTTGTAGCCCTTACCGTTGACCGTGCTGCCGAAGGCGGCGTCGAGGCGAACCAGGCACTGATGAACCACCTCCACCGGATCACCCGAATCGGGGCGGATGACCACCGTGGCGCCCGAGCGAATCACCTCATCCTTGAGCGTCTTGCCCCAATGCTCGTCGATGGCACGGTAGATGTCGTAGCTATCCGACACCACGGCAAGCAAGGTGCCGGGCTTGGCGAACTGGGTGAGCATGTTGCGGAATGCGGCGACCTCGCCGTCGCGGCCCCAGCTGGTGATCGTGCTGTGCTCGGCAGCTGGGATGGAGAACCCGGCCATTGGTGCGCCGTAAAAACGACGGGCTGCCAGCACACCGGACACCGTGTCGGTGCCCTGGAAGTTCACCAGATGGGCCATGCCGCCCAAGGCGGCCGACTCGGTGCTGGAGACGCCACGGGCACCGAAGTCGTGCAGCTTGAACGGCAACTGCTCATCTGGCGCGTCGCTGGTCTTGTCCAGGTAGGCGCGCAAGGTTTGCTTCACGTGCCAGCTGACCGTGGCCACCGTCACCGGGTACCACAGGCGAAGCAGCAGGGTTTCCAGGTAGCTCGGCAGCCAGAAGGCTTCCGGGTCGATCGACTCGATGGTGACGAGGGCCTGGTGGGTGGGCACCACGCTGCCTTCGGGCACCGCGCGGATGCGCAGGGGCAGCCGCCCGCCATGGACGTCGACGATGCGGCGCCACCCGCCCTCGTTGAACGGTTCGCCGTGCAGGGCGAAGAAGTCGCGCGCCTCGTCCACGTCGGCGTGGGTGACCGGGGCGCTCAGGTATTCCTTGAGGATGGCCTGCAGGCCGAAGAACACCGTCTTGTCGTACTCGCCGCCGCGCGACTCGACGTAGAAGAAGGTCTGGTCGGTGCCGGGCGGGTACTGCAGCCAATGGCTGGCTTTGTAACTGTCGGTGTTGAGGAGGAGGTTATTGAGGTAGTGCATGACGGAAGCTCCTTCGCGTCAGGTGAACCGGCGGTCTATCCACCGGCGGGAAGACAGGGGATCAGCCCCGTCCGAGGAAAAACTCCAGGATGTAGAGGTGGTCTTCGTACAGTTGCGGGCCCATCTCCAGCGCCTCGCTCACCGGAAACCAGCGCGCCTTGTCAGCATCGTCGCCGCCCTTCACGAGCGGGAGCTCCCCGGCGGGGAAGTCGAAATGGAAGGCATGAGTGATCGTGCGGCCACGCAGCGAGCGATCCGGGTGGTCGAAGACGTGTTGGTTCTTAATCGAGCCACGCAGCACCGGCACCGGAATCTTGAGGCGGGTCTCTTCTCGCAATTCACGCAGGCAACTGGTGAGGATCGTCTCGTTCTGCTGCAGAAAACCACCCGGCAGCGCCCACAGTCCCTTGCCGGGCTCCGAGCGACGGCGGACCAGCAGCACGTGGCCTGAATGCACGACCACTGCATCGGTGGTGACGAAGGTTGGCGCGTAGGGGGCCGCCGACCAGCCGGCACGGTAGTTTTCGATGAATCGGTACTCGTTGAGTAACTGTTCGAAAGCGCCGCCGTTCTTCCGGAAGGCTTCGAGCATCTCGAAGACCGGGGCGGGTACGTTGCTCCGGAGCATTAGCAGGCCGCCATGGAAATCGAGCTTGCCGGCTTCGAACAGGTAGCGGCGCAGTTCCGTGGCCGAGAGCGTCTCGGTGTGGCGCACGTCAACCAGCGGCCACTGTGGGAACTCCTGCAGGTAGTAGCTGCTGGCGTCCTTCTCTTGGCCGATCAGGCCAATCCGGCTATCCACCGAACCCCCATCCTCACGGATGGCCTCGTTCACCTTGCGCTGTACCGTCGCGATCCACTGGGCCTCGTTGTAGAGGTGATCACGTAGCGGCAGGGTGATCAGTCGATCCGATGCGTCGTCCAGCGCGGCACGAATCATCACCGAGCGCTCGGCGACGGTCCAAGGATTGCGGATGGAGCGAGGGGTGTCGGCCGAACCGATCAGGAAGATCAGCTTCTTCGCCTTGCTCAGCGCGTGGCGAGCGACGGCGGCATGCCCAATGTGGAAGGGCTCGAAACGGCCGATGAAGACCAGGTAGTCGAAGTCCATGAGAATCCCTCACGGTAGTTGGCTCTTCCGGGTCTGTCCCAGAAGTTGAGGCGAATGCTACCCCACGCTTTGGCGAAGTCAATGGGCTCCAGCAATTACCAAACCCCATGCACGGTGCGCACACCGACGAAGTTGATCACTCGGGCCAATCGATGGTGATGGCGCACCTTGGCCCAAGCTCGCGTACTGCTTCGTTCCAGACATAGAACGTCGTCTCGGCGATCCGGGACGACGTCAACGCCGGTCCGCACCTATTGACAACCGAGCAAGCTTGGGGACAGCCTAACAGTCATCCATAGGATTTGGAGAGCCATCGTGGGAAAGGATGCGAGACACTATATGTCGATGCTTGCTTACGCATGTCTCTGCGTGCTCGCTATGTCAAGCGTTGATCTGCATGCACTCCCTGCCCCTGAGCAGTCCCGGGTACACCCTCCCGTGCAGCCCACGGATACGTCACCACAATTGCCGGAAAATCCGGACTATTACTATCCAGAAATAACGGCACCCTCGTATCCCGAAATAGCCGTCCAGAACCACCATGAAGGGCGACCCCAGGTTCTAGCTGCGCTTGACCAGACAGGTCAGGTCGTTCAGGTCAAGCTCTATCGCACAAGCGGTTTTCGAGAGTTGGATTTGGAAGCGCTCAGCATAGTAAAGGGGCGGAGATTTACCCCTTGCGCCAGCTTTGAGCCGACACATGGCAAGTGCTTTGTGACAGTTCCTGTCATTTTCAAATTACCAGCGCACCAATCGCCCTGACAATCTCTTAATGTTCAAATGTAGGCCTGGCTCGCCGGGCTTACTGGCGAAACGTGCCCGATTCAAGGCGACGCCGGACGTGGGGGCATCTGGGTCGAGCAAGCCGTGAAATCCACTTCCATACCTTCCTCGGCTCCTTAAATCTCAAGGGCCACCCTCTGTCCCAGGAGACAAGGCATGTCGGGCATCAATCCAGCGTTACAGGATATTCTTAATAATTTCGCATCAAGCTTTGCAGATGGTGCAAGCGATCCCATTTATCAGAATCTCGTACTGGCTATTAACGCATCCCCAACGCTGTTAAATGATCTAAATACTGCTGCATCAGAGTCATTGTTAACCGGCATCACGTATAATCAGACTGGTGGCACTTCCTTCCAGCAAGGCAATATCGTCATGAATGCCGGCGAATTGGCCCCTTTTCTGGCCGATCTGCAATCAGCTCCCGGCAGCAGCACGTATCAAGCTGGTCTAGAGGGATTCATTGACGTTATCGGTCACGAAGTTGCGCACGCAACCTATGCGGACAACCTTGCCGCTGAGCAACAAGTGCTCCTCGACAATAGCGGCCTCTCTAGCGGATCCAGCGCAACCCAAGTAGACAGCTTCCTGAATCAGTATGCGCAGCTTAATTTCACGGATGAGGGACAAGCGTACATCCGCTCTTGGAACGACGTAGTCAATGAGAATGCCAACTCGACGAATCCCGCGGGCTTGCAGGACCTTATCGCCAGGAACTACTTCAAAGATGGACTGTTTGTTAAGCAGCCCGATGGCACGTACGCACCGCGCCCCGGAGTTATGCTTTCGGACGACGGATTTTCAATTGACATCACGTCCTCACAAGCGGTGGGCAACTACATCAAGCTGATGTCACCTTCTGGTGCTGATCAATCCACCATCGACTACGCGAGTTACTACTATTCCGGCGCAATGGAGGCTGCGAGCCTCGTCACCGGCGGATGGTTGAATGTCAGCTACGTTTCGCTTGGCCTTACGATCAGTCCCGATGGATCAAGCCGAACATCCCTGGAAATCGGCGAGTCTCTCGCTTCTCATCAATATGGTCAGCAGTTGACCATACGCGATACAGACGACGACACCCTCACCACGCTGACGCCATCCCAGGAAAATGGCGGAACAACTGTTATGGGTTATGTTGAACCCGTAGGCATCGACGGATCACGCTCTACTTTCCTAGGGATGCTCTGATCT
>NZ_LFQR01000037.1 GCF_001182895.1 Frateuria defendens | reverse complement strand
GTCCGAACCAGGTGTGGGTCCGAGTGCTCGGCATCGGTGAGCCACGTGCCACTGCGGCGGTACGCTTGGCCTGGCCAGAGCCGCCCGAGCAATTCAAGCAAAAAGCCGGACTCCTCACGGAGCCCGGCTTTACTACATCATCAACAGATTAACTGAACGCCTAGGGCATGGCGGGGCTTTTGCTGTGCAGGTCGCCGTGCGGTCACGTGCCGCGATGCGGGTCGGAGTCGAACGGGCGCATGTCGCCATGGCCGCCGTCCCCGTTGCCGTCGCGGGGGCCGGGCGTGGGTTCGTCCAGCTTGTCGCCCAGCAGGCGCCGCACGGTGACGTAGAACACCGGGATCAGCAGCAGGCCGAGGAAGGTGGCGAACATCATGCCGCCGATCACGCCGGTGCCGATGGAGTGGCGGGAATTGGCGCCGGCACCGGTAGAGATGGCGAGCGGGAACACGCCCAGGATGAAGGCCAGCGAGGTCATCAGGATCGGGCGCAGTCGCAGCCGGGAGGCGGTGACCACGCCTTCGAACAGGCTCTTGCCGTGCGCCTGCTGCTCCACCGCGAACTCCACGATCAGGATGGCGTTCTTCGCCGCCAGGCCGATCACCGTGATCATGCCGATCTTGAAGTACATGTCGTTGGGCAGGCCGCGCAGCATGGAGAACACCACCGTGCCCAGCAGGCCCAGCGGCACCACCAGCAGCACCGCCACCGGGATCGACCAGCTCTCGTACAGCGCCGAGAGGCACAGGAACACCACGAAGATCGACAGCAGCATCAGCAGCGTGGCCGAGTTGCCGGCGAGGATTTCCTGGTAGGACTGGCCGGTCCAGTCGGCGCCGAAGCCCTTGGGCAGGTCGTTGTTGACGATGCCGTTCAGCACCGCCATGGCCTGGCCGGTGGAATAGCCCGGCCCTTCGCTGCCCACGATCTCCACCGCCTCGTAGCCGTTGTAGCGGGTGAGCGCGGGCGAGCCCATGCTCCACTTGGTCGTCACCACGCTGGACAACGGGATCATGTTGTACGGGTTGGTCGTGGAGAGCGGCGCGCTCGCCAAGCTGGAGCCCGAGCTGCCGTCCGTGGCGACGCCGGACGCGCCGCCGGCGAGGCTGCTCGGGCTGAACACGTGCTGCAGCGCCTCGGGGCCCATGCGGTAGGGCTGGTCGGCCTGCAGGTACACGCGCTTCACGCGGCCGCCATAGACGAAGTCGTTGACGTACACCGGCGCCAGGGTGAGCTGGATGGCGGTGTAGACGTCGCTGACCGAAAGGCCCATCGCCTGCGCCTGCACGCGGTCCACCTTCATCTCCAGCTGCGGGGCGTCCGGCAGCGAGTTCGGGCGCACGCCGAACAGGGCCGGGCTGCCCTGCGCCTTGCCGAGCACGGTGCCCAGCGCCTGCATCAGTTCGCCGTGCGACTGGCCGGCGCGCGCCTGCAGGTACATGTCCAGGCCGCCGAACTGGCTGAGGCCGCGGATGGTCGGCAGGTTGACCACGAAGATCTGCGCGTCGCGGATGCCATGCAGCACGCCGTTGGCCTGCATGATGAGCTGGTCCGCGGTGATCGCGCGCTCCTTCCAGTCCTTGAGCTTGATGAAGGCCATGCCGGTGCTTTCGCTCTGGCCGATGAAGCTGAAGCCGCTGATCTGGTAGATGCCCACGATGGCGTCGTTGAGCGGGCTCTTGTGCAGCCGCTCGCGGATCTCCGTCATCACGCCCTGGGTGCGCTGCAGGGTGGCGCCCGGCGGCAGGTTGACGATGGCCAGCGCGAAGCCCTGGTCCTCGCTGGGCACGAAGCTGGTCGGCAGGCGGGTGTAGAGCAGGCCCGCCAGCGCGGCGATCAGCACGAACACCAGCATCCAGCGCGGCGCGTGCCGCGCGGCGCTGCCGATGTGGCCGCTGTAGATGCGCGTGACCCTGTCGAACAGCTTGTTGAAACCGCGGTAGACGATGTTCTTCTTCTGCTCGTGGTTGGGCTTGAGCAGGGTCGCGCACAGCGCCGGCGTGAACGACAGGGCGAGGAAGGCGGAGAAGCCCATCGACACCGCGATGGTCAGCGCGAACTGCTTGTAGATCACGCCCGAGGCGCCGCCCTGGAAGGAGGAGGGCACGAACACCGCCGCCAGCACCACGGTGATCGCCACGATGGCGCCGGTGATCTGGCCCATCGCCTTGCGGGTGGCCTCCTTCGGCGCGAGGTGCTCCTCGGTCATGATGCGCTCGACGTTCTCGATCACCACGATCGCGTCGTCCACCACGATGCCGATGGCCAGCACCATGCCGAACAGGGTCAGCTGGTTGATGGTGAAGCCGAGCGCGAGCAGGCCGATGAAGGTGCCGAGCAGGGCGACCGGGATCACCAGGGTGGGGATGACGGTGGCGCGGAAGTTCTGCAGGAAGATCAGCATCACCAGGAAGACGAGGATGATCGCCTCCACCAGGGTGTGCACCACTTCCTCGATCGAGATGCGCACGAACGGCGTGGTGTCGTAGGGCGCGAACCAGCTGACGCCCTGCGGGAAGTCGCGGGCCAGTTCGTCCATCCGCGCGTTTACCGCCTTGGCCACGTCCAGCGCGTTGGCGCCCGGCAGCAGCTGCACGCCCAGGCCACCCACCGGCTGGCCGTTCCAGGTGGAGGCCAGGCCGTAGGACTGCGGGCCGAAGGTGATGCGCGCCACGTCGCTCAGCTTGACCACGGTGCCGTCGCTGTTGGCGCGCAGGATGATGCCGCCGAACTGCTCGGGCGTGGAGAAGCGGCCCTCGGCGGACACCGTAGCGGTGAAGCCCTGGTCCTTCGGCGCGGGGTCGGCGCCCACGGAGCCGGCGGCGAACTGCACGTTCTGGCCGGCGATGGCGTCGCGCACCGCGCTGGCGGAGAGGCCGTAGCCCTGCAGCTTGTCCGGGTTGAGCCAGATGCGCACGGCGTACTCGGCGCCGATCAGGCGGGTGCTGCCCACGCCGGGGATGCGCCCGATCTGGTCGCCCACCTGCGAGGCGATGATGTCGGCCAGGCGGCGCCCGTCGATCGCGGGGTTGTTCGACACCAGCGAGACGAACATCAGGAAGTCGGGGTTGTTCTTCGCCACCACCACGCCCTGCTGGGTCACCGCCGTGGGCAGGCGCGGCTGGGCCAGCGACACCTTGTTCTGGACCTGCACCTGGGCGATGTCCGGGTTGGTGCCGGTCTCGAAGGTGAGGGTGATGGTGGCCGAGCCGTTGGCGTTGGAGGAGGAGTTGAAGTACAACAGGTGGTCGATGCCGGTGAGCTGCTGCTCGATCACCTGGGTGACGTTCTTCTCCATGGTGTCGGCGTTGGCGCCGGGATAGGTGGCCGTCACCGTGACCTGCGGCGGCGCGATGTTGGGGTAGGACTCGATACCCATGTTGAACATCGCGATGGCGCCCACCATCGCGATGATGATGGCTACCACCCAGGCGAAGATCGGGCGATCGATGAAGAAACTCGGCATGGCGATCGGGCTCCCTTACTTGCCGGCCGTGGCGTTCGCGCCGCCGGCGGCCGTGCCGGGCTGGCCGGCGGCGGGGGCCGGCTGCCACGGCGAGGCCTTGGCGGGCGCGCCCGGCTGCACGGACTGCAGGCCCGACACGATGATCTTGTCGCCGGTGGCGAGGCCGCCGGTGACCACCCAGTTGCCCGCGTTCATGACGTCGGCGGCGACGTTCTTGCGCGCCACCTTGCCGTCCTGGCCGACCACCAGCGCGTAGGCGCCGGCGACGTCGCGCGAGATGCCCTGCTGGGGCACCAGGAACACGTTGTTCTGCTGGCCCAGGTTGGCGGTGAGGGTGACGTAGGTGCCGGGCAGCAGGCGCCGCTGCGGGTTGGGCAGCTGGGCGCGCAGGCTGATCGTGCCGGTGGTCGGGTCCACCGTGGCGCCGGAGAAGTCCAGCGCGCCCTGCTGGTCGTAGCGGCTGCCGTCGGGCAGGGTGACCTGCACGGTGGTCTTGCCCTGGTCGGACAGGCTGACGCTGCCGGCGCTCTGCGCGGCGCGCAGGCGGTCGAGGTCGGCCGAGCTCACGGTGAAGTTCACGTACAGCGGGTCGAGCTGGTCCACCGTGGTCAGCAGGGTGGCGTTGACGCCGCCGTCGACGTTGCTGTTGCCCACGATGGCGCCCTCGGTGACCCGCTGCTGGCCGGCGCGGCCGTCGATAGGCGCCACCACGCGGGTGAAGCCGAGGTTGACGCGGGCGCTCTCCACGTTGGCCTGGGCCTGCTTCACCGCGGCGGCGGCGGTGCGCTCGTTGGCCTCGGCGGTGTCCAGGTCCTGCTGCGAGATGTAGCCCTGCGGGCGCAGGTCGCGGTAGCGGCGCGCGATGGCGCGGTAGTTGGCGTAGCTGGCCTGGCTCTGCGCCAGCGTGGCGAGGTTGGCGTTGAGCGCGGCCTGGTAGACGGTGGGGTCGATCTGGAACAGCAGCTGGCCCTGCTTGACGTCGGTGCCTTCCTGATAGACGCGCTTGAGCACCACGCCGGACACGCGCGCGCGCACGTCGGCGCTGCGGTAGGCGGAGAGGCGGCCGACCAGGTCCTTGGTCAGCGGCACGTTCTGCGGCTGCGCAGTGACCACGCCCACCTCGGGCGTCGGCATCTGCGGAGGCCCCTGTTTCTTGCCGCAGGCGGCCAGCGCGAGCACGCCGAGGCACAGTGCGGAGGTGCGCAGTGTCGAGGACTTCATGGGGACTCCGTCTCTAAATATTGGATGGTGGTCGACTTCGGTGGATCGGCTTTCTTATTGTTGGGTCGGTTCGCCGGCGGAAGGCGGAAGCTTACGATGCCGCGATAACTTCCGGCACCGCGCTTCCACGACCCGATGCAGCAAGGGGGAACGGTCGAAGGGGCGGGCCGGAGGGGGAGCCAGAGCGGAACTATACTGACCAGTTCATATTTTGGGAACCGGTGCGGACCCGCACTTGCGAAGGCTTCCGGGCTGTGCGCAAAAGAGCGCGCCGGCGGCGGTGAGCGCCCCGTTCATCGGGCAGCATGCCAGCGCCGGCGCGGCGGTGCCCGCGGCGCGCGAAAAACACCGTGCGGACGTGTCCCGGCGCCACCTGCCGGCGCGTGCGGGCGCCGATGCTGCGGCGGTGGATTCGCCATGTTGCGCAGCGTATCCTTTTCGGGCTTTGCGCTCCCTCCCGACCCACAGTTGATGCCATGAATGTCATTCACGCGGTCCGCAACACGATCCCGTCGGTTGTTTTCGAGGAGCTGACGAAAAACGGTTTTCCGCCCGCGCGCCTCCCCGAGGCGCAATTTTTTATCGACGCCTTTTTCGCCCGGGCGGACAGCAGCGACGTGGAGTTGCACACGCCGGCGGAATGGGCCGAGCGGATCGGCGGCCTGCTGGAATTCATGCAGCAGCGCCGGCCCGGCACGGCGGCGGTGCGGGTGTTCAGCCCGGAGGGCGGTTTCGCCGGGCGCAGCCTGGTCGAGGTGGTCACCGACGACATGCCGTTCCTGGTCGACACGGTGACCATGGCGGCCTCGGCCGGCCAGCGCGTGCACGCGGTGATCCATCCGGTGGTCGCGGTCCGCCGCGATGCGCAGGGGCATTTGCTGCAGCTGGGCGCCGACGACGGCGTGGCCGAGTCGGTGATGTATTTCGAGGTCGACCGCGCCGCCGGCGAAGCGGAGCTGGCGCAGCTGAAGGCGGCGGTGGAAGCGGCGCTGGAAGACGTGCGCGTGGCGGTGCGCGACTGGCCGGCGATGAAGGCCAAGGCGCTCCAGATCGCCGACGAGCTGCCGCAGCGCCGGCTGCCGCTGGACGCCGCCGCGGTGCACGAGGCCGGCGAATGGCTGCGCTGGCTCACCGACGAGCATTTCATCTTCCTCGGCTACCGCGAGTACGAAGTGGTCGAGGCCGGCGGCGAGGAAGTGCTGCGTCCGCTGGAGGAATCGGGCCTGGGCATCCTGCACAAGGGCGAGCGCTCGGTGGCGCCGCGTTCGCTGCGCAGCCTGGTTGCCAGCGGCCTGCCGCAGTCGGGCGCGATCGACGCCATCATCCTCACCAAGACCAACGCGCGCTCGGTGGTGCACCGGCCGGGCTACATGGACTACGTGGGCGTGCTGCGGTTCGACGCCGCCGGCAAGCCAGTGGCCGAGCAGCGCTTCCTGGGCCTGTTCTCCTCCAACGCCTACATGGCGCGGCCGCAGGACGTGCCGCTGGTGCGCCAGAAGGTGGAGGCGGTGATGGAGCGCTCGGGGCTCAAGCGCGACTCCTACCTCGGCAAGTCGCTGCGCCACATCGTGGAGACGCTGCCGCGCGAGGAACTGTTCCAGGGCGGCGAGGACGAGCTGGCCGCCACCGCCAACGGCATCCTCGAGCTGCGCCACCGCGCCCGCACGCGCCTGTTCGTGCGCCGCGACCGCTACGAGCGCTTCTACACCTGCCTGGTGTTCGTGCCGCGCGACCGCTTCAACACCGCGGTGCGCGAGCGCATCGAGCAGCGGCTGAAGGACGCGCTGCACGGCGAGCAGCTCGACTCCCAGGTGCTGCTTGGCGAGGCCGCGCTGGCGCGCCTGTACCTGGTGGTGCGCCCCAAGGTGGGCGACCGCGCCGCCTACGACGCGGCGGCGCTGGAGCAGGACGTGGCCGCCATCGTGCGCAACTGGCACGACGAGTTGCGCGCCGAGCTGGTCGCCGCGCGCGGCGAGCACGACGGCGTGGTGCTCGCCAACCGCTACGGCCGGCTGCTGCCGGCCGGCTACGTGGAGGACGTGAGCCCGGCGGTGGCCGCCGAGGACGTGCACCAGCTCGCGCTGCTGGACGGGGACGATGCCGTGCGCATGTCCTTCTACCACCCGCCGCAGCGCCCCGGGGCGCTGCGCTTCAAGGTCTACCGCTCCGGCTCGGACATTGCCCTGTCCGAAGTGCTGCCGCAGCTGGAGAACCTCGGCCTGCGCGTGCTCACCGAGCACGTCTACGACATCCGCACCGGCGGCACGCCGCTGTTCATCCAGGACTTCGAGGTGCAGCCGGTCGGCAACCTCACCTTCAGCGTGGAGCAGGTGGGCTCGCTGTTCGAGCACGCCTTCGAGCAGGTGTGGCGCGGCAACGCGGAGAACGACGGCTTCAACCGCCTGGTGCTCGGCGCCAAGCTGAGCTGGCGCCAGGTGGCGATGCTGCGCGGCTACTGCAAGTACCTGCTGCAGACCGGCGTGGCCTTCTCGCAGGCCTACATGGAGGACGCGCTCAACCGCTATCCGGCCATCGCCGGCCTGCTGGTGGAGCTGTTTCTGGCCAAGTTCGACCCGCGCCGCGAGCAGCTTCCCGCCGAGGCCCTGCATGAGGCCGGCGAGGCATTGGCCGAGGAAATGCGCGCGCTGATCCCGCCCGCCACGCAGGAGGTGCACCCGGACCTGGTCGATGGCCTGGTCGCGGTGCTCTCGCTGCCGCGCGCTGAGCAGACTAGGCGGATCGACGAGGTCATCGGCCTGTTGCTGGAGGGCGTGGCCAGCCTCGACGACGACCGCATCCTGCGCAGCTTCCGCGCGCTGGTGCGCGCCACCCTGCGCACCAGCTTCTTCCAGCAGTGGGACGGCGCCTGGCGGCCCTACGTCAGCTTCAAGTTCGACTCGCACCAGGTGCCCGAGCTGCCCAAGCCGGTGCCGTACCGCGAGATCTTCGTCTACGCGCCGCGGGTGGAAGGCATCCACCTGCGCTTCGGCCCGGTGGCGCGCGGCGGCCTGCGCTGGTCCGACCGCCGCGAGGATTTCCGCACCGAGGTGCTGGGCCTGGTGAAGGCGCAGATGGTGAAGAACACGGTGATCGTGCCGGTGGGCTCCAAGGGCGGCTTCTACGTCAAGCGCCCGCCGCAGGGCGGCGACCGCGACGCGCAGCTGGCCGAGGGCATCGCCTGCTACCGCATGTTCATCGCCGGCCTGCTCGACATCACCGACAACCTGGTCGAGGGCAAGCTGGTACCGCCGCACGAGGTGATGCGCCACGACGGCGACGACCCGTATCTGGTGGTGGCCGCCGACAAGGGCACGGCGACCTTCTCCGACATCGCCAACGCCATCTCGGTGGAGCACGGCTTCTGGCTCGGCGACGCCTTCGCCTCCGGCGGCTCCAACGGCTACGACCACAAGGGCATGGGCATCACCGCCAAGGGCGCGTGGGAGTCGGTCAAGCGCCACTTCCGCGCGCTCGGCCGCGACACGCAGGGCCAGGACTTCACCGTGGTGGGCATCGGCGACATGTCCGGCGACGTGTTCGGCAACGGCATGCTGCTGTCCAAGCACACGCGGCTGCTGGCGGCGTTCGATCATCGCCACGTGTTCATCGACCCGAACCCGGACGCGGCGCGCTCCTTCGCCGAACGCGAGCGGCTGTTCAAGCTGCCGCGCTCCTCCTGGGACGACTACGACAAGTCGCTGATCTCCGCCGGCGGCGGCGTGTGGCCGCGCACGCTCAAGGCCATCCCGGTGTCGCCCGAGGCGCGCGCGGCACTGGGGCTGAAGGCCGGCGTGGCGCAGCTGTCGCCGAACGAGCTGTTGAGCGCGATCCTCAAGGCGCCGGTGGATCTGCTGTGGAACGGCGGCATCGGCACCTACGTCAAGGCCGCCGCCGAGAGCCACGCCGAGGTGGGCGACCGCGCCAACAACGCGCTGCGCGTCAACGGCGTGGAACTGCGCTGCAAGGTGGTGGGCGAGGGCGGCAACCTCGGCTTCACCCAGAAGGGCCGCATCGAGGCCGCGCAGCACGGCGTGCTGCTCAACACCGACTTCATCGACAACTCCGCCGGCGTGGATACCTCCGACCACGAGGTGAACATCAAGATCCTGCTCGACGACGCCGTGCAGCGCGGCGAGCTGACGGTGGAGGCGCGCAACAAGCAATTGGCCGCGATGACCGACGAGGTCGGCCAGCTGGTGCTGTGGGACAACTACCGGCAGAACCAGGCGATCACCCTGATGGAGCGCCAGTCGGTGCGGCGCATCGGCTCGCTGGCGCACTTCATCCGCACGCTGGAGCTGGAGGGCCTGCTCGACCGCCAGGTGGAGAACCTGCCGAGCGAGGCCGAGCTGACCGAGCGCCGGACGCGCGGCCAGGGCATGACGCGGCCGGAACTGGCGGTGCTGTTCTCCTACGACAAGATCCGCCTGTACCAGCAACTGCTCGATTCGGACGTGCCGGAAGACCCATACCTGTCCAAGGAGCTGGTGCGCTACTTCCCCGCGCCGCTGCACGAGACCTACGCCGCGCACATGCAGCGCCACCGGCTCAAGCGCGAGATCATCGCCACCGCGGTGACCAACTCCACCATCAACCGCATGGGCGCCACCTTCATGATGCGCATGCAGGAGGACACCGGGCAGGGCCCGGCGGCGATCGCCAAGGCGTACACGGCGGCGCGCGAGATCCTCGACGCGCGCGAGCTGTGGGCGCAGATCGAGGCGCTGGACGGCAAGGTGGCCGAGGCCACCCAGCTCGACGCGGTGCTGCAGATCTGGTCGCTGCTGCGGCACCTCACGCGCTGGCTGCTCAACCGCCCCGGCGGCACGCTGGACATCGCCGCCAACGTGGAGCGCTACCGCGCCGGCGTGACTGCGCTGCGCCTGGCGCTGCCCGACGCGCTCCCCCCCACCGGCCGCGAGGACTTCGCCTCCACCCAGGAGAAGTGGGAAGGCCTGGGCATGCCGGCCGGGCTGGCCGTGCGGCTGGCCCGCATGCCGGTGCTGCGCGCGGTGCTGGACATGGCCGAGGTGGCGCAGCAGAGTGGCGAGCCGATCGCCAAGGTCGCCAACGTGTTCTACGGCCTGGGCGAGGCGCTGGACCTGGAGTGGCTGCGCAACCAGATCGAGGCGCTGCCGGTGGAAGGCCACTGGCACGCGCAGGCGCGCGGCTCGCTGCTGGACGAACTCAACCACCAGCACCGCGCCCTGGCGCAGCAGGTGCTGGCCTGGGCCAGGGGACGCGCCGACGCCGCCGCGCCGGTGCGGAGCTGGCTCGAACGCGACGACGCCACCCTGCGCTACACCCGCAGCATGCTGGCGGAGATCCTCACCCAGAACGCCGACTACCCGATCGCCTCGGTCGCGGTGCGTCGCCTGGCGCAGCTGGCGCAGGTGCCGGTTTGAAGGGCCGGGAATAGAGAGTGGGGAATAGGGAATAGGTGCGGCGGCCTCCTTGCCGTCGTCGAGGCCGGGGGGAATCCTTGCCGCGCGAGGCCAGGATGGCCTCCCAACCCTCCCCTGCGCGCAGGGGAGGGAGCCTGGACAGAGGCTTAGCCGTTCGACAGCGCCTGCAGCCGGTCGTACGCTCCGTTGAAGGTGTCCTGGTCGCCGGGGAAGGTGCCCGAGTCGGCGTACTGCCAGAGCGTGTAGTAGGCCCAGGCGTAGGGCAGCGTGCCCGGCGAGGTCGAGTAGCGCGCCACCCACAGCGGGCTGCTGTTGCTGAAGTTGCCGTAGGTGCCCACGCACTGCGTCCACCAGCTGTTGCTGGTGTAGATCACCGGCCAGCGACCCGTGCGCAGGTGGTACTCGTTGCTGAAGTCGCTGATCCAGGCGGCCATGCCGCTCTGGCTGAGCCCGTAGCAGGTGGCGCCGTAGGGGTTGTACTCCATGTCCAGCGCGCCGGGCAGCGTCTTGCCGTCGCCCGACCAGCCGCCGCCGTGATTGACGAAGTAGTCGGCCTGCGTGTGCCCGCTCGACACGTCCGGCCGCGCGAAGTGGTAGGAGCCGCGGATCATGCCCACGTTGTAGGAGCCGTTGTACTGCTGCGCGAAGTACGGGTTGGTGTAGCCGGTGCCCTCGGTGGCCTTGACGTAGGCGAAGCGTGCGCCGTTGCTCCATGCGCCGCTCCAGTTCACGTTGCCCTGCCAGCCGCTCACGTCCATGCCCGCCACCGAGCCGGTGGCGGCGGCGAACAGCATGGTATTGACCTGCGGCTGGTAGCGGTTGCCCTCGTGCAGGCGGATCTGCGAGCCCATGGGGTGGTCGAGCACGGCGATGCGCGCGGCCAGGTCGAGCGGGATGTCCGGGTTCAGGCGGTCGAGCGCGTGCAAATCCAGGCCCGGCTGCTGGGGTTGGCCCTGTTCGGCGTGGGTCAGGCCGGCGCCGAGGAGGCCGGTGGAGACGGCGAGCGATACGGCGATGGTGCGAGCAAGCTTGAGCATGTCATTCCCTCATCCTGTGAATGGAATTTCGAGTGCAGGCGCCGGGCTTGAGGCCGCTCCGCTTCCGGCAGGGCAGGCGGGCGCGTGGGCCCGCAGGCGATGGCCGGCGCCGCGCGGCTTGACGCAACAGGCGCAAGAGCCGCTGCCCGCGTGCCTGGGCCTGTCGAGCTCTCGTGCCGGAAAGATCGAGGCTCCCCTGGGGAGGCGTTTGGCAGGCGGACGCGCTGCGCCGTATGCCGGACCCCGATGCCTGCGCCTGTCACTCACGTCCCCGGCCGCCTGCTGCATGCGGCCGGGCGAATGCACTTATGCCATGCAGGCAAGGGCGAAACCGTGACCGGATGCGCGGCCCCTTGCCGCGATGCGGAAGGCATGGCCGGTTCTGGCTACGCCATCGCAGCGTGCGCCGCGGCGAATGCGATGGCACGCATTTCCTTGCGCATCGTGCGCGCGTACCTGGCCTTCGCCCGGCGCTGCGCCGATACGCCGCAGCGGTCCGGCGCGGGCTCGGCTCGTCATGGCCTCGCCTCGCGCCGTATCGTAAGCTCGATGCTTCTTCGCTGCCCCGTCGCCCCATGCGCCTAGCTTTCGTCGCCAGCCACACCAGCGTCGCCCAAGAGGCGCGGCATGCCCTGGTCGAGCGCTACGGCGAGGTGCCGCCGGCGGAGGCGGAGGTGATCGTGGCCCTGGGCGGCGACGGCTTCATGCTGCGCACGCTGCACACCTACCGCGCGCTCGAGGTGCCGGTGTACGGCATGAAGCTCGGCCAGGTCGGCTTCCTGATGAACAAGTACCGGGCGGAGGACCTGCCCGGGCGCATCGCCAAGGCCCACGCGGCGGTGCTGCATCCGCTGGAGATGCACACGGTCGACGTCGCCGGCGTCGAGCGCAAGGCGCTCGCCTTCAACGAAGTGTCGCTGATAAGGCAGAGCAACCAGGCCGCGCACCTGGAAGTGAAGCTCGACGGCGAGGTGAAGCTGCCCGTGCTGGTGTGCGACGGCGTGCTGGTCGCCACGCCGGCCGGCTCCACCGCCTACAACCTTTCCGCCTACGGGCCGATCCTGCCGCTGGACGCCAACGTGCTGGCGCTGACGCCGATCAGCGCGTTCCGCCCGCGCCGCTGGCGCGGCGCGATCCTGCCGCACCGCACCGAGGTCTCGCTGCGCATCCTCGACCCCGGCAAGCGCCCGGTGAGCGCCACCGCCGACTTCCACGAAATGCGCGACGTGCTGCGCGTGGACGTGCGCCAGGCGGAGGGGCGGGGCGTGAGCCTGCTGTTCGATCCGGAGCACAACCTGGAACAGCGCATCCTGGACGAGCAGTTCGCGCAGGATTGAGCCCCACGGCACACGGATGGAACCGGCAGCGAAGTGAATGAGGCGCGCGGCGTTTCCGCTACCCTTTGCCCCGCTTCGCAGTAGATTGCCCCCATGACCCAGCCAGCCGGCAACGCCCACGATCCTTCCTCGCCCAGCGACAACCGCCTGGTGGTGGCGATCTCCTCGCGGGCGCTGTTCGACATGGGCGACAGTCACGCGCTGTTCGAGCGGGAGGGGCTGGACGCCTACCGCGCGTTCCAGATCGAGCACGAGGAGGAGATCCTCGCGCCGGGCGTGGCCTTCCCGCTGGTGCAGAAGCTGCTCGGCCTCAACCGGCTGGCCGGCGACGTGCCGCCGGTGGAGGTGATCCTGCTCTCGCGCAACTCCGGCGACACCGGGCTGCGCATCTTCAATTCCATCCAGCACTACGGCCTGGAGATCAGCCGCGCCGCTTTCACCAGCGGCGCGCCGACCTCCGACTACATCGCGCCGTTCAAGGCCGACCTGTTCCTCTCCGCCAACGCGGAAGACGTGGGGCGCGCGCTGGTCGCCGGCGTGGCGGCGGCCACCATCCTGCCGTCCGGGGCGCCGCCGCGGGCCAGCGAGCAACTGCGCATCGCCTTCGACGGCGATGCGGTGATCTTCGGCGACGAGGGCGAGCGCGTCTCGCGCGAGGAAGGGCTGGACGCTTTCCATCGCAGCGAGGTGGCGCGCGCGCAGGAGCCGCTCTCGGTCGGCCCGTTCCGCGGCTTCCTCACCGCGCTGCATCGCCTGCAGGCGGCGTTCCCGGCCGAGGACTCGCCGATCCGCACCGCCCTGGTCACCGCGCGCTCGGCGCCGGCGCACAAGCGGGTGATCCTCACCCTGCGCCGCTGGGGCGTGCGCATCGACGAGGCGCTGTTCCTCGGCGGGCGCGACAAGGGGCCGTTCCTGGACGCCTTCGGCGCCGACATCTTCTTCGACGATTCGCCGGCCAACGTGGAGTCCGCCCGCCGGCACGTCGCCACCGGCCACGTGCCGCATGGCGTGAGCAACGTCTGAGGCCGCGGTTTCCGCGGCCCCGAACCCCGTGCCACCGCCATCCGGCGCGGCGCGGCGCGTTGCAGGATGGCGCCTGCGGCGCGATAAATGGACGGCCGCCAGACCGGCGGCGTCAAGGGGAATCGTGATGAAGACGCGCAATCGCCTTGTTGTCCAAATGTTCCTGTTCGCCGGCCTTGCCGGCCTCGGCGGCGCCGAATCCTCGGCCCAGGTCAGCGGCAGCTGTCCGCCGTGCCTGCTCGCCCTGCAGAACTGCACGAAGGGTTGGGACGAATGCATGGCCGAGTACTACCAATGCGTCAGCATCGCCTGCCCGGGGCAGCGCACCATGGCGAAGACGGCCGAGACGCTGCGTCGGCAGGCGGCCCGGCAGCCGGCGGTGGGCGTGGCCGAACCCTGATCGCGGGCCAGGCGTGGCCGGCCGTGTGGGCGGCCACCACTAAAAGGGCGGCCTTGCGGCCGCCCTCCGCCCTGTGCGTTGAACGGGGTTGGGGTCAGGTGTTCTTGTGACTCTGCTGGCCGGCCTTGACGTGCTGCTCGTGAGTGCCGCCGCTGCTCTGCTTGCCAGCGGCCACGTGCTGCTCGTGGGTGGCATGGTCGCCACCACCGGCTTTGCCGCCCTTGCTTGCGATTTCGCGTTGTTTCTCTTCATCCATGGATGCGAAGCCGCGCTTGCTGGGTTGGTTGGCCATATCGTTCCTCCGGATGTCGTACCAAGGTCCGCCAGTTCAGCGAACGCTTCCGACCCTACGCGCCCGCGCATAAACAATCCGTGGGGTGGGGATGAAGTGGCCTTGGGCAGATGTGCCCAGGGCGTGACCGTCGCGCGCGGAGCGTCCGGCGGCGCGCGGCGGCTTCGCCTGCAAGCGTTTGATCGGGCTTTGGCGTGTTGCTAGGTTTGCAATGCTTTGACGAACTTTTTTCGCGAGGACGCCTTGTCGAATTCCAGGCCACAGGCCGTGCTGTTCGTCTGCACGGGAAACATCTGCCGCTCGCCCACCGCGCATGCGCTGCTGCTGCACAAGGCGCGCGGGGCGGGGTTGTCCATCGAGGTCGACAGCGCGGCGGTCAGCGGCGAGGAGCTGGGCAATCCGCCCGACCGGCGCGCCGTGGTCGAAGCGCGCCGGCGCGGCGTCGCCATGCCGGCGCACCGCGCGCGCCGGGTCGAGCCCGGCGACTTCGCACGCTTCGACTGGCTGGTCGGCATGACGCACGCCCATTGCGCGGCCCTGCGCCGCCTCGCGCCGCCGGGCCAGGAGGGCAGGGTGCGCCTGCTGCTGGACTACGTGCCCGAGCTGGCCGGCGAGGACGTGCCCGATCCATGGTTCGGCCCGCCCGCCGCCTTCGTCGAGGCCTTCGACCTGATCGAGCGCGGCGTGGATGCCCTGCTCGCGGAGCTGGCGCGCGAAGTGGCCGCGTAGGCGCGCGATGGACGATGCGGGCCACGTCGAGCGCATGCTGGGCCGGCGGCCGGTGCGGCTGCTGCCGGTGGGCGGCGGCGACATCGCGCGCAGCCTGTGCGCCGTGTTCGCCGACGGCGAGCGGGCGATGATCAAGTGCGCGCGCGCCGGCCAGCCTTCGCTGCGGCTGGAGGCGCGCATGCTGGCCGACCTGCGCGCGGCCGGCCTGCCGGTGCCGGACGTGCTGGGCGGCGACGACACGCTGCTCGGGCTGGCCTGGATCGAGCACGCGCCCGGCGGACTGGACGCCGGCGCCCAGCGCGAGGCTGGCCGGGCCATCGCCCGCCTGCATGCGGCGCCGGCGGGCGAGCGCTACGGCTACCGCTACGACACGGTGATCGGCAGCCTGCATCAGCCCAACCCGTCCACGGCGAGCTGGCTCGCGTTCTTCCGCGACCAGCGGCTATTGCATCGTGCGGACCACGCGCTGGCCGCCGGACGGCTGCCGGCCGCGTTGCGCCGGCGCCTGGATACGCTGGCGGGCCGGCTGGAGCATTGGCTGGACGAGCCCGCCATGCCCAGCCTGGTGCACGGCGACCTGTGGGGCGGCAACATGCTCGGCCGCCGCGGCGCGCTGGCCGCCTTCATCGACCCGGCCCTCTACCACGGGCACGGCGAGGTGGACCTGGCGATGGCGATGCTGTTCGACAGCGTGGGCGCGCCGTTCTTCCAGGGCTATGCCGAGGTGCGGGAGCTCGCGCCCGGTTTCTTCGAGCGGCGCTGCGAGCTGTACAACCTCTATCCGCTGCTGGTGCATGTGGAGTTGTTCGGCGGCAGCTATGTGGGGGCGGTGGAGCGCACGCTGGCGCGGTTCGGGTGCTGAGAGCCTGTGCGTGGTCTACCGAGATGGGGTGTGAGGGGATGTGCCGTGTTGTCGAGGGCTTGCCGCATGCTGGCCGGTCTTTGTGGCCGGTGTTTCGCTCATCTGCCGATGAGCGAGTTACTTCTCTTTAGCTTGTCCACGCACGCGCTTGGAGCGCGTGCGGACGGCGAGGCCGGCCCGAAGGGCGAACGCAAGGCCCGTGCCGATTCCAGGCATGCTTCCGGGGTCGTGTGCGGTCCCTAGGCGTATTGCATCTTCACCGTCATGCCGCCGTCGGCCACGAAACACTGCCCGGTGACGAAGCCGGCCCGGTCGGAGAGCAGCCACACCGCCAGTGTGCCGATGTCCTCCGGCGTGCCGACGCGGCCGGCGGGATGCTGGGCGTGGTCGCGGCGGCTGAGTTTGGGTCGGCGGCGTGCATCGGGCTTGCGCCAGGCGTCGGTGGCGATCCAGCCGGGCAGGATGGCGTTGACCCGCACCTGCGGCCCCGCGCTCACCGCCATCGCATGCGTCAGCGCCGTCAGGCCGCCCTTGCTCGCCGCGTAGGCTTCGGTGTCCGGCTCGGATTGCAGCGCGCGGGTCGAGGCGATGTGCACGACCGCGCCGCGCGCCTGCCGCAGCGACGGCAGTGCGTGCTTGCTGCACAGGAAGGCGCCGGTGAGGTTGGTGGCGAGGTAGCGGTTCCATTGCGCCAGTTCGAGCCGTTCCAGCGGGCCGCTGTGCGGATCGGCGATGCCTGCGTTGTTGACCAGGCCATCGAGACGGCCGAAGCATGCCTGCGCCGCCTCGACCCAGCGCCGCACGCTGGCCTCGCGTGACACGTCCAGGCGGCGGAAGGCGGCGCGCTCGCCGGCTTGCCACTCGGCGAGGCAGGCGCGCCCGGCCTCGGCATCGAGGTCGCCGATCATCACCGAGCCGCCCGCGCCGAGCACGGCTTGCGCGACGCCGCGGCCGATGCCCTGCGCGCCGCCGGTGATGAGCACCACGCGGCCGCGCAGCGGGCTGGCGTCGAACTCGGCGGTGGCGGGCGTGAGCGGCATGGCGGTTCTCCGTTGGGCAGGGGAGGGAAAGCACTAGCGTAGTGCGGCGGGGCGAGGGGATCACGGGCGTGGCCTTCACGCACATGGGGGCCGCCTTGCGCGCACGCAGGTTTGCGGGACCGGGCGCCGCGCTGTCATCGCCACGGCGCGTGGCGCGTTGATGCAGCGGTGAACCCACGGCCCGATCGCCGGTCTCAAGAGGGACGTGGGCCACCTCGTCCGCCGCTTCCGGAATACGCCATGAAACCGCTCGTCACCGCCGCGCTGTTCCTGTTCGCCGCCGCCCCCGTGCTGGCGCAGTCGCAGTCGAACCGTCCGCTGGACCTGAAGCTGCACCCGGACACCGCGCCGGCCTCGGTCTCGACGGCGCCCGGCGTGTACTACGGCGATACCAGCGGCCGCCGCGGCGACGAGGACGAGCAAGCGCAGGCACCCGACCCGGACGCGGGCAAGCCGACCCAGATCCACGGCAGCGTGAGCACCTCGATTGGCTACGCCAAGGGCTTCGGCACCGGCGTCACCAATGCCGCGCAGCTCGACATCAGCCACCGCACCGACGACAACAACCGCTTCGACGTGCACATCGGCGTGGCCAACGGGCATGGCTTTCCCGCTGCGGGGCCCTGGGGCTATCCCTGATCGGTGGTGCCTGAATGCGTGAGCGCCGCTGCGCAGCCTGTTTACGATCTTCCTGCTGGTGTCCGAGAGGGAAAGCGTGCAGTGTTGTTGAAGCCCAATCCTGTTGTTGAAATCCCATCGCAGACTGGCCGGCCCTTGGCCGGGGTTTCGCTCCCCCCTCGCCGCACCCCAGGGGCCCCGGAAGAGCCGCGCACATCCCTGTGCGCAC
>NZ_LFQR01000036.1 GCF_001182895.1 Frateuria defendens | reverse complement strand
CCGCTTCGATCTGGCCGCCTTGGTGCCGCGCCTGATCATTGCTGCAGCTCGCACGCCGCCGCTCAGCTATCGACTCGCAACCTTGGATGCGTGATGGGGGGAATCAGGTGGCCCCTTGGCCAACCGGATGTGGTCGCCGGGAGAGCAAGGCACGTGGGACCGCCGCGGGACGGACGGCGCGCTATTGGGGCCTACCTAGCCGTCGCCAAGCGCGGCACGGGCAACCAAAACACCCTGGCCGCTAGACAAGGGCATGTTCCTCGTTCACGCCCCATGCGAGCCATGGGACGAGCACCGCAGCAGCCATTGCACTGGTTCGGTGCCGGTGAGAGGCCTGCATGAAGTAGTAGCCTCCTCCTTGGGCAGAACCATGGCGCGCTCCGCAAGTTACTTCGCCCCTGCCTCGTCGATGACCATGCAAGCCAAGCGAAAACCACTCGCTCTACGCCCCGCCGGGCAGCCCAACGAACAATCGCTGTGCTTCGGCACGATGCTCAGGAGTGAGCCGATTCAGCGTCCGAATATCGCCCTGACTAATAAGTCGACCAATTACCTGAGACATAAATCCATCCCCGTCACGCCCACAAATGCGAAGTGCATCCACGTTTTTTCACATCTGGCGTCTTCGCTTGCTTGCCATGGCTCGATCCGGGCATGCGATACTGCCGGGACCATGGGGAAAAGGAGATTTTTTATGAAGATCCAGGGCCTAGTGCTCGGAGCTTTTCTGCTCGCAAGTTCGTCCGCGTGGGCATCCGGCGCCAGTCAATTTCAGGGCTTGGGCACTCCCTTTCCCTCGGCCAAGAACGTATCGCTGAGCCCCCGCTTCCACGCCTATGTCTTTCTCAAGGACGGGGTGCGTTACATCCAGATCAACGACACCAGCGGACAAGTCCGCGTCGCGGTCGCCAGCGGCGGGGGCCACTATCTCGTATTGCCGATCGGCGCAGACTCGGGCACGGTTTCGACGCCGGATGCCCCCCAGCCATTTGCCACCGCTACGCCTTCCGAGCCCGTTTATAGCGACGATAGCACCAAGGTATCGGTCGCTTTTGACCCTGCCACGGGAGAACAGGAGTGGGCCGTCGCTCCTGCTTCCACAAGTGACTGCGATCTACGTTCCTGCCCGATCAACCACATCCAACAATCGACCGACTCGAGCGCCCAACTTGCTCCAGACGAGGCCAGCAACTGTGACTTGCGCTCATGTCCAATCAATCACATCCAGCAATCGGTAGATGACGCAAAAACCTTTGCTGCTCCGGCCATCAGCAGCGAGTGTGACCTGCGCTCCTGCCCGATCAATCATATTCAATAGTCGCCTCACTTAACTTAACCCAGGCGCCTTGAAAAAACCTCAAGGCGCCTAGGCAAGCGTCTCTACCGATTCATGCAGCGTGATTGCAATAGTCTGTTTATCCAGAAACGTGACGTCTCCGTCATAAAGCTGGGCACGAAGCCGAAGCTCGGACAAATCGAGAGCCCCCGTGCCTAGCCGCTTCATTACGATTTCCTGGTCAGGAGCCTCGACAGGCTGCCCAAAGCTTCTGACCTCAAGAGTCGCGCTCCACCCGTTTCCATCCCTATGCACACTCGTCTTGAGTCCAAGGCGATCGGTTGGCGTGTTCACGAGCAAGCACCCCACTGACTCGCAAGCAAGGCGGTAGAACAAAGTCTGGACCTCAAGGGCAAGCCAGCTCCATTGACTGTCGATCTCGGCCGTAAAAGCGATGCACAGATCGTCCATCAGCTTCAATATTGGACCATTCGACAGGGAATTCGGATGACCCGCCCCCAGATGCGGAGCCAAACCGTTAGCCAAACTGTTGAGTCGCAACGTGTTGGTCGCCAGCACGTTGCGATAATTGTCAGCCTCCCGTGACATGCCATTTCGAAGCTCGGTCAGCATTTGCCTGTGAACCCTGCTCAACTCTACGTTGACATAGGCGAGTTCGTAGGCACTTTGACGGTACTTCGATTCTGACAACCGCTGCTCCAACCTGGCCCAGCGCAGATGACTGTCCTTGACTTGCAAAGCCATCCGAAGCTTGGAAGTCTGGGCACCCAGGACCATGAACGTGGTGAGCAACATGGCCATGCATGTCTGGGTCATCATGGTGACTTCGTCATAAAGCGAAGGCATTAAAAGCACAATGCCCAGGCTCGTAACCACCCCCATGACTGCACCACCCTTCCACCCCCAGCGCACCGAGAAAATACAAACCGGCGCAAACAGCAGCGCTTGACCGACAAAGCGCACGCCTGCGCTGTGAGCCTCCCTGAACAATGCCACTTCAACCGCAACCAAAGCAGCGGCGACGATGCTGCACCGGACCAGCCGACTCCGCTGAAGGATTTCAGTGCTACGCCCCGTGTTCCTTCCTCGACGACCTTCCACTGCAATCAACAGGACCAAAGGAACCGTCGAAAGCGCCCCTGTATAGACGCCCAAGAAATATTCAGCAGCCAATTTTGACAGAACCGGATAGCTCGCCCCGGCAAGCTCTTTGGCAAAAGAGGCCGAAATCAGACCATTGGCATCCAAGACAATGCTCGACAGCAGGATACAAATCAGCAGTGAACTCAGCTGATAATTGGGGAAAGCGAGCCCCTTCAAATGACGCTGACACCACGAGACAACAAGCATCACCAAGCCAATGGGCGGAACGCTCATTGACCAGAAAAACAGCCATCCACCCGCGTCAATGCAAGGCAACGTCAGATAGACATTGGGCACCGCCTCACCAATGAGGATGGAGGGCCAATATCGGCGAGGAGCCAACAAGAGAACACTAAGACGGAGCCCCGCCAGCGGCACCCAATGGCTGAAACCTACTTCTCTTAGCCCCATGTAAGCCAGCGCATACGCGACAGCCACCAAGGCATGGTTCAACCAGCCTACCGTCCAGCCCATGTCTCCCCCTAGGCGTCGATCATCCATCCTGAGCAAAAATCTATCACACGTAGAATCCACGTCTGACGAAAGTGTCTCAATTCGGTAGCTTGCATGTCGCAAAACGGGTATCCAGCCCGAGCGCGCCTGCGATTCTGCACCAGTCTTTACTCAAATGCAGTGATCGAGCATCGAAATTTCATGCGACCAAGGTGCGAACCTCCGTGCAAGACCCGCTTCCGAGGATGGCAGCCACCTGAGAGGCATCACTCAACGGCGTTCACGCGCAATGCCATCGCCTACGGAGTAAAGCTCACGCCACCATCGGGCTGCGCACGTACCGCGCCAGTTCGATGGCGGAATGGGGCCCGGGCAGTTCGACGGCGGTGTCGCGGCTGGAGCGGCGGTGTTCGTCGCGGGCGAGTTCGCGGGCCAGTTTGATGGCGGGGCCGAGGCGCAGTTGACGGAACAGGACGACGGGGCCGCGGCAGATGCTCCAGGCGCCATCCGTTTCTTCGCGCAGCGAGTACACGACCTTCATGGCTGAAGCTCCGGTTTCCCGTAAACCGGCCTAGCGTGCCGTCCCCCGCATGCCGCCCATAGCGGCCAGTGGCGCGTCAATGTGTAGGCGTCCGCCGACACGGTGTAGCTGAAGCGTTTCACCAGGCATCGCAGCGCATGGGTCCGGCATATCAGACAGCCGCCGCCCGGGACTCACTCCTCCCGCGCAACCGCCGGCCTGGCGATCCACATACGCCTTGATACCCGATGCCCCCGAACAGCCGGCCCGGGACAGCTCAGGCCGTCGAAGGCTCCGCAGGCCCCAGCGCCACGCCGTCCGCCGGCCGTTCCAGGCCGAGCAGGGCGAGCATGCCGTGGGCCAGTTCGCGCTCGGCCAGCACGACGCTGTTGGCGCCCTGCGTCTCGAGGTGGGCCAGGCATTCCTCCGAATCGGCACGGGCGATGATCGGCAGTTGCGGATTGAGCTGGCGCGCGAGGCGTACCATTTCGCCGCTCTCGAAGGCATTCGGCAGGGTGGCCACCAGCACCCGCGCCTGCGGCAGGTTGGCGCTGGCGAGCAGTTCGCCCTGCGCCGCGTTGCCGGCGATCACTTCGATGCCCTGCTCGCGCAGCGCGGCGACGCGCTCGGGCTCCGCCTCCAGCACGAGCAGCGGCAGCCCCTGCCCGCGCACGGCCTCGCCCACCAGCTGGCCGAGATGGCCGTAGCCGGCGACCACCACGTGGTCGTGCAGCGCAGTGACCGGCAGGGGCTCGGCGACGGGCTCGGGCGGCTCGGCGCCCGGCGGCACCACGGCCAGCTCCTCGCGCGCGTCGAGCCAGGGCTTGGCCTTGTCGAGCAGGCGGAACATCAGCGGGTTGATCAGGATGGAGAGGATCGCCGCCGCCAGCAGGATGTCCTGCGCCGTCTCCGTCACCAGCCCGCGCGCGAGGCCCACGCCGATCAGGATGAAGGAGAACTCGCCGATCTGCGCCAGGCTCACCGCGATGGTGAGCGCGGTGCGCAGCGGCCGCTTGAACGCCAGCACGAGGCCGAAGGCGGCCAGCGACTTGCCCACCACGATGATGAAGAGCGCCACGAGCACCGCCAGCGGCGCCTCCAGCAGCACGCGGTAGTTGAACAGCATGCCGATGGAGACGAAGAACAGCACCGCGAAGGCATCGCGCAGCGGCAGTGTTTCCTCGGCAGCGTCGTGGGCGAGCTTGGATTCGCCCATCATCATGCCGGCGAAGAACGCGCCCAGTTCGAACGACACCCCGAACAACCCCGCCACGCCGAACGCGGTACCCAGCGCGATCGCCAGCACCGCCAGCCGGAACAGCTCGCGGGAGCCGGATTTGGCCACCGTCTTCAGAATCCAGGGAATCAACCGCTTGCCGACGATCAGCATCAGCGCGATGAACAGCGCCACCTTGCCGAAGGTGATGCCGACCGTGCGCGCGATGGCGCCGACGGAAAGGCCCTCGCCCTCCCCGCTCAGCGCATCGCCCACCGCCGGCAGCAGCACCAGGGCGAGCACCATCGCCAGGTCTTCTACGATCAGCCAGCCGATGGCGATGCGGCCGCGCTCGGTGTCCATCAGCCGGCGTTCTTCCATCGCGCGCATCAGCACCACCGTGCTCGCCACCGACAGCGCCAGGCCGAACACGAAGCCCTGCGCCACCGGCCAGCCCAGCGCCCAGCCGAGCAGCATGCCGAGCGCGGTGGCCACGGCGATCTGCGCCAGCGCGCCAGGGATGGCGATGCCCTTCACCGAGAGCAGGTCTTTCAGCGAGAAGTGCAGGCCCACGCCGAACATCAGCAGCACCACGCCCAGCTCGGCCAGTTGGTGCGCGAGGTGGCTGTCGGCCACGAAACCCGGCGTGAACGGGCCTGCCACCACGCCGGCAATCAGGTAGCCCGCCAGCGGCGGCAGTTTCAGCTTGTGGGCGGCCGCGGCAAACACGAAGGCCAGCACGATGCCGCCGACGATGGTGGCGATGAGCGGGGCGTCGTGCATCGGGCGGTCCTTGTCGTGGTGAACGGCAGTGCGCAGCAGGCCGCGGAGCGGCACTGTTTTCTTTTATGGGCTGGACGATTAGAACGCAATCCCGCGTCGGCCATTCCCTGGCGGATGGGTAAGGCGAAAGCGCGGGATACGGATGGGCCATCGGGACACGGCCGTCGGCCCGGGCGGGCCGTCACGCTCCGTCACCTGGCTCGCCGCGGGAGTCGATGGGGACTTCGCCGTCGGATAGTTGCGGAACGACTCGGCAGCTTGGCGGGCGAACGCACCATCAAAACGCAGGATGACGGAGGTACCCCAACGACCGCGTGGTGAAACGCGCGATGCGGCACCCGCCAAGGCAACAGGCGCCTCTCGTTCCGCACTACTTTCCGGCCCCAGAGCCTGTTCAAAGTCCTGCCATTGACGCGGCTTGGCTCCTCCCCCTGCTCGCAGCTGCTCGCAGGGGGAGGCTTGGGAGGGGGTGAATCCTTGCCTTAAGGCCAGTGTTTACCCCTCCCCAACCCTCCCCTGCATGCAGGGGAGGGGCAGGTAGGAGAGACTTTGAACTGGCTCTCACGAACTTGGCCGCATAGCACCCGGCACCCGGCGCCCGGCGCCCGGCGCCCGGCGCAAGCATCGCCGTGCGCCGATCAATCCGGCGCGTTGATCACCGCCAGGAAGTCGCGCCCGTAGCGCTTGAGCTTGGCCTCGCCCACGCCGCTCACTTCGCCCAGTTCCGATTCGTTCGCCGGCATCGCGCGCAGCATCGCCAGCAGGGTGGCGTCATGGAATACCACGTAGGGCGGCACACCCTGCTGCTTGGCCAGCTGCGAGCGCAGCGCGCGCAGCGCGTCCCACAGCGGCTGCTCGTAGGCCTCGATGCCGAGGCTGGAACCGGTCACCACCTGGCTGTCGCGGCGGCGGCGCGAGCGGCGCTCTGGGCGCGCGTCCTCGCGCAGCAGCACCTGCTTGCCGCCGACCAGCACCTCGCGGCTGGCGCGGGCCAGGCGCAGGGTGCCGTAGCCGTCCGCATCGGCCTCGAGTAGGCCCGCGGCGAGCAGTTGGCGGAACACCGAGCGCCATTGCTTCTCGTCCATGTCCGCGCCGATGCCGAAGGTGGAGAGCTTGTCGTGGCCGAGGTCGCGCATGCGCTCGTTGTCGTTGCCGCGCAGGATGTCGATCACATAGCCCGAGCCGTAGCGCTGGCCGCTGCGGTAGACCGCCGACAGCGCCTTCTGCGCCGGCACGGTGGCATCCCAGGTCTTGGGCGGTTCGATGCAGTTGTCGCAGTGGCCGCAGGGGCCGTGGTACTGCTCGCCGAAGGCACCGAGCAACACCTCGCGACGGCAGTGCGTGGCCTCGGCGTAGGCCAGCAGCGCCTCGAGCTTCTGCCGCTCGACCCGCTTGCGCTCGTCGGCCGATTCGGACTGCGCGATCATCTGGCTCATCGTCACCACGTCGGACAGGCCGTAGATCATCCACGCCTCCGCCGGCAGGCCGTCGCGGCCGGCGCGACCGGTTTCCTGGTAGTAGCCCTCCATCGAACGCGGCAGGTCCAGGTGCGCCACGAAGCGCACGTCGGGCTTGTCGATGCCCATGCCGAAGGCCACGGTGGCGACCATCACCACGCCGTCCTCGCGCAGGAAGCGCTGCTGGTTGCCGGCGCGCGTGGCGGCGTCGAGGCCCGCGTGGTACGGCAGCGCCCCGAAGCCGGCCTCGGCCAGCCACGCGGCCGTCTCGTCCACCTTCTTGCGGCTCAGTGCGTAGACGATGCCGGCCTCGCCGCGGTGGCCGTCGAGAAACTCCATCAGCTGCCGCCGCGCGTTGTGGCGCTGGCCCACGCGATAGCGGATGTTCGGCCGATCGAAGCTGGACATGAACTGCCGCGCGTCCTGCAGCGCCAGCCGCTCGACGATCTCCTCGCGTGTGCGCGGGTCGGCGGTGGCGGTGAGCGCGATGCGCGGCACCTCGGGGAAGCGCTGGTGCAGGAGAGTGAGTTCGCGGTACTCGGGCCGGAAATCGTGGCCCCACTGCGACACGCAGTGCGCCTCGTCGATGGCGAACAGCGCCACCTCGGTGCGCTCCAGCAGGCCGAGGAAGCGCTGCGTGAGCAGCCGCTCGGGCGCCACGTAGAGCAGGTTCAGCTCGCCCGCCAGTAGGCGCCGCTCCACCTCGCGCTGGTCTTCCGCGCCCAGGCTGGAGTTGAGGTAGGCCGCGGCCACGCCGGCCTCGCGCAGGGCGTCCACCTGGTCCTGCATCAGGGCGATCAGCGGCGACACCACGATGCCGGTGCCCTGCCGCAGCAGCGCGGGAATCTGGTAGCACAGCGACTTGCCGCCGCCGGTGGGCATCAGCACCAGCGCATCGCCGCCCTCGGCCACGTGTTCGACGATGGCCTGCTGCTGACCGCGGAAGGCGGTGTAACCGAAAACGCTGTGGAGGATGTCGAGGGACGAGGCGTGCATCGCACGCATGCTAGCAAATCGAGGCGTGGCGGCTGTCGGCGGCGGCCGTTGGAGGACGATGGGCGGCGGCGCGGCGGCATGTAGGGAAACGGGAGGGGAACGTGCTACTTGGCCGCAGCCGGCAGGGATCGGTTCTCATCGCCGATGCCGCCGTCACGGCCGGAAAGCCGGGATGTCCGCAACGCCACCCAGAGGCACCGCCCATGGAAAGCAGGCGGTAGCCACCTACTCCCCCGGCATCCCCCACAACGCCCGGTCCATGTCCGCATCCAGCCCGAACGCGCTGAGCGCCACGCGGCCGTTCTTCACCGCCACGCCCTCGGCCCGCAGTAATCGGCACTGCTCGCGGAACCCCCGGCTGCCGCGCGGCAGCGCGATCTCGCCGCTGGCGCGCAGCACGCGGTGCCAGGGCAGCTGCATGCCCGCGGGGGTTTCGCCCAGCAAGCGGCCGACCAGCCGCGCCCGGCCCGGCAGGCCCGCGCGGGCGGCGATGGCGCCGTAGCTGGCGACGCGGCCGCGGGGGATGGCGGCGATCGCGGCGTAGACGCGGGCGTGGCTGTCCTGCATGGGCGCGGCTTCGGCAAGCATGGCGGCAGGTTACCATCGGCTTCCGCCAGTCCGAGGAAGCCGCGTCATGCGCCACTTCGAAGCCGTGCGCTCCCATGTCGGCAGCCGGCATGCGCTGCGCCGCAACGACCCGTACGTGATCGGCTTCGACCTCACGCTGCCCGGCGGCCGCCACCAGGGCATCTACCTCGCCGAACTGGAAGACGAGGACGGCGGCCGCTACCTGCGCATCTCCACTCCGATCGGCCCGCTCGCCGGCACCGACCCGCGCCGCTGCCTGCGCTTCAACTGGGCGCAGCGCACCGGCTACCTCGCGCTGGCCGACCTCGACGGCTCGCCCTATCTGCACCTGTGCGAAAACCGCCCCTACGCCTGGTTCGACGCCGGCGAGCTGGACCGCCTGATCGCCGAGCTCGGCGCACTCGGCGACCAGCTCGAACAGGCCGTGGTCAGCAGCGGCGACGACTTCTAGGAGCCGTGCAGACTTGCGGGGCCGCGGCGGCTCGCTGCCCGCCACGCCTACGCGACCGCGGGCCCCGCCACAGCCTGGCTTGCCGGTCGACGAGGGCCTCCGCCGCCCGCTGCCGGATGCGGAAGGAACCCCTACCCGCCCGGCCGCCGCCACTCGCGCGTCAGAAGAACTGCCGCGCCAGCCGCAGGAAGCCGTAGGCCAGCAGCGCGGTGACCGGCAGGGTGAGGATCCAGGCCCACACCATGCGCTCCACCACCGACCAGCGGATCGCGCTGAAACGCTTGGCCGCGCCCACGCCCATGATCGAGGCGGAGACGTTGTGCGTGGTGGACACCGGCAGGCCGAAGGCCGAGGCGGTGAGGATCACCATCGCCGAGCTGCCCTCGGCGGCGAAGCCGTTGATCGGGTGCAGCTTGACCATCTTGTGGCCGAGCGTCTTGATGATGCGCCAGCCGCCGCCCGCGGTGCCTGCGGCCATGGTCAGCGCGCACACCACCGCCACCCATGCCGGCACGTTGAAGCCGCCGTCGGCCGAACCGTTGATGCGCAGGAAGCCGAGCCACGCCGGCAACTGGTCGAACTGGCCTGCCGCGGTGGCGCCGGCCAGCGCGAGCGCGATGATGCCCATGCTCTTCTGGGCGTCGTTCATGCCGTGGGCCAGGCCCATGGCACTGGCCGAGGCGATCTGCGCCTTGCCGAAGAAGGCGTTGACGAACGGCGTGCGCCCGAAGCGGCGCAGGAAACCCTT
The DNA here is from genome assembly GCF_001182895.1 of Frateuria defendens. Classification (GTDB taxonomy): domain Bacteria; phylum Pseudomonadota; class Gammaproteobacteria; order Xanthomonadales; family Rhodanobacteraceae; genus Frateuria_B; species Frateuria_B defendens. Next base: position 50,943 of record NZ_LFQR01000036.1, on the reverse strand, counting down.
GCGGTTGGCCAGCCACGAGAACAGCGCGTACAGCGCGCCCATCAGCAGGAAGCCGATCACGAAGCCCAGCAGCGGCGAGATCACCATCGGCACCACCACCTTGGGGATCACGCCCTTGCCCTGCCACCAGTGCGCGCCGTCCTGGGCCCAGATCACCGCGGTGAAGCTGTCGCCGGCGGCGGCGATGGCCGCGCCCACCAGCGAGCCGACCAGCGCGTGGCTGGAACTGGAGGGCAGCCCCAGCCACCAGGTGAAGAGGTTCCACGCCGTGGCCGCCGAGAGCGCGCAGATCAAGAGCTCCGGCCCCACCGCCACGATGTGCGTGTCCACCAGCCCGGCGGCGATGGTCTTGGCCACCGCGGTGCCCCACAGCGCGCCCACCAGGTTGGTGACGGCCGCCAGCAGCACCGCCTGGCCGGGGCTGAGCACCTTGGTGGCCACCACCGTGGCGATCGAGTTGGCGGTGTCGTGGAAGCCGTTGATGTAGGTGAAGGCGAGCGCGATCAGCACCACCACGATGAGGAGGCCGAGACTCATGGGGCGGGCGCCTTAGGAGTTCTTCAGGACGATCGAATAGACGATGTTGCCGACGTCGCGGCACTTGTCGATCGCCTTCTCGATCAGCTCGAACAGATCCTTGGCGAGCACCGCGCGCATGGCGTCGTCGCTTTCCAGGTAGAGCGTGCGGTAGGGCGAGAGCAGCATGCGGTCGCCCTCGGCCTCCAGCGCCTGCAGGCGGTCCTGCAGCTTCTTCACCGGGCCGATGTCGAGCCCGTTGCGCAGCAGGCCGATCATCTCGGCCACCACCGCGGCGGACTGCTCGAGCACCTGCGCGCGCTGGGCGAAGTCCACCCCGCTCATGCGCTCGGCCACGATGCCGTAGCGCTCGGCGAACTTCTCGATGGTCTTGGGGATCTTGTACAGCGCGGAGTTCAACGCCTCGATGTCCTCGCGGTCCAGCGCGGTGACGAAGGTGTTCACCAGCTCCTCGCTGATCTGCGCGGCCAGCGCCTTCTCGCGGGCGCGGGCGCCGGCGAAGGCGGCCATCACCGGGGCGCGGTCGGTGCGGGTGATCAGGTCGAGCAGCGCGCGGGTGCTCTCGCGGGCCGCCTCGGCGCTTTGCTCCAGCAGGCCGTAGAACTTGTCGCCTTTGCCGAAAATCGTCTGCAGTGAAAACATCCGGGCGGTGCCTGAACGGGTGGGGATGGGCGGAAATGTTACAGGACGGCCACACCGCACCGCACCACGCCGGCGTGCCGCAGCCCCCGCGAGGCCGTACACTGCCTCGCATGGAGCCTCCGTCCCGACCCCCGCGATGCTGACCGAGATCGCGCTCGTCATCCTGTTGTCCCTGTGCAACGGCTTTTTCGCGCTGTCGGAAATGGCGCTGGTCGCCTCGCGCAAGAGCCGGCTGAAGGAGCTCTCCCAGCACAGCCGCCGCGCCCGCGTCGCGCTGCGCCACGCGGAAACGCCCGAACGCTTCCTCTCCACCGTGCAGGTCGGCATCACCCTGGTGATGCTGATCACCGGCTCGGTGGCCGGCGACGCGCTGGGCGACCACTTCGCCACCGCTTTACGCAGCAGCAGCGTGGCGTGGCTGGCGCCCTACGCGCATGCCGCCGGCATCGTGCTCGGCTTCGTGCTGATCTCCTTCCTGCAGATCGTGATCGGCGAGCTGGTGCCCAAGCGCCTCGCGCTGGCCTCGCCGGAGCGGTTCTCCGCCGTGGTAGCGGTGCCGATGCTGCTGCTGGCGCGCGTGGCGGCGCCGTTCGTGTGGCTGCTCAACGCCTCCAGCGGCGTGCTGCTCAAGCTGTTCGGCGTGGGCGCACAAGGGCGCGGCGTGATCACCGAGGAGGAAATCCGCCTGCTGGTGGCCGAGGGCGCCGAGCAGGGCGTGCTGGACGCCGACGAGCGCAACATGCTCAACCGCGTGCTGCGCCTGGGCGACCGCACGGTGGACAGCGTGATGACCCCGCGCATGCGCATCGCCTGGCTCGACATCGCCGCCCCGCGCGAGGAGAACATCGCCGCCATGCGGCGCACCGCCTATTCGCGCTACCCCGTGTACCGCGGCGACGAGAGCGAGGTGGTGGGCGTGCTGGAGGTGAAGACCCTGCTCGGCGGCATCGCCAGCGGCATGCCCGAACTGTTCGGCCACCTCGCCAGGCCGGTGTTCGTGCCCGCCACCTCGCGCGCGCTGGACCTGCTGGAAGAGTTCCGCGACGCCGAGACGCCAGTGGCGCTGGTGGTGGACGAGTACGGCGACATCGAGGGCCTGGTCACCCTCAACGACCTGCTCGCCGCGGTGGTCGGCGTGGCCCAGCTCGGCCACGGCGGAGGCGGCGGCGAAGAGCAGCCGATGATCGTGACGCGCGAGGACGGCAGCTGGCTGATCGACGGCTCGCTCTCCAGCGACGATCTGCGCGAGCTGCTGCAGGTGCACCGGCTGCCCGGCGAGGACGAGCACGAATACCGCACCGTGGCCGGCATGGTGATGGCCGCGCTCGGCCACATCCCGCAGGCGGGCGAGGTGTTCGCCTGGCGCGGCATCCGCTTCGAGGTAGTGGACCTCGACGGCGCGCGCATCGACAAGCTGCTGGTCACGCCCGCCCCGCGCACCGAGCCGGCCGACGACGAGCAGTGACGGACTCCGTCGCCGCGGCGCCCGCGCGCTTCGCCGCCGGCCTGTCCACCCTCTGCAGCGCTGCGCGGGAAGCGCCGCAGGCGCCTCGTGCATCCTCACATCGGGTTCAAGCGCCGTCGGCATGATGGGCCGCATGGGCCGCAAACCGCACGACCGCCGCACCACCGAGATCCTCACCGATGCGCTGACCGCGCAGGACGGCGAACGCATCGCGCTCGGCACGCTGATGGCGCCGCTGCAGCGCCGCGCCTTCGGCTTCCTGCTGCTGCTGCTGGCCATCCCCAACTTCATTCCGGTGCCGCTCGGCGTGGGCGGCGTGATGGGCGTGCTGGTGGTCGCGCTGGGGCTGCAGATGCTGGCGGGCCTGGAGCGCCCGTGGCTGCCCGGCTGGCTGGCCCGGCGCATGCTGCCGCGGGCCGCGCTGCTGCGCTTCCTGGCCCGCATCGCGCCCTTCACGCGCTGGCTGGAACGCCTGTGCCAGCCGCGGCTCGAACGCCTCACGGTGCGCCCGCTGACGATCGCCTCCGGCCTGGTGATGGTCCTGCTCGGCCTGCTGCTGGCGCTGCCGATCCCCTTCACCAACTACCTGTTCGGCGGGCTGCTGCTGGCCTTCGCTTTTGCGCTGATCGAACGGGACGGTGCGCTGCTGCTGGGCGTCTGGGCGATCACGCTGACCTGCGTGGCGCTCTCGGCCACCTTCAGCCATGCGCTGGCGGGGCAGTGGCGGGAGTTGTTCTGAGGGCCTGTTCACGCTCATGATGCGCCTCCACCGTAGGAGCGCGCCTTGCGCGCGACAAGCCTACGCAGCGGCAAGGGCGTGGCGCCCCGGTCGCGCGCAAGGCGCGCTCCTACAGATTCGATGCCTTCCAGGCGCTCAGGAACCCGGCCGCCGCGCCAGCCCCGCCATCCGTTGCGCGTCGGCGAGAATGCCGTGCAGGATGCGCAACTCGCGCTCGTCCGGCTGCGCGCGCTGGAACAGGCGGCGCAGGCGCAGCATGATCGTGGTCGGCTCGCGGCCCTTGTGGAACTCGATGTCGTCCAGCGTCGCGGCCAGGTGATGGAAGAACTGCTCCATCTTGGCCGCGTCCGCCGGCGGCTCGTCCTGCGCCACCGGCGCCGGCGGCGCCGCGTCGGCCAGCAGCGCCACGCGCAGTTCGTAGGCCATCACCTGCACCGCCTGGGCGAGGTTGAGCGAACTGTAGTCCTCCACGCTGGGAATGCGCACCATCGCATGGCAGCGCGCCAGCTCCTCGTTCTCCAGCCCCGTGCGCTCGTTGCCGAACACCAGCGCCACCTGCTCGCCGCGCGCCGCCGCGGCCAGCGCCCGCGCCACGCCTTCGCGCGGGTCGAGTTCTTCCAGGTTCACCCCGCGCCGCCGTGCGGACAGGCCGAGCACGAAGCTGGCGCCGGCCAGCCCGTCCGCCATCGTCTCGTGCACCGACGCGGCCGCGAGCACATCGGCCGCGCCGGCGGCCAGGGCATCGGCCTCGCGGTGCGGGAAGCGTTCCGGCCGCACCAGGTCCAGCCGGGTGAAGCCCATGGTGCGGATCGCCCGCGCCGCGCTGCCGATGTTGCCGGGGTGCGAGGTGCGCACCAGCACGAAGCGGAAGCGGGCGGCGAGATCGGTCATGGGCAGCGCAAGGGAGCGAGGAGGGGCCGACAAGCATAGTCGATGCTCCACGGGCGCCCCACCGCGATGCCCGCCCCACCATCAAGCCCCGCCGCGCGCCGCCCCTGCCCTGCATCGCCACGCCAACCACCCGCCTCGCGGCGCAGGCCGGCATCCGGTCCGGCGACGCATGCGAGGCATCCGGCCTCCGCCTTTTTCGCGCCCCGGTCGCCCTGCGTCACCGTGAAACACCCGCAAGCGGCGCCCCGCCGCGCTTTGCGGCCTTGCCGCCCCATGCCTCGCCACACCGCCTCTGCTAGAATCGCCGGCCGCGACCCCGTTCTTTTTCCCAAGCCGAAGCCATGCCAAGACCCGCCGTCACCATCGCGGCGCGCGCCGCGCGCTCCGCAGGCCACGTGATCCTGCGCTACATGAACCGCATCGACGGCCTCAACGTCGTCGAGAAGCAGCGCATGGACTTCGCCTCCGAAGTCGACCGCCTCGCCGAGGCCGAGATCGTCAAGGAGCTGCGCCGCGCCTACCCCACCCACGCCATCCTCGCCGAGGAAGGCGGCGCCATCGGCAAGAGCCCGTTCACCTGGATGGTGGACCCGCTCGACGGCACCCACAACTACCTGCGCGGCATCCCGCATTTCTGCGTCTCCATCGCCCTGTGCGAGAAGGGCGTGCCCACGCACGGCGTGGTCTACGACCCGCTGCGCGACGAGCTGTACACCGCCAGCAAGGGCGACGGCGCCTACCTCAACGACCGCCGCATCCGCGTCGGCAAGCGCGACTCGCTGGGCGGCGCGATGATCGCCACCGGCTTCCCCTACCGCCAGCGCGAACACCTGGACGCGCAGCTCGGCATGACCCGCGCCCTGCTCGGCCAGGCCGAGGACATCCGCCGCTCCGGCTCCGCCGCGCTCGACCTGGCCTACGTCGCCGCCGGCCGCTACGACGGCTACTTCGAGATCGGCCTCAAGCCCTGGGACATGGCCGCCGGCGCCCTGCTGGTGCACGAGGCGGGCGGCCGCTACTGCGACTTCGCCGGCCGCGACGGCCTGCCGGTGAGCGGCAACCTCGTCGCCGGCAACCTGCACGTGACAAAGGCGCTGCTGGACGCCATCGGCGAACAGGCGACGCCGGCGCTGCTCAAGGCCTGAGCCTGCCATGACCGGAACGACGAAGGCGCCTTCGTCGTTCCGGCCGGCCCTTTGCCGGCGCAGGAGCCGGGCACGCACCGCACGGGAGCCAGCGCATCGTGCAGAAGCGCTATGCGGAGCGATGGCCGGAAGTCCATATCGAGTATGGATGAACGCGGCCCTCGCACCCTCCGCCGTGCGCCGCGCGCCCGCCATCACCCCGCCCTGCGCGCATAGCTGACCGTCAGCAGTTCCCAGATGTGCCCGTCGGGCTCGCTCCAGTAGACGATGCGGCCGCCGTGCCGGGTGTTGATCTGCATGTCGGCCGGCCCGAGCGGCGTGCTGCGGTAGCGGATGCCGGCGGCCCCGATCCGTCCGAGAATGGCGTCGAACTCGGCTTCCTCCACGCGGAAGCAGTAGTGGCACGGCGGGAACGGTTCGGTGGCCTGGTCGAAGTCGAGGGTCAGGCCGTCGTTGACGTACACGGGGCAGAACGGTCCGATGCCGCCCTCCGACCACGCCACGCCGAACAGGTCGGCCAGGAGCTTCGCCGCGGCGAACTTGTCGCGGGACGGCACCATGAGGTGATCGAGCTGGATCGTCATGGCAGTTCCTCCCGATCCCGGGGATCGGCCCGTCTGCGGAAGCGGCGTCGGCCGCGTACGAGAAAGCGCCTGCGGCACGCAGTGTATCCCCGCCACCACTCCCGGCGTCACGTCGTCACAGCAGGCACGCCTGCCCGGCCGTCGGGCGGCTCCTTCACAGGGCGCCAGAGGCTGATCTTTGGTTCTTGCAAGAGCGCGCCTGCGCGCGACAAAACCTGCGCAGCGATCACATCCCAACGCCACGGTCGCGTGCAGGTGCGCCGACAGAAGGCAACCCGCCTCAGGATTCCGCCTGCCCCGCCTCGCGCAGGAACCCCCGCAAAAACGGCACCGTGATCCGCCGCTGCGCCGCCAGCGAGGCCTGGTCGAGCTTGTCGAGCAGGTCGAGCAGCGCGCCGAGGTCGCGGGCGTAGCGGGCGAACAGCCAGTCGAGCACGGTGTCGTCCAGCTCGATGCCGCGGGCCGCCGCCTGGGTCTTGAGCACGTCGCGCCGCTCGGCGTCGTCCAGCGGCTTGAGCGCGAACTGGGTGCAGGCGCCCAGGCGCGAGCGCAGGTCGGGCAGGCCGAGACCGAGCTGGGTGGGGATGGCGTCGGCGGCGAACAGCAGGGCGCCGCCCTCCGCGCGGGTCTGGTTGTAGAGGTCGAACAGGGCGTGCTCGGCCTCGCGCTCGCCCGCGATGGCGCCGAGGTCGTCCAGCGCCAGCAGCTCGCTGCCGGCCACGCCGCGGATGGCGGCGGGGCGGTCGGCCAGGGAGGCCAGCGGCAGGTACTGCACGCGCCGGCCGATGGCGCTGGCGGCCTGGCAGGCGGCGATCAGCAGGTGCGTGCGGCCGCTGCCGGCCGGGCCGTGCAGGTACACCCAGGGCGCGCCGGGTTCGAGCGCCAGCGCCTGCACGGCGGCCAGCGCGTCGGCGTTGACGCCGGCGTGGAAATGTTCGAAGCGCTGGCGGCGCGGCCAGCGCAGGGCGAGCGGCAATTGCGGGATCATGGCCGGTCGGAATCGTCCTGCTTGGTGGTCACGTCGACCTCGCCGTCCTTGCGCACGGCGAGGTCCACTTCGGTGATCGTCGGCTCCTCCGGCCCCGTCCCGGTGTAGAGGTCGCTCACGCGGTAGCGCTCCAGCAGATAGCGCAGCAGCACCAGGATCACCGAGGCGGCGGGCAGCGCGAGCAGCACGCCGAGGAAGCCGAACAGGTAGCCGCCGGCCAGCACCGCGAACATCACCGCCACCGGATGCAGGCCGATCTTGTCGCCCACCAGCTTGGGCACCAGCACGTAGCCTTCGAGCAGTTGGCCGATGGCGAACACGCCGCACACCAGTAGCAGGTGGGTCCAGTCGCCGTACTGCACCAGCACGGCGATGATCGCGGCGGCGAAGCCGGCGATGAAGCCCAGGTAGGGCACGAAGCTCAGCAGGCCGGCGACCATGCCGATCAGCGGACCCACCGACAGCCCCACCAGGGCGAGCCCGGCGCCGTAGAACACGCCCAGCGCCACCATCACCAGCAACTGGCCGCGCACGAAGGCGCCGAGCACGCTGTCGGCCTCGCGCGCGAGGTGGGCGACGGTGGGCTCGAGCGGGCGCGGCAGGACGCGGTCGATGTAGGCCACCATGCGGTCCCAGTCGCGCAGCAGGTAGAACGCCACCACCGGGATCAGCACCAGATTGCTGAGCCACATCACCACGCCCACCGAGGAGCGCGAGAGCTTGCCCAGCACCACGGTGGCCACGTTGCCGATCGAGCCCAGGTGCTCGCGCACCGTCGCCATCAGGCGCTGGGGATCGAAGAAGTCCGCGTCCAGGTGCAGCTTGGCCTGGATCCACGGCAGCGCCGTGTGCTGCGCCCAGTCGGCGTAGCGCGGCAGGTTGGCGAGGAGGTTCTCGACCTGGTGCGAGATCAGCGGCACCAGCAGCAGCAGCGCGCCCACCAGCACCAACGCCAGCACCACGAACACGATGCTCACCGCCAGCGTGCGGCCGAGGCCAAGGCGCTCGAGCCGGTCGGCCAGCGGGTCGCCGAGGTAGGCGAACATGCCGGCGACCGCGAAGGGCATCAGCACCGGCGCGAGCAGCCAGACCAGGAAGCCGAAGACGGCGATGATCGCCAGCAGTTGCCAGCGCCGGGAGTTGTCCTGGGTCATGCGGGCACCTCGGCGGAAAGCGGGCTCCGGGCATTCATCGGGCGGTCCGGACGAGCATGGGCGGCGGCGTGCGAAGGCTTCGCATAAGGGCGGCGCGCGCCGGTGTGCGCGAAATCGTTGGGCACTCCCATTGCGACGCTCAGTGCAGCCAGCGCAGGCTGGCGTCGGCGCCGTCGCGCTTGCCGCCCTGGATGGCGCGGCCGCCCGCGGCGAGGTTCGCGGCCAGCACCGGCAGCGGCACGCTGGCCTTCACCGCGAACAGCATGCCGTCGTCCTGCGCGGACAGGGTGGTGACCTGGCGCACGGTGGGGTCGGCGCGCAGCGTGGAGAGCAGCGCGGCGTAGTCCATGGCCGAGCGCAGGTCGCCCACCCAGAGCTTGCCGTCGTTGACGGTGCTGCCGATCACGTTGAGCTGCCTGCCGAGGCGGTCGGCCAGGGCGTTGCCGGCGTCGGCGAGCATCGCGTCCTCGCTCACGCCCTGCGCGGTCCAGTGCTGCGGCTGGCCACCCGAGACCAGGGTCCAGTCGCCGCTGCCGCCCTGCAGCTTGCCGACCAGGATCAGGCCGGTCTTGTACTGCTGGGTGACCGCGGCCAGCGTGGCCGGGTCGCCCGCGGCGAGCTTCTTCGCATCCGGCGCGCGAGCCGGGTCGGGATAGACCACGGTGCCGCCGCGCGCGGCGACGGCCTGGGCCAGCGCTTCGAGCGAATCGCGGCCGAGCACGCCCTCGTCGCTGCCCTGCACCACCGCCAGCACCGGCGGCTTGGCGCCGGCGCCGGCCACGCCGAGCTTGGCGATCAATTGCCGCACCGCGCCCTGGTCGAAGCTCGCCTGCAGCGCCAGCCCCGTGCCGGCGCGCTGGTACTGGTACTGCTGCACCATGCCGGGCGCCCCCTTCAGGGCGTCCGCATAGCCGGGCTTGCTGCGCAGGTCCTGGCCGCCGGCCACCCGCGCCAGCACCTGGGCGAGGCCGTCGGCGAAGGCCGCATCGCGCTGCGCCTCGCTGGTGTCGGTGACGGGCAGGATCACCGTGTACGGCGAGGACTGCCCCTGCGCGTGGAGCGGCGCGACGACGGCGAGGCCCAGCACGAGCAGGGCGAGCAGCAGGCGGGGCAGGCGCATGGGCATGGGGTCGTCCGTGGGGAAAGCGGATGACGAAGTCTGCCCAATCCGCCCGGCAGCGTCCATGCCGGATGGCCGTGCGACACGGCGCGGCCGGCCGCAACACGGCGACATGCGGTAAACTTCATCGTTTCCATCCAGCCGGATCCGCCATGTCCGACGCCCTCACCTACCGCGCCGCCGGCGTGGACATCGACGCCGGCAACGCCGTGGTCGAACGCATCAAGCCGCTGGTCAAGCGCACCTTCCGCCCGGAAGTGATGGGCGGCCTGGGCGGCTTCGGCGGCCTGTTCGACCTCGCCGGCCGCTACCGGGAGCCGGTGCTGGTCTCCGGCACCGACGGCGTGGGCACCAAGCTCAAGCTGGCCCAGCAGCTCGGCCGCCACGACACCATCGGCATCGACCTGGTGGGCATGTGCGTGAACGACGTGCTGGTGCAGGGCGCCGAGCCGCTGTTCTTCCTCGACTACTTCGCCACCGGCAAGCTGGACGTGGACACCACGGTGGCCGTGGTCGGCGGCATCGCCAGGGGCTGCGAGCTGGCCGGCTGCGCGCTGATCGGCGGCGAGACGGCCGAGATGCCCGACATGTACCCGCCGGGCGAGTACGACCTGGCCGGCTTCACGGTGGGCGCGGTGGAGAAATCGCAGTTGCTCTCCGGCGAGGCCATCGTGGCCGGCGACGTGATCCTCGGCGTGGCCGCCAGCGGCCCTCATTCCAACGGCTATTCGCTGATCCGCAAGATCCTCGAGCGCGCCGGCAGCCCGCTGGACCTCGACCTCGGCGGCACCACGCTGGCCGACGCGCTGATGGCGCCCACCACCATCTACGTCAAGCCGATGCTGGCGCTGCTGAAGGCCACGCCCGTGCACGGCATGGCCCACATCACCGGCGGCGGCCTGAAGGAGAACATCATCCGCGTGGTGCCGCAGGGCCTGGGCCTCGCGCTCGACGCCGCCGCCCTCGAACTGCCGCCGGTGTTCGACTGGCTGATGCGCGAGGGCAAGGTGCCGCGCGAGGAAATGTGGCGCACCTTCAACTGCGGCATCGGCTTCACCGTGATCCTGCCGGCCACCGCGGTGGCCGCCGCCGCCGACCTGCTCGCGCAGCACGGCCTGGCCTCGCGGGTGATCGGCGAGGTGGCGGCGGCGCAGGACGGGGAGCGCGTGCACATCGGCTGAAGCCCTCGCGCGCCGAAGCACCGCGTCCGGCCTTGCCGTCGTCCCGGCGCAGAGGCCGGGTTCTGCGAAGCCGCGCCCTGCGAAGCACGCGGCATCCGCATGCCCACGCCCCGGGCTCCCGGCCTGCGCCGGGATGACGATCCACCCCAAGTCGACGCTCGAACACCCATGAGCCCACCCCTGCGCATCGCCCTCCTCGCCTCCGGCCGCGGCAGCAACCTCGCCGCGCTGCTCGACGCGCACGCGCGCGGCGAGCTGCCGGTGGAGTTCGTGCTGGTGGCCAGCGACAAGGCCGAGGCGGGCGCGCTGCGCCTGGCCGAGGCCGCCGGCGTGCCCTCGCTGGCGCTCGACCCGCGCAGCTACCCGAGCCGGCGCGACTTCGACCTCGACCTGTTCGCGCGCCTCGCCGCCAGCGGCGCGGACCTGCTGGTGCTGGCCGGCTTCATGCGCATCCTCGACGGCGAGGCATTGGCGCCGTGGGTGGGCCGGATGATCAACATCCACCCCTCGCTGCTGCCCAAGTACCGCGGCCTGCACACGCACCGCCGCGCACTGGAAGCCGGCGACCCCGAGCATGGCGCCAGCGTGCACTACGTCACCGCCGAACTCGACGGCGGTCCGGTGATCGCCCAGGCGCGGCTGCCGATCGAGCCCGGCGACGACGAGCACCGCCTCGCCGCGCGCCTGCTGGTGCTGGAACACCGGCTGCTGCCCGCCGTGGTGCGCCTGATCGCGGCGCAGCGCCTGGCCCTGCTGCCGCCCGACGGCGTCGCCCTCGACGGCGAGCGCCTGCCCGCGCCGCTGCGCCTCGACGGCGACCGGCTCGCTCCGTAAGCACGGCGGGTTCCGTAAGCGTTTGCGCGAATCTGCACGGCCCGTTCAGGCTCCTCCCGTAGACTCGGGCGCATGACTACCCCGACCCGTTTGCGCAGCTTCGCCGCCGGCCTCGCGCTGGCCTTCACCACCGCCACGGCCGTGGCCGCCACCGCGCCCGCGCCGTTCACCGCGCAGTACCAGGTGCTCCAGGACGGCCAGGCGATCGGCGAGGCCACCGTCAGCCTCAAGCCGCTCGGCGACGGCAACTGGGAATACAGCAACGCCACCCGCGGCACCGCCGGCCTCGCCGCCGCGCTCGGCGCCAGCTCCAGCGAAACCACCCGCCTGCGCTGGAACGGCGGCGCCCCCGAGACGGTGAGCTACGACTACCGCATGAACGCCGCCATCCGCAGCAAGCAGCGCCACGTCACGGTGGACTGGAACGCCAGGCAGGTGACGGTGGACGAAGGCAAGGGCCCGACCCGCTACCCCACCGCGCCCGGCCTGGTCGACCGCAACAGCGCGCCGCTGGCCGTGGGCCTCGCGCTCGGCGCCGGCAGGCAGGAAGTCTCGCTGCCGGTGGCCGTGCGCAAGAACGTGGAGAACCAGCACTTCAAGGTGGCCGCCACCGAGTCCGTGCAGGTGCCGGCCGGCCGCTTCCAGGCCGAGCGCGTGGAACGCACCGACAGCGACCGCGCCTTCAGCGCCTGGTACGTGCCCCGGCAGTACCCGGTGCCGGTGAAGCTGACCCAGCAGGACGGCGGCAACCTGGAGCTGCAGCTGGTGAGCTACCGCAGCCCCTGAGCCCCTTCACCGGGACATGAAAAAGGCCGGCATCGCGCCGGCCTTTTTTTCTTCAACCACCCGATGCGCTCAGCTCGGCAGGCGGCGGATCCGCGCGCCCAGCACGCCGAGCTTCTCCTCGATGTTCTCGTAGCCGCGGTCGATGTGGTACACGCGGTCCACCGTGGTGTCGCCGTCGGCGACCAGGCCGGCCAGCACCAGGCAGGCCGAGGCGCGCAGGTCGGTGGCCATGATCGGCGCGCCGCTCATCTTGTCCACGCCGTGGATGATGGCGGTGTTGCCCTCCAGGCGGATGTCCGCGCCCAGGCGCTGCAGCTCGTGCGCGTGCATGAAGCGGTTCTCGAACACCGTCTCGGTGATCACGCCCACGCCCTCGGCGATGCAGTTGAGCGCGGTGAACTGCGCCTGCATGTCGGTGGGAAACGCCGGGTATGGCGCGGTGACGATGTCCACCGCGCGCGGGCGGCGCCCGCCCATGTCCAGCTCGATCCAGTCCGCGCCGCTGCTGATGTGCGCGCCGGTTTCCTCCAGCTTGCTCAGCACCGCGGTCATGGTGTCGGCGCGGGCGCCGCGGGTGCGCACCTTGCCGCCGGTCATCGCCGCGCCGACCAGGAAGGTGCCGGTCTCGATGCGGTCGGGCAGCACTTCGTATTCGGCGCCGTGCAGGCGCTCCACGCCGTGGATCACCAGCGTGGCGGTGCCGGCGCCCTCGATCTGCGCGCCCATCGCATTGAGGCAGTGGGCGAGGTCCACCACCTCCGGCTCCTGTGCGGCGTTCTCGATGATGGTGGTGCCCTCGGCCAGCACCGCCGCCATCATGATGTTCTCGGTGCCGGTGACGGTGACCATGTCCATGGCGATGCGCGCGCCCTTGAGCCGCTTGGCGCGGGCCTTGATGTAGCCGTTGGCCACTGTGACCTCCGCGCCCAGCGCGTGCAGGCCGCGGATGTGCTGGTCCACCGGGCGCGAGCCGATCGCGCAGCCGCCGGGCAGCGAGACTTCCGCCTCGCCGAAGCGCGCCACCAGCGGCCCCAGCACCAGGATCGAGGCGCGCATGGTGCGCACCAGGTCGTAGGGCGCCACGAAGCTGTCGATGCTGCGCGGGTCCACGTGGATCTTCATGCGGTCGTCCAGCACCAGCTGCACGCCCATGCGGCCGAGCAGTTCGATGAAGGTGGTGACGTCGTGCAGGTGCGGCACGTTGCTGATCGTCACCGGCTCGTCGGCGAGCAGGCAGGCGGCGAGGATGGGCAGCACGGCGTTCTTGGCGCCGGAAATGGTGACTTCGCCGCGAAGCGGCTCGCCGCCGCTGATGAGGATTTTGGCCATGGGGAGCTAGGGAGTCGGGAATGGGAAATAGGGAATGGGAAGAGCCGGAGCGGTGAGGGCGCGGGATCGCTTTTGCGACTCCCGACTCCCTATTCCCGATTCCCGGCCTCGTCCGGCGTCAGGGTCTTGAGCGCCAGCGCGTGGATCGCGCCGCCCATCAGGTCGCCCAGCGTGGCGTAGACCAGCCGGTGCCGGGCCAGCGGCAGCTTGCCGGCGAACTGGCCGGCCACCACGGTGGCCTCGAAGTGCACGCCGTCGTCGCCGCTGACCTCGGCCCGGGCGCCGGGCAGGCCCTGTTCGATCAATGCCTGGATGCGCTCAGCGTCCATCGTGTATCCAAATCGGGAGGGTCGTCGACGGTGCGTCCGCATCCGGAACGGATACTGAATCCAACACGCCGGGATATGACGTTAAAATGCGAATATGTCATGGTAATGGAAATCCGCGGCCACAGAAATGCCGCGCTCGTCCGCGGCGCCGCGGCGTGCATGCCCCGGGCATCGCCCATGGAGAACGAGGACTCATGAACGCACGCATCGCTCCGCACGCCCCCGTCGAACTGGATTCGGACGCCGTGGTGCGCAGCGCGCGCACGGTGATCGCCGCCGAGGCCGCCGCGATCCGCGCGCTGGAGCCGCGCATCGGGCGGGATTTCGTGGAAGCCTGCCGCGCCATCCTCGGCTGCCAGGGCCGGGTGGTGGTGTCGGGCATGGGCAAGTCCGGCCACATCGGCCGCAAGATCGCCGCCACCCTCGCCTCCACCGGCACGCCGGCCTTCTTCGTGCACCCGGGCGAGGCCAGCCATGGCGACCTGGGGATGATCCAGCCGCAGGACGTGGTGCTGGCGGTGTCCTACTCGGGCGAGACCGACGAGCTGCTGTTCATCCTGCCCGTGCTCAAGCGCCAGGGCACCGTGCTGGTCGCCATGACCGGCAACGCGCGCTCCTCGCTGGCCACCCAGGCCAACGTGCACCTGGACGTGAGCGTGGCCGCCGAGGCCTGCCCGCTGGGCCTGGCGCCGACCACCAGCACCACCGCCTGCCTGGTGATGGGCGACGCGCTGGCGGTGTCCCTGCTCGAGGCGCGCGGCTTCACCTCGGAGGACTTCGCCCGCTCCCACCCTGCCGGCAGCCTGGGCCGGCGCCTGCTGCTGCGGATCAGCGACGTCATGCACACCGGCGCGGGCATCCCCAGCATCGGCCAGGGCGCCAGCCTCGCCGAGGCGCTGGTGGAGATGACCCACAAGCACCTGGGCATGACCGCGGTGGTCGATGCACAAGGCCGCCTGACCGGCGTGTTCACCGACGGCGACCTGCGCCGCGCGCTCGACGACGACGCCGTGGACCTGCGCAGCGTCGCCGTGGCCGACCTGATGACCCACCGCCCCAAGACCATCACCGCCGACAAGCTGGCCATCGAGGCCGCCCAGCTGATGGAGAAGCACCAGATCCACGCCCTGCTGGTGGTGGACGGCGACCATCGCGTGGTCGGCGCGCTCAACATTCACGACCTGCTCCGTGCGCGCGTGGTCTGATGGCGAAAGCCGCCGGACACGGCCGGATGGCTGAACCACGAGGCCGCAGCGCCGTCCCGATCCGATAAGCTTGCCGGCCCGGACCGCGCCGCGGCCCCGACGCGCCAGCGGCGCTCCCCCCGACCGACGCACCGGCCCTGACCTCCCGCATCCCTCGCCACGCATGAGCTACCTCTCCGACCTTCCCGCCGACGTCCTCGCCCGCGCCGCCCGCATCCGCCTGGCGGTGTTCGACGTGGACGGCACCCTCACCGACGGCCGCCTGTGGTACGGCGAGGACGGCCACGAGGCCAAGATCTTCCACGTGCACGACGGGCTCGGCCTGAAGCGCCTGCAGGCCAACGGCGTGCAGGTGGCGATCTGCAGCGCGCGGATCAGCCACCCGGTGACGCTGCGCATGGAGGAGCTGGGCATCGCCCACGTCTACCAGGGCCAGGGCGACAAGCGCGCCACCCTCGAAGAACTGCTCGACGCGCTCGGCCTCGCGCCCGAGCAGGCCGCCTTCGTGGGCGACGACCTGCCCGACCTGCCGCCGATGCGCCTCGCCGGGCTCGCGGTGGCGGTGGCCAACGCGCACCCGTGGGTGAGCGAGGCGGCGCACTGGCAGACCCGCCTGCCCGGCGGTCACGGCGCCGTGCGCGAGGTGTGCGACCTGATCATCCAGGCGCAGGGCAAGGGCGACGCCGAGCGGGAGCGCTGGCGATGAACCCGCTCGCCTGGCTGCGCGACCGCCGCCTGCCGGCCGCCATCGTGGTGCTGGCGATCGCCACGGGCGCGGGCCAGCTGCTGCTGTGGTGGATCGGCCCGGGCCCCAGGTCCAACGACTTCGTCGGCCCGCCGCGCTCGGGCTACACGCTGTACAACTTCAACGGCGAGGTCTACGGCCAGGACGGCCTGCCCTCGCTGCGCCTCAACGGCCCGCGCGCGGACCGGCGCGAGGGCGACGACTCGCTCTACCTCAACGCGCCCCGCTTCGACCTGCCCTCCAAGGACCCGGGCGTGCCCGACTGGAAGGGCGACTCCCAGTACGGCTGGGTCGACAAGAGCGGCACCGTGATCAAGCTGCAGGGCAAGGTGAACATGCACCGCCCCGCCTACGCCGACACCGCCGCGGCCGACCTGCACACCAGCGACGTCACCGCCTGGCCCAAGGACAACCGCATGGAAACCGCCGCGCCGGCCCTGATGGTGCAGGGCGCCAGTACAATGAGCGGGGTTGGCATGCGTGCCAACCTCAACGACAAGCATCTGGAGCTGCTCAATGATGTCCGCGCCACTTTCCCGCCGCGCCAACGCAAGCGTTCTTAAGGCCGCCACCCTGGCGCTCGGACTGCTCGCCGCCCTGCCCGCCCTCGCCAAGCAGGACGACCGCAACAAGCCCATGAACGTGGAGAACGCGAACTCCTTCAACGGCTTCCAGAAGCCCAACAGCATCAGCACGCTGACCGGCAACGTGATCATCACCCAGGGCACGCTCAAGCTCACCGGCGACCTCGCCAAGGTGTACTTCGACGCCGAGGAGAACATCAGCCGCATCGTGGTCACCGGCAAGCCGGCGCACGTGCAGCAGCTGGACGACAGCAACAACCTGATGCAGGGCGACGCGGCCACGCTGGACTACGACAACATCAACGGCATCGCCGTGCTCACCGGCAACGCCGTCGTCAAGCAGCAGGGCCGCGGCGAGGCGCACGGCGACAAGCTCACCTACAACACGCAGACCAGCGAGATGACCGGCTCCAGCGGCACCGACGGGCGTGTGCATATGACCTTCCTGCCCAAGAACAAGCAGCCGGCCGGCGCGCCGGCCAAGCCCGCCCCGGCCCAGCCCGCGCCCACCGGGGGCAAGTGATCGATGCTGTCCGCCGAAGGCCTGCAGAAACGCTACCGCTCGCGCCAGGTCGTGCGCGATTTCGGCTTCTCCATCCGCCAGGGCGAGGTGGTGGGCCTGCTCGGCCCCAACGGCGCCGGCAAGACCACCTGCTTCTACATGGTGGTGGGCCTGGTCGAGGCCGACGCCGGCACGATCCGCCTGGACAAGCAGGACATCACCGGCCTGCCGATGCACCAGCGGGCCCGGCTGGGCATCGGCTACCTGCCGCAGGAGCCCTCGGTGTTCCGCCGCCTCACCGTGGCCGACAACATCATGGCGGTGCTGGAGCTGCGCGAGGGCCTGGACGCGCGCCAGCGCAGCGGCCAATTGGAGAGCCTGCTGGACGAGCTCAAGATCGCCCACATCGCCGACCAGAAGGGCATCAGCCTCTCCGGCGGCGAGCGCCGGCGCGTGGAGATCGCCCGCGCGCTGGCCGCCGAGCCGCGCTACATGCTGCTGGACGAGCCCTTCGCCGGCGTCGACCCGATCTCGGTGGGCGAGATCCAGCGCATCGTGCGGCACCTCAAGGAGCGCGGCATCGGTGTGCTGATCACCGACCACAACGTGCGCGAGACGCTGGGCATCTGCGACCGCGCCTACATCCTGAACGACGGCGAGGTGCTCTCGCGCGGCACGCCGGCGCACATCCTCGCCGACGAGAAGGTGCGCGAGGTCTACCTGGGGCGCGAGTTCCGCCTCTGACCCCCGCGATATCCCACCGAACGGCCTAGGCGGACCACTATGGCCGCCTAACAGGCGACGGGTTAGGATGACCCTCCGAGTAGTACCCAGACCCGGCAGGCATGAAACCCGGACTGCAGTTCCGCCTCAACCAGCAGCTCACCCTGACGCCGCAGCTGCAGCAGGCGATCCGGTTGCTGCAACTGTCGCAGCTGGAGCTCGAGGTCGAGTTGCGCCAGATCGCCGAGAGCAACCCGCTGCTTGAGCTGGAAGAGGTCGAGGCACAGGAGGAAACCGCCGAGGAACACGCCGAGGCCTACGACGGCGCGGCCGCCGCGCCGGCCGCCTCCGCGGCCGACCACGACCCCGACGAAGCGCCGGCCTGGGCCGACGGCGACGGCGCCGGCGAGGCGCCGATCGACTTCAGCCTCGGCAGCTTCGGCAACGGCTCCGCCGCCCGCGGCGAGGACGACTTCGAGCCGCAGCGCGCCGCCCCCGAGTCGCTGCAGGAACACCTGCTTTGGCAGCTTAACCTCGCACCCTTCAGCGCCCGCGAGCAAGCCATCGCCACCGTCATCATCGACGCGCTGAACGGCGACGGCTACCTCAGCGACGGCCTCGACGGCGTGCTCGCCGCGCTGCCGCCGCACCTGCACGCCACCCTCGAGGAAGTGGAGGCCGTGCGCCGGCAGGTGCAGCGCTTCGACCCCGCCGGCATCGCCAGCCTCGACCTGCGCGACTGCCTGGGCGCGCAGCTGGAACAGCTCGCCCCCGACACGCCGCGGCGCGAACTGGCGCTGGCCATCGTGGAAGGCGAGCTGGAACTGCTGGCCCGCAACGACATCGCCCGCCTGGCCCGCCGCCTGCGCGCCGCCGAGGAGGACGTGACCGCCGCCTCGCTACTGATCCGCGGCCTGGACCCGCGCCCCGGCGCGGCGCTGGACACCACGCCGGTGGAATACGTCGTGCCGGACGTCTACGCGCTCAAGGACGGCAACCGCTGGCGCGTGGCGCTCAACCCGGACTGCCAGCCGCGCGTGGGCCTCAACCAGCACTACTGCAGCCTGATCGCGCAGGCCCGCGGCGCGGATGCGAGCTGGATGCGCGGCCAGTTGCAGGAGGCGCGCTGGCTGCTGAAAAGCCTCGAATCGCGCGCCGAGACCCTGCTCAAGGTGGCCGAGGCGATCGTGCACCGGCAGAGCGCCTTCCTCGACTACGGCCCCGAGGCGATGCACCCGCTGGTGCTGCGCGAGGTGGCGGAGGAAGTGGGCATGCACGAGTCCACCATCTCCCGCGTCACCACGCGCAAATACATCCACACCCCGCGCGGCACCTTCGAGCTCAAGTATTTCTTCTCCAGCGGCGTGTCCACCGAGGACGGCGGCGGCGCGTCCGCCACCGCGATCCAGGCCATGCTGCGCAAGCTGATCGACGCGGAAGACCCGCGCAAACCGTTCTCCGACCAGGCGATCGCCGAGGAACTGCGCCGCAAGGGCATCCAGGTGGCGCGCCGCACCGTAGCCAAATACCGGGAGGCCCTGCGTATCCCCAGCTCCAGCGAACGCCAGCGCGCCGGCTGAACGCGCGGGAACTTGCGCGCACTGCGGGCGTCTTGCTTCACGAAAGAGCGAGCGCAAAAGTTGAGTCGAGGATGCGGCGATCCGACGCCGTGTCGCTACCACGCCGCCGCAGGCGGCAACTACCCAGGAGGCGCTTATGCAATTCCAACTCAGCGGCCAGCAGATCGAAGTGACCCAGGCCCTGCGCGACTACGCCACCGCCAAGCTCGACCGCTTGACTCGCCTCGACGAGAAATCCATCAATCTCGCCATCGTGCTCTCGGTCGACCGCTTGCAGCAGCGCGCCGACGGCACCCTCACCGTCAACGGCGCCAAGCTCCATGCCGAGGCGGCCGAGCCGAACATGTACGCCTCGATCGATCTGCTGTTCGACAAGCTGGCCGCCCAGTTGCGAAAGCACCGACAAAAGGTCACCAACAAGCAGCAACGCGCCGTGCGCGAGGAACAGCACCAGTTCGTCTGAACCTCCCGCCCCGGCCTATGGATGCGGCCCGCCACTTCGGCGGGCCGTGTTCGTTTTGGCGCTCGCCCCAAAAGCCCGAAAGCCCTCCCGTTGCGCGGCGCCGGCCGTGGAGCGGAGCGCGGCGCCGGGGATCGAGACGCCGGCCCCCTCCCCTTCATCCGGCGCGCCTCGCGGCGTCTTCGCGCGATTCGCCGGGAAAGCAGGCCACCCGCCTTGCCGCCCCGCCGCGGACGACGGTTCGCCGCACCCCGCCCGCACGGCGGTCGGCGGGCCGAACTGGCACAATAGGCGCCTACGGCACAGGAACCGAAGGCTTGGACCGGCTCACCGCACGACAACTGTTCGACGGCGTCCACGAGCGCATGGCGCTGCGCTGGGTGTCCGGCATGCGCGGCGAGGGCCGCGTGCTCGAACGCGGCGCCACCACCAGCCGCCGCCCCTCGCTGATCGGCTACCTCAACGTGATCTACCCCAACAAGGTGCAGATCATCGGCACCGAGGAGCTGAACTTCCTCGACGGCCTCGACTCGCGCTCCCGCTGGGAGGTGATCCACAAGATCGCCGCCTCGCGCCCGGTGGCGCTGATCGTGACCAAGGACCAGCCGATCCCCGCCGACCTGCGCGAGGTGGCGGAGGAAACCGACACCCCGCTGTGGATCAGCTCCAAGCGCGGCCACGAGCTGCTCACCTGGCTGCAATACCACCTGGCGCGCATGCTGGCGCCGCGCATCACCCTGCACGGCGTGTTCCTGGAGGTGTTCTCCATCGGCGTGCTGATCACCGGCGAATCGGGCTCCGGCAAGAGCGAGCTGGCGCTGGAGCTGATCAGCCGCGGCCACCGCCTGGTGGCCGACGACGCCACCGAGTTCACCCTGATCGCCCCCGACGTGATCGACGGCAACTGCCCCGAACTGCTGCAGGACCTGCTCGAAGTGCGGGGCCTGGGTGTGCTCAACGTGCGCGAGATGTTCGGCCACACCGCGGTCAAGCCGTCCAAGTACCTGCGCCTGGTGATCCACCTGAAGCCGCTGCGCGACGGCGAGGACACCGACGCCCTCGCCCGCCTCACCGGCGACGTCGGCCACCGCGAGATCTTCGAGGTGCAGGTGCCGATGATCACCATCCCGGTGGCACCGGGCCGCAACCTCGCCGTGCTGGTGGAGGCGGCCGTGCGCAGCCACATGCTCAAGAGCAAGGGCATCGACCCGGCGCAGACCTTCATCGACCGCCAGGCGCACCAGATGCGCCGGCTGCAACCGTGGTGACCGCATGAGCGAATCCAGCCCGACCAGCCCCAGCGCCGCCAGGGCCATCCACCTCGTCGTGCTCACCGGCATGTCCGGCGGCGGCAAGACGGTGGCGCTGCGCGCCCTGGAGGACCTCGGCTTCTACTGCGTGGACAACCTGCCCACCGGCCTGCTGCCGCAGCTGGTGGAGTCGGCGCGGCGCAACCGCGCCCCGGCCCAGCAGCGCATCGCGGTGGGCGTGGACGTGCGCAACCCCGGCGAGGACCTGCAGCAGATGCCCTACGTGCTGTCCGCGCTGGCGGCCAGCGGCGTGCAGGTGCACCTGGTATTCCTCGACTGCAGCGACGAGGCGCTGGTCAAGCGCTACTCGGAAACCCGCCGCCGCCATCCGCTGGCGCTGCGCGGCGTGTCGCTGGCCGACGCCATCGCCACCGAGCGCCGCCTGCTGCGTCCGCTGATCGCCATCGCCGAGAAGGTGATCGACTCCAGCGAGCTCAACGTGCACCAGCTGCGCCGGCTGATCGCCACCGGCTACGCCCAGGCCGCCGGCGGGCTCACGCTGATGTTCCAGTCCTTCGCCTTCCGCCGCGGCCTGCCGCTGGACGCGGACTTCGTGTTCGACGCGCGCTGCCTGCCCAACCCGCACTGGGAGGCGCCGCTGCGCCCGCTCTCGGGCAAGGACGCGCCGGTGCGCGACTACCTGGAAGCGCAGCCGCTGGTGCGCGAATACTTCGACGACACGGCCCGCTGGCTGGACGCCTGGCTGCCGCGCTTCGAGCAGGACGACCGCAGCTACGTCACCGTCGCCATCGGCTGCACCGGCGGGCGGCACCGCTCGGTCTACCTGGTCGAGAAACTGGCCGCCCACTATCGCGCCCTGCGCGAGCATGAGAGCGTGCTCACCTACCACCGCGAGCTCGGGTGATCCATGCGCCACAGCGAACCCAGCGGAGCACGTCCATGAGCGTCGGCGTGCTGCTGATGACCCACGAGGCGGTCGGCAAGGCGTTGATCTCCGCCGCCCGCCACGTCATGCCCAATCTGCCGCTGCGCGTGGATGCGGTGGAGGTGCCGGCCGTGGCCGACACCGACGTCATGCGCTCGCTCACCGAGCGCCACGCGCGCGAGCTGGACAGCGGCGAGGGCGTGCTGGTGCTGGCCGACCTGTACGGCGCCACGCCCTGCAACATCGGCCTGTCGCTGGGGGAACTGGGAGTGCATCTGCATTGTGTGTCGGGGCTCAACCTGCCGATGCTGCTGCGCGTGCTCAACTATGCGGAGAAACCGCTCGACGAACTGGCGCAGATCGCGGCCAGCGGCGGCCGCGGGGGAATCCTGATCGACCATGCTTGAGAAAGAGATCGTCGTTTCCAACAAGCTCGGCCTGCACGCGCGCGCCTCGGCCAAGCTGGTGCAGCTGGTGCACAGCTTCAGGTCCACCGTGTGGCTGGTCAGCAAGGGCCGCGAGGTCAACGCGCAGAGCATCATGGGCGTGATGATGCTGGCGGCCGGCCTCGGCACGCCGCTCACCGTGCGCGCGGACGGCGCCGACGAGGCCGCGGCGCTGGACGCCGTGGTCGACCTGTTCGACCGCAAGTTCGACGAGGGCGCGTGACGGTGAAGCCGGGAATCGGGAATCGGGAATCGGGAATGGGCGCGGCAGGGCGCGCGGCAGCCAAGCCGCCGGGTCTACCTATTCCCGATTCCCGATTCCCGATTCCCTGCCCCAGAGGGGCGCCCCCATGAGGCACACCCTGTCCGGCACCGCCGCCTCCCGCGGCATGGCCCTCGGCCGCGCCCGGCTGGTGCAGCCCAGCCGCTACCTGGTGGACACCCGCCCGCTGGGCGAGGAGGAGATCGAGGCCGAACTGGAGCGCCTGCACCGCGCGCTCGACATCGCGCGGCAGGAGCTGCATGAGCTGCGCGGCAAGCTGCACGGTGCGCTGGCGCGCGAGGTCAACGAGTTCATCGACGCGCACAGCCTGCTGCTCGACGACGCCGAGCTGCTGCGCGGCCTGGACGAGCTGGTGCGCATCGGCCACTACCGCGCCGGCGTGGCGCTCAAGAAGCAGCGCGACCGCCTGGTCAAGGTGTTCGAGGCGATGGACGATCCCTACCTGCGCAGCCGCAAGGAGGACATCGACCAGGTCATCAGCCGCGTGATCTCCGCCCTGCAGCGCCAGACCACCCGTGAGGAACGCAAGCTGGCCGCGCGCGTGGGCGAGATCCTGGTGGCCGACACCGTGGCCCCGGCCGACATGGCGCACCTGACCGGCAGCGGCCTGCTCGGCGCGCTCACCACCTCCGGCAGCGTGTATTCGCACAGCGCCATCCTCGCCCGCAGCCTCGACCTGCCGATGCTGGTGGGCGCGCGCGACGCGCTGTCGGTGATCCACGACGACGACCTGATCCTGCTCGACGCCGAGCATGGCGAGATCATCGTGCACCCCACCGCGCAGGACCTCGCCCGCTACCGCGCCTGGCAGCGTGAGGCCGCGCAGGAAGGGCGCCGCCTGGCCGCGCTGGCCAATGCGCCCACCCTCACCCGCGACGGCGTCGGCGTCCGCCTGCTCGCCAACGCCGAGATGCCGGCCGACATCGCCATGGCCCGCGCGCGCGGCGCCGACGGCGTGGGCCTGTACCGCACCGAATTCCTGTTCCTGCGCCAGAAGGAGCTGCCCTCGGAAGACGAGCAGTTCATCGCCTACCGCGACCTGGTGCTCGGCATGGGCGGCCTGCCGGTGACCATCCGCACGCTCGACCTGGGCGCCGACAAGGCCGATGCCGCCGGCCTGGTGCTGCGCGGCGAGGACAACCCCGCGCTCGGCGTGCGCGGCGTGCGCCTGTCGCTGCGCTACCCTTCGGTGTTCACCACCCAGATCCGCGCCATCCTGCGCGCCGCCTGCTACGGCCCGGTGCGCGTGCTGGTGCCGATGGTGACCCAGCCGGACGAGCTGATCGCCGTGCGCACCCTGTTCAAGCTGGCGCGCGCCGAGCTCAAGCGCGAGAACGTGGACCTGCCGGAGAAGCTCCAGGTGGGCGCGATGATCGAGGTGCCCGCCGCCGCGCTCAACGTGCGCGCGCTGATGGAGCACGCCGACTTCCTCGCCATCGGCACCAACGACCTCGCCCAGTACGTGCTCGCCGCCGACCGCGGCAACGACGCCCTGGACAACATCTACAACCCGCTGCAGCCGGCCCTGCTGCGCCTGATCGCCTATGTGATCGCGGCCGGCCGCCGCGCCGGCAAGTCAGTGAGCCTGTGCGGCGAGATCGGCGGCGACCCCAACTTCACCGCCCTGCTGCTGGCGCTCGGCCTCACCGAGTTCAGCATGCACCCCGGCCAGATCCTGCACGTGCGCGACCGCCTCGCCGCGCTCGACCACGCCGCCCTGCGTCGCCAGTCGGCGCGCCTGGTGCACGCGAACACCTACGAGGAAGTCGAGGCGCTGCTGGCCGAGATCGCGCCGGCCTGAAGCCTTCGCTTAAGATGGACGTCCAGACGTCCAGACCGCCGGGATCATCCGGTCGCGCCTTTCGTCCCTCCTTCCGCCACTGACGAGCACCGCAGCCCGGCAGTCAGGAGTGAACGCCGGCCTTGGCCTCACGATCCCGCGCTGGCCCCCTTCTCCCCTCGGGAGAAGGTGCCGGCAGGCGGATGAGGGGCCGGACGAAGCGCAAGCCATCACGCCTGCGCTCCGGCCGGACCCTCACCCCAACCCCTCTCCCGACGGGAGAAGGGCTTTATGGCGCCGCCACCTCGTCCTACCCTCACAACGCCCGCAGGAACGCCTCCAGCACCGCGCCGCGGTATTTCTCCCGATGCAGCAGCAGCGAGAGCTTGCGGCGCAGGTCGAGGAACGGGGTCCTGAGCGCCTTGAGGCGGCCGGCGGCAAGGGCGTCGCGCACCGCCACCTGGGGCAGGCAGGCGATGCCCAGGCCCGCCTCCACCGCCTGCTTCATCGCCTCGCTCTGGTCCAGCTCCAGCACGGTATCGCCGGGGGGAAGCTGCGCCAGCACGCGCTCGGTGGTGGCGCGGGTGGCGGAGCCGGGCTCGCGCAGCACCCAGCGCGCGCCGGCGAAGTCGGCGCTCTTGAGGCCGCGCTTGCGCGCCAGCGGGTGGTCGGGCGGCGCGCACACCACCAGCGCATCGTCGCGCCACGGGCGCATCGCCAGCAGCGGGTGCGTCACCGGGCCTTCCACGCAACCGACATCGAGCGCGTGGTCGAGCAGTTCCGCGGCGATGGTCTCGGTGTTGCCCACGCGCAGGCGGATCGCCACCTGCGGCTGCGCGCGCACGAAGTCGCCCAGCAGCTCGCCCACGCGGTAGTTGCCCACCGTGTTGCTGGCGCCGATGCGCAGCTCGCCGCCCAGCGCCTCCGCCTCGCCGCCGCCCAGGCGGCCGAATTCGGCGTGGCGCTCCAGCAGTTCCTGCGCGCGCGGCAGCAGCTCGCGGCCGCGCGCATTGAGGCGCAGCCGGCCGCGCTCGCGGTCGAACAGCGTGACGCCGAGCTGCCGCTCCAGCTCCCCCAGCGCCATGCTGGCCGCCGGCTGGGTCAGGTGCACGCGCGCGGCCGCGGCGCGCACGCTGCCGAGCAGCGCGGTCTGCACGAACACTTCGAGCTGACGCGGACTGATGTTGAGCATAAGTCAAATTTATACCATGCATCAGATATTCTAAGTTTTCCTGATGAACCGTCGGCCGGACAATGTCCGCATCCAAAAGGACTTCCTGCCGATGAACGCCACCGTCGCCGCCGCGCCCACCCTGCCGCAACGCCTGCCCGGGCTCGCCCTGGCCGCCGGCCTCGCGCTGCTCGCGGTATGGCTGGGGCGCCTCGCGCCGCTGCTCGGCGGGCCGGTGATCGGCATCGTGCTGGGGCTGGCGGTGCGCAACGCGGCCGCGCCGGGCGCCGCGTTCGCGCCGGGCATCCAGTTCGCCGGCAAGCAGGTGTTGCAGTGGTCGATCGTGGCGCTGGGCTTCGGCTTGAGCCTCGGCCAGGTGGCGAAGACCGGCTTCGACTCGCTGGCGGTGACGCTGGTCACCGTCACCGCCGCCTTCTTCGCCGCCTGGGGCCTGGGCCGGCTGCTCGGCGTGCGCGACAAGCTGAAGCTCCTGATCGGCGTGGGCACCGCGATCTGCGGCGGCTCGGCCATCGCGGCGGTGACGCCAATCGTGAAGCCGGACGAGCACGACACCGCCTTCGCCATCTCCACCATCTTCCTGTTCAACCTCGCGGCGGTGCTGCTGTTCCCGCTGCTGGGGCACGTGCTGCACCTGTCCGACCTCGGCTTCGGGCTGTGGGCGGGTACCGCGATCAACGACACCTCCTCGGTGGTGGCCGCAGGCTACAGCTACAGCAAGCAGGCCGGCGACTACGCCACCATCGTCAAGCTCACCCGCGCCACGCTGATCATCCCGGTGTGCCTGGCGCTGGCGGTCGCGGTGGCGGTGCGCGCGAAGAAGCAGGGCGCAGGCGACTTCAGCCTGTGGCGCATCTTCCCCTGGTTCATCCTGTGGTTCCTGGTGGCCTCGGCGCTGCGCACCGCGGGCCTGGTCCCGGCGGCGCTGCTGCCGGTGCTGCACGCGGCGGCGGAGTTCCTGATCGTGATGGCGCTCACCGCCATCGGCCTCTCCGCCGACCTGCGCCGCATGGCCACCACCGGCGCGCGGCCGATCCTGCTGGGCCTGGGCGTGTGGGCGGCGGTGGCGCTCTCCAGCCTCGCCGTGCAGCGGTTGATCGGCCAGTTGTAAGGAGCGCGCTTGCGCGCGAAAAGCCTACGCAGCGGCGACGCCGCAAAATCCGGTCGCGCGCCAGGCGCGCTCCTTATCTACACATGAAGGTACCGGGACGTCAGGCCTTGCCCCGCTCCACCAGGGTCAGCGCCACCTTGTCGCGCAGGTAGACCGGCAGCGCCTGCTCGGGCGGCAGCGCGCGGCCGGCGCGGAACTCGCGCACCGCCAGCTCCGCCACGTGCCGCGCCTGCGGATAGCACGCGCCGTCGGCCGCGAGAGGCTCGACGCCCAGGCGCTCGCGCAATATCTCGGCATAGGCGGCCCAGCCGCTGCCAACCACCTGCCAGGCTTCCGCCGCCGGAAGCACCAGTGCCTCGGGGGCGCACACGCGCTCCGTGTCGAGCGGCTGCAGCGTGCCGTCGTCGCCGCGGCGGTAGCAGGCCGCGTAGACTTCGCCCATGCGCGCGTCGATCACCGCGAGGATGGCCGCGTCCTCGCGCGGCGCCTCCAGCGCCAGCGCGGCCAGCGAGGATACCGGCACCACCGGCACGTCCAGCGCCAGCGCCATGCCCTGCGCCAGCGCCACGCCGAGGCGCACGCCGGTGAACGCGCCCGGCCCGCGGCCCACGGCGATGGCGTCCAGCGCATGCCGGCCCACGCCGGCCTCGGCGAGCAGCGCGTCGGCCATCGGCAGCACCAGCTCGGCGTGGCGGCGCGGCGCAAGTTCGCTGCGCGCGATCACTTCCTCGCCGTGCACGAGGGCGACGGAGCAGGCTTCGGTGGAGGTTTCGATGGCGAGCAGGTTCATCGGGCCATTTTCGCATCCCTCCGGCGACGGAGGACAGCGCGCCTTGACGCAACGCTGATCGGCCCGCCGCGACACTGCGGCTTTGCCCGCGATGGATGCCGCCCATGCACGTCAGCACGCTCGCCGCCTGGTGGAACGATCATCCGTGGACGGGCCTCGGCATCGCCGTGGCCGCCGCCCTGGTCGTCGCCTTCCTGCTCAACCTGGCCGCCCACGCCCTGCTGCACCGGCTGGCGCCCACGCATCCCTACGCCGCCGGCGTCATGCGCCGCGCCAGTGCGCCGATGCGCTGGCTGATGCCGATGCTGATGCTGGTGATCGCACTGCGCACGCTGCCCGAAAACGCCGAGCTGCCGTGGCTGGCCGGCGTGCACCAGTTCCTGCTGACCGCGCTGATCGGCGTGTGCGCGTGGCTGGCGGTGTGCTGCATCGGCGCGGCGGAGGATCTCGCCCTGCGGCTCTATCCGGACGACATGCAGGACAACCTGCGCGCCCGCAGCGTGCGCACCCAGGTGCGCGTACTGAGCCGCACCGGCATGGCGCTGGCCGTGCTGTTCGGCGTGGCGGCGGTGCTGATGACCATCCCCGGCGTGCGCCAGTTCGGCGCCAGCCTGCTGGCCTCGGCGGGGCTGGCCGGCCTCGCGCTCGGCCTCGCCGCCAAGCCGGTGCTGAGCAACCTGATCGCCGGCCTGCAGATCGCGCTGACCCAGCCGATCCGCCTCGACGACGTGGTGATCGTGCAAGACGAATGGGGCCGCATCGAGGAGATCACCGGCACCTACGTGGTGGTGCGCATCTGGGACGAACGCCGGCTGGTGATCCCGCTCACCTGGTTCATCGAGAACCCGTTCCAGAACTGGACGCGGCAGACCGCGCAGCTGATCGGCACGGTGTTCCTGTGGGTGGACTACCGCCTGCCGCTGGCGCCGCTGCGCGAGGAACTGGAACGGCTGTGTCACGCCGCGCCCGAATGGGACGGCCGCGTGTGCCTGCTACAGGTGGTGGAGGCCGGCACGCAGGGGATGCAGTTGCGCGCGCTGGTCAGCTCGATCGACTCCGGCCGCAGCTGGGACCTGCGCTGCCGCATCCGCGAGGGGCTGGTGGCCTTCGTGCAACAGGCGTATCCCGACTGCCTGCCGCGCTGGCGCGGGCAGCTGGAGGATGCCGCGCCGCCGGCGCCGGCCAGGCCCGGGGCCGTGTACTGAATGCCCGTTCGCCACCCTGCGCCGGCGGCGATGCGATAGCCGTCGGCGCGGAAGTCAGCCGACCAGGCGATCGGCCGTCTCGACGCGGAAGAACGCCTGCACCGCCGCCGGCTCGCGCGTGCGCGGCATCGGCGGCAGGCTGGCGAGGAACAGGCGGCCGTAGCCCTTGGTGGTCAGGCGCGGGTCGCACAGCACCAGCACGCCGCGGTCGTGCACGTCGCGGATCAGGCGGCCCGCGCCCTGCTTGAGCGCGATCGCCGCGCTGGGCACCTGCCAGCCCATGAAGGGGTTGATGCCCGCGCGTTCCAGCGCGTCGAGCCGCGCCTGCAGCACCGGGTCGTCGGGCGCGGCGAACGGCAGCTTGTCGATCACCACCACGCTGAGCGCCTCGCCGGCCACGTCCACGCCCTCCCAGAAGCTGGCCGCGCCGAGCAGCACGCCGTGACCGCTGGCGCGGAAATCTTCCAGCAACTGGTGGCGCGGCGCGGTGCCCTGCACGAACAGCGGCCACGGCACGCGCGCGGCCAGCAGCTCGGCGGCGCGACGCAGCGCGCGGTGCGAGGTGAACAGCAGGAAGGCGCGGCCGTCGGAGGCTTCGAGCACCGGCAGCACGGCCTCGACCACGCGCTCGGTGTAGTCGCGCGCGGCCGGGTCGGGCAGGCCCGCCGGCAGGTAGCACAGCGCCTGCCGCGCGTAGTCGAACGGGCTCTCCAGGCTGAGCGTCTGCGGATCCTCCAGCCCGAGCTGGCGCGCGAAGTGCTCGAAGCTGCCGGCCACCGACAGCGTGGCCGAGGTGTGGATCCACGCCGCCGCCGTGCGCTCGCGCATCGCGCGCAGCGGCGCGGCGAGGTCGAGCGGCGTGGCGTGCAGGGCGAAGCCGCGCGGGAACTGCTCGTACCAGCGCACGTCCTGCGCGGCCTGCTCCTCGACCAGGCGGTCGAGCCGCGCGCTCAGCACCTCGGCGCGCTCGTGCGCGTTCATCAGCCCGCGCGAGCGCTCCGCCTGCGCGGCCAGCGCGTCGGCCAATGCGGCCAGCGCCTCGCGCAGTTCGTGCAGCGCGGCCGGCGCCTCGCCGCGGCGTTCGAGTTCGTGGAACGGGCCGCGCTGCGGCAGCGCGTCGAGCGCGAGGCGCAGCTTGCGCACCGCCGCGTGCACCGCCTCCACCGGCTCCAGCACCAGGCCGATGGCGCCGGTGACGCCCTGGCATTCGGCCAGCGCGTCCCGTGCCAGCTCGGTGAGCTGGCGCGCGCTCACGCTCTGCGAGAAGAACTGGCCGGCCAGCTCGGGAATCTGGTGCGCCTCGTCGAGAATGAAGGCCGAGGCGCCCGGCAGGATCTCGCCGAAGCCCTCCTGCTTGAGCGCGAGGTCGGCGAACAGCAGGTGATGGTTCACCACCACCAGGTCCGCCTCCTGCGCCTCGCGCCGCGCGCGCACCACGTGGCAGTCGTCGAAGAACGGGCACTCCACGCCCAGGCAGTTCTCCGGCGTGGAGGTCACGCGCGGCCACAGCGGCGACTCCTCCGGCACCTCGGCCAGCTCCATGCGGTCGCCGCGGCGGGTGCGCGCCGACCAGGCGCGGATCGCCGCCAGCTGGTTGGCCTGCACAGCGTCGAAGCCGGCGCCCTCGCGCACGGTCTGGTCGAGCCGGTACAGGCACAGGTAGTTGGCGCGGCCCTTGAGCAGCGCGGTCTTGACCCGCGCGCCGAGCACCGAGCGCACCCGGGGCAGGTCGCGGAAATAGAGCTGGTCCTGCAGCGCCTTGGTGCCGGTGGAGACGATCACCCGCTCGCCGGAGAGCAGCGCGGGCACGAGGTAGGCGTAGGTCTTGCCGGTGCCGGTGCCGGCCTCGGCCACCAGCGTCTCGCGCTCGGCGATGGCGTGCTCCACCGCCTCGGCCATGCGCTGCTGCGCGGCGCGCGGGGCGAAGCCGGGCAGCTCGCGGGCGAAGGGGCCCTCCGCGCCGAGCAGCGCGGCGATGTGGTCCGGATCGTTCATCCGCGCAGTATCGCCCAGGGGGTGGCGGGCGGCGAGCCGGGCGAGCCCGGAAGGACGGACTGGCCGGTGCCACGACCCGAGCCGCTCTCGCCCCGTCGCCCTCCCTCGTCATCCGGCGGCCCTGCACATCCGCATGGCGGAGCAACAAGATTGCCATGGCAATTAATAGATAGCTATCATATACGGCCATGGACGACCTGCGCCGCCTCCGCCTCGACCTCACCAGCAGCCTGCTGCAGGCCGGCCGCCACTGGCAGCGCCTGGCCAACCAGGCGCTGCAGGGCTACGGCATCTCGGCGGCCTGCACCGAGCCGCTGATCCTGATCGGCCGCTCCGGCGGCGGCATCCACCAGGTCACGCTGGCCGAGCGGCTGGGCGTGGCCGGGCCTTCGCTGGTGCGCGCGCTGGACAAGCTGTGCGCCGCCGGCCTGGTGCGCCGCGAGGAAGACGCCAGCGACCGCCGCGCCAAGACGCTGTGGCTCACGGCGGACGGGCAGCGGCTGGTGTGCCGGCTGGAGGAACGTCTGACGCTGCTGCGCGAGGACGTGCTCGGCCACCATACGCGCAAGGAGCTGGAGGCCGCGCTCGGGTTCTACCGCAGCTTCGCCGCGGCCGCCGGCCAGGCCGCGCGCGCGCCGGCGCAGGATGACGGGGCCGAGGCATGAGCTTCCCCAACTGGCGCGAGTGGCTGTATTCGGCCAAAGCCTTCGTGGCGGCCATGCTGGCGCTGTTCATCGCCCTGGCCGGCTCGCTGCCCAACCCGTACTGGTCGGTGGTGACGGTCTACATCGTCTCCCACCCGCTCTCCGGCGCCACCCGCTCCAAGAGCGTGTACCGCGTGTTCGGCACGGTGCTGGGCGCGGCCGCCGCGGTGGCGATGGTGCCCAACCTGTCGCAGGCGCCGGTGCTGCTGTGCGTGGCGATGGCGCTGTGGATCGCCGGCATGATGTACCTGGCCCTGCTCGACCGCACGCCGCGCAGCTACGTGTGCATGCTGGCCGCCTACACCATGCCGCTGATCGGCCTGCCCACGCTGATGCAGCCGGACACCATCTTCGACGTCGCCCTGGCCCGCTCGGAGGAGATCCTGCTCGGCATCGTCTGCGTCAGCGTGGTGAACACGGTGCTGTTCCCCAACCGCGTGGCGCCGGTGGTGAGCCGGCAGATGGCGCAGCTCACGCGTGCCGCGGCGGAGTGGTCCGCGGCGGTGCTGGCGATCCGCGAGCCCTTCGGCGCCCCCCACGCCCAGCGCAACCGCCTGCTGGCCGACGTGGCCGCGCTGGACGGGCTGATCAAGCAGCTCTCCTACGACAGCACGCACTACGGCGAGGCCGAGCACGTGCGGCAGATGCGCCTGCGCATGACCATGCTGATCCCGCAGGTGTCGGCCCTGTTCGACCCGCTGCTGGCGCTGCGCCGCCAGCAGGGGCCGCGGCTCGACGCCCTGCGCGCACTGGTGGCGCGGCTGACGGCGTGGATGCACGAGGGCAGCGCCGACGACCCGGACGCGGCCGCCGCCGCGCTGCGCGGCGAGGCCGCCGCCATCGCCGCCGCGCTGCCGGCCGAGCGCGCGATGGACGACGCACTGGTCTCCAACGCCCTGATGCGCGTGGGCGAGCTGATCGACCTGTGGCAGGACTGCATGCACCTGCAGCGCGTGTACGCCAGCCGCGCCCCGCTGCCGCCGCTGCGCTACCGCTCGGGCCAGCTGATCGGCACCACCCTGCACTACGACCACGGCCTGCTGCTGTTCTCCGCCTGCGCCGCCGCCGGCGCCGCGCTGGTCGCCAGCCTGGCGTGGATCGCGCTCGGCTGGCCCGCCGGCGCGGGCGGCGTGATCCTGGCCGCGGTGTCGTGCTGCTTCTTCGCCGCGCAGGACAACCCGGCGCCGATGATCGGCCGCTTCCTCTACTGGGTGGTGGTGAGCGTGCTGCTGGCGGGCGTGTACCTGTTCGCCGTGCTGCCCCGGGTGGACAGCTTCCCCGTGCTGGCGGCCTCGCTGGCGCTGCCGCTGCTCCTCGCCGGCGCCTTCACCGGGCGGCCGCAGCTCAACATGTCGGTGCTGCTGTTCACCTCGCAGACCATCGCCGACCTGCAGCTCAACAACAGCTACAACGCGGATTTCCAGAGCTTCGCCAACAGCAGCCTGTCGAGCGTGCTGGGGCTGGTGTTCGCCATCGCCTGGACCACCGTCACCCGGCCCTTCGGCGCCGAGGTGGCGGCGCGGCGGCTCACCCACGACGGCTGGCGCGACCTGGTGGGGCTGTCCTCGGCCAGCCTGCGCGACGACCACACCGCCGCCGCCGCGCGCCTGATCGACCGCACCACGCAGCTGCTGCCGCGCCTGGGCCTGATCCGCGACCAGTCGCTGGCCCGCATGGACGCGGTGCGCGACCTGCGCATCGGCCTGCGCATCCTCGACCTGCAGCGCCTGCGCCGCACGGGTTCCGCCGCGGTGGAAGAAGCGATCGGCGCGGTGCTGCGCGAGCTGTCCGCGCACTACGCCGAGTGCATCCGCCGCCACCATCCGCTCGACCCGCCGCCCTCGCTGCGCGCGCGGCTGGATGCCGGCATCGGCCGCCTGCTGCACGCCACCGACGAGGCCTGCCACGACGCCGTGCAGGCGCTCATCGGGCTGCGCCTGGCGATGTTCCCCGACCTCCCCGCCCGCGGCGAGGCCGCGCCGCTCGATCCGCTCTCCCCGTCCCCTGTCCCGAGTCGCTCCTGATCCCATGCACGGACAATTCAGCCTCTACGGCGTCTACATCCCCACCCTGCTGGGCCTGATGGCCGTCGCCTACCTGCTCAAGGGTGCGCTGCGCCACGCGCTGACGCGCCTGGGCGCCTACCGCTGGATCTGGCACCCGGCGCTGTTCAACCTCGCCCTCTACATTGGCCTGCTCGGTCTGCTGGTGGCGCTGCTGCGCCGGGGGCAGCCATGAACATCAAGAAATACTTCCAGTCCGTCGCCTCGGCGCTGATCACCCTGGGCGCGGTCGCCCTCGCCCTGGTGGCGCTGAAGTCGCTGTGGGACTACTACATGGACGAGCCGTGGACACGCGACGCCCACGTGCACGCCGACGTGGTGCAGATCGCCCCCGACGTCTCCGGCCTGGTCGCTGAGGTGCACGCCCGCGACAACCAGATGGTCCACCGCGACCAGCCGCTGTTCGTGATCGACCAGGCCCGCTACCGGCTGGCCCTGCGCCAGGCCGAAGCCGCGCTGGCCGAGCGCCGCGCCACCCTCGCGCAGCTGCGCCGCGAGGACGCGCGCAACCGCACGCTGCGCGACCTGGTCTCGAAGGAAGTGACGGAGGAAGGCCGCTCCAAGGTCGAGCAGGCCGAGGCCGCGCTCGCCACCGCCGAGACCGCGGT
Source organism: Frateuria defendens (assembly GCF_001182895.1). GTDB lineage: Bacteria > Pseudomonadota > Gammaproteobacteria > Xanthomonadales > Rhodanobacteraceae > Frateuria_B > Frateuria_B defendens. The sequence continues at coordinate 17,050 of NZ_LFQR01000036.1, read as the reverse complement.
GGACGTGGCCCGGCTCAACCTCGAGCGCACCGTGGTGCGCAGCCCGGTGGAGGGCTTCCTCGGCGACCGCTCGGTGCGCCTGGGCGACTACGTGTCGGTGAGCCGCCCCGTGCTCTCCATCGTCGACACCGGCTCGTTCTACGTCGATGCCTACTTCGAGGAGACCAAGCTGCGCGGCGTGCACGTGGGCCAGCCGGTGAGCATCCGCCTGATGGGCGAGCCCGGCAACCTGCCCGGCCACGTGCAGAGCGTGGCCGCCGGCATCGAGGACCGCGACCGCAGCAGCGGCGCCAGCCTGCTGCCCAACGTCAACCCGGCCTTCAACTGGGTGCGCCTGGCGCAGCGCATCCCGGTGCGCATCGCCATCGATCAGACGCCGCCGGACCTGCGCCTGATCGCCGGCCGCACCGCCACCGTCACCATCCTGCCCGACGCCGCGCCCGCCAAGCCCGCTCCCGCCGCGGCAGCGTCCGCCGCCACCCGGAGCGCGCCGTGAAGGCCCTGCTGCGCCACGGCCTGCTCGGCCTCGCGCTGGGCGCCCTCGCCGCCTGCAAGACGGTGGGCCCGGACTACCGCCTGCCGGCGAACGCGGCGATCAACCGCCCCGCCGCGCAGGGCGACTTCGTCGACGCCGCCGGCCGGCGCGGCATCGACCTCGCGCCGGTGCCCGGGGACTGGTGGAAGCTCTACGACGACCCGCTGCTCGACCAGCTGGTGCGCCAGGCACTGGCCTCCAACGCCGACCTGCGCGCGGCCGGCGCCAACCTCGGCAAGGCCTACGCCCTCTACGAGGAAGCCCAGCACGCCGGCGGCTTCACCTACGGCGCCAGCGCCAGCCTGGACCGCGCGCAGCTCTCCGGCGAGAGCTACCTGCAGTTGCACAAGCTGCCGGTGTACAACCTGGGCGACGCCGGCCTCAGCGTGTCCTACGAGTTCGACCTGTTCGGCAAGCTCAAGCGCGCCGCCGAGGCCGCCGGCGCCGACGCCCAGGCCAGCCAGGCCGCCGTGGACCTGGCGCGCATCGCGGTGGTGGCGCGCGTGGCCGGCACCTACATGGAAACCTGCCACGCCAACCGCGAGATCGCCGTGGCCGGACACTCGGTGGCCCTGCAGCAGCGCAGTGCAGAAGTGGCGCAGCGGCTCTACGAGGCCGGCCGCGGCACCGTCACCGACGCCACCCGCGCCCGCGCCCAGGTCGACCTGCTCGAGGCATCGCTGCCGCCGCTGCGCGCACGCAAGAAGGCCGCCGAGTACGAGCTGGCCGCCCTGCTCGGTCAGACGCCGGGCCAGCTGCCCGCGGGCGTCGACGCCTGCGGCGAGGCGCCCGCGCTCGCCCGGCCCCTCCCCGTCGGCAACGGCATGGCCCTGTTGCAGCGCCGCCCCGACGTGCGCCAGGCCGAGCGCGAACTGGCCGCCGCCACCGCGCGCATCGGCGTGGCCGTGGCCGAGCTTTACCCCGACGTGCAGATCGGCGCCGGCGCCGGCGCCAGCGGCCTGCTGGAAGACTTCGGCAACGCCGCCACCCGCCGCTGGAGCATCGGCCCGCTGATCGCCTGGACCTTCCCCTCGCGCAGCGCGCACGCCCGCGTGGCCGCCGCGCGGGCCGGCGCCGACGCCGCCCTGGCCCACTTCGACAGCGTGGTGCTGAACGCCCTGCGCGAAACCCAGACCGCGCTGGAAACCTACGCCCAGGACCTCGACCGCCAGGACGACCTGCGCCGCGCCCGCGACGAGGCCCGCGACGCCGCCGGACAGAACCGCACGCTCTACCGCGGCGGCCGCACGCCCTACCTCGCCAGCCTCGACGCCGACCGCACCCTGGCCGCCGCCGAGGCGCAACTGGCCGATGCCGACAGCCAGATCTCGATCGACCAGGTGCGGCTGTTCCTCGCCCTGGGCGGCGGCTGGAAGAACCAGGATGGAAAAGCCGCCACCGCCACCGGCGCGAACGCGGCCACGGCCAGCCACGCGGACTGAACATCGCAGGCCGGATCACCGGCCCGCCCCAATGGCGAACCGGTGACCCGGCGCCCTGCGCGCCCTTACCCTTGCGGATACCTGCAACCGTGCGCCCGGCCAGCCTGCGGCGGCTCCCTCGAAATCGAAATCGCACCTGCCGCGCGGCCCTCCGCAGCCGCCAGTGAGGCGCCGACGTCCATGATCCACGGCGGCCGATCGACCGATGAGATACCCCCTGCGGCATCCCTGCGGCGCGTCCCCGAGAACCGGCGCGGCAAGTGCCAAATGAAACTTGCATAGCAAATTACGTTTGTCAATCGGGACGGCGGCGCTTGCCAGAATGGCCGCGCCTTTCGCCCAGCCGCTTCCGTCGCGATGCCTCCGTCCACGCCCTATGCCGCCTTCGCCGATCGCCTGCATCGCGCCTGCGACAAGGCCGGCGTGCCCGCCGGGCGCCAGCGCGTGACGGCCATGGCCGACCGCTTCGGCGTGGCCCGCGAGACGGCCCGGCTGTGGTTCGCCGGCCGCGCCCTGCCGGAACTGTCGCGGCTGATCGAGATCGCGGGCGAGCTCGATTGCAGCCTGGACTGGCTGGCCATGGGCCGCGGCACGCCCCAGCCCGGCGCCAAGCCGAGCCGCCGCGTGGCCGACCCGGCCGCCACCTACGACGCACTCACGCCGCAGGAGCGCGCGGTGGTAACGGCCATGCGCGACCTCAGCGAGAAACGCCGCGCCGGCCTGGTGGCCTTGCTGGCGGAGCGCTGAGGCGCGGCACGGCGAGCCGGGGCAAGCCAGCCGCGCTCCCGCGGGCACTCCCCCTTCAGCCGTCTTCGCCCCGCGTACCCATAGGGCGCGGGAGCCAAGGCTGGAAAGCCCCCAATCCCGCCTCTCCCCGCCCCCAAACCGCCATCATCCCCACCCCGGTATTCAGATGCCCGCCGGGTGCCGCCCCCTATGATCGAAGGAACGTAACTCCCCGGACCGCCTCGCCTTGGACTTCCTGACCCGCCTCCGCACGATCGCGCGCGCCAGCTGGCCGTGGGTGCGCATTCCGTTCTGGATCGCCCTCGGCCTGCTCGTCGGCTTCGTGCTGCCCTACACGCTGATCCTCAACAAGCGCGTGCAGGATCGCTTCAACGAGCTGGTGTTCGCGGTGCCCACGCGGGTGTACGCGAGGCCGCAGGAGCTTGCGCCGGGCACGCCGATGACGCCGGCGGCGCTGGAGCTGGAGCTGACCTTCGCCGGCTACGGCAACGACGGCCGCGGCCAGGTGCCCGGCAGCTGGGCGAAGGACGGCGCGCGCTACCGGATCGCCTCCCGCGGCTACGCCGGCCCGGACGGCGGCGAGCTGCCCAAGCGCATCCGCGTGACGCTGGGCAAGGGCCAGGTGCAGAGCGTGACCGACGCGGCCACCGGCAACGCCATCAAGGCGACCCACCTCGACCCCGCGCGCATCGCCACCGTGTACGGCGCGCAGCAGGAGGAGCGGCGCATCGTGCACCTGGGCGACGTGCCGCCGCTGCTGGTGACCGGCCTGCAGGCGGTGGAGGACCGCGACTTCAAGCACCACATCGGCCTCGACTTCGGCGCCATCCTGCGCGCGAGCTTCGCCAACCTGCGCGCCGGGCACACCGTGCAGGGCGGCTCCACGCTGACCCAGCAGCTGGTGCGCAACCTGTTCCTCGACCGCGGGCAGAACCTCACCCGCAAGTTCAACGAGGCGCTGCTCTCGCTGCTGATCGAGGCGCACTATCCGAAGGACCGCATCCTGGAGGCCTACGTCAACGAGGTCTTCCTCGGCCAGCAGGGCAGCCAGGCCGTGCACGGCTTCGCGGCCGGCGCGGAGTTCTACTTCGGGCGGCGGCTGGAGGACCTGCGCCCGCAGGAGATCGCGCTCCTGATCGGCATGGTGAAGGGGCCGAGCTACTACGACCCGCGCCGCTACCCCGAGCGCGCGCTGGCGCGGCGCAACCTGGTGCTGCAGCAGTTCGTGGAAACGGGCCTGCTCTCGGCCGAGCAGGCCAGGGCGGCGCAAGCCGCGCCGCTCGCCATCGCCGCGGCGGGGCAGCTGCCGCACAACCGCTTCCCGGCCTTCATGCAGCTGGTGCGCGCGCAGATCACCAGTGACTTCGACGACGGCACGCTGAGCGCCGGCAACCTGTCGGTGTTCACCACGCTGGACCCGGCCGCGCAGCTCTACGCCGAGCAGGCTATCGACACCTCGATGAAGGGCCTGGGCAAGCGCGGCGCGGCGGCGCAGGCGGCGGCAGTGGTCACCGACGCGGACAGCGGCAACGTGCTGGCGATGGTGGGCAGCAAGACCCCGGGCGACCAGGGCTTCAACCGCGCGATGGACGCGCGCCGTTCGATCGGCTCCACCATCAAGCCGTTCGTCTACCTGGTGGCGCTGGCCCAGCCCGGGCGCTGGAACCTGGCCAGCCTGGTCGACGACAGCCCGATCAGCATGCGCCAGCCCGACGGCACGCAATGGACGCCGCAGAACGACGAGCACGACGTGCACGGCCAGGTGCCGATGCTGGACGCCCTGGTGCACTCGTGGAACCTCGCCACCATCCACCTGGGGCTGAGCGTGGGGCTGCCGCGGATCAAGGCGTTCCTCGAGTCCTTCGGCCTTACCGACGTCAACCCCAGCCCCTCGCTGCTGCTCGGCGCGCAGGACCTCGCGCCGCTGCAGGTGGCGCAGCTCTACCAGTACCTCGCCGCCGACGGCCACGCGCTGCCGCTGCTCGCCGTGCGCGGCGTGGTGGACGGCAACGGCCGCACCATCAAGCGCTACGAGGTCGAGGCGGGCCAGGGCGAGTACCAGGGCGCGGTGCGGCTGGTGACCTGGGCGATGCAGCAGGTGGCGCGCAGCGGCACCGCGGCAGCCATCGGCAACTCGGGCCTCTCCTGGCTCAACGCCGCCGGCAAGACCGGCACCAGCAACGACATGCGCGACAGCTGGTTCGCCGGCTTCACCGGCAGCCACCTGGCGGTGTTCTGGATGGGCCGCGACGACAACAAGCCCACCGGCCTCTACGGCGCCACCGGCAGCCTGCGCGCGTGGATGGAGCTGTTCCGCAAGCTGCCCACGCGGCCGCTGCAGGCGGCGCCGGGCGAGGGGCTGGAGCTGGCCTGGATCAACCCGGCCGACGGCAAGCGCACCGATGCCACGTGCGAAGGGGCCCGCCAGTTCCCTATCATGGCCGGCTCGTTGCCGGCGGATACCGAAGGGTGCTTCTGGCAGCGCGTCGGCAACTTCTTCGGCGGCGGCAGCGACGCGCAGCCCGCCCCGGTCACCACCGCGCCCGTCAGGGACTGATCGCTAATGACGCCTCGCACCGCTCTTCGCCTCGCCGCCCCCTTCCTGCTCGCCGCCGTGCTGGCGGCCTGTGTCCCGCCGGCGCCGCCCGTGCCCACGCGCCCGTCCCGGCCGAGCTACGACCTCGTCGCGGCGATCCGCACCGCGGGCGATCACGAGAAGTCGGTGATTGACGTGAACCCGCTGCGCGACCCGGGCGTGGCCGGGCTGCAGGACGCGGCGCAGGCGGACGAGCGCGCCGGCCGCTATGCCGACGCGGCGGCCAGGCTCGACCAGGCGATCAAGCTCAGCCCCGACTCGCCCGACCTGCTGCAGGACCGCGCCGAGATCGCCGTGCGCCTGAAGGACTACGGCAGCGCCGAGAAGCTCGCCCACCGCTCGTGGGAGCTCGGCCCCAAGCTCGGGCCGCTGTGCGCGCGCAACTGGCAGACCATCGTGGAGATGCGCCTTGAGGCCGACGATGCGGCCGGCGCCGCCAGCGCGCGCAAGTGGGTGGCCCAGTGCCACAAGGAAGGCGTGCCGCGCTACTGACGCGACCGATGGCCGCGCGCGGCGCGCCGCCCGTGCGCGGTAGGCTGCGCGCGAAACCTTCCACGAGGCACCGCTCCTGAGCATTCCCGCACACCCCACCATCGGCCTGGTCGGCAGCCAGGGTGCCTATGGCCGCTGGCTGCGCCGCTTTTTCGAGGCGCGCATGGGCCTGCGCGTGCTCGGCCGCGACCCGGCGGGCGACACCGCGCTCGGCGAGCGCGAACTGATCGAGGCGGCCGACGTGCTGGTGTTCGCCGCGCCGATCCGCCATACGCCCGCGCTGATCCGCCGCTACGCCGAACTGGCCGCCGGTGCCGAGCGCGGCAAGCTGTGGCTGGACGTCACCTCGACCAAGGCCGAGCCGGTGGCGGCGATGCTGGCCTCGCAGGCCGAGGTGGCCGGCCTGCACCCGATGAGCGCGGCACCCAAGGCGCCGACCCTGCGCGGGCGCGTGATGGTGGTGTGCGAGGCGCGGCTGGCGGCATGGCGGCCGTGGCTGGAAAGCTTTCTCGCCGCCACCGAGGCCGCATGCGTGCGCGCCGAGCCGGCCCAGCACGACCGCGTGATGGCACTGGTGCAGGGCATGGTGCACGCCGCCCACATGGCGCAGGGCGCGGTGCTGCGCGAGCTGGCGCCGGCGGTGGGCGGGCTGGCCGGCATCCGCCCGTTCCGCTCGGTGGGCTACGAGCTGGACGAGGCGGTGACGCGGCGCATCCTCGCCAGCAACCCGGCGATCTACCAGGACATCCAGTTCGAGAACCCCTACGTGGCGCCGATGCTGGAGCGGCTGGCCGCGCACATCGAGCGCCTACGCGACCTGGTGCGCCAGGGCGACGATGCGGCCCGCGCGGCGATGCGCGAGGAACTGCTGGCGCAGAGCGGCGATTTCGTCGGCGCACGGGCGCTGGCCGAGGGCAGCTACGCCTTCGAGCGCCTGGGCTACCTGCTGGCCGACCTCAGCGAACCGCGCTACTTGAGCGTGTTCCTGCCGCAGGACCAGCCCGGCTCGCTGCGCGCGCTGCTGTCGGTGTTCGAGCAGCGCGGCATCAACCTCGACTCCATCCATTCCTCGCGCAGCGCCGACGGCGAGCTGCACTTCCGCATCGGCCTGGACCGCGCGGTGGACGCGGCGGCGCTGGCGGCGGCGACGCGCGCGATCGAGGAGGAGGGCATCGGGCGAGTGGTGGCGCGCTCGGACGCGGCGGCGTCCTGAAAGCCTGTTCAAAGTCTTGCCGTTGACGCGGCTTGGCGCCTCCCCCTGTTTGCAGGGGCAGGCTGGGAAGGGGTGAAGTCTGGCCTCGAGGCAAGGGTTGACCCCTCCCCAACCCTCCCCTGCACGCAGGGGAGGGAGCAGGTGGGAGAGACTTTGAACAGGCTCTCAGAGCCATGCTCACGATCGTCCTGCTGAGCCTGCGAGGGAAGGCCCGCAGTGTTGTTGAAGCCCCGGCCAGGATGCAAAAGCGCACAACAAGCGAGCCCCCCCACGGGCCCGTCCCAAACCTCACCCCCAACACCCCGCATCCGGCTCGAACCCCCTGGGCCGAACCCCCAGCAGCCGCTCCAACTCACTATTGTCCGCCACCAGATCCGCATCGAGCCGCTGCACCGGCCCGCGCAAGCGCGACCACAGCAGGCCGGCCGCGTGGAGCAGGACGGCGGGCAGCGGCAGCGGCACGGTAGCGATGGGCAGGCTGCGCCGCACGCGGGCGAACATGGCGGCGGCGGTGAGGCGTTCGCCGCCGCCGAGCGGGAGGATGCGGCCGGCGGCGGCCGGCGTGTCGAGCGCGGCCAGTACGGCGAGGGCGATGTCGGCGGCGTGCACCGGCTGGCGCAGGCCGCGGCCGGCGGGCAGCGGGAACACACGCGTGCGCAGGGCGCGGCGGGCGATCGGGGTGAGGCTCTTGTCGAGGCCGGCGCCGTAGATCAGCGTGGGCCGGAACACCGTCCACGCATAGCCGTGCCGCTCGCAGGCCCTCGCCAGTGCGGCCTCGCCGTCGCGCAGCTGCTGCGAGATGGCGCGCTCGTGCGGCACGCTCGAGGCGGCCTTGCTCTCGGCGCTCATCGAGCTGGTGGCGATCACCCGCGGCGAGCCGGGCAGGCCCGCCGCCTCCAGCCACTGCGCGAACGGCAGCAGCGGGCCGAAGCTGATCACGGCCGAGAGCGAGGCCGGCAGCGCCGGCAGGCGGTCGAGCAGCCAGCCTTCGCGCCACTGCACGTGGCTGGTGGAAGTCTGCGGATGGCGGCTCACCGCCAGCACCGGTACGCCGTGCGCCTCCAGCGCGGGCAACAGGAAGCGGCCGATCTGGCTGCTGCCGCCGAACACCAGGACCGTCATGCGCGGGCTCTCAATGCGCGCCCTGCAGGCGACCGGCGAGTTCCTGCACGCGCGCCAGCGTCGGCGCGATGCGGCGCGCCTGGTCGAGCGACTGCGAGGCGCCGGCGCGGTCGCCGCGGGCGAGCTGCTGCTCGCCCTGGTCCAGCCACGCATCGGCCAGGCGACGGCGGCGCTCGTCCTGGCCGGCGTCGCCGGGGGCGAGGTCGCCGAGGTCGGCCAGCAGCTCGCCGGCGCGGGCGAGGTCCCCGTTGGCGAGCGCCTGGCCGAACTGCTGCGCGGCCAGGTTGGGCAACGCCTGCAGGCCGCGCCGCGCCGCGTCGTTGTTGCCGTCGATGGCGAGCGCGCTGCGGTAGAGGTCGTAGGCGCTCTCGCCGGGCGGCAGCATGATCTGGCCGCGCTGCGCGGCGAGCTGGGCGCTCTTGAGCAGGCGCGCGACCTCCGCGCTCTGCTGCGGGCTGAGCGGCGCGGGCGCCGGCGGCGCGCTTTCGGCCGGCGCGGGGGCCTGGCCGGCGGCGGCCGGCGGCGACTTGCCGTCGCCCAGGCGCGCGCGCGCCGCGGCGAGGTCGGCCGACTTCGGCGCGAGCTGCGCGGCCCGGTCCAGCAGGCTCGCGGCCTGCCCGCGGTCGTCGCTGTCGAGCGCGGCGCTGGCCTGCACGATCAGCGCCTGCGCCACCTGACCAAGCCCGGCCCTGGCCTGCGCGTTGTCCGGATCGAGCGCGAGCGCCTGCTTGAAGTGGGCGAACGCGGTGTCCTCGCCCTCGCCGTCGATGCGGCCGGCGCGCAAGGCGTCCTCGCCCTGCTGCAGGGCCTGGGTCAAGGCTTCGGCGGACTGCTGCTGGGCCTGCGCCTGCGCCGCGCGCAGCGCGGGCAGTTCGCCGTAGTTGGGCAAGAGCGCGGCCAGCTGGTCGATGCCGGCGGCGGCGCCGGCCGCGTCGTTCGCGGCCAGCGCGGCGCGCACCTTGGCAGCCAGCGCGGCGCCGACCTTGTCCAGGCCGTGCGCGGCCACGGCGTTGCCGGGGTCGGCGGCCAGCACGCGCCGGTACAGCGCGCCGGCGCCATCCTCGCCGCTCAGCCGGCCGGCGTCCAGGGCTTCCTGCGCCTGGGCGATCTGGCCTTCGAGCTGTTCGACGCCGCCGTGCGCGCGCGCCATCTGCTGGCTCAGGCGATCGACGTCGTCGCCGCCGCCGAGCAGTTCGCGCGCGGCGCCGAGCCGCTGCTGCGCCTCGTCGGTGCGGCCGGCGCGGAACGCCGTATCGGCCAGCGACAGCTCGGCCTGGCCGACCTGGTGCAGGCCGGTGCGGGCGCGGTCGTTGTCCGGCTCCTGCTCGCTCACCCATTCGAACAGGGCGCGGGCGCCGTCCTGGCCGTCCAGACGTCCATCGCGCAGGGCCTGCTCGGCGCGGCCCAGGGTGTCGTTGAGTTCGGTGTTGGGCACCAGGCTGCGCAGGCGGTCCTGGCCGAGCCACAGCGCGAGCAGCGCCACCGCCACGCCGAGCAGCAGCCACGGCCACGCGCGGCGCGGCGCCTTGTGCGGCGGCGGCCGCCGCATGGGGGCATCGACGCGGCGCGATGGCGGCTCCACGGTGATGGAGGGCAGATCGTCCTGCGGCGCCTCGGCAGGCGGCGGCGCGTGCAGTTGGTCCAGGTCGCCCAGGCGCGGCTCGACGCGGCCCGGCGGGTCTTGGCGATGGTCTCGGCGTCCGCTCATGCAGGGAAGTGTCGAAAAGGAACCCATGCAGCTTAGCATCGCCGTTCCGCGCCGCCCGCCGCGTGCGGCGCCGCGTTCAGCTGGCGCTGACGCGCTTGGCCTCGGTGACGTTGGGCAGCGCCTGCAGCTTGTCGAGCAGGCCCGAGAGCTGCTCGAAATCGCGCACGCGCAGGGTGAAGCGCATGTCCACCACGCCGGTGCGCGGGGCCACGCGGCTGTTGAGCGCGAGGATGTGCACGCCGGCGTTGCTGACCGTGCCGGTGACGTCCTTCTGCAAATCCTTGCGGTCGTAGGCGATCAGCTCCACGTCCACCTCGTAGGCCTGCTCGGCGGCGGCGCCCCACTCCACCTCGATCACCCGGTCCGGCTCGCGCCGCGCGAGGCGCGCGAGGCTGGCGCAGTCGGCGCGGTGCACGGACACGCCGCGGCCCTTGGTGATGTAGCCGCGCACCGCGTCGCCCGGCAGCGGCTGGCAGCAGCGCGCCAGCACCGTGAGCAGGTTGCCCACGCCCTCGATGCGCAGCGCGCTGTGGTCGGGCCGGCTGTGGCGCGCCACGGTGGCGGGCAGCGACGGCGAGGGCCCGGGCGGGTGCGCGGCCTCCTGCAGCGCGCGCGCCACCTGGCCGGGCGAGAACTCGCCCAGGGCCACGGCGATCAGCAGCTCGTCCAGGGTCTTCAGGTGGAAATGCGGCGGCAGCTTGCCCAGCTCCGCACTGAGCGCGGCCGGCAGCGCCAGGCGCTTGAACTCGCGCTCCAGCAGCGCGCGGCCGGCGGCGAGGTTGGCGTCGTGGGCGAGGCGGCGGAACCAGATGCGCACCTTCTCGCGCGCGCGGCTGGTGTTGAGGTAGCCGTGGTGCGCCGAGAGCCAGTCGCGGCTGGGCTCGGCGTTCTTGGCGGTGATGATCTCCACCCGGTCGCCGCTGTGCGGCTGGTAGGTGAGCGGCACGATGCGCCCGTTCACCCGCGCGCCGCGGCAGCGATGCCCCACCTCGGTGTGCACGTGGTAGGCGAAGTCGAGCACGGTGGCGCCGCGCGGCAGGTCGAACACCTCGCCCTTGGGCGTGAGCAGGTAGACGCGGTCTTCCAGGAGTTCCGTCTGCAGGCCGGCGGCCAGCTCCGCGTCGTCGCCGGCGCGCGGTTCCAGCAGCTTGCGCATCCAGGCGATCTTGGCCTCGAACTCCGCATCGCCCGCGCCGCCCTCCTTGTAGCGCCAGTGCGCGGCCACGCCCAGTTCGTTGGCGCGGTGCATGGCGTGGGTGCGGATCTGCACCTCCAGCGTCTTGCCGTGCGGGCCGACCACCGCGGTGTGCAGCGACTGGTAGCCGTTGCCCTTGGGCCGCGCGATGTAGTCGTCGAACTCGCCCGGCAGGTGCGGCCACAGCGTGTGCACCACGCCGAGCGCGGCGTAGCAGTCGGCCACGCTGTCCACCAGCACGCGCACGGCGCGGATGTCGTAGAGGTGGGAGAAGTCCAGCGCCTTGCGCTGCATCTTCTTCCAGATCGAATAGATGTGCTTGGGGCGGCCGGCGAGGTCGGCATGGATGCCGGCGGCGCCGAGCGCGCGGCCCAGTTCGTCCAGCGCCTCGCGGATGAAGCCCTCGCGGTCGGCGCGGCGCTCGTCGAGCAGCCTGGCGATGCGCTTGTAGGTGTCCGGCTGCAGGTAGCGGAAGGCGAGGTCTTCGAGCTCCCACTTGAGCTGCCAGATGCCGAGGCGGTTGGCGAGCGGCGCGTGGATGTCGCGGGTGAGCCGCGCCAGCGCCTGCCGCTCCGTCTCCGGCAGCGCCATCGCGGCGCGCATGCGCGCGAGCTGGCGCGCCAGCAGCACGAACACCACGCGCAGGTCGCGGATAATCGCCAGCAACAGCCGGCGCAGGCCCTCGGTGCCGCCGGCCGAGCGCTGCGCGTGCAGCGCCCACACCTTCTGCGCGGCCACCTGCCCCGCCACCAGCCGCTGCATGCCCTCCGGCAGGCGCGGCGCGATGGCTTCCCAACGCGCCGCATCGGCGCGGGCCAGCGCGAACCACACCGCCGAGGCCAGCGTCTGCGCATCGCAGCCCAGGTCCGCGAGCAGGTCGAGCACGTCGCACAGCTCGACCTCGTTCACCGCCACGCCGGCCACGGCGTCCAGCGCCTCGGCCAGCTCCGGCGCCGGCACGGGCGAGCGCTCGCGCCAGAGCGCGAGGCTGGAAGCAGTGGCGGGGGCGGCTTGGACCATGGGGCGACGATGCATCCTTGTAAGCGGCAATTATAGGCCCCTGGCATGAACGGCCCACGGCGCCGCGCGGCATGCCCGAAAAGCCCCGCCGCTGACGCTGCATGGCGCCCCCTGCCCGCAGGAGGGGTAGGCCCTAGCCTCGAGGCAAGGGTTCACCCCTCCCCACCCTCCCCGGCATGCAGGGGAGGGTGCAGGCGGCGGGCCTTGGGCAGGTTCGGAGAGGCCCTGCGGCACGGGGCTAGCCCAGCGCCTCCAGGGCGCGGGCCAGCCGCTTGGCCGACACCGGCTCGGCGGTCTTCAGCTCCTGCGCGAACAGCGACACGCGCCATTCCTCGATCAGCCAGCGCAGCTCGCCGAGGCCCCCGGTACCGGCGGCGCGGTGCTTGAGGTACTCGCGCCAGTACGGCAGCACCTGCAGCATGCGCTGCTGGTCCTTGGCCGGGTCCTGGCGCAGGCGCTCGGCGCGCAGGCGCATGGCCTTCAGGTAGCGCGGGACATGGGCGATGCGCGCGGTGGGCAGTTCGCGCAGGAAGCCCGGTTCCAGCAGCGCGTCGAACTGCTCGCGCAGGTCGTCGTAGCTGGCGCGGGCGAAGCCCATCAGCGGCGGTTCCAGCCAGGGCTTGACGTCCGCCTGCGCGGCGATGATCGGCTCGGCGAGCTTGAGCCGCTCCACCGCGGCGGCGAACAGCTCGCGCGCCAGCTGCGCGTGCAGCGCCTCGAAGGCGCCGGCGGTGCGCGCATCGAGATCATGGCGGGCCAGCAGGTCGGTGAAGCCGCCCTCGACCAGGTCCTCGCGCAGCCCCTCGACGCTGCCCAGCGGCGCGTACTTGAGCGAGAGCGCGCTGGCGATCGGCAGGCGCCGGCGGGCCTGCTTGAAGTCGCTGGCGAGCGCGTTGCGCAGCAGCCGCTCCACGCCCTTCACGTGCGCCGCCTGCGCCTCGTCGCGGCGCTCGAACACGCGCAGCGCGGCCGCCTCGCCCAGGTCCACCAGCGCGGGGAAGGCGAGCAGGCCGCCGGCGGAGCGCACCTGCGCGGGGATCTCGTCGAAGTCCCAGCGCGCCACGTCCTCGCGGGTCAGCTCGATGTCGGTCTTGCGCGAGAACGCCTCGCGCGCCTGGCCCTCCCACTGCGCGCGCAGCGCGGCGAGGTCGCGGCTGGCGGCGAGTGTCTTGCCCTGCTCGTCGTGCAGGCGGTAGCGCATCAGGAAGTGCGGTGCGAGTGCCACACCGTCGAACTCGGCCGGGTCGAGATCGACGCCGGTGGCGCGCTTGAGGAAGGCGGCGAGCGCGCGGGCGAGCGGCGTGTCGCGCGGCGCTTCCGCCTCCACGAAGGCGCGCGCGAAATCCGGCGCCGGCACGAAGTTGCGCCGCAGCGCCTTGGGCAGGCCGCGGATCAGCTCGGCCACCTTCTCGCCGAGCAGGCCGGGCACCAGCCACTCGCAGCGCGCGGTGGGCAGCGCGTTGAGCATGGCCAGCGGCAGCTGTAGGGTGACGCCGTCGGCCTCGTCGCCGGGCACGAAGCGGTAGTCGAGGCGGTAGCGCTGCGCCCCCGATGCCTCGCCGGCGGACGGCGCGATCTCCAGCGTGGCCGGGAAGGCTTTCGGATCGAGCCCGTTGCCGCCGGCCAGCACGTCCTCCAGCGACCAGCGCAGCACGGCCTGCCCGGCCGGCGCGGCGTGGCGGTACCAGGCGTCGAGCGCGCGGCTGCCGGCAATGTCTTCGGGCAGCTTGCCCTCGAAGAAGGCGGCCAGTTCGTCCTCGCTGCGGATCAGGCCTTCGCGCCGCTGCTTGGCCTCGATGCCCTGGGCCTCCTCCAGCACACGCGCGTTGGCGCGCACGAAATCGGCGCGCGCGTCGAGGTCGCAGCGCGCCAGCGCCTCGCGCAGGAAGATGGCGTGGGCGAGCCCGGGGTCCTGCTGCTGGAAGGTCACGGCGCGGCGCTCGACCAGGGTGAGGCCGAACAGGCTCACCTGCTCGTAGGCCACCACGGTGCCGCGCTTCCTCGACCAGTGCGCGTCGCGGCAGCTCGTGCGCAAGAGGTGCGCGGCCTGCTGCTCGATCCACAGCGGCTCCACGCGGGCGCACATCATGCCCCACACCTTGCCGCCCACGTCGAGGATCTGCGCCGCGAAGATCCAGTTCGGCGGCAGCTTGCCCAGGGACGAGCCGGGGAAGACCTGGAACTTGCGCTCGCGCGTGCCCTGGTAGATGCCGCGCTCGTCCTTGCGCCCCACCTGCGTGGGCAGGCCGGCGAGCAGGCTGCGGTGGATGGCCTCGAACCGCTGGTCGGCGGCGGCCTGGTCGTCTTCCTCCGCCCGCGTGGCCACCGGCTGCCCCGCCCTCGCCGGCTGCCGGCTCTTGCCCCCTCTCCCCGCCGGGGAGAGGGTTGGGGGCTCGCGGGAACCGGTCTGCGGAGCGCGCCCGTCCTTGCCACGCCTGCGCGACCTCGCCCCCTCATCCCGACCTTCTTCCCCGAGGGAAGAAGGAGCAACGCCCGCACCATCCAGCTTCCAACCCATCTCCTGCACCACCAGCAACAACTGCCGATGCAGCTCGCGCCACTCGCGCATGCGCAGGAAGGAGAGGAAGTGCCGCGAGCACCAGTCGCGCAGCTTCGACTGCGTCAGCGCCTCGTGCGCGTCGTGGTAGGCGCGCCACAAATTGAGCACGCCGACGAAATCGGACTTGGGATCGGCGAACGCCGCATGCGCCGCATCGGCCTGCGCTCGCGCGTCGGCCGGCCGCTCGCGCGGGTCCTGGATGCTAAGGAAGCTGACGATGGTGAGCAGCTCGCGCAGGCTGCCCAGCCGCTCGCCCTCCACCAGCATGCGCGCCAACTGCACGTCGATCGGCAGCCGCGCCAGCGTGCGGCCGGTGGCGGTGAGCACGCGCGCCTCGTCGATGGCGCCGATCTCGGCCAGGCGGCGGTAGCCGTCGGCCACCACGCGCGGGTCAGGCGCGTCGAGGAAGGGGAACTCGTCCACCTCGCCGAGCTTGAGCGCCAGCATGCGCAGGATCACGTTGGCGAGCGAGGCGCGCAGCAGTTCGGGGTCGGTGTAGAGCGGACGGGCGTTGTAGTCCGCCTCGTCGTACAGCCGGTAGCACACGCCCGGCCCGATGCGCCCGCAGCGGCCCTTGCGCTGGTCGGCGGCGGCTTGCGAGACGGGCTCGACGTGCAGGCGTTCGAGCTGGCTGCGCTGGCTGTAGCGCTTCACGCGCGCGCTGCCGGTGTCCACCACGTAGCGGATGCGCGGCACGGTGAGCGAGGTCTCCGCCACGTTGGTGGCGAGCACCACGCGGCGCTTGGGGCCGGGCTTGAACACGCGGTCCTGGTCGCCGGCGGAGAGGCGCGCGTAGAGCGGCAGGATCTCCGTCTCGCGGTACTGCCGGCGCGAGAGCACGAGGTGGGCGTCGCGGATCTCGCGCTCGCCGGGCAGGAACACCAGCACGTCGCCCGGGCCGCCGCCCAAGGACCGGTCAGCCATGATCTCGTCCACCACCGCGGCGATGTGCTCGGCACTGCCCTGGCTCATCTCGCGGCCGCCGCGGCGCTCGCCCAGCTCGTCCAGCGAACGCCAGCGCAGCTCCACCGGGTAGGTGCGCCCTTCCACCGACACCACCGGCGCGCCCTCGAAATGCTCGGCGAAGCGCGCGGTGTCGATGGTGGCCGAGGTGACGATGATCTTGAGGTCCGGCCGCTTCACCGCCAGACGCTTCAGATACCCCAGCAGGAAGTCGATGTTGAGGCTGCGCTCGTGCGCCTCGTCGATGATGATCGTGTCGTAGGCCGACAGCCACGGGTCGTTCTGCGTCTCCGCCAGCAGGATGCCGTCGGTCATGAACTTCACCAGCGTGCGCTCGGACACCTGATCGGTGAAGCGCACCTGGAAGCCCACCTGCTCGCCGAGCGGCGTGCCCAGCTCCTCCGCCACGCGCCGCGCCACCGAGCGGGCGGCCAGGCGGCGCGGCTGGGTGCAGCCGATCAGCCCGGCCTCGCCGCGGCCGGCGGCCAGGCACAACTTGGGCAGCTGGGTGGTCTTGCCCGAGCCGGTCTCGCCGGCGATCACCACCACCTGGTGTTCGCGGATCAGCTTGACGATGTCGTCGGCGCGGGCGCTGATCGGCAGCGACTCGTCCAGGCGGATCGCCGGCTTGGCCTCGGCGCGCGCGCGCCGCCGCGCGGCGCTGGCGGCGATGTCGGCGGCCAGCGCCGTGAGCTTCTTCTCGTCCGGGCGGCGCGAGAGGCCGCGCCAGCGCCCGAGCAGGCGGCCGAAGTCGCGGCTGCTCACGGTATCGAGCGCCTGGCGCAGCGCGCGCAGGCCGGGATGGGAGGTGGGGGAAGCGGTGTCGTTCATGAGACCGGACATGATAGCGGCTGGCTATCGGCGACATCGTAAGGATGCATTTCCATGGCATGATCGCGGCCGCTATCCTGCTCTCCAACCCCCATCGACGACACATAGAAGGAGCGGTTCATGGCCACACAGATCGGTATCGCCAAGAAGGATCGCGAAGCCATCGCCAAGCAGCTGTCCAAGCTGCTCGCCGATACCTATTCGCTGTACCTGAAGACCCACAGCTTCCACTGGAACGTCACCGGCCCGCAGTTCAACAGCCTGCACAACATGTTCGAGACGCAGTACAACGAGTTGTGGCTGGCGGCGGACGAGGTGGCCGAGCGCATCCGCACGCTGGACGTGTTCGCCCCCGGCTCCTACAGCCAGTTCGGCAAGCTCACCTCGATCAAGGAAGAGCCGGGCGTGCCGGACTGGAAGGCCATGGTGGGCCAGCTGGTCGATGGCCACGAGATCGCCGCCGCCACCGCGCGCGGCGCGATCAAGGTGGCCGACAAGGCCGGTGACGAGGGCACCGCCGACATGCTCACCGGCCGCCTGAAGGAGCACGAGAAGACCGCCTGGATGCTGCGCTCGCTGTTGCAGTAAGCCTGCGCACGCATCACGCCCGAAACGATGAAGCCGGC
>NZ_LFQR01000035.1 GCF_001182895.1 Frateuria defendens | reverse complement strand
GCCGCTTTTTTTGCGCCCGGGCGCCGCAACGGCCCGCAGTCCTCTCCCTGCCGCTGAACGTGCGCAGACGAACGCGCCGCCATGGCGCTGCGTTGACGGGCGTTTTCACCCACGCTTCGCGGGCCTGCCGCCAGCATGCATGAGATCGCGCCCGCGCCATGCGGCGCGCGTTGTCTTCCCATCCGCACAGGAGGACCGCATGGCCGCCAAGCCGTTTCTCACGGACATCGAAACCATCCGCCAGCGCGCCCGCGAGCACATCGACCAGGGCGCGGTCACGGCCGGCTACGGCGCCGACCGCGCCACCGTGGTCAAGGTGCTCAACGAGGCCCTGGCCACCGAGATCGTCTGCGTGCTGCGCTACAAGTACCACTACTACATGGCCTCGGGCATTCATGCCCGAAGCGTGGCGGCGGAGTTCCTCGAGCACGCCAACGAGGAGCAGCAGCATGCCGACCGCATCGCCGAGCGCATCACCCAGCTCGAGGGTGCGCCCAACCTCAACCCCGAGGGCCTGCTGACGCGCAGCCACGCGGACTACGTGGAGGGCGATGACCTGGTCGACATGATCAAGGAGGACCTGGTCGCCGAGCGCATCGCCATCGACAGCTACCGCGACATCGTGCGGTACCTGGGCAACGACGACCCGACCAGCCGCCGCATGATGGAAGAGATCCTGGCGATGGAAGAGGAGCACGCCGAGGATCTCTCGACCCTGCTCGAGGCCTTGGGCAAGAAGGGCGAGCCGGCCAAGCCGGCCGTGGGGCGCCAGGCCAGCCGCCACTGACGGTTTTCGCCGGCCGGCATTGCGCACGCCGCCTGCGTGCTTGGCGGCAGTGCGCGCGTGAGGTTCCGGCCATTGCGGCGACGCGCTCATCGGGCGTCGCCGTGGCCGTCTGTCACCAGCCGGCCAGCACCAGTTTGCCGATGGTGCGTCCCGATTCGAGCCGGCGATGGGCTTCGCGCAGGTTGGTCGCGTCGATGGGCGAGAGCGTCTCGTGCTGGATGCTCTTCAATTCGCCCGCGTCGATCAGCGCCGCCACCCGGGCCAGGATGCGCCCCTGCTCGCCGCGGTCCGGCGTGCGGAAGCGCGGGCGGGCGAACATGAACTCCCAGTGGATGCCGATGCACTTGGCCTTGTACGGGTCGCCGATCTTCAGCGCGCCCTTCGGCTCCACGATCAGGCCCACGTGGCCCTGCGGCGCCAGCAGTTCGCCCAGCGCGTCCCAGTAGCGGTCGGTGTCGGCGAGGTTGAGCGCGGCATCGACCTGCGCATGGCCGAGTGCGGCGAGTTGCGGGCCGAGCGGTTCGCGGTGGTCGATCACGTGTTGCGCGCCCAGCGCGCGGCACCACTCGACGGTCTCCGGGCGCGAGGCGGTGGCGATCACGGTGAAGCCCGCGCGCCGGGCCAGCTGGATGGCGATGGAGCCGACGCCGCCGGCGCCGGCGATCACCAGCAGCGACTTGCCCGCGCCGCCGCGCTCGCTGTCGAACGGCATGCGCTGGAACAGCAGCTCCCACGCGGTGACCGCCACCAGCGGCAGCGCGGCGGCCTGCGCGGCGGTGAGCGTGCGCGGCGCGTGCGCGGCCAGGCATGCTTCCACCAACTGGTACTGCGCATTGCTGCCGGGGCGGGTGACGTCGCCGGCGTAGTACACGCGGTCGCCCGGCTTGAAGCCGGCGGCGCCGGCGCCCACCGCCTCGACGATGCCGGCGGCGTCGTAGCCGAGCACGCGCGGCTGCGCCTCCACCTGCGGCTTGGGCGCGCGCAGCTTGGTGTCCACCGGGTTCACCGACACCGCCTCGACGCGCACCAGCAGGTCCTGCTCGCCCGGCGTCGGTGTGGGCAGCTCCACGTCGAGCAGCGAGGCGGGGTCGTCGATGGGCAGGTAGCGGGTCAGGGCGACGGCTTTCATGCGGGGGGCTCCGGAAGCGGGGGAAGAAGGCACGGGCGGCGGCGTGCGCTCGGCGAACATGCCGTTCCAGTAAGGGTAATAGGGATAGGGCGGCATGACGGCGCTGGCCGCGTCGAGGCGGGCCATCTGCGCCGGCGAGAGCTGCCAGCCGACCGCGCCGAGGTTGTCCGAGAGCTGCGCCTCGTTGCGTGCGCCGATCAGCACGCTCGACACCGTGGGTCGCTGCAGCAGCCAGTTGATGGCGACCTGCGGGATGCTCTTGCCGGTCTCGGCGGCCACCTCGTCCAGCGCATCCACCACGCGGTACAGGCGTTCTTCTTCCACCGGCGGCGCGAAGCCGGCGGTGGCGTGCAGGCGGCTGCCCTCGGGCAGCGGCTGGCCGCGGCGCAGCTTGCCGGTGAGGCGGCCCCAGCCGAGCGGGCTCCACACCAGCGCGCCCACGCCCTGGTCGAGGCCGAGGGGCATCAGCTCCCATTCGTAGTCGCGGCCCACCAGCGAGTAGTAGGCCTGGTTGGCGACGAAGCGCGCGCGGCCGTGGCGATCGGCCGCCGCCTGCGACTTCATCAGCTGCCAGCCGGAGAAGTTGGAGGCGCCGAGGTAGCGCAGCTTGCCCGCGCGCACCAGGTCGTCCAGCGTCGCCATCACGGCGTCCACCGGCGTCTGCGCGTCGAAGTGGTGCAGCTGGAGCAGGTCGATGTAGTCGGTGTCCAGGCGCTTGAGCGCGCGCTCCACGCCCGCGATCAGGTGATGGCGCGAGGCACCCACCTCGTTCGGCCCCTCGCCGCTGCGCAGGGTGAGCTTGGTGGAGACGATGGCGCGGTCGCGGCGCCCCTTCAGCGCCGCGCCGAGGATGGTTTCCGAGGCGCCGTCCGAATAGACGTCCGCGGTGTCGAACAGGTTGGCGCCGGCGTCGAGACAGAGGTCGACCAGCCGTCGCGCCCCGGCCGTGTCGGTGTTGCCCCAGGCGCTGAACAGCGGCCCCTTGCCGCCAAAGGTGCCGGCGCCGAAGCCCAGTGCGGGCACCTTGAAGCCGGAGGTGCCGAGAAAGCGGTAGTCCATGGTGGAAGCCTCGAAGGGGACGAAGGAAAGGCCGCTGCCCGGTGGCATCCGGCCCATCGGCATGCGGCGGGCGGGGAAGCGCTACGCCGCCATGTCCAGGTCCGGCAGCGCCGGCTTGCTGGCCGCCTGCTGGCGCACGGCCACCACGGCGAGCGCCAGGCCCGCCAGCGTCACCAGGGCCGCGGCCCAGGTCACGCCGCCGAGGCCGGGGCCATGGTCGATTACCACGCCGCCCAGCCAGGCGCCCAGCGCGTTGCCCAGGTTGAAGGCGCCGATGTTGAGGCTGGAGGCGAGGCTCTGTGCGTCGCCCGCCTGCTTGAGCACCCACAGCTGCAGCGGCGACACGGTGGCGAACGCGGCCATGCCGAGTAGGCCGACGAGCAGCACGGCGGCGGGCTTGTCGTGCAGCGCCGGGCCCATCGCCGCCAGCACCACGGCCAGCACCAGCAGGCTGCCGGGCAGGGCGCGGGCGAGGCTGCGGTCCGCCAGGCGCCCGCCGAGCAGGTTGCCGAGGATCAGGCCCACGCCGAACACCAGCAGGATCATCGACACCGCGCCGTCGGCGAAGCCGCTCACGCGGGTGAGGATGGGCTGCACGTAGGTGAACACGGTGAACACCCCGGCGAAACCCAGCACCGTCACCAGTAGGCCCAGCAACACCGGCGCGCTGGCGACGGCCTTGAGCTCGGCGCGGAAGGCGATCGGCGCGCCGCTGCCGTGGCTGGCGGGCACCAGCGCGGCGATCACCGCGGTGGCGGCCACGCCGATGGCGGTCACCGCCCAGAAGGTGGCGCGCCAGCCGAACTGGTGGCCCAGCCACGCGCCCGCCGGCACGCCGAGCAGGGTCGCCACGGTGAGGCCGGTGAACATGATCGAGATCGCCGAAGCCTTGCGGTCCTCCCGCACCAGCGAGGTGGCCACCACCGAGCCCACGCCGAAGAAGGTGCCGTGCGCCAGCGAGGTGATCACCCGCGCGATCATCAGCACCGCATAGTTCGGCGCGATGGCGCAGACGAGGTTGCCGACGGTGAAGATCACCATCAGCGCCAGCAGCACCGTCTTGCGCGGCAGGCGGCTGGTGGCCGCGGTGAGCAACGGCGCGCCCACGAACACGCCGAAGGCGTAGCCGGAGATCAGCAGGCCCGCGGCGGTGATGCCCACCTCGAGGTCGGCCGCCACCTGCAGCAGCAGGCCCATGATCACGAACTCGGTGGTGCCGATGCCGAACGCGCCGGCGGCCAGCGCGTACAGCGCGAGCGGCATGCGCTCGCGCGAGGGGAAAGCGGCCATGCCGCGCACTCCTTGGAAAGCCGTGGAAGTACGCAGACTAGGTGCTTTGCATCTTCAGCAAAAACCGGCAAGATCGCGAATCAAATTCAACGGTATGTTGATAATCCATGGACCGCGTCGGCGACCTGCTGCTGTTCCTGCGCGTGCTCGACCAAGGCTCGATCAGCGCCGCGGCGCGCAGCCTCGACCTCTCCGTGGCGGTGGCCAGCCAGCGCCTGAAGCGGCTGGAGCGCGAGCTCGGCGTGCGATTGCTGCACCGGAGCACGCGGCGGCTGCACCCCACGCCCGAGGGCCTCGCGCTGGCCGGGCAGGGGCGCGCGCTGGTGGAAGACCTGGACGCGCTCACCGCGCAGCTGCGCCGCGGCGGCAGCGAGGTGGCCGGCAGCCTGCGCGTGACCATGCCGGCCGCCTTCGGCAGCCAGTACGTCTCGCCGCTGCTGCCCGAGTTCCTCGCCCGCTACCCGGAGCTGAAGCTCTACGTGCACCTCAGCGACCAGCTGATGGACCTGGTGAGCGCGGGCTTCGACCTCGCCATCCGCATCGGCGCGCTGGACGATTCCAGCCTGGTCGCGCGGCGCCTCGCCGCCAACCGCCGCGTGCTGTGCGCCTCGCCCGACTACCTGCGCCGGCGCGGCACGCCGCGCACGCCGGCGGACCTCGCCGCGCACGACTGCCTGCTGCTGGTCGGCAACGGCGGCCGCCAGGACAGCTGGCGCCTGCGCGACGCGCGCGGCCGCGAGCACGTGGTGCGGGTGAACGGCCGCTTCGAGAGCAACCAGGGCGAGCTGCTCAGCAATACTGCCGAGGCCGGCCTGGGCATCGCCATGCACTCGCTGTGGCACATCCACCGCGAGCTGTGCGAAGGCCGCCTGCAGGTGGTGCTGCCCGACTACGCCCTCGACGACACCGGCATCCACGCGGTGATGCCGCAGCGCCGGCTGGTGCCGCCGCGGGTGCGGGCCTTCGTGGATTTCCTGGCCGAGCAGCTGGGTGATCCGCCGCCGTGGGAGCGCGAGCCGGCGGCGGCTTCCCACCCCGAGGGCGCCGCCGCGCGCCGCCGGCGCCGGGCATAGAAAAACGGCACGTCGCCGGGGCGCCGTGCCGTTGGGTCTTTCTTTGACTGAGAGGGGCGAGGCGGGGGAGTTACTTGGCCTGGTGCCGCTCGATGCCCTCGCGGATCACGGCCTTCGCCTCGTCCGCGCCGACCCAGCCTTCCACCTTCACCCACTTGCCCTTCTCGAGGTCCTTGTAGTGCTCGAAGAAGTGGCCGATGCGCTCCAGCCAGTGGCCGGACACCTGCTTGATGTCGGTGATGTGCGCGTAGCCGGCGAAGATCTTCGCCGAGGGCACCACGATCAGCTTCTCGTCGGTGCCGGCCTCGTCGCTCATCTTCAGCATGCCGACCGGGTGGCAGCGGATCACCGAGCCGGGCACCAGCGGCAGCGGCAGGATCACCAGCGCGTCCAGCGGGTCGCCGTCGCCGCCCAGGGTCTGCGGGATGTAGCCGTAGTTGCACGGGTAGCGCATCGGCGTGGAGAGGATGCGGTCGACGAAGATCGCGCCGCTTTCCTTTTCCACTTCGTACTTGACCGGCTCGGAATCCTTGGGGATTTCGATGATGACGTTGATGTCGTCCGGCACGTTGCGGCCGGCGGAGACCAGTTGCAGACCCATGATGATCCTTGCGGAAGTTGCGGTATAACCGCTCCAAGGATAAGGCAAACCCTCTTTCTATGCCTCTTTCGGGCCACGGGCTATTCGACGCAGGAAAATGGGGGAAAGCAACGATGCAAAGGATGTCGGGGGTGCAATTGCTACGGAAGCTAGGTGTTCGCGTGTGGGTGTTGATCTGGATGTTGGGCATGGGGGCCGGGGCCGGGGCCGCGCACAGTTCGGCGCGGGATGCCTGCATGCCGCGTTATCCGCCGGCGGCCACCATGGAGCGGATGTTCGACATGTCGCTCAGACTGGGCGACGAACTGAATGCCCTGGCCCCGGCGATCCGCGTAGTGGTGCTTGGACGGGGTGGGCAGGATCTGAGTCGCTTCGGTGTGCGCTACAGCCATCTGGCGTTCGCGGTCCGTGGCAGCGATGGCGACTGGTTCGTCATTCACGAGCTCAACCGTTGCGCGACCCATTACTCGGGACTCTATCAGGAGGGCCTGGCCAACTTCATTGGCGAGAGCGTTCTGCGAGCCGACGTGCTGGTTGCGGTGCCGCGCGCTTCTCTCCAGCCGGCTTTGGCAGGCATGCTGTTGGACCATGGCGGTACGGCAAGGTCGCTTCACGAGCCGCGCTACAGCTTGATCGCCTATCCCTTCTCGCCCGAATACCAGAACTCCAATCAATGGGTTCTTGAAGTGGTGGCCGCAGTTGCGATGCGGGAGTCAGCTCCGGTGGGGCGGCCTCAAGTGCAGGCTTGGCTGCACGAGCGCGGCTATGCCCCCTCCGTGATGCACCTCAAGTGGCGCGAGCGCACGGCGGCGCGTCTGTTCGTCAAGAATGCCGCGGTCACGGATCATCCCATGACCGAACGGTGGTCGGGCGATTATTCCGTGTCGACCGGTGACTCAGTGATCGAATACCTGCGCAGGCAGGGCATGCTCGAGCGGGTCTATGCCGTCGAGCGCGACAACTCATCTACGGGAGAAAAGAAATGACGGGAATCGGCAAGGTTTTCTGCGCGATGGCCTCCGTGCTGTTGCTTTCACCTGCGCCGTCGCTCGCCGGTGACTCATCCAACATGAATGCTTCGGATCGTTCAGTACTGGCCGGTTCGTTGGTAGTGAGTTTGCCGCTGTTTCTGATGTCGGCCTCGATGGCGAAGCTGTCGCACTCCTCGCCTGCAGCCGGCAAAGATCGGGGCAAGGCCGGTCCCCTGCCAGACATGCGCGTCAACGCTGTGCGCACTCGCGAGGACGGTGGGCGGGAAGTAGAGCTAATCTCGGCCGACGCTTCCGGAAAAGAAGACGCCAATCACCTCGTCTGGGGCAAGCGCAAGGACGATCCAGCCGTCGGCTTTCGGGTTGGCGAGACGATTTCCTTTCACCCCTCGCCGAATGGTGCGGGCTGGATGATCAAGGATGCCCGCGGCGCCGAACTGACCTTCGTCCCTACAGCGAAGGTGGCAAGCCAGACCGATTCGAAGCTCTGGTAGGACGATTCAGCGGAACGGCCGCTCGCGCAGCCACTTGGTGGCGATCCACTTCTCCCCGCGCAGCACCGGCAGGCCGGCGTGCAGGGAGGCTTCGTCGCCCGTCTCGTAGGCGAAATAGACGGCTGAACCCGCGAGCGCGGTAACGGTGAGGCCGAGCGCGGGGAAGCCGGTGCCGCCGCCTTCCTCGGGCGTGTTGAGGTATATCACCACGCTGGCCACGCGCTGGCCGCCCTTGGCGGTGATGGCGGCGAAGCCGGGTTGGCTGGGGTCGAACCAGTCGTAGTGCGGCTCGTACTCCTGCCCGGGCAGGTAGTGCAGCACCTGCAGGCCCTCGCCGTGGTCCACCGGCATGTCGAGCAGGGTGGCGAGGCGGCGCTCGATGCGCTCGACCAGCGGCGTCTCGCCGAGCTTGAAGAACATGCCGTCGCTGGTGCGCCGCTCGTCCACCTGCTGGCGGCCGTCCACCGCGACGGTGCGGGCGCGCGCCAGGCGCGGCCGGGCCTGTTCGATCAAGGCGGCGCATTCCTCGGCGTCGAGCAGGCTGTCGAGCACGCGGATGGGCGGCGCGTCCACGCCCAGGCTCACCCGCACGCGGCGGTCGCCGGCCTCCGCCAGCGGCGCGGCGGGATGGCGCGGGCGGCGGCCGCCCGGCCTCGCCGTGCGCGCGGGCGCGGCGGCGTTGATCGAACTCAGCGGGATCTTCAGCACCTCGGCCACCGCCACGCGGCTCTGCGCGGGTGCGTAGCCGGCGTCCATGAGCTGCTTGAGCACCTCGGGCACGCCGTGGCCGGCACGGGCGGTGGCGAGGATCCATGCGCGCAGCTGCGGGGTGATCGGGCCTTGGTTCTTCATGCGTGGGCAATGCCCCGCGCCGTGGCGGCGCGGGGCTGGGCAAGGGAACGGCCCCTTACTTTACGTGCTCCCACAGGTAGGTGTAAGCGAGCGCGCTCATGAAGGCGGCCTGCCGGTTGTCGGCGGCGGCGCCGTGGCCGCCCTCGATGTTCTCGTAGAAGCTGGCATCGAAGCCCTGGGCCATCATCTTGGCCGCCATCTTGCGCGCGTGCACTGGGCCCACGCGGTCGTCGCGGGTGGAGGTGGTGAACAGCACCGGCGGGTAGTGCTTGCCGGGCTCGACATTCTGGTAGGGCGAGAAGGTCTTGATCCAGTCCCATTCGGCCGGCTTGTCGGGGTCGCCGTATTCGGCGATCCACGAGGCGCCGGCGGACAGATGCGTGTAGCGCTTCATGTCGAGCAGGGCCACCTGGCTCACCAGTGCGCCGTAGAGCTGGGGGTAGTGGGTGAGCATGTTGCCCATCAGGAGGCCGCCGTTGCTGCCGCCCATCGCCGCGAGGTGCCCGGGCGAGGTGATCTTGCGCGCGATGAGGTCTTGCGACACCGCGGCGAAATCCTCGTAGGCGCGCAGGCGCTTGGCCTTGAGCGCGGCCTGGTGCCAGCGCGGGCCGTACTCGCCGCCGCCGCGGATGTTGGCGATCACGTACACGCCGCCCCGCTCCAGCCAGGCGCGGCCCATCGAGCCGCTGTAGCTCGGTTGCAGGGAGATCTCGAAGCCGCCGTAGCCGTATTGCAGGGTGGGGTTGGCGCCGTCGAGCTTGAGGCCCTTGGGCGCGATCTCGAAGTAGGGCACGCGGGTGCCGTCTTTGGAGGTGGCGAAGTGCTGGCTGACTTCGAAGCGCGAGGCGTCGAAGAAGCTCGGGCTGTGCTTGATCGCCTCGGGTTCGCCCTTGCCCAGCGCGCCGTAGTACAGCGTGGCGGGCTGCAGGAAGCCGGAGACGGTGAGGAAGTAGTCGTCGCTCTCGTCCGCGTCGATGCCGCCGGCCTCGATGCTGGAGAGCGCTGGCGCGCCGCCCAGCGGCTCGCGCTGCCACGCGCCCGGTTGCGGGGTGAGCACCTCGATGCGGTTCACCACGTTGTCCATCACGTTGAGGATCAGGTGGTGGCGCGTCCACGAATAGCCGTCCAGCGCGGTGGTGGTGGTGGGCTCGAACAGCACGGTGAGCGCGCGCTCGCCGGCCATGTAGGCGTCGAAGTTCGCCGCCAGCAGCGAGCCGGACTTGTAGGTGCGACCGCCCACGGTCCAGTCGCTGCGCGGCTCGATCAGCAGCCACTCGCGCTCCACGCCGGTCTCGGCGTCGTTGGGCACGTCGATCCGGGCGAGCTTGCCGTCCTGGCCGAGCAGGTAGGTCTCGCTGTCGTAGAAGGCCAGCGCGCGGTGCACGAAGTCGCGTTCGAAGCCCGGCGTCTGGTCGCGCCAGGCGCTGATCGCCATGTCGTCGGGCTTGCCCTCGTACACCGTCTTCGCCGCGGCGAGCGGCGTGCCGCGCGTCCACACCTTGGCGATGCGCGGGTAGCTCGACTCGGTCATCGAGCCGGGGCCGAAGTCGGTGCCCACGTAGAGGTGGTCGTGGTCGATCCAGGCCACCTGGGTCTTGGCCTCCGGCAGGGCGAAGCCGTCCTTCACGAAGGCCTTGTCGATCAGGTCGAACTCGCGCACCACGTCGGCGTCGGCGCCGCCGCGCGAGAGCGAGAGCAGGCAGCGGCGGTAGTCGGGGCGCAGGCACTGCGCGCCGTGCCACACCCAGTTCTCCTTCTCTGCCGCGGCCAGCGCGTCGAGGTCGAGCACCGTCTCCCACTCAGGTTCCGCCTTGCGGTATTCGGCCAGGGTCGCGCGCCGCCACAGGCCCTTGGGGTGCGCCTGGTCGCGCCAGAAGTTGTAGTAGTGATCGCCCAGCTTGGAGACGAACGGGATGCGCGCGTCGGAGTCGAGCACTTCGAGCAGGCGCGCATCGAGCCGCTTGAAGGCGGGCGTGTCCGCGTACTTCCCGACGGTGACGGCGTTGTGCTGCCGGACCCAGTCGAGCGGCCTGGCGCCGTCGATGCCTTCCAGCCAGAGGTAGGGATCGTCGGAGGCCGTCGCGGCGGGCGGGGTGGAGGCGTGTAGGTCGTTCATGCCTCCCAGTGTGAGGGCGAGGGCCAGGACTATCCAGCGCGGGGGCTTCGGTGCCATGCGGTTCCCTTGGGCGAAGGCGTGAGGTCGATCGTCGCAGTGTGGGCGCGGGCAGGCGGGGGCGCCTGTGATCAAAGTCAGGGGCATGGTGGGGGGGGGCTGGCGACGAAGCGTGCCCTGCCCTCTCCCCGCCGGGGGGAGGGGCGGGCGCTCGCGGCGGCGTGTGGGGCGGTGTTCGCGCGCGGACTCGAAGCGAAGGACCAGAGCGGACCGAGGCCAGCGTAGCCCCTCACCCCAACCCTCTCCCCGGTGGGGAGAGGGAGCAAAGGTGCCGTGCGGGTTCGCTTGATCGGTGCATCGGTGCTGTTACAGCAGCGGCACCAGGAGAAGCGCGACGATATTGATGATCTTGATCAGCGGATTCACCGCCGGCCCCGCCGTGTCCTTGTAGGGGTCGCCCACCGTATCGCCCGTCACCGCCGCCTTGTGCGCGTCCGAGCCCTTGCCGCCGTGGTGGCCGTCCTCGATGTATTTCTTGGCGTTGTCCCAGGCGCCGCCGCCGGTGGTCATGGAGATCGCCACGAACAGGCCGGTGACGATGGTGCCGATCAGCACGCCGCCCAGCGCCTGCGCGCCGGCCTCGGCGCCGCCCAGCTGCTTGAAGCCGAACACCACCAGGATCGGCACCAGCACCGGCAGCAGCGAGGGCACCAGCATCTCGCGGATGGCCGAGCGGGTGAGCATGTCCACCGCGCGCGAGTAGTCCGGCTTGGCCGTGCCCGCCATGATGCCGGGGATCTCGCGGAACTGGCGGCGTACTTCCTCCACCACCGCGCCGGCCGCGCGGCCCACCGCCTCCATCGCCATCGCGCCGAACAGGTACGGGATCAGGCCGCCGATCAAGAGCCCGATGATCACGTAGTGGTTGGAGAGGTCGAAGGCGATGCCGTCCAGCCCGTCGCGGGCGTGCAGGTTGTGGGTGTAGTCGGCGAACAGCACCAGCGCGGCGAGGCCGGCCGAGCCGATGGCGTAGCCCTTGGTCACCGCCTTGGTGGTGTTGCCCACCGCGTCGAGCGGGTCGGTGACGCCGCGCACCTCGGGCGGCAGCTCGGCCATCTCGGCGATGCCGCCGGCGTTGTCGGTGATCGGGCCGTAGGCGTCCAGCGCCACCACCATGCCGGTCATGCTGAGCATGGCGGTGGCGGCGATGGCGATGCCGTACAGCCCGCACAGCGCGTAGGCGCCCCAGATCGCCGCGCACACCGCCAGCACCGGCAGCGCGGTGGCCTTCATCGACACGCCCAGGCCCGCGATGATGTTGGTGGCGTGGCCGGTGGTGGAGGCCTGCGCCACGTGGCGCACCGGGCCGTGCTCGGTGGCGGTGTAGTACTCGGTGATCACCACCATCGCGGCGGTGAGCAGCAGGCCGATCAGCGCGCAGCCGTAGAGGCGGCCGACGCCGAAGGCCGAACCGCCCATCAGCGCCGAGGTGATCGGCCAGAACGCGATCGCCGCCAGCACCGCCGAGGCGGCCACGCCGGCATACAGCGCGTTCATGATCTTCGGCCCGCGCGCCTTGACGAAGAAGGTGCCCAGCACCGAGGCGAGGATGGAGGCGCCGCCGAGCAGCGGCGGGAACAGCACGCCGTACTCGCCCGTCTCCGTGGCCATCACGCCGCCGAGCAGCATGGTGGCGATCAAGGTCACCGCGTAGGTTTCGAACAAGTCGGCCGCCATGCCGGCGCAGTCGCCCACGTTGTCGCCCACGTTGTCGGCGATCACCGCCGGGTTGCGCGGGTCGTCCTCGGGGATGCCGGCCTCCACCTTGCCGACCAGGTCCGCGCCCACGTCCGCGCCCTTGGTGAAGATGCCGCCCCCCAAGCGCGCGAAGATCGAGATCAGCGAGGCGCCGAAGGCGAAGCCGACCAGCGCGTGCAGCGCGCGCAGAGTCTCGTAGCCGGCATGGCGCAGCAGCAGGTAGTAACCCGCCACGCCGGCCAGGGCCAGGCCGACCACCAGCATGCCGGTGACCGCGCCGCCGCGAAAGGCCACGGCCAGCGCCGGCGCCAGCCCGCCGCGCGCGGCCTCGGCGGTGCGCACGTTGGCGCGCACCGAGACGTTCATGCCGATGTAGCCGGTGGCGCCGGAGAGCAGCGCGCCCAGCGCGAAGCCCAATGCCGTGGCCCAGTCCAGGGCCAGCCCGATCACGACGAACAGCACCAGCCCGACGCCGCCGATGGTGAGGTACTGGCGGTTGAGGTAGGCCCGCGCGCCCTCCTGGATCGCCGCGGCGATGGCCTGCATGCGCGCGCTGCCCGGCGACTTCGCCAGCACCCAGCGCACCGACAGCGCCCCGTACAGCACCGCCACCACCGCACATGCAAGCACGATCCACCAGCCGTATTGCTGCAGCATCGGAGCCTCCCCATGAATTGTGGCCGGCCGTCCGTCACGGGCGGTCGCGGCGAGTATAGGCAGAGGTCGGTGCGGCCAGCGTTGTGCGCTGCGGTGGGCGCAAACGGAAAACGGCGCCTTGCGGCGCCGTTCCGGGTGGAGGGGGCGGTGCGGATCAGCGCATCGCGAGGTCGAGGATCAGGCCCGTGGCCAGCGCCACCAGCAGATAGGTGCCGTCGTCGCTGCGCACCCAGCCGTAGCCATACGGCGGCGGGCGCAGGCGGTAGTAGCGGTAGTCGTTCACCACGTAGATCGGGCCGCGGTAATAGCCGCCGCGCGCCCAGCGGGGCGGGCCCCAGCCCGGGTGGCCGTAGTAGCGGCGGTCGTCGCGGTAGTAGTGCACCACGCGGCGGTCGTCCCAGTCGCGGCGGTCCCAGCGGCGATGGTCGTCCCTATCCCAGTGGCGGCCTTCCCAGCGACGGTCGTCGCGGTCCCAGCGGCGGTCGCCGTGCCAGTCGCGGTCGCCGCGGCCGTGGTCGTCGCGGCCCTGCCAGCCGTGGCGGTCGTGGTCGTCGTGATCGTGGTCGGCCATCGCCACGCCGCTGCCGCCGAGCAGCGCGAGGGCGATGAACAGTTTGGACAGGCGCTTGGTCATGGCGGACCTCCGGAATGCGGTATGCCGGTTTTTCGACCGACGGCTGGATCGTAGGAATGCGTGACTGAACCATGTCCCGCCGGAAGCGGGCGGCCCGGCGCGGCTTCAGGAAACGGTCATCGCGACATAAGGAGCGCGCCTTGCGCGCGACAGGCCTGCGCAGCGGGAACACCACCGGGCCGCGGTCGCGCGCAAGGCGTGCCTACGGGGGGGGCAGCGTCCGTTCAGGCCTCGAACGCCGGCAACTTGCGCGGCACCGCCACGTTCTTGAGCTGCACGTAGGCCGGCAGGCCGTCCTTGCCGTAGGGCGGCGGCGCCTCGCCCTGGATCAGCGGCGCCAGGTAGCGGCGCGCGGCGGCGGTGATGCCGAAGCCGTCGGGGCGGATGAAGCCCTTCGGCATCGTCTTCTCGCGGTTGGCGATCTTCGCCAGCGGCGCGGGCTCGATCTTCCAGCGGTAGGGCGACTCGCGGGTGCGCACGATCACCGGCATCACCGCGTTCATGTCGGCCAGCGCGTACTCCACCGCCGCCCGACCCACCGCGTAGGCCTGCTCGGCGTCGGTGGCGGAGGCGGCATGACGGGCGGCGCGTTGCAGGTAGTCGGGCAACGCCCAGTGGTACTTGTAGCCGAGCTTCGCCTTCACCAGCGCGGCCAGCACCGGCGCCACGCCGCCGAGCTGGCTGTGGCCGAAGGCGTCGCGGGTGCCGGCCTCGGCGAGGAAGCGGCCCTCGGCGTTGCGGATGCCCTCGGAGGCCACCACCGTGCACCAGCCCACGCGCTCCACCGTGGCCTTCACCTTGGCCAGGAAGGCGTCCTCGTCGAAGGGGCGCTCGGGGAACAGGATCACTTGCGGCGGCGCGTCCGCGCCCTCGCCGGCGAGGCCCGCGGCGGCGGCGATCCAGCCGGCATGGCGGCCCATCACCTCGAGGATGAACACCTTGGTCGAGGTGTCGGCCATCGAGGCCACGTCCAGGCTCGCCTCCCGCACCGAGATCGCGGTGTACTTCGCCACCGAGCCGAAGCCCGGGCAGCAGTCGGTGACGGCGAGGTCGTTGTCCACCGTCTTGGGCACGCCGATGCAGCGGATGTCGTAGCCCGTCGCCTTGCCGAGCTGGGAGATCTTGAGCGCGGTGTCGGCCGAATCGTTGCCGCCGTTGTAGAGGAACCCGCGGATGTCGTGCGCGCGGAAGACCTCGATCAGCCGCTCGTACTCGGCGCGGTTGGCCTCCAGCGACTTCAGCTTGTAGCGGCAGGAGCCGAACGCGCCGCCCGGCGTGTGGCGCAGCGCGGCGATGGCGGCCTTGGACTCTTTCGAGGTGTCGATCAGCTCCTCGCGCAGCGCGCCGAGGATGCCGTTGCGCGCGGCATACACTTCGGCGCCCTGCGCGCGGGCGGCTTCGATCACCCCGGCGGCGGTGGCGTTGATCACGGCGGTGACGCCGCCGGACTGGGCGTACAGCAGGCGACCGGGGCGGGTACGTGCAGCAGGCATCGGCATCACTCCTTGGCGGGTGGTTGCCCTGCGACCATTCGGGCATTGTGTTGCAGAAACAGTGGCTTGGCTTGTCCGGCGCGGGCCTTTGGTTTGACGGCGCCGGGGGCAGACGCTACTTTGGCGGCCATTTTGTGACCTCAAGCGAACCGCGCGAACGCCGCGCGGGTGCTGATCTTCCGGAGCATTATGCGACTCGTCCTACTCGGTGCGCCCGGCTCGGGCAAAGGGACCCAGGCCGCCCGTCTGAAGGCTGACCTCGGTGTACCGCACATCTCCACCGGCGACATGCTGCGCGCGGCCGTGGCCGCCGGCACGCCGCTCGGCCTCAAGGCCAAGGCGGTGATGGACGCCGGCCAGCTGGTCTCCGACGACCTGCTGCTCGGCATGCTGGAGGAGCGCCTGGCCCAGGCCGACGCCAAGGCCGGCTTCATCCTCGACGGCTACCCGCGCAACCTGGCCCAGGCCGACGCGCTGGACCACCTGCTGGCCAAGATCGGCCAGCCGCTCGACGCGGTGGTGAAGCTCGAGGTGCCGAGCGAGGCGATCATCGGCCGCACCGAACTGCGCTTCAAGGCGGAGGGCCGCGTGGACGACAACCCCGAGACGGTGCGCAAGCGCCTCGGCATCTACGCCGAGCAGACCGCGCCGGTGGCCGACTTCTACGCCAAGCGCGGCAAGCTGCAGGTGGTGGACGGCGTCGGCGAGCTGGACGAGATCACCGCGCGCATCAAGCGCGCCATCGCGGAAGGCTCGGCCGCCGCCAACGGCTGAGCCTTGCTCCCTCTCCCCGCCGGGGAGCGGGCCGGGGTGAGGGGCCGGGCGGAGCGAGCGGCCGCATCCGCTTCCGAACCCCCGGCTTCCCCCTCGACCCGCCGCGCAAGACCCGTACCCTCCATCCTGCCCTCTCTTCCAACGGGAGAGGGATGACCGAAGCGGCACGAAGGAGCCCACGCACCCATGCGCCTGCACATCCTCGGCATCTGCGGCACCTTCATGGGCGGCGTCGCCGCGCTGGCGCGCGAGCAGGGGCTGGAGGTGGAGGGCTCCGACGCCAACGTCTACCCGCCGATGAGCACCCAGCTCGAGGCGCTAGGCATCCGGCTGATGGACGGCTATACGGCCGAACACCTGGCGCCTTCGCCGGGCCGCGAAAAGATCGACCTGGTGGTGGTCGGCAACGCGATGACGCGCGGCAACCCCGCCATCGAATACATGCTCGACGCGCCGCTGCGCTACGTCTCCGGCCCGCAGTGGCTGGGCGAGACGCTGCTGGCCGGGCGCGAGGTGCTGGCGGTGGCCGGCACCCACGGCAAGACCACCACCACCAGCCTGCTGGCGCACCTGCTGGAACAGGCGGGGCTGGCGCCGGGCTTCCTGGTCGGCGGCGTGCCGGGCAACTTCGGCGTCTCCGCGCGCCTGGGTTCGGGCCGGCATTTCGTGATCGAGGCGGACGAATACGACACCGCGTTCTTCGACAAGCGCTCGAAGTTCGTGCACTACCGCCCGCGCATCGCCATCCTCAACAACCTCGAATACGACCACGCGGACATCTTCCCCGACGTGGCGGCGATCCAGCGCCAGTTCCATCACCTGGTGCGCACCGTGCCGGGCAACGGCCGGCTGATCGTCAACGCCCACGACGAGCGCCTGGCCGAAGTGCTGGCGATGGGCTGCTGGACGCCGGTGGAGACCTTCGGCATCGGCCGCGGCGACTGGCGGGCCGAGCTGCTCGCCGCCGACGGCTCGGCCTTCGCGGTGTATCGCCATGGCGAGCCGCTGGGCGAGGTGCGCTGGCCGCTGCTCGGCCGGCACAGCGTGATGAACGCGCTGGCCGCGCTGGCCGCCGCCGCGGCTGCCGGTGCCGATCCGCGGGCGCTGCTGCCGGCCTTCGCGGGCTTCGAGAGCGTCAAACGGCGCATGGAGCTGGTGGGCGAGGTGGACGGCGTGCGCGTGTACGACGACTTCGCCCATCACCCCACCGCCATCGCCACCACGCTCGCCGGCCTGCGGGCGAAGGTGGGCGGGGCGCGCATCCTGGTGGCGCTGGAGCCGCGCTCCAACTCCATGCGCATGGGCGCCCACGCCGCCGCGCTGGCGCCCTCGCTGGCCGATGCGGACGCGGTGGTGTTCCTGCATCGCCCGGAGCTTCCGTGGGAAGCCGAGCGCGTCACCGGCGCCCTGGACGGCCGCGGTCGCACCGCGCCCACGGTGGATGCGCTGCTGGCCGACCTGCGCGCGCAGGCGCGCCCGGGCGACCACGTGGTGTTCATGTCCAACGGCGGCTTCGAGAACGCGCCCCGCCGGTTCGTGTCGGCGCTGGGCGCCGCCACCGACCGACGCTGAAAACCGGCGCCCGGCGGGTCGCCCCCTTGCTGCCGCAACGCACCGGAATCGAGACATAAGGAGCGCACCTTGCGCGCGACCTGCCTGTGCCGCGGCAACGCCATGGCGCAGCGGTCGCGCGTAAGGCGCGCTCCTACACGGCGGCCATGTCCTTCCTCACCCCAGCGGGGCATCGAAGCGGGGCTCCCGCTCCTGGAACTCCCGCTGCGCCGCGAACCACACCCCGCCGCCGAAGCTCAGCGCGACCAGCGCCAGCAACGTGCCGCCCAGCGCGTAGCCCACCGCGCCCAGCAGCCAGTAGCCGCCCCAGTACAGCAGCATCGCCGCCACCGTCACCACGACGTTGACGGCGCTGCGGCCGAGCCGGTTCTCCGGGCCGATCAGGTGCACCGCCAGCGCCACCAGCGCCGAGCCGGCGGCCACGATGGCCGCGGTGAGCAGCATGCGCAGCGGCTCGGCGGCATGCACCAGCACGATGCCGAGCCCGGTGTAAGCCAGCACGGTGAGCACGGTCACCGGCACCAGCACCAGCAGCGCGTCGATCAGCGTCTTCTGGTAGTCGGCCTTGGTCGCCGGCGCCAGGGTGAGGTAGAGGTCGGCCAGGTTCGGGCGCATCCGCAGCATGCCGTGGCCGAGCTGCGGGAAGCGCGCCATGCCGAGCAGGATCGCGTAGGCGCCCACCACCGTGGCGTTGAAGTGCTGGCGGTGCATCACCGCGAAGAAGTACAGCGCCACCACCGCCGCCACCAGCACCAGCCGCAGCGCGATCGCCGGCGGGTTGTCGTGCGGCAGCAGTAGCCGACGCACCAGCACCGTGCGCAGCCGCGCCGAGGGCGCGCGCCGGTAGCGCGCGAGCGTGCGCTCCATCGCCCGCTGCGCCACCGTGTCGAACAGCCCGGCGATGCGCTTGGCGAACGCGCCGCGCGGCACCGGCGCGCCGTCGGGGGCGCGGGTGGAGCGGTCGAGGCTGGTGCTCTCCAGCGGCGAGGGCTCCGGCTCGCGGTCGTCGATGCGCAGCAGCGGGCGCAGCGCATAGGCCACCAGCATCGCGGCGATCAGCACCAGCAGCGGCGGCGTCCACGGCGACTGGATGGCGCCCTTGACCAGGATCGTGGCCAGCCGCGGCTGCCAGCCGGCCAGGATCAGCGCCGGCATCAGCACCAGCGACAGCTTGCTGCCGACGCCGCTGACCAGGCCGTAGGCGGCCGCGAGCAGCAGCAGCGCGCCGATGAGCGGCGCGTGGTAGGTGCCGCCCAGCGCCAGCATCACCAGCAGCGGCAACACGATGCCGAGCGCGAGGCCGACCGCGCCGGCCAGCGCGAGGTACCGGCGGAAGCCGGGCAGCAGCTGCGTCTCCGGCCGCACCACCGAGCGCAGGGTCATGCCGGCCATCGCGTGCCACAGCCAGCCGGCGGCGCCGACGCCGGCGATCATCGGCGGCGCGTGCAGCCCGATCATTGCCGCCAGACCGCCGAGGTAGGCCAGCAGCACCAGCGTGCCGGCCACCGGCATGCGGTGGAACGGCAGCCGCAGCAGCTGGCCGACGGCCTTCATGCCAGCTCCACGAACAGGTCCTCGAGCGAGGGCGTTTCCAGCCGCAGGCTGGCGCCCTCGCGCTCGGCCAGCGCGCGCAGCGCCTCGTGGTCGGGGTCTTCCACCAGCAGCAGGGCCGCGTCGCCTTCCACGCGGCCCTTGAGCAGGCCGGGCGTGGCCGGCGCCTCGCGCCAGCCGCCGGGCCGTTCGAGCACGGCGCGCTGCAGGTGCCGGCGCAGCTCGGCCAGCGGGCGGGTGAACTGCATGCGGCCGTCGCGCAGCAGGGCGATGTCGGCGTCGGCGCGCTCCAGGTCCGCGGTGATGTGGGTGGAGAAGATCACCGTACGGCCCGGCGCGCGCATCAGCGCCAGCAGTTCGGTCATGAAGGCGCGGCGGGCCTGCGGGTCGAGGCTGGCGACCGGCTCGTCCAGCACCAGCAGGTCCGGCTCGGGCGCGATGGCGCGCACGATGGCGAGCTTCTGCCGCTGGCCCTGCGAGAGCTGGCCGATCTTCTGCCTGGCGTCGAGCTGCCATTCGCCGAGCAGGCGCGCGGTCAGCGCGTGGTTCCAGCGGGCGTAGAAGGCGGCGGTGAAGTCGAGGTAGGCGCGCACCTTCATCCACGGGAACAGGTCGAAGGTCTGCGGCACGAAGCCGATGCGGTGCAGGCGCTCGCCGCCGGGCTCGGTCATCGGCTCGCCGAACAGCTCGATGGCACCGGCGTCGATGGGCGAGAGGCCGAGCAGGCAGCGCAGCAGGGTGGTCTTGCCGGCGCCGTTGCGGCCGAGCAGGCCGATCACGCGGCCGGTGGGCACCGTCCAGTCCACCCCGCGCAGCACCTCGCGCTTGTCGAACGATTTGTGCAGCGCCTGCACGCGCAGCGCCGCCGCGGCGGGCGCGTCGGCGAGGGCGGATGGCTGCAGCAAGGCGGCGGGGCTGGACATGCTGGCGACTCCTCGTGGCCGGTCATCTTCGCACTGTGTTGGCGGCGGCGGTTCCTGTCCAGTGAGGGGCGTCATTACACTGGCCGGCATGGCCGTGGATGACACAACGCTCACTGACCTTCCGCTGTTCCCGCTCGACACGGTGCTGTTCCCGGGCGGGCGGCTGGCCCTGCGCATCTTCGAGCGCCGCTACCTCGACATGGTGTGCGACTGCGCGCGCCGCGGCGGCGGCTTCGGCGTGTGCCTGATCCTCGAAGGCCGCGAGAGCGGCGCGCCGGCGGTGCCGAGCGCAGTGGGCACGGTGGCCACCATCGTCGATTTCCACGCGCGCGAGGACGGCCTGCTCGGCATCGTGGCCGAAGGCGGTGCGCGCTTTCGCGTGCGGCACAGCCGCGTGCGCGACAACGGCCTGCTGCGCGGCGACGTGGCGCTGTGGCCGCCCGAGCCCGCGCGGCGGGTGCCGGTGGAGTTCGCGCTGCTGCAAGGCATCCTCGAGCGGCTGATCGAAACCATGGCGCCGCAGTGGAAGGATGCGCCGCGCGATGCCTACGACGATGCCGGCTGGCTCGGCTTTCGCCTCGCCGAGCTGCTGCCGCTGGACCGCGACGAGCAGCAATGGCTGCTCGAGCTCACCGACCCCCTGCGGCGCCTGGCCGAGCTGCGCGATATCCTGCCGCGCTTCCAGAAGGATTGATCCCCGCCACGAGGAACCGCCCATGGCCTCCCTGTCCGGCAAGACCCTGTTCATCACCGGCGCCTCGCGCGGCATCGGCCTCGCCATCGCGCTGCGCGCCGCGCGCGACGGCGCCAACGTGGCCGTCGCCGCCAAGAGCGGCGTGCCCAACCCCAAGCTGCCCGGCACCATCCACACCGCGGCCGCGGCGATCGAGGAGGCCGGCGGCAAGGCGCTGGCGCTCAAGGTCGACATCCGCGAGGAGGAGCAGGTGCGGGCTGCCGCGGCGCAGGCGGCGGAGCATTTCGGCGGCATCGACATCGTGGTCAACAACGCCAGCGCGATCTGGCTGGCGGGTGTGGAGGACACGCCGATGAAGCGCTTCGACCTGATGCAGCAGGTCAACACCCGCGGCACCTTCCTCACCACCCAGGCCTGCCTGCCGTACCTGAAGCGCGCGACCAACCCGCACGTGCTGATGCTGGCGCCGCCGCCCAGCCTCGACCCCAAATGGTTCGCGCCGCACACCGCCTACACCATCGCCAAGATGGGCATGAGCCTGTGCGTGCTGGGCATGAGCGCGGAGTTCGCCCCGCTCGGCATCGCGGTGAACGCGCTGTGGCCGCGCACGGTGATCGCCACCGCGGCGATCGCCATGATCGACGGCGTGAAGCCCGAGCACTGCCGCACGCCGCAGATCGTGGCCGACGCGGCGCACGCCATCCTCACGCAGCCCGCGCGCGCGTACAGCGGCCGCTTCGCGATCGACGAGGAGGTGCTGCGCGCGGCCGGCGTGGAGGACTTCGCGCGCTACGCCGTGCAGCCGGGCCAGCCGCTGCTGCCGGACCTGTTCCTGGACGTCGCCGCGCCGGCGCGGTCCTGAGCGGTACGCCCGGCCATGGCCGAGTCCGCCCGGCCGCCGGGGGCCTAGTCCGTTCGTTGTAGGCGCAGGCGAGGTCGGCTGACGGCGCGGCCGCGGCCGCCTGCCTTTTGGTCGCTGGCCCGCCACGGGGCGACCCATGTAATTTTGTGGTCTGCGTCACAGGGGAGTTGCCGGGCTGGCCGGCCAGGGTCCGGAGGGAGCCGGTTCGGAGGTGACGATGGGCAGGGGCACGGGGGTAGCCAGGCACTGCGTGGCCTGGCTTGGGCAGCCGACGGCCGAAGAAAGCGGCGGGCTGGCCCGCGCGGGTTGGTCGGTGCGGGTGGTGGCGACGGATGCGGAAGGCGGCATCGGCGCATGCGGTGGCGACGTCGTGGCGGCCCTGGCCGACCTGCGTGGCGGCGAGGAAGAGGGCCTGCGCCGGGCGGAGCGGATGGTGGCCGAGCATTCCGGCCTGCCATGGATCGCGTTGATCGCGCCGGAGACGCCGGCGCACGAGCCGCGGGTCGTGCGCCTCCTTGCCGGGTGCATCGACTTCTTCACCAGCCCCCTCGACCTGCCGCGCCTGCTCGGCACGCTGGCCCGCTTCGGCGACGGCGTGCAGGCGGCGTCCGCGCAGTCGCCGGACATGCCGGGCCTGCTCGGGCAGAGCGCGGCGATGGACGCGCTGCGCGCGACCCTGCGCAAGTACGCGCCGGTGGACCTGCCGGTGCTGATCACCGGCGAGACCGGCACCGGCAAGGAAGTGGCGGCGCGCGCCCTGCATCGGCTTTCGGCGCGCGCGGCGCGGCCGTTCGCGGCGATCAACTGCGGCGCGCTGCCGCCCAGCCTGGTGCAGTCGGAACTGTTCGGGCACGAGCGCGGCGCCTTCACCGGCGCCAGCGCGCGGCGCCTCGGCCACATCGAGAGCGCCGCCGGCGGCACCGTGTTCCTCGACGAGATCGGCGACCTGCCGCTGGACGCGCAGACCAACCTGCTGCGCTTCCTGCAGGAGGGCACCATCGAGCGCGTCGGCAGCAGCCAGTCGATCCGCGCCGACGTGCGCGTGCTGGCCGCCACCCACGTGGATCTGGAAAAGGCGGTGGCCGCGGGCCGCTTCCGCGCGGATCTCTACTACCGCCTCAACGTGCTGCGCCTGCCGATGCCGCCGCTGCGCAAGCGCGGCGACGACGTGGAGGTGCTGGCCCAGCACTTCCTCGACGACTTCCGCCGGCAGCACGGCAGCCGCGCCCGCGCCTTCAGCGGCGCGGCGCGGCGCGCCATGCGCGCCTTCGCCTGGCCGGGCAACGTGCGCGAGCTGATCAACCGCGTGCAGCGCGCGGCGGTGGTGGCGGAGGCTGCGCTGATCGGCGCGGCCGAGCTGGACCTCGCCGACCCGGCCGCGATCCGCATGGTGCCGGCCAGCCTGGACTGCACGCGCGTCGCGGCCGAGCGCGACGCGGTGCTCGCCTGCCTGCGCGAGAGCCGCTTCAACGTCAGCGAGTGCGCGCGACGGCTCAAGGTGTCGCGGGTCACGGTGTACCGGCTCTGCCGCAAGCACCGTCTGACGCTGGCCGAGATGCGCTGAGGCGCGCGGGCGCCGGCGTCCCCGTCCGGTCGCCGGCGGGACGTGCGTGCGGCGATGGCCCGATTGGGAAGGCCCCCGGCCCGCAGGGGTCGGGCCGGGGGCTTCCACTGGTGCCCGGCGTGCACGACACCGGGTTACCGCCCGCGTTGCCGCCAGCTGGCGGCGTGTTCCGTGCCGGCGCGGCCGGCCATGCCCGTCGGTGTGCCTCCGCCGGGCGGGGGCGCGTCGATGTCGTCGCCTTCATCGGCGCGGGGTACGTGGTCCTGCGTGCAGCCGGTGGCGGCGTCTGCGGCGCGCGATACCAAAGCCTCCTTGCTCGCCGGCGCCGCCACCAGGCGGCCGGCCCGGGTCTGCACCACGTGCAGCGTCCTGGGGGCTTCCCGCCGGCGGCCGGTCATCAGCAGGCCCAGTGCGAGCAGGGTGCTGTCGGCCGTGAGCGGAGGAAAGACGGGCGGTGGCAGGTCCATGGGCGTTTCCCTTTTCCGTGGCCGGGAGATATGGCAAGCGCCATGCCAGGCGCGGCCGGCTCAGCCGTGGCAAGGCTTGGCGGCGCATCGCGGGGGCCTGACGCATCGCGCCGGCGTGTTGCGGGGTTTACACCGGACGGCCGCGCGGGCCCCGCAAGCGGGCCACGGCGCGCGCCGTGCTGCGCCCCGGTGCGGGTGTTGCGCGGGCGATACAGGTGAAAGCGCCTGTTACAGCGGGCCGCGTTCGTGCAAAGCGGGCGGGCAGGTTTTACGATGCGCGCTTCACGCGGCCTTCGCGCCCGTCCCCTCGAACCTCTGCCTGCCGCCGCCAAGGGCGGCCTTCGGAATGCCCATGACCGCGCACGATTCAAGCCTCATCGACCTCGGCAAACGCTACTGGCTGCCGGTGTACAAACCGCGCGAGGTGGTCCTGGAGCGCGGCGAAGGCGCGCGCATCTGGGACACCGAAGGGCGCGACTACATCGACTTCGGCGCCGGCATCGCGGTCAACGCGCTCGGCCACCGCGACCCGGACCTGGTGGCCGCCCTGGTGGGGCAGGCCAACAAGCTCTGGCACAGCAGCAACGTGTTCTACACCGAGCCGCCGCTGCGCCTGGCCGAGGAGCTGGTGAAGGCGTCGGGCTTCGCCGAGCGGGTGTTCTTCTGCAACTCCGGCGCCGAGGCCAACGAGGCGGCGATCAAGCTGGTGCGCAAGTGGGCCGCGGCGCAGGGGCGCCTGCCGGAGAAGCGGGTGATCGTGACCTTCCGCGGCTCCTTCCACGGCCGCACCCTGGCCGCCGTCACCGCCACCGCGCAGCCGAAGTACCAGGAAGGCTACGAGCCGCTGCCGGGCGGTTTCCGCTACCTCGACTTCAACGACGCGGGCGCGCTGGAGGCGGCCTTCGCCGCCGGCGACATCGCCGCGGTGATGCTCGAGCCGGTGCAGGGCGAGGGCGGCGTGCTGCCGGCCGCGCCCGGTTTCATCAAGCGCGTGCGCGAGCTGTGCGACGCGCACGGCGCGCTGCTGGTGCTGGACGAGATCCAGTGCGGCATGGGCCGCACCGGCACGCTGTTCGCCTACGTGCAGGACCATGTGAAGCCCGACATCGTCACCCTGGCCAAGGCGCTCGGCTGCGGCTTCCCCATCGGCGCCATGCTGGCCGGGCCCAAGGTCGCCGAGGTGATGCAGTTCGGCGCCCACGGCACCACCTTCGGCGGTAACCCGATGGCCGCGGCGGTGGCGCGCGTGGCGCTGCGCAAGCTGTCCTCGCCCGAGGTGCTGCTCAACGTCGAGCGCCAGGCCAACGACCTGCGCGCGGGCCTGGCCCGCCTCAACGAGGAGCTCGGGCTGTTCGCCGAGCTGCGTGGCCGCGGCCTGATGCTGGGCGCGGTGCTGGCCGAGCCCTACAAGGGCAAGGCCGGGGCGATCCTCGACCACGCCGCCGCGCACGGCCTGCTGCTGCTGCAGGCCGGCCCGGACGTGCTGCGCTTCGTGCCGCCGCTCACGCTCGGCGACGCCGACCTGGCCGAAGGCCTGGCGCGGCTGCGCGCGGCGCTGAAGTCCTTCCTCGACAGCGAACCGCACTGAGGCCAACGGCTATGCGCTACCTGCACGCCATGCTGCGCGTCCGCGACCTGGATGCCACCCTGCGCTTCTTCTGCGACGGCCTCGGCCTGCGCCAGATGCGGCGCAAGGACAACGAAGCCGGGCGCTTCAGCCTGGTGTTCCTGGCTGCGTCGGAGAACCCGGAGTCGGAGATCGAGCTCACCCTGAACTGGGGCTCGGAGGAGGACTACGGCAGCGCGCGCAACTTCGGCCACCTCGCCTTCGAGGTGGACGACATCTACGCGCTCTGCACGCACCTCCAGGCGATAGGCGTGGCCATCCTGCGCCCGCCGCGCGATGGCCACATGGCCTTCGTGCGCTCGCCGGACCTGATCTCCATCGAGCTGTTGCAGAAGGGCGCGCCGCTGCCGCCGGCGGAGCCGTGGGCTTCGATGCCGAACAGCGGCAGCTGGTGAATCCGCACTTGTACCCTGTGCCCCGCGCACGTCGCCGCGTCACGGCCCGCCTCCCGTAGGAGCGCGCCTTGCGCGCGACCGCCCGGCGCAGGCGTTCCCCGTCGTTCCCGTTCTCGAAGCGCGTCGCGCGCAAGGCACGCTCCTGCACCTGGCAACGCCTCGCCGGAACAGGCTTTCAGGGTAGCTCGTAGCCGGCCAAGGCGCGCCGCAGGCCGTCCAGGCCCGTGTAGCGGTGGCCGTGCAGGCCGGCCTGGCGGGCGCCTTCCACGTTCGCCGCGTTGTCGTCGATGAACAGCGTGCGCGCCGGTTCCGCGCCGATCGCTTCCAGGCAGCGCAGGTACACCGCCAGGTCCGGCTTGGCCGCCTGGAACTGCGCCGAGGCGTAGGCGCGGCCTTCGAACAAGGGGAACAGTTCCGGCACGATCCGCGGCAGGTTGGCGGTCAGCAGGTGGCCGTTGTTGGTGAGCAGACCGAGCCCGGCGCGGGCGTCGAGCGCCTGCGCGAGCGCCACCAGTTCCGGCCGCGCGCGAGTGGCGGCGCGGCGGGCCGCTACCCAGTCCTCGGCCTGCACGGGACGGCCGAGGTAGTCGCCCAGCGCGGCCAGGTAGGCCGCGGCATCGAGCCGGCCGGCGTCCGCCGCCGTCTCGATGCCCGACTCGTAGATCGCCGCATGCACCGCCGCCGGCGCGCAGCCGAGCGCGGCGGCGAGGTGGTGCACGCGCGTCTCGCGCGAGTAGTCGACCAGCACGTCGTCCAGGTCGAACAGCACGAGACGGATGTCGCGCATCGGCGTTACCTGGCTTCGCGCAGCGCCGCGCGGGCGGCCTCCAGCGTGTCGGCGAGATCCTCGTCGGTATGCGCGCTGGAGACGAAGCCGGCCTCGAACGCGGAGGGCGCCAGGTACACGCCGCGCTTCAGCATGGCGTGGAAGAACCGGTTGAACAGCGCGGTGTCCGCCGTGGTGGCCTGCGCGTAGCTCGTCACCTTCTCCGCGGTGAAGAACAGGCCGAACATGCCGCCCACGCGGTTGGTGCTGAAGGGCACGCCCTCGCCGTCGGCCACCGCCTGCAGGCCGTCGGTGAGCCGGCGCGTCTTCGCCGCCAGCTCCTCGTAGAAGCCGGGCGCCTGGATCAGCGTCAGCATCGCCAGGCCCGCGGCCATCGCCACCGGGTTGCCGCTCAGCGTGCCGGCCTGGTAGATCGGGCCGGCCGGGGCGATCTGCTCC
Source organism: Frateuria defendens (assembly GCF_001182895.1). Taxonomy (GTDB): domain Bacteria; phylum Pseudomonadota; class Gammaproteobacteria; order Xanthomonadales; family Rhodanobacteraceae; genus Frateuria_B; species Frateuria_B defendens. The sequence continues at coordinate 2,632 of NZ_LFQR01000035.1, read as the reverse complement.
ATCAGCTCGCGCCGGCCGCCGTAGGCGCCCACCGGCATGCCGCCGCCGATGATCTTGCCGAAGGTGGTGAGGTCCGGCGTCACGCCGTAGTGCGCCTGCGCGCCGCCCAGCGCCACGCGGAAGCCGGTCATCACCTCGTCGAAGATCAGCAGCGCGCCGTGGCGCGTGCACAGCTCGCGCAGGCCTTGCAGGTAGCCCTCCTTCGGCGGGATGCAGTTCATGTTGCCGGCCACCGGCTCCACGATCACGCCGGCGATCTCCGCGCCCTGCTCGGCGAACAGCGCCTCGGCCGCTTCCAGCTCGTTGTAGGGCAGGGTGAGGGTGAGGTCGGCCGCGGCCTTGGGCACGCCGGGCGAGGTCGGCACGCCGAAGGTCAGTGCGCCGGAGCCGGCCTTGACCAGGAAGCTGTCGCCGTGGCCGTGGTAGCAGCCCTCGAACTTCAGGATCTTGCTGCGGCCGGTGGCGCCGCGCGCCAGGCGGATCGCCGACATGGTCGCCTCGGTGCCCGAGTTCACCATGCGCACCATCTCCACCGACGGCACCAGCTGCACGATGGCCTCGGCCATCGTCACCTCGGCCGGGCAGGGCGTGCCGAAGGAGAGGCCGTCGCGCACCGCGCGCTCCACCGCCTCGCGCACCGTCGGATGGTTGTGGCCGACGATCATCGGCCCCCACGAGCCCACGTAGTCGATGTAGCGCGTGCCCTCCACGTCCCACAGGTAGGCGCCGTCCGCGCGCGCGGTGAAGAACGGCTCGCCGCCCACCGACTTGAAGGCGCGCACCGGCGAGTTCACGCCGCCGGGCATGTGCTGGAGGGCGCGCTGGAAGAGTTCGTGGTTGGTCATGGAGCGATGGTCCGATCGGAAGGGAAGAGGCCGGCGAAGCGCTGCGCGGCAGCGCGGATGTCGCCGGCGCCGAAGACGGCCGAGACCGCGGCGAGCAAATCGGCGCCGGCCTCGATCAGCGCGGCGCCATTGTCCGGCGTGATGCCGCCGATCGCCACTCGCGGCACGCCGAGTGAGGCGCTCTGCCGCAACAGTTCCGGATCGGCGTGGCCCGCATGCGGCTTGGTGGTCGAGGGGTGGAAGGCGCCGAAGCCGACATAGTCCGCGCCGGCCGCCACCATCGCGCGCGCGCGTTCGAGCGAGGCGTAGCAGCCCACGCCGATGATCGCGCCGGGGCCGAGCACGGCGCGCGCCTCCGCCACGCTGGCGTCGTGGAAGCCCAGGTGCACGCCGGTGGCGCCGACGGCGCGGGCGAGCGCGACGTCGTCGTTGACGATCAGCGGCACGCCCCATTCGGCACACAGGCGCTGCAAGGCCTGCGCTTCGGCGTGGCGGCGGGCGTCGTCGTCGGTCTTGTCGCGGTACTGCACCATGCTGGCGCCGCCGGCCAGTGTGGCGGCCACCGCATCGAGCAGGTCGGGGCGCGGGCCGTTGGTGATCGCGTACAGGCCGCGGGAGGGGAGAACGTTCATCGTGTCATCCGTTGTGCGTCATGGGGCCGCTTTCGTCGCGGCGGTCGAGTTGCGACAATGCCGCAACCTTTTTCGAGCGGCGCATCATCATGAGCACGACTTCCACCGAGATCACCCTGCGCAAATGGATGTGCGTCGTCTGCGGCTTCATCTACGACGAAACCCAGGGCCTGCCCGAGGAGGGCATCGAGCCGGGGACGCGGTGGGAAGACGTGCCCGATACCTGGACCTGTCCGGACTGCGGCGCGACCAAGGACGATTTCGAGATGGTCGAGATCGACTGATCCCCGCCGCAATTCGCCCGCAAACGGCCCGGTCTCGCCCATATGGCGGCCGGGCCGTCTGTTTTCATGGCCCCGAGCGCTCATGATCGCGAAAGGAGAGGGCCATGCGTCAGTTCATACCGTTCGAAGACGACTGGGAGGCGCTGGAACATCTCTCGCCCTCCGACCTCATGCCTTATCAGGTGGGCGTGCCGTGCCGGCACGAGCTGGCCGAAGCTCAATGCACCGGCCCGATCTCGCCGTCCACCGTCAGCACGTCGCCGGTCTGCGCACCGATGCGCTGCGTGGTGCCGGCGGGCACTTCCAATACATAACGTGCGGGCACGCTGCTGGGATAGCTCGCGCACGGGTCGGCCTTGCACGGCGGCACGTCCAGCTGCATCGAGACCAGGCGTCGCGTGTCGTCGAAGTAGAGGATGTCCAGCGCCACCAGCGTGCTCTTCATCCAGAACCAGCGCGGCGCGCTATCCGGAAAGATGAACAGCATGCCGTGGTCGGCAGGCAGTTCGGCGCGCATCATCAAGCCACGTATGCGGCTGGCGTCGTCGGTGGCGAGCTCGGCGGTGAAACGGTGTCCATGCAGCGTGACGGTGGGTGGGGCGCTGTGGTGGCGCGGGGCGGCCAGAGCAGCGCCGGCCAGCACAAGCAGCAGGAGGGCGAGCAGTCGCTTCATCGACCGTGTCCTATATAGGTGGATGAGCCAGGCAGTCTACGCGGCCCTGCCCCGTGACATCGGGCCGTGAAAAGAAATTGCAAAGACCCTCTTCACAGCTCCCGCAGTTGGCGATATGATTCTCGCCCCTTCGACGAGACGCCCTCTCGCGAAGGACTCCGCTTCAAACCTCCGCTGAAAAATTTCTTCGCTGAAGGT
>NZ_LFQR01000034.1 GCF_001182895.1 Frateuria defendens | reverse complement strand
TTTTCTACCGCCCACGCTCCGAGCTCGATGCCGGGGATCGGCAGGCGGTGCTCCGCCAGCACCACGGCCACCGCCAGCACCGTCATCGCCGCCAGCCGCTTCCAGATCACCGGGATGATCGAACCCTTGAGGGTGAACAGCATCAACCAGAGCGAGCGGGAGGCGGGGCGGACGATCATGGCGGCAGCGGCGGCAGCGGCGGCAGGCGGGCGGCCACTTTAGCAACTATCGGGCGGCCCGCCGCCCGTGCCGGCGCGGCGCATTCGGAAAGGACGGCTCAGCCGCCCGCGCCCGCCGCCACGCCGCCGCCCTTGAGCGCGCGCTTGGCCGCCCGCCGCGCCCGCCGCGCCGCCTTGCGCAGCTTGCGGTCGTAGCCCCAGAGATAGATCGCCGGCGTACTGAGCAGGGTGAGCAGCTGCGACACCAGCAGCCCGCCGACGATGGCGATGCCGAGCGGCTGGCGCATTTCCGAACCCGTGCCGAAGCCGATCGCCAGCGGCAGCGCCGCGCCCACTGCCACCAGGGTGGTCATGGTGATTGGGCGGAAACGCACCAATGCCGCCTCGCGGATCGCCTCCGGTGGGCCGAGGCCCTCCTGGCGCTCGGCGACCAGGGCGAAATCCACCATCAGGATGGCGTTCTTCTTCACGATGCCGATCAGCATCAGCACCGCGATCACCGCCATCAGGGTGAGCTGGGTGTGCGTCACCAGCATGGCCAGGAACGCGCCCATGCCGGCGGCGGGCAGCGTGGAGAGGATGGTCAGCGGGTGGATCAGGCTCTCGTAGAGCACGCCCAGCACCACGTACATGGCCGCGATCACGGCGACGAGCAGCAGCAGCGAGTTGCCCAGCGAGTCGATCAGGTTCTGGTTGTCGCCGGTGTACTGCTTCTGTACGCCGCTGGGCAGCGCGGCGGCCGCCATCGCGTCGTTGATGCGTTGCAGGCCATCGGCCTGGCTCACGCCCTGGGCGAGGTTGTAGCCGATCGAGGCGGACTCGAGCTGGTTGTAGTGTTCGACGGACGTCGGCGCGGGCTGCGGCTCGATGCGTGCGATGGCCGTCAGGGGCACCATCCTGCCTTGTGTGCTGCGCACGTAGGTGTCGAGCAGCGCCTCTGGACTGGGCCGTCCGGTCGCATCCGAAGTCAGAATCACCCGGTACTGGTTGATGTCCGAGTAGATCGTCGAGACCGGGCTCTGGCCCATCGCGTTGTAGAGCGCCGAGTCGATGTCGCCCATCGGCACGCCCAGCCGCGCGGCAGCCGTGCGGTCCACCTGCAGCAGCTGCTGTTTGCCGACGGCGTCGAAGCTGGTGGTGACGTCGCGGAACTCTTTCATCCGGCGCATCACCCGGGCCAGCCGGGTCACCGGCGCCTGCAGCGGCTCGCCGCTGATGCTGTTGAGCTGGAAGCTGTAGGTGGAGCCCGCCGGGCCACCGCCACCGCCGCTGCCGTACAGATGCAGGCCGCGCACCGCGACGTCGAGGCCAGGCAGCGCCTTGCAGCGCTCGGCGAGGCGGGCGATCACCTTGTTCATCGGCTCGAGGCGCTGGTCGGAGCCGTCGCCACGTGGCTTGAGGTCCACGAACAGGGTGGACTGGTTGCCCACTGCGCCGTTGTTGTTGTTGCCGCCGAGCAGCGTGGTGACATCCAGCACGGCCGGGTCGGCCTGGATGACCGCCGCCACGCGACGGGTGCGCTGGGCCATCTCCTCCGGCGAGACGTTGGCATCGCCGGTGACGTGGGTGATCAGCATGCCGGAATCCTCCTCCGGCATGCTGCCGCCGCCGGCGGTCTTGAATGTCGCTGCCGCGAGCGCGACGGTCAGCACCAGCAGGATCACCGGCTGCCAGCGCATGATGCGCCGGTGCCGCATCGCCCAGTCCAGTGCGTGCCGGTAGACGCGCAGCATGCCCTGGTCCAGGCGGGCCACGGTCCGCGCGAGCCGGCCGGGCTCCGCCTGCCCGGCGGACCGCTCGTGCGCGAGGTAGCGGCCGCACAACGCGGGGGTCAGGGTGAGCGAGACCAGGGCGGAAATGACGATGGTGGCGATCAGCGTCACCGAGAATTCGCGCATCAACAGAGTGAACAGGTTGTGGCCGAAGACCATCGGCGCGAACACCGCCACCAGCGACAGCGTGATCGAGACGACGGTGAAGCCGATCTCGCGTACGCCGACCAGCGCCGCCTCGAGCGGCGGCCGGCCCTGCTCGACGTGGCGCACGATGTTCTCGA
>NZ_LFQR01000333.1 GCF_001182895.1 Frateuria defendens | reverse complement strand
TTATACTGTACAGCGCTTAAATATGCAGAAGTAGATGTCGAATCCATTGATAACTTAGCGAATTTACGTGACGTTTGTATGAGTGAACATGTTAAATTTAAAGTGAAAAAATGGATAGATGAAACATCTGCAAATAATGATAATAAGTACAAATCTGAACCGCTATTAGAATTAAATGAGGTATGTGTTCAATATAGTGACTATAGTAATAG
>NZ_LFQR01000332.1 GCF_001182895.1 Frateuria defendens | reverse complement strand
CAGGTGTGACAGGACTAGCTCAAGTGATGGGGAGAGATGATATCACTGATGATCAAAAAGTAGCGTATGATCATTATTACTTAACACATCAATCTATGATGCTTGATATGTATATCATATATAAAACAATTAAAAATATCGTTACTTCAGAAGGTGTGCATCACTAATGAGAAAAAATATTTTAATTACAGGCGTACATGGATATATCGGTAATGCTTTAAAAGATAAGCTTATTGAACAAGGACATCAAGTAGATCAAATTAATGTTAGGAATCAATTATGGAAGTCGACCT
>NZ_LFQR01000331.1 GCF_001182895.1 Frateuria defendens | reverse complement strand
AGATCAGTAATTACTAATTCTGGCTGATGTTGTTGAATTAGTGATAATGCTTCAACACCATCTTTAGCAGTGTATATTGTATTGAAATGATAGTCTCCCCAAGGAATGATTTGCTTTAATCCTTCTCGAATAATTCGTTCATCATCACAAATAACTACCTTAAACATCTACATTCCCCCTTGAAAGTGGTATTTTATAACAAATTAACGTACCTTGATTACGCTTTGAAAAAATATGGAGTCGTGCATGTGAACCATATTGAATCATTGCTTTATTG
>NZ_LFQR01000330.1 GCF_001182895.1 Frateuria defendens | reverse complement strand
TTGCAAAATATGATCAAGTAAGACAACCAAATGTAGTTGCGAAACTATATAACAAAAAAAATAAATCTTATATCGACATTAAAACTGACTTTTTCGTACCAAATAATGTTCAAGTTCAATCTTTAACTGAAGCAATTCGTTCGGATATTAAAAAGAATGTAGAATATTTCACAGAAATGCCAGTACGTAAGTTAGAAGTTAATGTGAGAGATCAGAAAACTTCTGGTCCACGAGTGTTGTAAGGGAGGTATATCATGGCTAACAATCATAACCAAAACGGACAAGACTCTACACAACAAGTGATTAATTTTTTAAAAGTATTTAAATGGAGAATCGTTGGTTTCCTAGCG
>NZ_LFQR01000329.1 GCF_001182895.1 Frateuria defendens | reverse complement strand
ACACTTTGGCCAACTTAAGCCAGGATACAATTTACAAATAGCGACAAATTCTCAATTTGTTTTATCCTATGACCTATTTCAAAACCCAACAGATACTAGAACTTTAATTCCATTTTTAACAATGATTCAAAATACCTTCGGTTATTTACCGGAGTATATTGTAGCTGATGCATGTTATGATAGTGAGCAAAACTATATGGCTATTATAGATGATTTTAATAAAACGCCACTTATTAC
>NZ_LFQR01000328.1 GCF_001182895.1 Frateuria defendens | reverse complement strand
TTGTAATTCTCATGTTTGACAGCTTATCATCGATAAGCTTTAATGCGGTAGTTTATCACAGTTAAATTGCTAACGCAGTCAGGCACCGTGTATGAAATCTAACAATGCGCTCATCGTCATCCTCGGCACCGTCACCCTGGATGCTGTAGGCATAGGCTTGGTTATGCCGGTACTGCCGGGCCTCTTGCGGGATTTAAGATACTACATAAAAAATATTTTATTTGGCCTGTACTGCACACTTATATATATATACCTTATAACAAAAAACAGCGAAGGGTATTATTTCCTTGTGTCAGATAAGATGCTATATGCAATAGTGATAAGCACTATTCTATGT
>NZ_LFQR01000033.1 GCF_001182895.1 Frateuria defendens | reverse complement strand
TCTACCGCCCACGCTCCTAGAGCGACCGCGTGCCGATGGCGAAGGTGGTGTCGATCGCCACGCCGTGCCATTTCGTGGTGCTCGATCAGTCGGCGGTGTCATGCCGCGTCGTGTCAAGCAAACTTGACGTGACACGTCCCCTGTCCTAGTCTGCACCTGTCAAGTTTGCTTGACAGGTACCCGCGGCCGCCGCGGCACCCCGTCCGGCGGGAGGTGGGGAGATGACGCAGCACGTCTACCGGCGCTACCAGCGCGAGTTCCTGCCGGCGATGCTGGCCTACGCCGCCGTGATGCTGGTGCTCTGGCCACTGACCAGGCGGATCGAGGACACCGGCCTGAAGGCCCTGCTGGCGCTGTTGCCGATGCTGCCGCTGGGGCTGGCGATCCGCGCGATGGTGCGGCTGGTGATGCGCACCGACGAGCTGGACCAGCGCATCCACCTGACCGCCCTGGGCGTCAGCAGCGCGGTGGTCGGCATGGCCTGCATGTCGGCCGGTTTCCTCGCTGCGGCCAGGGTGGTGGCGGTGCCGGGCACGGCGCTGCTGTGGGTGTTCCCGCTGCAGTGCCTGAGCTACGGGCTGGCGCGTTGGTGGGCCGGCCGTCGCTACGGCATGGCGGCGATGGAGGAAGACTGCGGCGTGCTGACGCCGCCGCGCGTCCTGCTGGCGGCCGTGGTTTGCGCGGCGCTGTCGCTGGCCCTGCATCGGGTACTCAGCGATTGGCAGACGGGTTTCCTGATCGGCATGGCCGCGGCGTTCCTCGCCTGGGCAGCGGTCATGCTCGTACGCCGGCGCTGGCGGCATCGGCGCGGCGGCGATGCATGAACAACCGCGTGCGCGCACTGCGCGCCGACCACGGCTGGTCGCAGGCCGACCTGGCCGAGCGGCTGGACGTGTCGCGGCAGACCGTCAATGCGATCGAGACGGGCAAGTACGACCCCAGCCTGCCGCTGGCGTTCAAGATCGCCAGGCTGTTCGGACGTCCGATCGAAGCGATCTTCGAGCCGGAGGTGTGAGGCGATGGCAAGCAGGTGGGACACGAACGAGCGAAGGGGAGGAGACTGATGGCAAGCAAGGGACGTACAGCCCTGCGCATCGCCGCCGTGCTGGTGGGGCTGGGCGCGCTCGCCTGGCAGCACCTGCACCAGCGCGCCGGTAACCGGGCCGCGGGCGAGGCGCCGGCGCCCGCCTCGGCGGCGAGCATCGCCGCGGCCACGCCGCCGGCCGCGCCGCGCACCTGGAAGCTGGGCACGCTCACGCTCACCGCCTGCCAGCTCGGCCAGCCCAACAGCGGACTGTCGACCGCCGCCTGGTGCGCGCCGTTCGAGGTGCCGGAAAACCGCGACGACCCGCACGGCCGCCGCATCATGCTGCGCCTGGCGGTGGTGCGCTCGGAGGCGCAGGTGCCGGCGAAGGACATGCTGGCGCTGCTGGCCGGCGGCCCGGGCCAGGCGGCCACCGAGAGCTGGCCGGCGGTGGCGCCGGCGTTGGATGCGCTGCTCGCCCACCGCAACGTGCTGCTGCTCGACCAGCGCGGCACCGGCGGCTCGAACCCGCTCGACTGCAAGAGCGTGGAGCAGGCCGGCGAGGAGGGCGATTTCGACCCCGGCCGGCTGCGCGCGCAGACCGCGCAATGTCTGAAAGAGGTGGAGGCCAAGGCCGACCCGCGCTACTACACCACCACCGTCGCGGTGGAGGACCTGGAGGCCGCGCGCCGCGCGCTCGGCGCGCCCGCGCTGGACCTGGTGGGCATCTCCTACGGCACCCGCGTGGCGCAGCAGTACGCCATGCGCCACCCCGACGCCGTGCGCAGCCTGGTGCTGGACGGCGTGGTGCCCAACACGCTGGTGCTGGGCGAGGAGTTCGCGCAGAACCTCGACGACGCGCTCAAGGCGCAGTTCGCCCGCTGCACCGCCGACGAGGCGTGCCGCAAGCGCTTCGGCGACCCGTACCAGACGCTGTTCCAGCTGCGCGACGCGCTGCGCGCCAACCCGCACCGGGTGAGCTTCCGCGATCCGCAGAACTACCGCAGCGTGCAGCGCACGCTGAGCGAGGCCGCGCTGACCAGCGTGGTACGCATGTTCGCCTACTCGCCGCCCACCGCCGCGCTGCTGCCGCTGTCGATCGACGCCGCCGCGCACGGCGACGTCGGCCCGCTGCTCGGCCAGGCCAAGCTGCTCTCCGGTGACCTCGCCGACACCATGAACGGCGGCATGCAGTCCTCGGTGATCTGCAGCGAGGATGCGGACCTGCTCACCCCGCGCCCGGAGGACGAGCGCACCATCCTCGGCACGCGCATGATCGACACGCTCGAGGCCCTGTGCACGGTGTGGCCCAAAGGCAGCCGCCCGGCGGATTTCCACCGGCCGCTGCACAGCGCGCTGCCGGCGCTGCTGCTGTCGGGCCAATACGACCCGGTGACGCCGCCGCGCTACGGCGAGGCAGTGCTCAAGGGCCTCTCCAACGCCCGCCACTTCGTGCTGCGCGGCCAGGGCCACAACGTGATCGGCGCCGGCTGCGCGCCCAAGCTGGTGAAGGACTTCGTCGAGAACCTCCAGCCGTCCGCGCTGGACGCGGGCTGCCTCGACCGCATCCAGCCCACCCCGGTCTTCATCGACTTCAACGGAGCCGCCCCATGATCGAGGTGAAGGACCTCCACAAGGCGTTCGGCGCCGTGCGGGCCGTGGACGGCGTGAGCTTCGCCGCCCGCGACGGCGAGATCACCGGCCTGCTCGGCCCCAACGGCGCCGGCAAGACCACCACGCTGCGCATGCTCTACACGCTGATGGCGCCGGACCGCGGCCAGGTGCTGGTGGACGGCCTCGACGCCGCCGCCGATCCGCTCGCGGTACGCCGCCGCCTCGGCGTGCTGCCGGATGCGCGCGGGCTCTACAAGCGCCTCACCGCGCGCGAGAACATCGACTACTTCGGCCGCCTGCAAGGCCTGCCGGAAGCCGAACTGCGCGCACGCCGCGAGGCGCTGGTCGAGGCGCTGGAGATGGCCGACATCGCCGACCGCCGTATCGAGGGCTTCTCGCAGGGCCAGCGGGTGAAGACCGCGATCGCCCGCGCGCTGGTGCACGACCCGCGCAACGTGATCCTGGACGAGCCGACCAACGGCCTTGACGTGATGGCCACCCGCGCGCTGCGCCAGTTCATGCTCAAGCTTAAGGCGGAGGGGCGCTGCGTGCTGTTCTCCAGCCACATCATGCAGGAGGTGGCGGCGCTGTGCGACCGCATCGTGGTGATCGCGCACGGCCGCGTGGTGGCGGACGAGACGCCCGACGCGCTGCGCGCGCAGACCGGCGAGGCCAACCTGGAGGACGCCTTCGTGAAACTGATCGGCAGCGAGGAGGGCCTGGCCGCATGAACGCCCCCGCCCAGCCGGCGCGCCGCGCGCGCGCCTTCCTCACCGTGTTCCTGAAGGAAGTGCGCGAGAACCTGCGCGACCGCCGCACGCTCACCAGCGCCTTCCTCACCGGCCCGCTGCTGACGCCGCTGCTGTTCCTGATGCTGATCAACATCTCGGTCAACCGCCAGCTGGACAAGGCCGAGCGGCCGCTCAAGGTGCCGGTGATCGGCGCCGAATACGCGCCCAACCTGATCGACGTGCTCAAGGCCGGCGGCATCGTGCCCGAGCCGGGCCCGGCCGACCCGGAGGCCGCCGTGCGCCGGCAGGACACCGAGCTGGTGCTGCGCCTCGGTGCCGACTACGCCAGGTCCTGGCGCAAGGGCGAGCCGGTGCAGGTGGAGCTGATCTACGACTCCTCCCAGCGCGAGGCCGGCGCCTCGGTGGAGCGCGTGGGCAAGCTGGTGGAGGCTTATGCCCGCCAGCAGGGCGCGATGCGGCTGGTGGCGCGCGGGCTCTCGCCGATGCTGGCGGTGCCGGTGGTGGTGGCCCGGCGCGACCAGGCCACGCCGCAGTCGCGCGCGGTGCTGCTGTTCAACATGCTGCCGTACCTGTTCGTGCTCACCATCTTCATCGCGGGCATGCCGCTGGCGATCGACCTCACCGCCGGCGAGCGCGAGCGGCAGTCGCTGGAGCCGCTGTTCGCCAACCCGGTGGCGCGCTGGAAGATCTTCCTCGGCAAGCTGGCGGCGATCTGCACGTTCTCGGTGGCGAGCCTGGTGATCTGTCTGGTGGCCTTCGGCATCATCGGCCGCTTCATGCCGACCGAGAAGCTGGGCATGGAGATCGACCTGGGGCTGGGCTTCATCGTCCACGTGCTGTGGCTGCAACTGCCGCTGATCGTGCTGCTGGCGGCCTTGCAGTCGATGGTGGCGGCGTTCGCCAAGAGCTACCGCGAGGCACAGACCTATCTTTCGCTGCTGATGTTTCTGCCGGTGCTGCCGAGCATCCTGCTGATGGTGCTGCCGATCCGCGCGCAGGACTGGATGTACGCGGTGCCGCTGCTCGGCCAGCACCTGGCGATCCTCGACCTGGTGCGCGGCAACGGTCTCGGCGTGGCGCACCTGGGGTTGATCCTGGCCGGCACCGCGGCGACGGCGCTGGTGGCGACGGTGACCACGATGCAGCTGTACCGCTCCGAGCGGCTGGCGATCTCGGTTTGAGCCGGCGGTGCCCCGCCGCGGGCGACCGGGCCGGCTCCCGTGTAGGAGCGCGCCTTGCGCGCGACAAACCTACGCAGCGGTGACGCCGCAACCCCGCGGTCGCGCGCAAGGCGCGCTCCTACACGAGCGGGCCTAGCGGGCGGATTCGCGGGCCGCGGCGAACTCCGGCCAGCCCTGCGCGTGGCGCAGCACCAGGTCGGCGAGGTGGGCCACCTGCGGCGCGCTGTCGTTGAGCGCGGGGATGTAGCGCAGGTCCTCGCCGCCGGACTCGCGGAAGAAGTCGCGGTTCTGCATGGCGATCTCCTCCAGTGTCTCCAGGCAATCCACCGCGAAGCCGGGGCAGGCGACGTCGAGCCGCTTCACGCCCTCGGCGGCGAGGCGGCGCACCGTTTCGTCGGTATAGGGCGAGAGCCACGGCTCGCGGCCCACGCGCGACTGGAAGCTCACCAGCAGCTCGGCTTCGCCCAGCCCCAGCCGCTCGCGCAGCGCGCGGGCGGTGGCCTGGCACTGCGCGTAGTAGGGGTCGCCCGCGCGCACGTAGCGCTCGGGGATGCCGTGGAAGGAGAGCAGCAGCTTCTCGCCGCGGCCGTGTTCGGCCCACCAGCGCTCGATGCTCGCCGCCAGTGCGGCGATGTGGCCGGGGGCGTCGTGGTAGTCGTTGACCAGGCGCAGCTCCGGCGGCCAGCGCAGGGTCTTGAGCGTGTCGGCCACCGCGTCGAACACCGAGCCGGTGGAGGTGGCCGAGTATTGCGGGTAGAGCGGCAGCACCAGCAGCCGGCGCACGCCTTCGCCTTGCAGGGCCTCGATCTGCCGGCGCACCGAGGGCTCGCCGTAGCGCATCGCCAGCGCCACCTTCACCGGGCCCGCGTCGCGCCGGTCCAGCTCGCCTTGCAGGGCGGCGGCCAGGCGCTCGGAGCCGACCTTGAGCGGCGAGCCCTCCGGCGTCCATACGCGCGCGTAGGCGTGCGCCGAGCGCTTGGGGCGGATGCGCAGGATCACCCCGTGCAGCACCAGCCACCACAGCCAGCGCGGGGCCTCGATCACCCGCGGGTCGCCGAGGAACTCGGCCAGGTAGGGGCGCAGGGCCCGGGCGGTGGGCGCGTCCGGCGTGCCGAGGTTGACCAGCAGCACACCGGCCTGAACGGGCCGGTCAGCGGAGTGGGGGGCGGGGCCGGTATAGTGATTGCTTGGCATCGTGGCGATGGCGGTTGGCTCAAGCGCCGGAGTCTGCCACAAGCCATCCGCGGCTCGGCGATCCCTAAGGGTCGCACGGCCGACCGCCTTCCTCAAAGTCAACGGAGCTGCCCATGTTCAAGCCAACGCTGCGTCGCCTGATGTTGCCCATGCTGGCCCTGCTGCTCGCGGCGGGCGCCGCGCAGGCGGAGGATCCGCCGCTGGTGCGCGCGCAGAACGCCGTGCGCGTGCTCAACGAGATCATGCAGGCGCCGGACAAGTCGATCCCGCACGACCTGCTGCGCGACGCCAGGGCGATCGCGGTGATCCCGGACCTGGTCAAGGCCGGCTTCATCTTCGGCGGCCGCCGCGGCGAGGGCCTGATCTCGGTGAAGGGCGCCGACGGCGCCTGGTCCAACCCGAGCTTCATCACCATGACCGGCGGCAGCATCGGCTTCCAGGCCGGCGTGTCCTCCACCGACGTGATCCTGGTGTTCCGCACTCAGCGCGGGGTGGATTCCATCGTGGACGGCAAGTTCACCCTGGGCGCGGACGCCGCCGCCGCGGCCGGCCCGGTCGGGCGCACCGCCAGCGCTTCCACCGACAGCCAGCTCAAGGCCGAGATCTACTCCTACTCGCGCTCGCGCGGCCTGTTCGCCGGCGTGGCGCTGGATGGCTCGGCGCTGAGAATCGACTATGATGCGAATGCCGCCATCTACGGCGCCGGGATCACCCCGCGGCGCATCTTCGAGGGCGGCGTCGGCCATGTACCCGGGCCGGTGGTCGATTTCCGCGACCGCCTGGAGGAGTACACTGCCCGTTGATTGATTCGGAAAGGCCGGCTGCCGCTGTCTTCCGGTCGTTTTCCGTCCCTGAGGTTTCTATGAGCATCTGGCATCTACTCATCCTGCTACTGGTCGTGGTGGTGATCTTCGGCACCAGCAAGCTGCGCAACATGGGCGGCGACCTCGGCTCGGCCATCCGCGACTTCAAGAAGGGGCTCAGCGACGAGGAGCCCGCCAAGAAGGACAAGGATTCCGACCGCCTGCGCGCCGACCCGCCGGCCGCCGAGAGCACCACCCAGGAAGCGCAGCGCGACAGCGCCGACCGCAAGTAAGCGCGCGGTGGCGCGGCGATGATCGAGATCAGCTTCGGCAAGCTGGTACTGCTTGCGTTGATTGCGCTGATCGTGCTCGGACCGGAGAAGCTGCCGGGCGCCGCGCGTACCGCGGGCGCCCTGCTGCGCCGCCTGCGCACGAGTTGGGACAGCGTGCGCGCGGAAGTGGAGCGCGAACTGGAAGTGGAAGAATTGAAGCGCACGGCGCGCGAGGCGGCCGCCAAGGCCGAGGCCGCCCAGGCCCAGCTCGACGCCGGCGTGCGCCGGGTGCAGGGCACGGCCGGCGACCTGACCGCCAAGGTTTCCGCCCCGGTGCCCGACCCCACCGCACCGCCCGCCGCCGCCCCGGCGGCTCCCGCCGTGCCGGCCCCGCCAGCGCCGCCCGAGGAACCGCCGCATGGCCCCGCCTGAGCAGCCCGAAGACGACCTGGAACAGGGCCTGTTCTCCCACCTGATCGAACTGCGCTCGCGCCTGCTCAAGGCCGTGGTCACCGTGCTGGCGGTACTGCTGGCGCTGATGCCCTTCGCCAACCGGCTGTACGCCGCGCTGGCCGCGCCGCTGGTCTCGCGCCTGCCCGAGGGCGCGCACCTGATCGCCACCGAGGTGGCGAGCCCCTTCGTCACGCCGCTCAAGCTGGCCTTCTACGCGGCGCTCTTCATCAGCATGCCGGTGGTGCTCTACCAGCTGTGGGCCTTCGTCAGCCCGGGCCTCTACCGGCACGAGAAGCGCCTGGCGCGGCCGCTGCTGGGGGCGGCGCTGGTGCTGTTCTACCTAGGCTGCGCCTTCGCCTATTTCCTGGTGCTGCCGGCGGCGTTCCGCTTCCTCACCGCGGTGACGCCGCAGGGCGTGGAGATGATGACCGACATCACGCATTACCTCGACTTCGTGATGCTGATGTTCTTCGCCTTCGGCCTGTGCTTCGAGGTACCGGTGGCGGTGGTGATCCTGGCCGCCACCGGCATCGTGGAGGAGGCCAAACTGCGCGCCTCGCGGCGTTATGCCTTCGTCGGCGCCTTCGCCATCTCCGCCTTCATCACGCCGCCGGACATCACCTCGATGGTGATGCTGGCGATCCCGATGTGCGTGCTCTACGAGCTGGGCCTGTTCGCGGTGCGCTGGCTGGTGAAGCCCAGGCCGGTCGCCTCCTGATGCGCGGCCGGTCGCGCGCGCGAAGCGCCGCGGAAGGGTGGCGATGAGCGGGCGCCGCCCGCCGCAGGCGCCGGACATGCCCGCGCGCGCGGAGGCGCTGATCCGGCGACTGGACCTGCAGCCGCATCCCGAGGGCGGGCATTACCGGCGCATCCACCCGCTGCCGCAGCCGGCGCAGCGCGGGGCGCTCAGCGCGATCCACTTCCTGCTGCCCGCCGGCGAGGTCAGCGCCTGGCACCGCGTGGACGCGGAGGAAGTCTGGCACTACGTGGAAGGCGATCCGCTGGAGCTGCTGATCTATCGGCCGGAGCTGGGCACGCTGCGGCGCCTGCGGCTGGGCCCGCTGCCGGAGCGCGGCGAGGCGCAGTCGCTGCTGGGCATGGTGCCCGCCGGCGCCTGGCAGGCTGCGCGCCCGCTGGGCGCCTACACGCTGTGCAGCTGCCTGGTGGCGCCGGCCTTCGAGTTCGCCGGTTTCAGCCTGGTGGAGGACGCCGCGCTGGCGAGGCGGCTGGCGGCGCTGGCCCCGGATTTCCCCGTCGCAGTAGAGCCCGCCCACGATTCTCGGTAGGCGCGCCTTGCGCGCGACCGGGGCAGCGGCGACGCCGCAGCCCCGGTCGCGCGCGAGCGCGCTCCTGCGTCATGGTTGAACGGCGACCCGGTCGGCGCGCGGGCGCGGCCGCCTTGCGCCTTGCCTTGGTATGGCGGGCCTCAGCGCCTGGCGGCGCCGGGCGCCGCGTTATGCGCCAGCGCCAGGCCCTTGAGCACGTTGAGCGCCTGCGACAGCGCGTAGTCACGGGTGGCGAGCTTCTCGTTCTCGGCGCTGCCGTCGTTGTCCGCGTCCTTGCCGGCGGCGGCGTTCTCGTTGGCGAGGTGGTGGCGCAGGTCGGCCTCGGAGTCGATCAGGGAGGCGTTGCTGTCGGCCTTGCTCACCGTGAGGTCGGCCAGCGCGATGTCGGGCTTGATGCCCTCGGCCTGGATCGAGGTGCCGTTGGGCGTGTAGTAGCGCGCTGTGGTGATCTTCACCGCGTGGTCGGCGTCCAGCGGCAGCACCGTCTGCACCACGCCCTTGCCGAAGGTGCGCCGGCCCATCACCAGGGCGCGGCGGTTGTCCTTGAGCGCGCCGGAGACGATCTCCGCCGCCGAGGCGGTGCCGTTGTCCACCAGCAGCACGATCGGCGCGCCGCCCAGCAGGTCGCCCGGGTGCGCCTCGAAGCGCATGTTGGCGTCCTGCAGCCGGCCGCGGGTGCTGACGATGCTGCCGGCGTCGAGGAAGTCGTCGCTCACCGCCACCGCGGCGGTGAGCAGGCCACCGGGGTTGGAGCGCAGGTCCAGCACCGCGCCCTTGGGCGCGCCGTGCTGCTTGACGTAGTCGGCGAACTTCTTCTCCAGGTCGCCGGCGGTGTCTTCCTGGAACTGGCTGATGCGGAGGTAGACGTAGCCCGATTCGAGCGGGCGCACGCGCACGCTGGTCACCGAGATCTTCTCGCGCACCAGGGTGTAGTCCAACGGCTTGTCGCTCTTCTCGTGCAGCACGGTGAGGGTGATCTTGCTGCCCGGCTCGCCGCGCAGCTGCTTGAACATGGCGTCGACGTTGTCCGAGGTGACCGCCTTGCCGTCGATCTTCACGATCACGTCGCCGGGCTTGATGCCGGCGCGCGAGGCGGGCGTGTCGTCGATCGGCGCCACGATGCGCAGCGCGCCGTCGTCCTGCAGCACTTCGATGCCGAGGCCGCTGTACTGGCCGGTGGTGTCCTCGTTGAGCTGGGTCAGGCCTTCCTTGTCGAGGTATTCGCTGTGCGGGTCGAGTTCGCTCAGCATGCCGCTGATCGCATCGCCCATCAGCGTCTTGTTGTCCACCGGTTCCACATAGGCCTGCCGCACGACCTCGTAGACGCGGCTGAAGTTGCGGATGTCGTCGAGGCTGACGTGGTCGACGGGCGCGCCGGCGGAGGACGCGGCCGCCGGTGCGGCGGCCGTGCTGCCGGCCGGCGCCGGCGCGGTCTGCGCATGCAGCAGCGGCGCCGTCAGCAGCAGGGCGAGCAGGCCACGGGGGGAAAGACGCATGGGGAAAGCTCCGAAAAACAGTAAAGGCCGTAGCGCTTCGACAGCCGGGCGCGTCCGGAATTCATCCTGAATTTGGTGGCGACCGCCGCCGTCGGGCGATCGCGGTCCGCCTCCTAGCCTGCGGCGGGGCGCCGGCGGCGTCAACGCTGGCGGCTGAGCCAGCCGCGCGGATCCACCGGCTTGCCGTGCTGGCGCAGCTCGAAGTACACGCCGGTGTTGACGCCGGTGGGCGCCATCGCCGTGCCCAGCGCCTGGCCGGCCTCGATCTGGTCGCCCACGCCGTGCAGCGCGGTCTCGTTGTTGCCGTACATGCTGAGCCAGCCGTCGCCGTGGTTGAGGATGATCAGCATGCCGTAGCCGCGCAGGAAGGCCGCGTAGATCACCCGGCCGCGCGCCACCGCGTGCACCTCGCTGCCACCGGGCGCCTTGATCAGCACGCCGTTGCCGTAGCTGGTCACCGTGCCGGCGGCGGGCCACGGCAGGTTGCCGCGGATGTTGGCGCCGGGGCGGCCGGTGGGCTCGGCCGCGCTGGGCCGGGCGGCGCGCGCCGCCTCGCGGGCGGCTTCCTCGATGGCCTGCTGCAGCTTGGCGATCAGCTGGTTGAGCGACTGCTCGTTCTGCTTCAGGGCGGCCAGGCGCTGGGCCTGGTCCTTGTATTGCGCGTCGGCCTGCGCGGCCAGCTTCTGCTGGGCGGCGCGCTGGGTGCCCAGCGCCTGCATCTGCTGCGCGCGTTGCGCGCGGGCGGCGGCCAGCGCCTGCTGCTGCTCGGCGATGCCGCGCTCCAGCTCCTGCAGGCGGACCAGGTCGCCCATCAGCTGCTGCACGCGCTCGGCGCGGTCCTGCTGGAAGTACTTCGAGTAGGCCAGGGTGCGCGAGATCTGGGCCAGGTCCTGGTCGCCCAGCAGCAGGCGCAGGTCGTTGCCGCGGCCCAGTGTGTAGGTGGCGCGCAGCAGGTCGGCGATGGCGGCGCGCTGGCCGTCCAGGTGCCGCTGCAACTCGGCGCGCTGGGCCTGCAGCTGCTCCAGGTCGTGCTGCTTGGCGGCCAGCGCGGCGTCGGTCTCGCGCACGGCGCGGGCGGCGCCGGCGAGCGCGGTGGCCTGCTTGGCCAGGGTGGCGTTGACGCTGTCGCGCTGGGCCGCGGTCTCCGACTGCTCGCGGGCCAGTGCCTCGATGCGCTTGCGCACGTCGTTCAGCTGCTGCTGGGCCGCGGCCTTGTCGGCCTTGTTCGGGACGGCCTGCGGCGGCAGCGCGGCGGCGGGCAGCGCCCAGGCCAGCAGCAGGGCCGGCAGGCAGCGGGCGGGCGAAGGGAAGCGGAGTCGGCGCATCGGCCGATTATCTCCGATGCTGCGATGCGGAGGGGAAGCCGGCGCGGGCCGGCGGCGCCCCGCAGGTGCAGCATCCGCCGGTGATGCGCGGTGCGAGGCCCGCCTTGGCGTCGCCGGGGGCGCCAAGGCGGGGCCGCATGCGGGCCGGGCGCTCCCCGCCCGCCGGCGCATCGTGGCGTGAAGCCGGCGTGAGCGCCGCCGCCGGTTGCCGCGGCGCAAGAAGCTTCGTGCATGCGATGTGCCAGAGCGACCGAATTTCACAAAAAAATCTCTTAAAAATTAAGTACTTGTAATGAAGTTGCGAACGTGGAAGATGGAGCCGCAACTTCCCCCGTCCGAGCGTCTGGTTTTCCCACGGCCGACGCGCAAGGTTGCCAGGCCCGGACTCGTTGCTACCTACAATGAGGATCGAGCCCATGAAGCCGAACAAGCTCGCTTTGGCACTCGCTGGCTTGCTGTTTAGTACCGGGGGCGCCGCCGCCTCCGCGCAGACCGCACCTTCCTCGGCCCCGGCGCAGCAGAACCCGCCGGCGGAACCCCAGAAAGCCACCCAGCTGCAAACCATCACCGTCACCGGTTCGGCCGTGCCGCGCATCGACGTGGAGACGCCCTCGCCGGTCACCACCATCTCCGCCCAGCAGATCGAGCGCAGCGGCCTGACCACGGTCTCTGACGTGGTGCGCGCGATCTCGGCCGACAACAGTGGCTCGATCCCCAATGCCTTCGCCAACGGCTTCGCCGCCGGCTCCTCCGGCGTGGCCCTGCGCGGCCTCACCGTCAACTCCACCCTGGTGCTGATCGACGGCCACCGCAACGCGACCTACGCCGTGGCCGACGACGGCCAGCGCTCCTTCGTGGACCTGAACACCATCCCGCTGTCGGCGGTGGATCGCATCGAGGTGCTGAAGGACGGCGCCTCCTCGCTGTACGGCGCCGACGCCATCGCCGGCGTGGTCAACATCATCCTCAAGCCCAACTACAAGGGCGTGGAAGGCACGGTGGAATTGGGCACTTCCCAGCACGGCGGCGGCACCCGGCGCCGGGCCACCTTCCTCGCTGGCGGCGGCGACCTGGAGAAGGACGGCCACAACGGCTACCTCGCCGTGCAGTACCAGAAGGACCAGCCGATCTGGCTGCGCCGGCGCGGCTTCCCCTTCAACACCCAGGACCTGCGCCGGATCGGCGGACCGGACCTCAACGTCGGCCAGCCGGCGCAGAATTCGGGCTCGGTCTACGGCTCGGTGACCCCGGGCGGCCTGCGCATGCCTGGCGACATCACCACCGGCGTGGCCGACGACGGCGCGCTGGCCCAGCCGCTGCGGCCCTGCGGCGCGAACTCCACCCCGGTCACCGACGACACCGGCAGCTACTGCGAGCAGAACTTCCAGTCGCTGTACGGGCAGGTGCAGCCGGAGATGGAGCAGGGCGGCATCTACGGGCGCTTCACCATCAAGCTCAACGAGAACACCCGGGCCTACCTGTCGGCCAGCTACTTCCAGGCCAAGACCTGGGCGCCGGGCGCGCCGCGGCCGGTGCAGAACAGCACGCCGCACAACACCAACAACATCGCGCTGCCGCCGACCCTGGCCGACGGCTCGCTCAACCCCAACAACCCGTTCGCCGCGGACGGGCGCTACGCGCTGCTCAACTACGCCTTCGGCGACATCCCCAGCGGCTTCAACTACGACAACCACAACGCGCGGCTGGTGGGCGGCATCTCCGGCTCCTTCCAGGACTGGAACTACGACGTCACCGCGGTCGTCAACCACACCTGGCTGCACACCGTGCAGTACGGCTTCATCGACTACAACGCGCTGCTCAACGCGATCAACACGGGCAGCTACAACTTCGTCAACCCGGCGGCCAACAGCAGCCAGGCGCGCGCGGCGCTGGCGCCGGGCTACGACAAGAACTCCACTTCCGACCTCGACTCGCTGGACCTGGCCGCCAACCGCCCGCTGTGGGACCTGCCGGGCGGCCCGCTGGGCCTGGCGGTGGGCCTGCAGTTCCGCCATGAGGCGCAGAACGACCCCACACTCAACCCGGGCTTCCAGTTCCAGGGCCTGGGCAACGCGCAGACCAAGGGCAGCCGCAACGTGGCGGCGGCCTACTTCGAGTTCAACGCGCCGCTGCTCGAATCGCTGGAGATGGACGTCTCCGGCCGCTTCGACCATTACTCCGACGTGGGCAATACCTTCAACCCGAAGGTGGGCCTGAAGTGGAAGCCGTTCGACTGGATCGCCCTGCGCGGCACCTACTCGCGCGGCTTCCGCGCGCCGAGCTTCGCGGAGAACGGCTCCAGCTCCGCCCAGGGCTTCATCAACCACAACCCGCCCGACGACTTCGTGGCGGCGCACGGCGGCAGCGGCAACGGCTACGTGAACCAGTACGCGCTGTCGATCTTCACCCTCGCCAACAAGAACATCAAACCGGAGAAGGCGAAGAACTACACCCTGGGCGTGCTGGTGCAGCCGGCCGACTGGCTCAACGTCTCGGTGGACTACTTCAACATCAAGAAGACCAACGTGATCGGCCCGGCCGACACCTCCTCGGCGCTGGCCAACTACTACGCCGGGCTGCCGCAGGGGCCGGGCGTGGTGGTGATCCCCGACCGGCCCGACCCGCTCTTCCCCAACGCGCTGCCGCGGCCGGCGGAGGTGGATGGCCTGTACATCAACGCCAGCTCGCTCAAGACCACGGGCGTGGACCTGGACCTGCAGGCGCACTTCGACTTCGGCCACGACATGCAGTACATCACCGAGTTGAGCGGCACCCAGATCTTCACCTGGGAGCTGACCCTGCCGGACGGCACCAAGCAGCAGTTCGTGGGCACCCACGGCCCGTACATCCTGTCCTCGGGCGCGGGCACGCCGCGGCGGCGCGCCTCGTGGGCCAATACCCTGGTCTGGGGGCCGGCGCGGGTCACCGGCACCTTCTACTACGTGAGCGGCATGAAGAACTACGCCGCGGACGTGGGCACCGGCCCGGGCAACTGCCTCACCGCGATCCCGGAGAGCTGCGAGATCAGCTCGTTCACCTATTTCGACCTGACCGGCAGCTACGAGATCAACGACCACGTGTCGATCACCGCCTCGGTGCTCAACGCCTTCGACCGCAAGCCGCCGTTCGACCCGGCCAACTACGCCGGTGGCGGCGCCAACTACAGTCCCACCTGGGCGCAATCGGGCCTGGTCGGGCGCTTCTACAACCTCGGCGTCAAGCTCAAGCTCTGACGTACCGCCCGGCGGGCTGCGGCCGCGTGCCGCACCCCGCCGGGGCGTTTCGCCGCGGCGGCGCGGCCGTCCGTACCGGGCCGGATGCTTGGAAGTCTAGCCGTCCAAACGTGCCGCTTTGACGCGACACGGCATTTGTGCTTTATTCCGAAATCCGGAATTGCCCCTGCGCATCAGGTAGCCCTGGACGTCCCCGCGACGTCCGGGGCGTGCGCATCGGAGGGCCGAACAGGTGGAACGATGGCAGTGAGCAGCAACACGACGACGCTTTATGACGCGGCATTCGAGCACGACAGCTGTGGCTTCGGTCTGGTCGCGCAGATCGACGGCCGCGCCTCGGCCTGGGTGGTGGATACGGCGTTCGACGCGCTGGCCAAGCTCTCCCACCGCGGCGCGGTGAATGCCGACGGCATCACCGGCGACGGCTGCGGCGTCTTGATCCACCGCCCGTACGGCTGGCTGCGCGCGCTGGCCACCGAGGCCGGCATCGCGCTGGGCGAGCGCTTCGCCGCCGGCGTGGTGTTCCTCGACCCGGCCAGCGACGGCTCGGAAGCCTCCGCCGTGCTCGAACGCCACCTGCGCGAGCAGGGCGTGCGGCCGGTCGGCTGGCGCGAGGTGGCGGTGGACCAGGGCGCCATCGGCCCGCTGGCGATCGCCGCGCAACCGCGCGTGCGCCAGGTGTTCGCGGAGCCGGGCGCGGGCATGGACGAGGCGGCGTTCGAGCGCGCGCTGTTCCGCGCCCGCCGCCGCGCCGAGACCGAGCTGGCGTCCGATCCGCATTTCTACGTGGTGAGCCTCTCCGCCGACACCATCGGCTACAAGGCGATGGCCGCGCTGGGCGGCCTGCGCGACGTGTTCCCCGACCTGCACCACCCGGCGCTGGAGGCGGACGCGGTGGTGTTCCACCAGCGCTTCTCCACCAACACGCTGCCGCAGTGGCGCCTGGCGCAGCCGTTCCGCCTGCTCGCGCACAACGGCGAGATCAACACCATCCGCGCCAACCGGCGCTGGATGCAGGCGCGCGGCTCGGTGTGGCGCTCGCCGCTGGTGGACCTGTCCGACATCGGCCCGTTCGTGCGCCAGAAGGGCTCGGACTCGGAGAGCCTGGACAACGCGGTGGAGCTGCTGCTCGCCGGCGGCTTCGACCTGGTCACCGCCATGCGCATCCTGGTGCCGCCGGCCTACACCGCCCGCGAGGACCTGGACGAGGACCTGCTCGCCTTCTACGAGTACTACGCCCTGCACACCGAGCCGTGGGACGGCCCGGCGGGCCTGGTGATGTGCGACGGCCGCTACGCCGCCTGCACGCTGGACCGCAACGGCCTGCGGCCCGCGCGCTGGGCGCTGTCGGACGACAACCACCTGATCGTCGCCTCCGAGGCGGGCCTGTGGGACGTGCCGGCCGCGCGTGTGGTGGGCAAAGGCCGGCTCGGCCCGGGCGAGATGATCGCGGTGGACTTCGCCGAGCACCGCCTGCTCGGCACCGCCGAGGTGGACGAGTTGAACCGCCGCCGCGCGCCGTTCCGCGACTGGCTGCGCGAGGGCGTGACCTACCTCGAATCCGACCTGATCGACCCCAGTCTCGCCGCCGAGCCGCTACCGGCGCCGGAGCTGCACCGCTACCAGAAGCTCTACGGCCTCACCCGCGAGGAGCGCGACACCGTGCTCAAGGCGCTGGCCGAGATCGAGGCCGAGGCCACCGGCTCGATGGGCGACGACACGCCGATGGCGGCGCTGTCGCACCAGTCGCGCGCGCTGTTCGACCGCTTCCGCCAGAGCTTCGCCCAGGTCACCAACCCGCCGATCGACCCGCTGCGCGAGCAGCTGGTGATGTCGCTGGCCACGCAGATCGGCGCCGAGGGCAACGTGTTCGACCTGGGGCCGGAGAACGCGCGCCAGATCCTGCTCAACTCGCCGGTGCTCTCCCAGCGCAAGCTGCGCCAGATCCTGGCGCTGCCGCAGTACGTGGGCGCCACCGCGCGCATCGACCTGTGCTACACGCCCGACGAGGGCCTGGAGAAGGCGCTGCGCCGCTTCTGCCGCGAGGCGGAGCAGGCGGTGCGCGATGGCGCCAGCATCGTCTTCATCACCGACCGCTACCCGCGCCGCGACACGCTCTCCGCGCACGCGCTGCTGGCGGTGGGCGCGATCCACGCGCACCTGATCGACACCGGCCTGCGCTGTCGCTGCAACCTGCTGGTGGAGACCGCCACCGCGCGCGATCCGCACCAGTTCGCCTGCCTGCTCGGCTTCGGCGCCACCGCCATCTACCCGTGGCTGGCCTACCAGAGCCTGTTCGAGCTAGGCCGCGACGGCCACCTGAAGGGCGGCGAGGCCGGCCAGATGGAGATCGGCCGCAGCTACCGCCGCGGCATCCGCAAGGGCCTCTTGAAGATCCTCTCCAAGATGGGCATCGCCAGCGTGGCCGGCTACCGCGGCGCGCAGCTGTTCGAGATCGTGGGCCTCGCGCCCGAGGTGGTGGCGCTGTGCTTCCCCGGCACGCCCTCGCGCATCGGCGGCGCCGGCTTCGCGGAGCTGGAGCAGGAGGACCGCCTGCTCGCCGCCGAGGCGTGGAACGAGGCGCAGTCCCTGCATGCCGGCGGCCTGTACAAGTACGTGCACGGCGGCGAGTACCACATGTACAACCCCGACGTGATCGCCACCCTGCAGAAGGCGGTGCGCACCGGCGAGGCGGCCGACTACCGCGCCTACGCCGACCACGTCGACCGCCGCCCGCCCTCGGCGCTGCGCGACCTGCTGGAGATCCAGCCGCTGGGCGAGCCGGTGCCGCTGGAGGAGGTCGAATCCGCCGAGGCGATCTTGAAGCGCTTCGACTCCGCCGGCATGTCGCTCGGCGCGCTCTCGCCCGAGGCGCACGAGGCGCTGGCCATCGCCATGAACCGCCTCGGCGCGCGCTCCAACTCCGGCGAGGGCGGCGAGGACCCGGTGCGCTACGGCACCGAGAAGATGTCCAAGATCAAGCAGGTGGCGTCGGGCCGCTTCGGCGTCACGCCGGGCTACCTGGTCAACGCCGAGGTGCTGCAGATCAAGGTGGCCCAGGGCGCCAAGCCCGGCGAGGGCGGCCAGCTGCCCGGCCACAAGGTCAACGGCCTGATCGCGCGGCTGCGCTACGCCAAGCCCGGCATCGGCCTGATCTCGCCCCCGCCGCACCACGACATCTACTCCATCGAGGACCTGGCGCAGCTGATCCATGACCTCAAGGAGGTCAACCCGGCGGCCCTGGTGTCGGTGAAGCTGGTGTCCAACGCCGGCGTGGGCACCGTGGCCGCGGGCGTGGTCAAGGCGGGCGCGGACCTCATCACCGTGTCCGGCCACGACGGCGGCACCGGCGCGAGCCCGCTCAGCTCCATCAAGTACGCCGGCACGCCGTGGGAGCTGGGGCTGGCCGAGACGCAGCAGACCCTGCGCCGCAACGGCCTGCGCGGCAGCGTGCGCCTGCAGACCGACGGCGGCCTCAAGACCGGCCTGGATGTGGTCAAGGCGGCCCTGCTCGGCGCCGAGAGCTTCGGCTTCGGCACCGGCCCGATGGTGGCGCTGGGCTGCAAGTACCTGCGCATTTGCCACCTCAATAATTGTGCGACGGGTGTGGCCACCCAGCACGAGTTGCTGAGGCAAAAGCACTTCGTGGGCCTGCCGGAAATGGTGATGAACTATTTCCGCTTCATCGCCGAGGACGTGCGCGCGCACCTGGCGCGCCTGGGCGCGCGCAGCCTGGCCGAGCTGATCGGCCGCGCCGACCTGCTGCGCCAGGGCGAGGGCAATACGCCGGTGCAGCGCAAGCTCGACCTCTCGCCGCTGATCACCGCCGACGGCCTTGGCCGCGAGGTGGAGTTCGCCTGCGTGAGCGCGCGCAACCCCATACGCGACCCGGCCGCGCTGGCCCACCGCATCGAGGCGGACACCGCCGCGGCGGTGGAGGCGGGCGGCGGCGGACGCTTCGCCTACGCCACCGTCAACACCGACCGTGCCATCGGCGCGCGCCTGTCCGGCGCCGTGGCGCGCTGCTGGGGCGACGCGGGCCTCGCCACGCCGATCGCGCTGGCGCTGGAAGGCAGCGCCGGCCAAAGCCTGGGCGCGTGGAACGCGACCGGGGTCCAGATCGACCTTATCGGCGAGGCCAACGACGGCGTCGGCAAGGGCATGGCCGGCGGGCGCATCGTGGTGCGTCCGGCGCCGGATGCAGCCTTCGAGAGCCAGGACGCCTCCATCATCGGCAACACCTGCCTGTACGGCGCCACCGGCGGCGAGCTGTTCGCCGCGGGCCGCGCCGGCGAGCGCTTCGCCGTGCGCAACTCCGGCGCGCTGGCGGTGGTGGAGGGCGCCGGCGACCACTGCTGCGAGTACATGACCGGCGGCGTGGTGGCGGTGCTGGGTGCCTGCGGCCTCAATTTCGGCGCCGGCATGACCGGCGGCTTCGCTTACGTGCTGGACACCGAGCGTGTCTTCGTGGACCGCTACAACCACGAACTGGTAGATATCGTGCGTATTTCCCCCGAAGGCATGGAACATCACATGCAACACCTGCGCGGCCTGATCGCGCGCCATGCCGAACTCACCGGCAGCCGTTGGGCGCAACACCTGCTCACCGATTTCCGCGGTCTGCTGTCGCGTTTCTGGCTGGTCAAGCCCAAGGCGGCGAGCCTCGCCACCCTGGCCGACGAACTGCGGAGGGCCGCATGAGCGCGAAGGACTTCCGCTTCCTCGACCTGCCGCGCCAGCCCCCGCGCACGGTGCCGGTGGCGATCCGCGTGCTGGGCTACGGCGAGATCGCCGGCGACTTCATGCCGCCGGAGGCTTCGGGCCAGGCCGAGCGCTGCCTGGACTGCGGCAACCCCTACTGCGAGTGGGAGTGCCCGGTCCACAACTACATCCCCAACTGGCTCCAGTTGGTGCAGGAGAACCGCCTGTTCGAGGCGGCCACGCTGATGCACGCCACCAACCCGCTGCCGGAGATCTGCGGCCGCGTGTGCCCGCAGGACCGCCTGTGCGAGGGCGCCTGCACGCTGGAGCAGGGCGACTTCGGCGCCGTCACCATCGGCAGCATCGAGCGCTGGGTGGTGGACGAGGCGTTCCGCCAGGGTTGGCGTCCGGACCTCTCCGGCGTGCGCGAGACCGGCCGCCGCGTGGCGGTGGTGGGCGCGGGCCCGGCCGGCCTGGCCTGCGCCGACCGCCTGCGCCGCGCCGGCATCGCGGTGGACGTGTTCGACAGCCAGCGCGAGATCGGCGGCCTGCTCACCTTCGGCATCCCGCCGTTCAAGCTCGACAAGCAGGTGGTGCGCACGCGCCGCGCGGTGCTGGAAGGCATGGGCGTCAACTTCCGCCTCGGCGTGGAGATCGGCCGCGATCTCGCCTTCGAGCAGCTGCTGGAAGACTACGACGCCGTGTTCCTCGGCACCGGCGCCTACCGCTTCGTGGACGGCGGCCTGCCGGGCCGCCAGCTGGACGGCGTGTACGACGCGCTGCCGTTCCTGATCGCCAACGTGGACCGCCTGCTCGACGACGCCCCGGTGCCGCCGATGCTCGACCTGCGCGGCAAGCACGTGGTGGTGCTGGGCGGCGGCGACACTGGCATGGACTGCAACCGCACCTCGATCCGCCTGGGCGCCGCCTCCGTCACCTGCGTGTACCGCCGCGACGAGGCCTCCATGCCCGGCTCGGCGCGCGAGGTGAACTACAGCAAGGAGGAAGGCGTGAACTTCCTCTTCAACCGCCAGCCGCTGGAGCTGCTGGCGGGCGAGGATGGCCGCGTGCGCGCCGTGCGCGTGGTGCGCACCGAGCAGGCCGACGGCGGCCGCGGCGCGCTCAG
The DNA here is from genome assembly GCF_001182895.1 of Frateuria defendens. GTDB lineage: Bacteria > Pseudomonadota > Gammaproteobacteria > Xanthomonadales > Rhodanobacteraceae > Frateuria_B > Frateuria_B defendens. Next base: position 36,695 of record NZ_LFQR01000033.1, on the reverse strand, counting down.
CCACGTCGAGGGCAGCGAGACCGAGCTGCGCGCCGACGTGGTGATCCAGGCCTTCGGCTTCCGCCCCAGCCCGCCGAGCTGGTCGACCACCCACGGCGTCGAGCTGGACCAGGGCGGCCGCATGCGGGTCGGCCAGGGCGGCGCGCTGCCGTTCCAGACTGCCCACCCCAAGGTGTTCGCCGGTGGCGACAACGTGCGCGGCGCCGACCTGGTGGTGCGCGCGGTGCACGACGGCCGCGAGGCCGCCGCCTCCATCGCCCGCCTGCTGGCGGGCGCCGAGGCGCCGGTGGGCTGCGCCGCCTGAGGCGCAAGGGCGTGTGGACGTTTGGACGTCCATACGCCTAGATGCCTCCAGGCTACCCCGGTCCAGCTCCCTCTCCCCGTCGGGGAGAGGGTTGGGGTGAGGGGCGGGTGCTCGCGAGAGCGCCGCGTCGCCACCGGCACCACCGGCCAGCGCCTCAACGAGCTGGCCTGGAGCCGCGGCTGGCCGCAGGGCCAGGCATGGGCGGAGCGCTACGAGGGCGGCCCGATGGGCGGCGACGCGCAGATCGCCGACCTGGTGCTCGACCACCGCTGCCACCGCGTGATCTTCTTCGAGGACTCGCACGTGGCGCGCCAGCACGAGGCCGACATCCAGCTGCTCGAGCGCGCCGTCACCACCGTCACCGACGAGGCGGTGTGCATCAGCTCGCCCATGGTGGCGCGGCGCTGGTTCGAGGCGGAGCGCCGCCGCGCCGCGGCCGTGCTGAGTGGCGTTCGGCAGGAGGCAAGACAGACTCAATCCATGGGCCGCACGGAATCGTTGTAGGTCGCAGCCCGATAATGCAGCCAACGATATTGGCGTCACACTGTCGATGCGTTGATGCCTGGTATGGTCCAGAGGCCGCGGAACCAGCGAGGTTGACGACCCACCATGGCCAAGTTGTTCCACTTGTCGCGAGTTGCTTCTCCGATCGCTCTTTCCCTGTTCTTTATGATGGGTTCCAATTTTCTTGCGAATGGGTGCCGTGCCGACATGTCCAGCCAGTCCAACAATCATTCGGCTTCTCGGATTGTTCCGAACGAGTGGCCATTGCGTTTCAAGGAGCATAACTTCGAGGCGCTTTGCTACAACGCAATTGGTTGCAATGTTGCTTATAACGGGCATTATCAAAAAAAAAGTGAGCCAGACGAAGTCTCTCCGCCGCCTCCGTCGCCGGACTATTTGAACAAGGTATGGGGTTCGGTCGAGGTCGGGATCCGCAATTTCCCTCCGCCGGCCAATGTGCGATGGAAGTCGATGGACGGCATTCCGCATGAGGCCAAGGTGGATATTGCCGGCATATTTGAGAACGAATTGATCTTGCACAAGGTATCGAGAGACGAAGTGCCCGATGGCTGGGCGCACAATGTCGTTCCGAATGTTTTTCTTGAGGTCAATGATCGCACTATCAATGTCTATATGCGAGCTCATATCGCCACCAAGCAATTGCAGGATCCGGGGAACTCGCACAGCAACTTCCGGAACGATCTGATGCTTGCTTGGACTCACACCTATTGATGGATCGCGGAGCCAGGGACATGAGCGACGAGAAGCATAAGCTCGGCAAGGATGGCGTGTTGGAGGATGGCGTTTCGTACTATTCCGCCGATGCACGCAGGCTGCAGACTTATCAGGAGGCAGGCTGCGATCTGGCGCAATTCCAGGCGCCCGTGCTCATTCATGCGGACAATCCCCATGAGAGGCTGTATGTCGCTGCCTTCGATGGCACCGGTAATGATGTCCATAAGGATCCGGAGCATGCCACCAACGTTGCCAGGATTGATGCGCAGATCCAGTCGCTGAATGCCACCGGTCATACGCAAGTCAAGGCTGGCTACGTGCCAGGTCCCGGCACCCAGGATAATTTTCTCGAACGTGTTTGGGACGGCGTACGCGGAAGCACCTACGATGCAAGGCTCGAGCAAATGTATGGGTATTTCGTCGAGCAGGTCAAAGAATGGAAAGCCGAAGATCCCAGCGCCGAAATCAGGGTGGCCAGCATTGGCTTCAGTCGCGGTGCGGATCAGGTTGCAGGATTCGCACGCCGGCTGCATGAGCGCGGCATCGTGGATCCGGACAGCAGGGTTACCCGCGTAGACGAACATGGCCACCAGGTCACCGAATACACCCGGTACATCGTTCCCCCCGGCCAAGTCCCCCAGGTCGAAGGTCTCTTCGACCCCGTAGGCACCGGTGTGCCGCTGAAGCATGACCGGCGGCCGCCGCCGTCGGTGATCTCCGGATTCCAGATCATTGCCGAGGACGAGCGGCGGGCCAAGTTCAAGTCCGACCACATCATCGACCCGGGCCTGTCGCCCGGCGGGCGCTTCCTGGGCGTAACGGTGGCCGGGGCGCACTCGGATATCGGCGGCAGCTATCACCGTGACGGCTTGGCCCTTCGTAGCGAGAACCTGATGGTCGACTACCTCAACGCCCTGAGTGACAGGCCATTCTTGCAGCGGAGTGTCCATGCAGACGTGACCTTGTGCGAAGGCGGCCGGCTGTGCGCCAACGTGGATGCCAAGGGCCGCCGCTTCGGCGAACGCAGGCAATACCTGCCGGTGGTGCCACGCTGAGAGTGTGCGGGCCTTCGGGCTCGGTGATGGAGTAACCGGGCCAGGCATCGGCATGGCGTGCCCTTGCGGCGTGCATCGGCCGAATGCTTGCCGCGGTCGGGTTCGCAGGTGCGGTGCCCAGGCCGCTAGACTCCGCCCATGTGCCTGATCGCCTTCGCCTGGAACGCCCACCCGCGCTGGCGCCTGCTGCTGGCCGGCAACCGCGACGAGTTCCATGCGCGCCCGAGCGCGCCGCTTGCGCGCTGGCGGGACCTGCCGGTCGCGGGCGGTCGCGACCTCGAGGCGGGCGGTACCTGGCTCGGCGTCACCGACGGTGGCCGCTGCGCCGTGGTCACCAACGTGCGCGACCCGCGCGACCCGCAGCACGGCGTCTCGCGCGGCCTGCTCGCCACCGACTATCTCGCCGGTCCCGCGAACGCGGTCGATCACGCGCAGGCGCTGCTGGCCCGCGCGGCGGACTACCGCCCGTTCAACCTGCTCACCTTCGACGCGCACGACGCCTTCTACCTCGGCAACCGTCCCGCGCCGCGCGCGCAGGCGGTGACGCCGGGCGTGCACGGGCTCTCCAACGCCGATTTCAACACGCCGTGGCCGAAGACGCGCGCGCTGATGCAACGCCTGCGGGCGTGGATGGACGCCGGCGGCGAGGACGACTTCGCGCCGCTGTTCGCCGCCCTCGCCGACGAATCCCACCCGCCCGACGCCGCGCTGCCCGACACCGGCGTGGGCCTGGACCGCGAGCGCCTGCTGTCGGCCGCCTTCATCCGCGGCGAGCACTACGGCACCCGCGCCAGCACGGTGGTGGCGCTCGGCCGCGACGGCCGCCATCGCATCGTCGAGCGCCGCTTCGGGCCGCTGGGGCGCTTCGAGGGCGAGACGGGGCTCGCCTTCGGCAAGCCGGCGTAGCGTCGGCCGGCGGCCGGTGGAATCGGCCCGCTCCTAATCCAGCCGCTTGCGAAACCGCAATGCCGCCAAGGCCAGCAGCAGCACCGCGAACACGCCGAGCGCCGCCAACTCCGGCCACAGGTCCGCCAGCCCCGCCGCCCGCAGCATGATGCCGCGCACCAGGCGCACGAAATGCGTGAGCGGCAGCGCCTCGGCCAGCCACTGCGCAGGGCGCGGCATGCCGGCGAAGGGGAACATAAAGCCCGACAGCAGGATCTGCGGCAGGAAGATGAAGAACGCCAGCTGCATCGCCTGGAACTGGCTGCGCGCCAGCGTGGAGATGAAGATGCCGAGCGCGAGGCAGGCCACGATGAACACCAGCGCGGCGAGGTAGAGATCCCACAGCGCGCCGCGCACCGGCACGCCGAAGATCAGCCGCCCGAGCAGCAACACCAGGGTGGTCTGCACCAGGCCGATGGCGACGAAGGGCAGCACCTTGCCCAGCGTCAGCTCCAGCGGCGACAGCGGCGTGGCGATCAGGAATTCGAGGTTGCCGCGCTCGCGCTCGCGCACCAGCGCGATGGCGGTGAACAGCACCATGGTCATGGTGAGGATCACGCCGATCAGCCCCGGCACCGAGTTGAGCGGCGCGAGCCGCCCGGGGTTGTAGTAGTTCACCACTTCGACCTGGCCCGGCGTCGTGGCCGCGTGCAGCGGCGCCACCAGCGCGCCCACCGGCGCGGCGGCGAGCTGGCGCGCGGCCTGCTGCACTACCTGGTCGGAGCCGTCCACCACCAGCTGCACCGCCGGGCGGTCGCGCTCGATCAGGCGCCGCTCGTAGTCGGGCGGGATCACCAGCGCGGCGCTGATGCGGCCCTCGCGCAACAGTGCGTCCAGTTCGGCCGGCGAGGCGAGCCGGTAGCGGAAATCGAACACCTGCGATTGCGCAAGCTCCGCCACCAGCTCGCGCGCGTTGTAGCTGCGCGCCTGGTCGAGCACGGCGGCGTCCAGGTGGCGCAGGTCCAGGTTGATCGCGTAGCCGAACAGCAGGAGCTGCATGCTCGGGATGCCCACGATCATGGCGAAGGTGAGGCGGTCGCGGCGCAGCTGGCGCAGCTCCTTGCGCACCACCGCGAGCAGCCGGCGCAGGCTGAAGGCGCTCATGCGGCCGCCTCGCGGCCGGGCCGGGTGGCGTGGACGAACACGTCCTCCAGGTTGGACGTGGTGGCGCGCACGGCGGCATCGAGGCCGGCTTCGGCGAGTTGCCGTTGCAGCGCTTCTGCGGTTGCGTCGCGGCGGTCGGTGAGCACGCGCAGGCTGGCGCCGATCTGCGCGGTGGAGAGCACGCCGGGCGCCCCGGTCAGCGCATGCTGCGCCGCGCGCGGCGAGGCGCCCTCGACCAGGAAGGTGCACCCCGGCAGCGCATCCAGCAGGTCGCGTGGGCTGCCCTCGGCCACCAGCCGGCCGCGGTCGAGGATGGCGAGGCGATGGCAGCGCTCGGCCTCGTCCATGTAGTGGGTGGAGACGAGCAGGGTGGCGCCGGCGTCGGCCAGCTCGAACAGCGCGTCCCAGAAGTCGCGGCGCGACTGCGGGTCCACCGCGCTGGTGGGCTCGTCCAGCAGCAGCAGCGGCGGGCGGTGCAGCACCGCGGCGGCGAGCGCCAGGCGCTGCTTCTGGCCGCCGCTCAGCGTGCCGGCCAGCTGGTCGCGCTGCTCGGTGAGCTGGTAGCGCGCCAGCAGTTCTTCCACGCGCGAGTGCGCCGCGGCGCGGTCGAGGCCGTGCACGGCGGCGACGAAGCCGAGGTTCTCCGTCACCGCGAGGTCGTCGTACAGCGCGAACTTCTGCGTCATGTAGCCGAGCCGGCGCTTGAGCGCCTCCGCCTCGCGCGGGATACGATGGCCGAGCACCTCGATCTCGCCCGCGCTCGGCCGCAGCAGCCCGCACAGCATGCGCAGCGTGGTGGACTTGCCCGAGCCGTTGGGGCCGAGGAAGCCGTACACCTCGCCGGTGCGCACGTCGAGGTCGAGCCCGTCCACCGCCACCACCGCGCCGAAGCGGCGGGTGAGGCCGCGGGCGCGGATCGCCACCGCGCGCGTGCCGCCGCCGCGTCCGCGGCCCGCCGGCTCAGCGCTCATCGGCCCGGCGCTCGTCCGCCCGGTGTTCATCCGCGAGCGGCTCCGCATGACAGGGCAGGCCGGCCGGCAGGGCGCGCGCGGCGTCGCCTTCCAGCAGCACCTCGGCGCGGTAGGCCAGCCGGCTCGCGTCCTCGCCGGAGAGCGCGTAGTAGGGCGTGAAGGCCGGGTCGCTGCGCACACTGCGCAGGCGCGCGGCGAACGGCTGCGCCACGCCGTCCACCATCACGCGGAAGCGCTGGCCCGGATGCAGGCCGGCGCGCCGCCGCTCGGGCACGTACACCCGCGCGTAGGGCGCGGGGCCGGCGAGCAGGCTCACCAGCGTGGCGCCCGGCGGCGGCTGGTCGCCGAGGCGGAAGGGCAGCGCGTCCACGCGGCCGTCCTGCGGCGCGCGCACATCCAGCCGCGCGCGCTTCACCGTGAGCGTGGCCACCTGCGCCTGCGCGGCGGCGAGGCTGGCCTCGGCCTGGGCCAGCTGCTCCACGCGCGTGCCGTGCAGCAGTTCGTCGAGCTGGGCGCGGCTGGCGCGCGCGTTGGCCTCGGCCATGCGCAGTGCGTTCTGGGCGTTGTCGAAATCGGCCTGGGCGAGCAGGCCGCGCTGGCGCAGTGCGGCGGCGCGGTCGCGCGCCAGGCGGGCGTTCACGGCGTCGCTCTCGGCGCGGGCCCACTGCGCGCGGCTGGCGTCGATGGTCTCCACGCGCGCGCCGTGGCGCAGCTCCGCCAACACCGCGCCGAGCCGCGCGGCTTCGCCCTGCGCGGCGGCGAGGTCGGCGTCGGTGCGGCGCGGGTCCAGGCGCAGCAGCAACTGGCCCTGGCGCACCGCGTCGCCCTCCTTCACCTCCAGCGCGACCAGCGGCTCGGATACCTCGGCCAGCACGCCGATGCGGTCCCACTCCAGCGTGCCGGGGAAGCCGGTTTCCTCGTGGCGCGAGCAGCCGGCGGCCAGGACGGCCAGGGCGAGGGCAAGCAGGCAGACCAGCGGGAGGCGCATGGGGGCTCCGATCCGTGCCGCGGCGCGTCCAGCATAGGCGCATCGCCATGCCGGGTGGAATCGCCGGCGTGAGTGCGCGAAGGCTTTTTCCCTCTCCCCGCCGGGGAGAGGGCAGGGTGAGGGGCGGGTGCTTGCGGTGGCGTTTTTCGAGGCGCGCTTCGATCAAGGCCACGGCGAGCACCCGCCCCTCATCTGCCCCGCCGGGGTACCCCGGATCAAGTCCGGGGCAAGCCCTTCTCCCCGGCGGGGAGAAGGGAAAAACGCAGATTTCAAATTAGGATTCCGAGAGCACCGATGAGCTTCTTCCGCCGTTCCCTGTTCGTATTCGCCGCCGCCTCGCTGCTGGTCGGCGCGGTCGCCGCCCAGCAGACGCCGCCCAAGCCCTCGCCGGTGCCGCGCCCTGCGGTGCCCGAGGCGCCGGTGCCGCCGCCGCCGGACGTGGACGGCAAGAGCTGGGTGCTGATGGACTATGCCACCGGCCAGATCCTCGCCAGCAAGGACCCGGACCTGCGCGTGGAGCCGGCCTCGATCACCAAGGTGATGACCGACTACGTGGTCTCGGCCGAGATCGGCAACGGCAAGATCAAGATGACCGACCCGGTCACCATCAGCGAGAACGCCTGGCGCGGCGGCGGCGCCAGCACCGACGGCTCCACCAGCTTCTTGAAGCTCAATAGCCAGGTGCCGCTGAAGGACCTGCTGTACGGCATGATCATCCAGTCCGGCAACGATGCCGCCATCGCCCTGGCCGAGCACGCCGCCGGCTCGCAGGAGGCCTTCGCCGGGCTGATGAACGCCTACGCCAAGCAGCTGGGCATGGTGAACTCCAACTTCGAGAACGCCTCCGGCTACCCGATCGCCAACCACTACACCACGGCGCACGACATCGCCATCCTCTCCCGCGCGCTGATCCACGACTTCCCCGAGGACTACGCGATCTCGGCGGTGAAGGAGTTCCAGTGGAACGGCATCACCCAGCACAACCGCAACACCCTGCTGTGGCGCGACGGCACCGTGGACGGCATCAAGACCGGCCACACCGCCGCCGCCGGCTACTGCCTGGCGGCCTCGGCCAAGCGCGGCGAGGCGCGCATGATCGCCATCGTGATGGGCTCCAGCAGCGAGAAGAGCCGCGCCGACGCGGCGCTGGCCCTGCTCAACTACGGCTTCCGCTTCTACGAGACGCACAAGCTCTACGACGCCGGCAAGCCGCTGGCCACGCCGCGCCTGTGGAAGGGCGCCGTCAACCAGCTGCCGATCGGCGTGACCGACAACGTGCTGGTCACCGTCAAGCGCGGCGACTACGACAAGCTCAAGGCCGCCATCGACATCCCCGCCACCCTGGTCGCGCCGTTCACCAAGGGCCAGCAGGTCGGCACGCTGCGCGTGACGCTGGACGGCCAGCCGGTGCAGACGGTGCCGCTGGTGACCCTGGCCGAGGCGCCGCAGGGCGGTTTCTTCGGCCGGCTGTGGGACAGCATCCTGTTGTGGTTCCATAGCGACAAGAAGACCGACGCGGACGCCAAGTGATGCAAGAGATCGACTTCAGCAAGGCCAAGGAAGCGGGCAAGGGCTTCAACTTCCCCGGCGAGTTCGAGATCACCGCCATGGGCAACGCCGGTGCGGACCTGCCCAAGCGCGTGCCGCAGATCCTCGAGGGCATCGGCCTGCACGTGCTGCACGAGACGGTGAAGCACCGCCACTCGCGCGAGGGCAACTTCCTCTCGGTGACGGTGAGCTTCCGCTGCGAGAACCGCGAGCAGTACGACCTGGCGCATGCCACGCTGCGGGCGGATCCGGATATTCGCTATACGTTGTGAGAGAGCTGGGAATCGGGAGCCGGGAATAGGGAATGGCAAAAGCTTCCCGATTCCCGCCCTTGAACCCCCAGGGCACGCCCGCAGATCGGCCCTAGTCCCCCGCCAGGCCTCCCCATGTCCCTCCCGCTCAAGATCCGCCGCCTCGGCCGGCAGCCCTACGCGGCGACCTGGCAGGCGATGCGCGCCTTTACCGACGCGCGCGGCCCCGACACCGTGGACGAGCTGTGGCTGCTCGAGCACGACCCGGTGTTCACCCTCGGCCAGGCCGGCAAGATGGAGCACGTGCTGGCGCCGGGCGAGATCCCGGTGATCCCGGTGGATCGCGGCGGCCAGGTGACCTACCACGGCCCCGGGCAGGTCGTGGGCTACCCGCTGATCGACCTGCGCCGCGCCGGCGTGGGCGTGCGCGAGCTGGTGAACAAGATCGAGCAGGCCATCATCGACACGCTCGGACACTGGAACATCGGCGCCGAGCGGGTCGAGGGCGCGCCGGGCGTGTACGTGGGCGGGGCCAAGGTGGCGGCGCTGGGCCTGCGCGTGCGGCGCGGTTGCAGCTTCCACGGGCTGGCCTTCAACGTGGCCATGGACCTCGAACCGTTCCACCGCATCAATCCCTGCGGCTACAAGGGGTTGGCGGTCACGCAGGTGCTAGACTTGGGCGGTCCGTCGCGACTGGCGGACGTCGAGGATGCGCTGGTGGCCGAGTTTTGCCGCCAGTTCGGCTTCGACGCCGAGCCGGCCGCTCCCGTCCTCCCTGAACTCCCCGCGCGCGCGGCGGTCTAGGCCTAAGCATGAGCAATCCCTCCGCCTCCCCCACGAAGGCCATTCCGATCAGCGTCGTCGCCGGCACCCCGGCGGTCGAGAAGCAGCTGGGCAACGACAAGATCGCGCTGAACCGCGCGGGCTTCGACGCCGCCGTGCCGACCCTGCGCAAGCCGAGCTGGATCCGCGTGCGCCTGCCGCAGGGCAACGCCGTGCAGCAGTTGAAGGCCCGCCTGCGCGAGAACGCGCTGGTGACGGTGTGCGAGGAGGCCTCCTGCCCGAACATCCACGAGTGCTTCTCCAAGGGCACCGCCACCTTCATGATCCTCGGCGAGGTGTGCACCCGCCGCTGCTCGTTCTGCGACGTGGCCCACGGCCGCCCGGCGCCGCCCGACCCGCTCGAGCCCGCGCGCCTGGCCGAGACCATCCACGACATGCACCTGAAGTACGTGGTGATCACCTCGGTGGACCGCGACGACCTGCGCGACGGCGGCGCCGAGCATTTCGCCGCCTGCATCCGCGCGGTGCGCCACGCCAGCCCCGACATCCGCATCGAGATCCTCACCCCCGACTTCCGCGGCAAGGGCCGCATGGAGCGGGCGCTGGAGGTGCTGCGCGACTTCCCGCCGGACGTCTTCAACCACAACCTGGAAACCGTGCCGCACCTCTACCGCGAGGTGCGCCCGGGCGCGGACTACCAGTGGTCGCTGGACCTGCTCAAGCGCTTCAAGGCGCAGCACCCGGAGGTGCCGACCAAGTCCGGCATCATGCTGGGCCTGGGCGAGACGATGAGCCAGGTGCTCGAAACCCTGCGCGATCTACGCGCCCATGACGTGGACATGGTCACCATCGGCCAGTACCTGCAGCCCACGCCGCACCACCATCCGGTGGTGCGCTACTGGACGCCGGACGAATTCGACGCCTTGCGCGAAGCCGGCGAAGCGATGGGCTTTTCCCATGTCGCCTCGGGGCCGCTGGTGCGGTCCTCCTACCATGCCGACCTGCAGGCCCATGCAGCCGGCGTCACCGAGTAGCCTTGAGAGATTCCATGACCCTGCGCACCACCTTCGCCCTGCTGCTCGCCCTGTCGCTGACCTCGGCGCACGCGCAGACCGCCGCGCCGGCCGCGCCCGCCGCCGACGGTTCGCCGCGCAAGGCCTCCAGCCTGCCGCTCAAGCCGCAGCCCAACCAGCTGGACGCGGCGCAGCTGTCGGCGCGCTTCCTCACCCGCTTCCACTATGACGCCAAGCCGCTCGACGACGCCATGTCGGCCAGGATCTACAAGGCCTACTTCGATGCGCTCGACGGCGAGAAGGTGTTCTTCACCCAGGCCGACATGGCCAAGTTCGCGCCGCTGAAGACGCAGTTCGACGATGCGATCTGGAACAAGGACCTCTCCGGGCCGTTCTCGGTGTTCAACCTCTACGTGCAGCGCGCGATCGACCGCATGAGCTATGCCCGCGTGCTGCTCAAGCAGGGCTTCGACCTGTCCAAGGAGGAGAGCTACGGCTTCGACCGCAAGCACGCCGACTGGCCGAAGGACCAGGCGGCGCTGGACGACCTGTGGCGCAAGCGCACCAAGAACGACTGGCTGCGCCTGAAGCTCGCCGGCAAGAGCGACGATGAGATCCGCAAGACGCTGGACAAGCGCTATGCCGGCTACATCGAGCGCGTGCGCCAGCTGGACGGCGAGGATGCGTTCCAGTCCTTCATGAACGCCTACGCCGAATCCACCGACCCGCACACCGACTACCTCGGCCCGCGCACGGCGGAGAACTTCGACATCGCCATGAAGCTCTCGCTGGAGGGCATCGGCGCGGTGTTGCAGGCGCGCGAGGAATACACCCAGATCCGCGAGATCGTGCCGGGCGGCCCGGCGGCCAAGTCCGGCAAGGTGCACGTGGGCGACCGCATCGTGGCGATCGGCCAGGGCGCCGACGGCCCGATGGTGGACGTGATCGGCTGGCGCCTGGACGACGTGGTCAGCAAGATCCGCGGCAACAAGGACACCACCGTGCGGCTGGAGATCCTGCCCGCCGAGGCGGGCCTGGACGGCAAGCACGAGCAGGTCTCGCTGGTGCGCAAGAAGGTCAGCGTGGAGGAGCAGGCGGCCAAGAAGAAGGTCATCCAGATCAACGACGCCGGCGTCACCCGCAAGATCGGCGTGATCGAGCTGCCCACCTTCTACTCCGACTTCGGCGCCCGCCGCGAGGGCGACAAGGACTTCAAGAGCGCCACCCGCGACGTCGCCAAGCTGCTCGGCGAGCTCAAGGGCGAGGGCGTGGAAGGCGTGGTGATGGACCTGCGCAACAATGGCGGCGGCTCGCTGGCCGAGGCCAACGAACTCACCGGCCTGTTCATCGACCAGGGCCCGGTGGTGCAGGTGCGCGACTCGCGCGGCCAGGTCGAGGTGCAGGGCGACGACGAGGCCGGCCTGGCCTGGAGCGGCCCGATGGCGGTGCTGGTCAACCGCGGCTCGGCCTCGGCCTCGGAGATCTTTTCCGCCGCGATCCAGGACTACGGCCGTGGCCTGATCGTCGGTACGCCCACCTTCGGCAAGGGCACCGTGCAGAACCTGGTCGACCTCGACCGCTTCGCCCAGGGCGGCGACGGCGAGAAGCCGCAGCTGGGCGAGCTGAAGATGACCATCGCCGAGTTCTTCCGCATCAACGGCGGCTCCACCCAGATGAAGGGCGTGACGCCGGACATCGGCTTCCCCAAGAACGGCGACGAGAAGGACTTCGGCGAATCCAGCTACGACAACGCGCTGCCGTGGACGCAGATCGCGCCGGCGCAGTACCAGCCGGTGGCCAACCTCAAGGCCTACCTGCCGCAGCTGGAGACCCGCCATGAGGCCCGCGTGGCCACCGCGCCGGGCTGGAAGCTGATGCTGGACGAACTGGCCCAGTACCGCACCATGCGCGACAAGACCTCGATCTCGCTCAACCTCGCCCAGCGCCAGGCCGAGCGCAAGCAGCTGGACGCACTGCAGGCCGAGTTCCGCGCCCGCCACAAGGCCATCGACGGCACCAACGGCGACGGCGACGACAACGACGCCCAACTGGACGACGGCCTCAACGCGAACGAGCGCAGCCTCAAGGACGAACTCAAGCAGGAGAAGGACGCCAAGAACGCCCGCGACCCGCAGCTGCAGGAGACCGCGCACATCCTGTTCGACGCCATCGGCCTGATCAAGGCGGACCCCAAGCTCGCCGCCGAGGTGCTGCCCTATGGCGGCAAGTTCTCCGAGACCACCGCGGCGGTGGCGGCGGAGAAGGCCGCGGCGCCGGCGGGGCATTGAAGCGACGCTCTGCGGTTTCCCGAGCGCTTTGCAAGACCTGCGAACGTTCGCAACCGAACGCTTCGCCACGAACGCCCTCTCCTCGAAGAGGGCGTTCGCTTTTGCGCCTCTCCCCGCCGGCCCTGATCAGCGTCGAATCTCAGCGGGTCTTTGCGAGCGCCTTGCCATGGCCTCACTTCCCCAAGCCGAATCCTTCTCCCCTCGGGAGAAGGTGCCGGCAGGCGGATGAGGGTGCGGGCGGAGCACAGCCCCGCGCTCCTCCGCCCCGAACCCTCACCCCATACCCCTCTCCCGACGGGAGCGGGGCTTCACGTCGCCGCGTCGACAGCCTCTGCCACGTGCACAGGCCATCGCTGAGATTCGACGCCAATCAGGTCCGCCGGGGAGAGGGGATGGTGCGGTCGCCTACTTGCCCTTGCCTTCCGCCTTCGCCTGCTTCGCCGCCTGCTCCTGCTTCCAGGCCTGGTAGGCCTCCACGTGCGGCAGCGCGCGCAACAGCTTGGAGTGCGGGTCGACGATCACCAGCTCGCCCGCCGGTACATGCAGCGTGGCCTCGCCGTGCTCCATCGGTACGGTGCGTAGGGCGTAGCCCACCTGCACTTCCACCGGCATCGGGAACGGCTTGTCGTGCGGCACTTTCCAGCGCAGGCGCAGGGTGTCGCCCTCGCGTTGCTCGACCAGCTCGGGCAGGGCCTTCTCGTGGAGGTACACGTCGAAGAACCAGCCGAGGTCGCGGCCGGTCACCCGGTTCACGATGGCGATGTAGTCGCGGGTGGTGGCGTAGTGCGGCGCGAAGTTGCCGGGCCTGGGGTCGGGCCGGCCGTAGACCAGGCGGCGGGTGCTCTCGAAGAACGCCTCGTCGCCGATCAGCTGCCGCAGCGTGTGCAGCATCAGCGAGCCCTTGTAGTAGATGTCGTTGGCCGGGCCGCGGTCGGCGTCGTACACCTCGTGCTCGAGCTGGCTGCGGCCGGAGACGATGGGGAAGGCGTTCTTCACCATCAGCCGCTCGTCGTGCAGCATGGCGAAGTAGGGCATGTCGCCGTACAGGTACTGGCCGTACAGCGGCTGCATGTAGGTGCCGAAGCCCTCGTGCAGCCACATGTCGTCCCAGTCGGCGTTGGTCACCTGGTTGCCGAACCACTCGTGGGCGAATTCGTGCTGCAGCAGCCAGTCGAAGCCGTAGGGGCCGGCCTTGTAGCCGTTGCCGTAGGCGTTGAGGGTCTGGTGCTCCATGCCCAGGTGCGGCGTCTCCACCACGCCCATCTTCTCGTCGCCGAACGGGTAGGGGCCGATCTCCTGCTCGAAGAAGTCCAGCATGCGCGGGAACTCGGCGAACAGCCGCTTGGCCTGCGCCTCGTGCCCGCGCAGGTACCAGAACTGCATCGGGATGGTGTTGCCGTAGCGGCTCCTGTAGTCGCCCTTGAGCAGCTCGAACGGGCCGACGTTGAGCGAGATGGCGTAGGTGGTCGGGTGTTTGGCGCGCCAGTGGTAGGTGTGGCGCTCGCCTTCTTCGGTGATGTCGACCAGCACGCCGTTGCCCGGCGCGGCGAGGTGCCTGGGCACGGTGATGTAGGTGTCGACCAGGTCGGGCTTGCCCTGCGGGTGGTCGATGCACGGCCAGAACAGGTCGCAGCCTTCGCCTTCCACCGCCGAGGCCACCCACGGCTGGCCGTCGTCGGTGTGCGCCCATACGAAGCCGCCGTCCCACGGCGCGCGCTTGGCCACGTGTGGCTTGCCGCCGTAGCGGATCTCCACGGCCACCTTGCCGCCCGCGGCGAGCGGCGCGGGCAGGGTGATCGCCAGGCGCCCTTCCGGGTTGCTCCAGGCGCCGGCGGCCAGCGGCTTGCCGTCCACGCTGATTGCGGCGATGGCGAAGTGCGGGTCGAGGTCGAGCAGCAGCCGGTCGGTGGGGGCGCTGGCGGTGAACGTGAGGCGGGCGGTGGCGTCGAGGCGCTGCTGCGCGGGGTCCACGGCGAAATGCAGCTCGGCGTGGTCGAAGTGGACGCCCCGCTGCTCGGCCGGCATCACGCCGCCGGAGCGCTGGGTTTGCGCGGTGAGCGGCGGCTGCGCGGGGTCCGGCGCGGCCAGCGCCTCCGCGGCCAGGGCATGGCCGGTGCCGAGCAGGGCGCTGAGCCCGAGGGCGAGAAGGCGTGGGTGGAGCATCATGGCGGGATTCCCTGTGGCACAAACCCATAGGGTTGCATGCCGTGCCGGGCGCGGCACCTGCCGAAGGTTAGGGCGCGCCCGCCGGCCTCGTCCCGCGCCGCGTCGCCAAGGCGACCCGGCGCGGGCGAGGCGGGACTCAGCGCCGCCGCTTGCGCCGCAGGCCGCGTAGCACCAGGGCGAGCACCGCCAGCACCACGATCGCCGCCAGCCCGATCAGCCAGGGCATTAGCGTGAGCAGGCGCGGCGCGGGGCCGCCGTGGCGCAGGGTGGCGACCTGCGCGGCCGTCACCGTGGCCTTGGGGTCGCCGAACTGGCGGCTCACGTAGGTGGCCACGGCGGCGACCTGGGTGTCGTCGAGGTCGTGGGCGAAGCCCGGCATCAGCACCTCGCCGTCGGCGCCCTCGCGGTGCACGCCTTCGAGGATCGCCATCACCAGGTTGTTCGGCCGGCTGGCGCCCACCGCGGTGTTGTGGTTGAGCGAGGGGTAGAAGCGGTCTGCGGTGCCCTGGCCGCCGAGCTGGTGGCAGCTCGCGCAGGCGCCGTTGTAGAGCAGGGCGCCATCGGTGCTGCGGGTGTCGGCCAGCGCGTTCGGGTCGCTGTTGCTGTCCTTGGCGGGCAGCGGCTCGGAGACCGTCAGCGGCGTGGGCGTGGCGCTGCCGGCGAGGGCGTAGGCGGGCTGCCGGTCGGCGCCGTCGCGCAGCGGCTTCACCGTCTTGAGGTAGGCGGCGATGGCGCCGAGGTCGGCGTCGCTCAGGTGGCGCAGGCTGTGGCCGATGGCTTCGGCCATGGGGCCGGCGGCCTGGGCCTTGCCGGCGACATGACCGGTCTTGAGGTAGGCGACCAGTTCCTCGTTGCTCCAGCCGCCGATGCCGCTGACCGGGTCGGACGTGAGGTTGGGCGCGAGCCAGCCGCCTACTTCGCCGCCGGCGAGGTAGCGCGAGCCGTCCTCGGCCATCAGCGCGGTGCGCGGGCTGTGGCAGGCGCTGCAATGCCCCAGCACGTCCACCAGGTAGCGGCCGCGGTTGAGGTCCGCCCCGGCGGCGGCATCCGGCTGGAAGCGCTGGTTCTTGAGGTACAGCGCGTTCCACACCGCCATGCTGGCGCGGAGATTGAACGGGAAGGGCAGGCGCGTGGCCGGCGGCACGGTGTCCACCGGCTGCACGCCCTGGGTGAAGTAGGCGTACAGCGCGTGCATGTCCTCGTCGGTGATGCCGGCGTAGGCGGTGTAGGGCATCGCCGGGTAGAGGTGATGGCCCTCCGCATCGATGCCCTCGCGCACGGCGCGGGCGAACTGCTGCTCGCTCCAGTGGCCGATGCCGGCGGTCTTCGACGGCGTGATGTTGCTGGCGACGATGTCGCCCAGCGGCGAGGCGATGGCGTAGCCGCCGGCGAAGGGCGCGCCGCCCTTGGGGTCGGTGTGGCAGGCGGCGCAGTCGGCGGCGCGGGCGAGGTAGGCGCCGCGCTCGATCAGCGCGGCGTCGGCGGCGGGCGCGTCGGCGCGGGCGGCGGCCGGCAGCAGCCCCGCGCACAGGGCGAGGCCGGCCAGCGCGCGCAGGGAGCGGCCGATGCGGGCGGACGGACGAATGGCAGGTCGCATGGCGGTTCCCTCAGATTTCGCGGCGGATGATGTCGGCGAGGCGGATGCTGAGCGCCACGCCGGTCAGGGTCGGGTTGATCACGCCGGAGGCGGGGATCACGCCGGTGGTCGCCAGGAACAGGTTGTCGTGGTCGTAGCTGCGGCACTCGTGGTTCACCACCGAGTCCTTCGGGTCGGCGCCCATGATCACCGTGCCCATCAGGTGGTCGCGGTTCTGCCAGCCGGTGCGGTCCTCGATCACCTCCTCGCCGAAGGCCGCCACCATCTTGCGGTAGTCCTCGTAGGCCACCTCGCGGCCGGCGGCGGCATAGTCGTCCACGTTGTAGTGCACGCTCAGGCCCGGGATGCCGAGCGCGTCCTTCTTGCTGCTCGGGGTGACGCGGTTGCCCGGGTCGGGCAGCACTTCGTACACGGTGGAGATGCTCATCCAGCGCGCCGCGTCGTGGCGGATGCGCCGGTCCAGCTCGGGCCCGGTCACGCCCATCGCCAGCAGGCGGCGGGTGACGTCGGCGTTGGGCACGGCATTGCCCACCGAGTGCTTGATGGCCGAGTGGCGCTTGCGGAACTCGCCGTCGCGCCAGTTGAGGAAACAACCCTGCTGGATCTGCCCGCGGCCGGGCCACACCGGCTCCTTGGCGAGGAACACCAGGCCGGAGCCGGAGTGGTCCATCAGGTTGCGGCCGACCTGGTCGGAGGAGTTGGCGACCTCCGAGATCAGCAGCAGCTTGGCCGTCTCCAGGCCGTGCGCGGCGACGATGAAGTAGCGCGCGGTGAGGCGCACGTCCTCGCCCTTGGGCGTGCGGTAGTGCACGGCCACGATCTTGTTGCCGGCGCCCTTTTCCAGCCTGTAGGCGGTGGCCTCGGGGATCAGCCTGGCGCCGGCGCGCTCGGCGTGGGTGGCGTGGGTGTCGCCGCTGTACATCGCGCCGATCGGGCACACCGGCATGCAGTTGTTGTTGCCGGCGCAGGCGGGGCGGCTGTCGTAGGGCCGCGTGTTGCGCGCGTTCGGCTCGTGGATGTAGTGGAAGCCGGCGGGCTCGAGCGCCTCGGCGAAGCGCTGGTTCATGTAGGTCACCGCATCCGGCTTCATCGGATACGGTTTGGAGCGCGGCGGAAAGGTCTTGCCGCCGTCCTGGCCGCTCTGGTCCTCCACGTCGCTGCCGGAGACGCCCAGTGCCTCCTCGGCCCGCTGGTACCAGGGCTCCAGCGTGGCGTAGTCGATCGGCCAGTCGCGACCCAGGCCGTACACCGACTTGAGCTTCATGTCGTTGGGCAGGTAGCGCCAGGCGGCGGCGGCCCAGTGCCAGGTGGTGCCGCCCACTAGCTTCAGCATGCCGGGGCGGAAGTCGAACGAGCCGGTGTTCTCCAGGTAGTCCGGGTCGTAGGAGGTGTGCGCCCAGGGCTGGTTGGGATAGGGGTCGTTGTAGTTGCCCTTGCGCGAGGAGGTGCGGTAGTTCTCGACCACCTTCCAGCGCGGGATGCGCGAGCCGGCCTCGAGGATGATCACGGACTTGCCGGCCTTGGCCAGCTCGTGGGCGGCATTGCTGCCCAGCGCGCCGGAGCCGATGACGATGACGTCGGCGTCGTATTGGATGCTCATGGGAATGGCTCCCCTGGTGTCGATGGGGGTTTGGAAAAGGCGTGGCGAAGCCGCCGCATGGCGGCCGCGGAACGGCGGGGCGCGGCTCAGTCGGCGGCGAGGTGGGCCGGCGGGTGCTGCCAGTAGTTGGTGCCGCCACGCGCGTAGGTGGGGATCACCGTGGCGTCGGCCGTCGGCTCGAACATCAGCGCGCCGGTGTAGGTCACGAAGCGGGTGTCGTCGGTGGGCACGCCCGACTTCGGCGTGCCGGTGTAGCCGAGGTACCAGGCGCTGATGATCGCCATGGCGGTCTTCTTGTGCGTCGCGTCCTGTTCCACCGGCGAGCCGGGGTAGTCCTTGATGTGGGCGATGCCGGCCCTGGCCAGCGCCTGGCCCAGCGCCTCGGCCTGCTGCGGGAAGGCGGGCTCCGCCTCGGTGAGCAGGGTGAGCACGCGGGCGGAGAGATCGGCGTCCAGGTGCTCGCGGCCGGTCAGCAGCTGCGACAGCGCGTGGAAGCGCTTCAACTGCTCCGCCGGCAGCGCGGCGGGCGGCACCGCCGCCCACGCCCCGGCGCCGAGCGGCAGCAGCGCGGCGCCGAGCGAGAGGGCACCGGCCATGCCCAGCCACTGTCGTCGCGACGGCGACTGCGGGGCATCGGCGGGGGCATCGTGGGCTTGGTTGTCGGCGGGCGGCGAAGGCTGGCGCATACGGGGTTTTTCCTTGCGGGACGAAAGACGCGGCACGCGGGAGGCCAGCCGGCGGGGCCGGAGGCGGTCGGGCGGCGCTGCGTCAATCAACCGCATGCCGGCGTGCCGGCGCGGATTCTAGAACCGCGTCCTGATGTAAAAACATCAATCAACGCATGCAGGCCATCAGCCCGCGATGGCCGCCGGCAGGCCGGGCGCCTGGGCCGTGGCGCGAAGGCCGGCATCGCGGGGCCTCGCGCGGCACATCGGCCGCGGCGCAGAAAAAATCTTGGGGGCATCCGCCGGCGATGCGCACGACGTCCGCGCGCGGATCAGCCGTGGTAGGGCACGTTCTCGCGCAGCACGATGCCGACCTGCTGCGGGTGGTAGACCAGTGGGATCGAGATGCGCTGGAAATGCGCCAGCACGTGCTGCGCGGCCATCGTGAGCGAGGCCTGCATGTGCTGGTCGAGCACCGCGTCCATCGCGCCCTGCAGCAGCAGGTTGCGGTTGCTCAGGGTGAGGTCGTGGCCGATGAACACCGCCTTGCCCAGGCGGCCGCGCTCGCGCAGCACCGCCGCCACGGTGTCGTCGCCGACCGAGGTGTTGTACACGCCGTCGAGGTCGGGGCAGGCGTCCAGTACCTCGCTCATCAGGCCGTAGACGCGGTCGGGCTGCTCGCCGCTCTCGCGCGCGGCGACGATCCGGCATGACGGGAAGGACTGTTGCAGCACCAGCCGGAAGCCGGCCTCGCGCTCGGCGTGGCCGATGAAGCTGGGCAGCCCGTTGAGCAGCAGGATCTTGCCGCCGCGGGGGCCGAGGAAGCGGCCCATCAGCTCGGCCGCGACGCGGCCGGCGGCGTGGTTGTCGATGCCCACGTAGGCGACCCGCCCGCAGCCGGGAATGTCCGAGGCCAGCGTCACCACCGGCATGCGCCGGCTGCACTGGTACAGCGCCTCGCGGATCAGCGGGTGCGAGTAGGTCAGCACGATCAGCGCATCGACCTCGGCCGACACCGCCTGGATGCGCGCGGCCACGTGCTCGGGCTCCAGCGAGTCGTAGTAGTGCACGCTGCTGAGCAGGCGGTGCGCTTCCAGCCGCGGGCGCAGCTCGGCGCAGAGGCGGTCGAGGTCGCTGTAGAAGTGCGACAGCGGCGGCTGGATCAGGAAGCCCAGCCGCAGCCAGCGCAGCGGCGGCGCGTCCAGGGCGCGGTCGGCCTTCAGCCGCTTGGCCACCTCGCGCACCTTGGCCTGCACCGCGGCCGACACGCCGGGGCGGCCGTTGAGCACGCGGTCCACCGTGGCGGTGCTGACGCCCGCGGCGGCGGCGATGTCGGCGATGGTGGTCTTGCGTTCCGTCATGGCTGGCCGGGCGGGCGACTCAACCGCCGTAGCGCTGCACCAGCAGCGCGAACAGCGCGCGCAGGCCCATCGCCTCGCCGCCGCGCGGGCGGCCGGGGCGGTCGGCGTCGTTCCAGGCGTAGGTGTCCAGGTGCAGCCACGGCGTGCCGGCGGGCACGAAGCGCTCCAGGTACAGCGCCGCGGTGATCGCGCCGGCGTGGCGCGAGGGGCCGGAATTGGCGAGGTCGGCCACGGCGGAGTCGAGCATGCGCCCGTAGGGCTGCCACAGCGGCAGGCGCCAGAGCGGGTCGTCCACTGCGCGGCCGGCGGCCAGCGCGGCCTCGGCCAGCGCGTCCTGGTTGGCGAACAGCGCCGGCAGGTCGGGGCCGAGCGCCACGCGCGCGGCGCCGGTGAGCGTGGCGAAGTCCACGATCAGCTCGGGTTGCTGCTCGGCGCCGTAGGCCAGCGCATCGCACAGCACCAGGCGGCCCTCGGCGTCGGTGTTGTCCACCTCCACGGTGAGGCCGGCGCGGGTGGTGATGACGTCGCCGGGGCGCATCGCCTCGCCGGCCACCGTGTTCTCCACCGCCGGCACCAGCAGGGTCAGGCGCACCGGCAGCTTCGCCTGCATGATCAGCCCGGCCAGCGCGATCGCGTGCGCGGCGCCGCCCATGTCCTTTTTCATGTTGCGCATGAACTCGGCCGGCTTGAGGTCGAGGCCGCCGGTGTCGAAGCACACGCCCTTGCCGATCACCACCAGCTTCGGCGCGCCGGCCTTGCCCCAGCTGAGTTCCACCAGCCGCGGCGAGCGGTGGCTGGCGCGGCCCACGGTGTGGATGGTGGGGAAGTTGGCCTTGAGCAGTTCCTCGCCCACCCACTCGCGCACCTTGGCCTTGTGCGCCTTGCCGAGCTGCTTGATCGCCTCGGCCAGTTGCTTGGGGCCCATGTCCTCGGCAGGCGTGTTGACCAGGTCGCGCACCCGCGCGGTGGCCTCGGCCAGCGGCGCCACCGCGGCGAGGTCCGCCGCCGGCACCGCCAGCGTGGCGCTCGCGCGGCGCGGCTTGCGGTAGCGGGTGAACTGGTAGGCGCCCAGCACCCAGCCCAGCGCGGCCTGGCGCGCGTCGGCCAGCACGCCTTCGTCGGCGAGGTGGTAGGTGCCGGCCGGCAGGGTCTGCGGCAGCGCCGCCAGCGCGACCAGCGGCTGCGCGGCGTCGACGCCCACCAGCACGCGCACCAGCTTGCCCGCGGCATCGGCGAGCAGGACCACGCTGCCGGGCCGGGCCTCGAAGCCGCTGTCGGCCGCCCAGCGCCGCTGCGCGGCGGTGAGGCGCCGGCGCGTGGCGGCGTAGTGCGCGAGGTCGGTGGTCTCGATGGCAATGCTGCCGCGTGCGCCGGCTTGGCGCTCGATCAGGGCGGACATGGGGTTCCTTGGGGCGCGATGCAGCCTCACATGATGCGCGCTTTTGCGGCGGAGGGCACGGGCGCCTGGGGTGTCGCGCCATGCGGAAACGGGCTTCGCACCAGCGGCGCGCACGCCGTGCGCGGTCCGTCAGGCGCGGCCCGCCACCGTTTCATGCGCCTGGCCTTCCAGCCAGTCGGCGAGCGCGGCGAGGTCGGGCAGGTCGAGGTCCGGCGGCGCGCCGAGCGCGGCGGGCCAGGGGTGGCGTTCGCGGTTGATCCAGGCGGTGCGCAGGCCGGCGGCGCGGGCGCCGAGCACGTCCAGTTCCGGGTCGTCGCCCACGTGCAGGATCGCGGCCGGATCGGCGCCGAGCTGCTCGGCCGCGGCAAGGAAGATGCGCGCGTCGGGCTTGGCCGCGCCGGCGTCGCGGGCGCACATGTGGTGGCGGAAGTAGCGCTGCACGCCGGTGCGCCCGAGGTCGGCGTTGCCGTTGGTGAGGCTGGACAGCGGCCAGCGCGCGGCCAGCCGCGCCAGCGCGGGCAGGCTGTCGGGGTAGGGCTCCACGCTGTTGCGGGCGGCGAAGTACACCTCCCACAGCGCCTCGATCGGCGCCTCGGCGATGCCGCAGGCGGCGAAGGCGTGGCGGATGGTGAGGTGGCGCTGGGTGGTGAAGTCGTGCGCGAGGTCCAGCCGTTCGGCGGCGACCTGCGCGCGCAACGCGCGCATGGCCGGGATCGGCCAGCGGCGCGCCACCTCGGGGTGGTGCCGGCGCAGGTAGGCGTCCAGTTCCTGGTCCGCCCGCTCCAGCGCCGGCAGCACCGGCCACAGGGTGTCGTCGAGGTCCAGCGTGAGCGCGAGGATGCGCATGCGTGCCCCGGCTATGCTCAGAACTCGCCGATGTGCAGCACCTGGCCGAGCTTGATGTTGTTGCCCTTGAGGTGGTTCCAGTTGCGCAGCTGCTCCACGCTCACCGAGTGCTTCTTGGCGATCGAGGCCAGCGTGTCGCCCTTGGCCACGGTGTACACGGGCGAGGGCGCGTGGCTGACGCTGGCGTCGGCGCTCACCTTGGCGAAGTCGCTGCCGCGCGAGGCGGCGGTGTCCACCGTGGTGGCGCTGCCCTGCACGCCGGCCAGGCTGGCCTTCTCCGAGGCTTCGACGATGGCCTTGTCGGCCCGCTCCCGCTCCTTGCGCTCGGCCAGCGCCTGCTTGGCCTCCAGCGTGCGCGGCGAGGTCGGCGCCGCGGCGGAGCGCGCCGCGTAGGTGGCGCCCGGGGCGGCGACCGGCGTGCCGCCGGTGCCGGTGTTGACCGGCGGCACCTTCACGCCCACCTCGGCGAGGATCTTGGCGCGGCGCGCCTCGTCCAGACCCACCAGGCCGGCGGCGTCGGCGTAGGGCAGCACCAGGTGCTTGCGCAGCACCGCCTTGGCCTGGTCGGTGGAGAGGAAGTCGATGAAGGCCTTGGTGTCGGCCGCTTTCGGGCTGTTGGCGTTGGTGACCAGGTAGAGCGGCGTGTAGAGCGGGTAGCTGCCGTCGGCGATGTTGGCCACGGTGGGCGGCGTGTCGTCGATGCGCAGCGTCTTGACCTTGCCGTTGCCGGACACGCCGGCCAGGGTGGACACGCCCAGCGCCTTCGGGTCGAGCGCGATCGCCTCTTCCAGCTTGGCGGTGTTCACGTACAGGCGCGGCGCGGCCACCGGCTGGTTGCCGCGGCCGAACAGCAGGCGGCGCAGGCTGTATTCCACGCCGTCGCCGGGGCTGGCGACCGCGTAGACGTTGATCGGCGCGTCGGGGCCGCCCAACTGGCTCCAGTTGGTGATCTTGCCGTAGTAGATGTCGTGCAGCTGCTTGAGGGTGAGGTTGCCGACCGGGTTGGACGGGTGGGTGATCATCACCAGCGCATCCCACGCCACCGGGGTGAAGGCGAGGCTCGCCTCGGCGGCGCTGCCGTTGGGGCCGCGTGCGCTGCCGGCGAGGTCGGCCAGGCCGCTGCCGACCGCCTCCAGGCCCGAGGCGGTGTTGAACGGTTGCAGCTCGATCTTGCCGTGGCCCGTGCTCTCCCAGGTCTTGGCGATGTCGCCGACCACGCCGCGCGCGGTGGTGACGTCGCCGCGCCAGACCAGGGTGGGACCCTTCGGCACGGCGGGCGCCTTCTTGTGGTGCGTGGTTTTGGCGGCGATGGCCGTGGTGGCGAGGCAGCTGCCGATCAGAGCCGTGGCAAGCAGACGGACAAGACGATGGGACATGGACGTGGGGAACCCCGAGGGCGAAGGTGGACGATCTTGCAGGCTGCTCAGCGCCGTGAGGCGCTCTTCGTGACTAAGAATTTCAACACCTTGTGGAACAAGCCTCAAGCAATGCACTGAATGAGGGCGGCCCTCCAAGGGCGCCGGCCGCCCATGGTAGCGGGTGAGCCGGACGATCCCCTGAACGGGTCTCCCGCGCTCCCTTTTCGTCCATGCCGCGTCGTCGGCGCGTCACGGGCGACCAGGCCGCCGCGGTCGTGCCCGGCGTGCCGGCTTCGGACCGCCAGACGGGTTCGCCCGAAGGCTTCCCGGGGTCGCAAGATACTGCGCCGGATGGGCGCGCGCCGCGGCCGGCCGGGGCCGGAAAAAGCGCTGCAATACCGATACTTGCGGAGTGCCGGAGTGCCTTCCGCAGCGGCCGCGATTATGCCATGTGGGTGTGGCATTTTGTCCCACTTGTGCGACGATCGGCGGCTAGGTGAGTACTTTTTGTCGCACCTTGCCCGAGCCCAGCCCGGCAAAATCCCCCTCTTTTTTTCTTCAAAAAAACCCAAGGTTGTCCGTGAGCAAACATCTCATTACTTCCGCCATGCGTGCGCTTGGCGCCGGTGCGGTCGTGCTGCTTGGCGGCTGCAGCATGGAAGTCCTCTCGCCCAAGGGCGACATCGGCGAGCAAGAGAGGACGCTGATCCTGATCGCGCTGGGCCTGATGATGCTGGTCGCCGTGCCGGTCATCATCCTCACCCTCGTGTTCGCCTGGCGCTATCGCGCCTCCAACACCAAGGCCACCTACGCGCCCAAGTGGGCCCACTCGACCGCCATCGAGGTGGTGGTGTGGGCCATCCCGGCGATCATCGTGACCATCCTGGCCGTGCTGGCCTGGCGCACCTCGCACTCGCTCGACCCGTACAAGCCGCTCGAGTCGCAGGCCAAGCCGGTCCACGTCGAAGTGGTGGCGATGGACTGGAAGTGGCTCTTCATCTACCCCGACTACGGCGTCGCCACCGTCAACGAGCTGGCCTTCCCGACCGACGTGCCGGTGAACTTCTCCATCACCTCCGACTCGGTGATGAACTCGTTCTTCATCCCGCAGCTGGGCAGCCAGATCTACGCCATGACCGGCATGACCACCAAGCTGCACCTGATCGCGCGCGAGCCGGGCACCTACGCCGGCCTGTCGGCGAACTACAGCGGCGCGGGCTTCTCGGACATGCACTTCAAGGCCATCGCCACCAGCGAGCAGGGCTTCGCGGACTGGATCAAGCAGGCCAAGGCCGCGCCGCAGTCGCTCACCGCCGAGGTCTACCAGGCGCTGTCCAAGCCCAGCGAGAAGACGCCGGTGACCTATTACGCAAACGTACCCGCGACCCTGTTCGACGACATCGTCAACAAGTACATGGCCGCGCCGCACGAGGAGGGCGCCGCCATGCACGAAGGCATGCACATGTCGGCGGATCACACGATGTCCGCGGACGGCATGCACATGGCCGGCATGCCGATGTCCACCACTGAAAAAGCCAAGGCTTCGGAGTAGTACGCGATGTTCGGAAAGCTGTCACTCGACGCCGTTCCGTACCATGAGCCGATCATCATGGGTACGCTGGCGATCATCGTCCTCGGCGGCATCGCGGTGCTCGCCGCGATCACCCGCTACGGCAAGTGGGGTTACCTGTGGAAGGAGTGGTTCACCTCGGTGGACCACAAGCGCATCGGCGTGATGTACATCATCATGGCCCTGGTGATGCTGCTGCGCGGCTTCGCCGACGCCATCATGATGCGCCTTCAGCAGGCCCTGGCCTCCAACGACGCGGCCGGCTACCTGCCGCCGCACCACTACGACCAGATCTTCACCGCGCACGGCGTGATCATGATCTTCTTCATGGCCATGCCCTTCATCATCGGCCTGATGAACATCATCGTGCCGCTGCAGATCGGCGCGCGCGACGTGGCCTACCCGTTCCTCAACTCGCTGAGCTTCTGGCTGTCGGCGGTGGGCGTGATCCTGATCATGCTGTCGATGTTCGTGGGCGACTTCGCCGCCACCGGCTGGCTGGCCTACCCGCCGCTGTCGGAGCTCGGGTACAGTCCCACGGTCGGCGTCGACTACTACATCTGGGCGCTGCAGATATCCGGCCTGGGCACCACGCTCACCGGCATCAACTTCATCGTGACCATCCTGCGCATGCGCGCGCCGGGCATGTCGCTGATGCAGATGCCGGTGTTCACCTGGACCGCGCTGGTCGCCAACGTGCTCATCGTGGCCGCCTTCCCAGTGCTCACCGCCACCCTGGCGCTGCTCACCGCGGACCGCTACCTCGACATGCACTTCTTCACCAATGAGCTCGGCGGCAACGCCATGATGTACATCAACCTGATCTGGGTGTGGGGCCACCCGGAGGTGTACATCCTGATCCTGCCCTGCTTCGGCGCGTTCTCCGAGATCATCTCCACCTTCTCGGGCAAGCCGCTGTTCGGCTACAAGTCGATGGTGTACGCCACCGTGTCGATCGGCGTGCTGTCCTTCATGGTGTGGCTGCACCACTTCTTCACCATGGGCTCGGGCGCCAACGTCAACGCCTTCTTTGGCATCATGACGATGATCATCTCGGTGCCCACCGGCGTGAAGCTGTTCAACTGGCTGTTCACCATGTACCGCGGCCGCATCCGCTTCACCGCGCCGGTGTACTGGACGATCGGCTTCATGGTCACCTTCGTGATCGGCGGCGTCACCGGCGTGCTGATGGCGGTGCCGGCGGCGGACTTCGTGCTGCACAACAGCCTGTTCCTGATCGCCCACTTCCACAACGTGATCATCGGTGGCGTGGTGTTCGGCTGCATCGCCGCGATGAACTTCTGGTTCCCCAAGGCGTTCGGCTTCACCCTCAACGAGAAGCTGGGCAAGGCCTCGTTCTGGTGCTGGCTGGTGGGCTTCTACCTCGCCTTCATGCCGGTGTACGTGCTCGGCTTCAAGGGCATGACGCGCCGCATGAACCACTACGCCAACCCCGAGTGGCACCCCTACCTGGTGGTGGCCTTCATCGGCGCGGTGGTGATCATGGCGGGCATCGCCCTCACGGTGCTGCAGCTGGCCGTGAGCATCAAGGACCGCAAGAAGAACCTCGACCTCACCGGCGACCCCTGGGGCGGCCGCACGCTGGAGTGGTCCACCTCCTCGCCGCCGCCGTTCTACAACTTCGCCCACGTGCCGAAGATCACCTCGCTCGAGCACTACTGGGACGAGAAGGAATCCGGCAAGGCCGCCCAGGTCGGCCGCTACGAGGACATCCACATGCCGCGCAACACCGGCGCGGGGGTGATCATCGCGGGCTTCGGCTTCCTGCTGACCTTCGGCCTGGTGTGGCACATCTGGTGGCTGGCCATCATCGGCCTGGCCGGCATGATCGGCACCTTCATCGCCCGCAGCTATGACCGCGACGTCGATTACTACGTGTCGGCCAAGGAGGTCGAGCGGATCGAGAGTGCGCACTTCACGCAGATGAAAGAGGTTGCCTGACCATGAGCACCACCGTAGCAACCCACATCCACGACGCGCACGCGCACCACGACGACGGCTCCAAGACCCTGCTCGGGTTCTGGATCTACCTGATGAGCGACTGCCTGATCTTCTCGGTGCTGTTCGCCACCTTCGGCGTGCTGGCGGCCAACACCGCCGGCGGCCCGAGCGGCAAGGAGCTGTTCGAGCTGCCCTACGTGTTCGGCGAGACGATGCTGCTCCTGATCAGCAGCTTCACCTTCGGCGGCGCCATGCTGGCCATGAACGCCGGCCGCAAGAACCAGGTGGTGGCCTGGCTGCTGGTCACCTTCGTGTTCGGCGCGGGCTTCATCGGCATGGAGCTGTACGAGTTCGCCAAGCTGATCCACGAGGGCGCCGGCCCCAACCGCAGCGCCTTCCTGTCGGCCTACTTCACCCTGGTGGGCACGCACGGCCTGCACGTCACCTGCGGCCTGATCTGGATCCTGATCATGACCCACATGGTGGCCCGCTTCGGGCTGGACGGCGTGGTCAAGCGCCGCCTGTCGTGCCTGAGCCTGTTCTGGCACTTCCTGGACCTGGTCTGGATCTGCGTGTTCACCTTTGTCTACCTGCGCGGAGTGCTGTGATGTCGAGCGCAAACCACCATTCGTCGCCGGCTTCCGGCAAGTCCTCCCACGGCAGCTTCAAGAGCTACATCGTCGGCTTCATCCTCTCGCTGGTGCTCACCGTGCTGTCGTTCGGCGCGGTAATGAGCGGCGCCGTGCCCAAGGGCCTGGTGCTGCCGGCCATCGTGGTGCTGTGCGTGGCCCAGCTCATCGTGCAGCTGGTGTTCTTCCTGCACATGGGCACCTCGCCGGACGAGCGCGACAACACCGCCATCTTCCTGTTCACCATGCTGATCATCGCGATCGTGGTGGCCGGGTCGCTGTGGGTGATGCACAACGCCAACGTCAACATGATGCCCATGCACATGTCGGCCGGTCAGGCGATGACGCGGGACTGAGGCCCACGGCCACGGTCCGCGCCGGCCTCCTGGCCGGCGCGGCGTCGAAACCGCCCGGTGCGCGAGCCCGGGCGGTTTCTTTTGGGGGGCTGGGCGACGACGGCATCCGGTCGGTCCGGCGGGCCGCGCCGGCCCTGCCTGCATGCAGCCGCGCCATGCGCCATCGCCGCTGCGCGTCACCGTCACATGGCCGGCGGCGGGATAGGCGGGCGGCGGTTACTCGATCACCACGTAGCGCAGGTCGTTATCGCCGGCCACCACCAGCACCAGCTGCCGCGGGTTGACGCCGGCCAGGCCCTGCAGCGTGCGCAGGCTGGCGAGGCGCTGGTTGCCCACGGCGACCACCAGGTCGCCGGCGCGCAGCCCGGCGCGGGCGGCGCGGCTGCCGGGCTGCACCGAGCTCACCGTCACGCCGTACAGGCCCTGGTCGCGCTGGCTCTGGGCAAGGTCGCTGAAGCCCACGCCCGCCAGGCGCGGGTCGAGGCGGGCGCCCTCCAGCGTGGCGAGCTTCTCCGGCGCCAGCGTGGCGCCGACCTCGCGGGTCTTGCCCTCGCGCTGCACGGTCAGCTTCACCGCGCTGCCCACCGGCAGCAGGCCCTCGGCGTTGCGCAGGTCCTGCGCGCCGCGCACCGGCCGGCCGTTCACGGCGGTGACCACGTCGCCGGTGCGCAGGTCCGCCACGTCCGCCGGCGAGCCGGCGGTCACGCGGGTGACCACCGCGCCGCTGGTGGAGGCGAGGCCGAGGATCTGCGCGATGCGCGGGGTGATGTCCTGCGCCTGCACGCCCAGGCTGCCGCGGCTCACCTTGCCGTGCGCCACCAGCTGGCCCATCACCTCGCGGGCCAGCGCGGAGGGAATGGCGAAGCCGATGCCCACGTTGCCGCCGGAAGGGCTGAAGATCATGGTGTTGATGCCCACCAGCTCGCCGCGCAGGTTGACCAGCGCGCCGCCGGAGTTGCCGGGGTTGATCGAGGCGTCGGTCTGGATGAAGTTCTGGTAGCCGCTGCCGCCCAGCCCCGAGCGGCCGAGCGCGGAGACGATGCCCGAGGTCACCGTCTGGCCGAGCCCGAACGGGTCGCCCACAGCCACCACGAAGTCGCCCACGCGCAGCGCGGCGGAGTCGGCCACCGGCAGCGCCTGCAGGCGCTCGGCGGGGATCTGCACCACCGCCACGTCGGTGTCCGGGTCGGTGCCGACCAGTTTGGCCTTGAAGCTGCGCCCGTCCTGCAGGGTCACCGCGATGTCGTCGGCGCCGCCCACCACGTGGTTGTTGGTCAGCACGTAGCCCTTGGCCGCGTCCACGATCACGCCCGAGCCCAGGCTCTGTTCCACCCGTTCGCGCGAGGTGCCGGGCAGGCCGAAGAACTGGCGGAACATCGGGTCGTCGAAGAACGGGTCGCGCACCCGCACGCGCGTCTTGGTGGAGATGTTCACCACCGCCGGCGTCACCTTCTCCAGCATCGGCGCCAGCGAGGGCAGCAACTGCCCACCCACCGCCGCCGGCAGCGCGGCGTGGCCCGCGAGCGGCAGCGCGGCGGCCACCGACAGAGCGAGCAGGGCGCCCAGCCGGCGCGTGGAAAGGCAGGGGCGGCAAGACATGGTGCGATCCTCCTTGGGGCATGTGACGGGGCTGACGGGCGGCTTCGACCCGCCGGACGCCGGCGCGGTTCCGCGCCGGCGGCGAATTTGCGATCGGCACTTTACATCGGGCGGTGCGAGGGTTAATTTTCTTATCCGTTCGCAATCACAAGATCTTGTGTGCACCCGCCGGGTGTTACCCAAGTAATTGGTGTCGGCAACTGGCGACTCTCGGGGGAGGGGCGCGCTCTGGCGCAGCGGTCGGGCAGGACGGGCTGTGGCAGGTCTACGGCTCGTGACATGGCAGTCGATCGCCCGTTGGGCGGGCGGATTCGTCGTTAACAAAACGGGTCGCAAGGCCGGAGGTCAAAAAGCCGATGAGCACCGTGCGTGCACCAGTCGCGGGTCGCGATGCTGTAGAGATTCCCCTGCAGCCTGCCTCGTATGACATCTGGGACAAGAAATACCGCCTGAAGGCGAAGACGGGCGAGGCGGTCGACGGCAGCGTCGACGAGACCTACCAGCGCGTGGCCCGCGCGCTCTCCGACGTGGAAGCCACCGAGGCGCTGCGCGCGCTCTGGAACGAGCGCTTCCTGTGGGCGCTGCGCCGCGGCGCCATCCCCGCCGGCCGCATCACCTCCAACGCCGGCGCGCTGGCGCACAAGCCGGCCACCAGCACCATCAACTGCACCGTGTCGGGCACCATCCGCGACTCCATGGACGACATCCTGGAGAAGGTGCACGAGGCGGGCCTCACCCTGAAGGCCGGCTGCGGCATCGGCTACGAGTTCTCGACCCTGCGCCCGCGCGGCGCCTACGTGTCGGGGGCGGGCGCCTATACCAGCGGCCCACTGTCCTTCATGGATATCTACGACAAGATGTGCTTCACCGTGTCCTCGGCCGGCGGCCGCCGCGGCGCGCAGATGGGCACCTTCGACGTCAGCCACCCGGACGTGAAGGAATTCATCCGCGCCAAGCGCGAGGACGGGCGCCTGCGCCAGTTCAACCTCTCGCTGCTGGTCACCGACGGCTTCATGCAGGCGGTGGAGCGCGACCAGGACTGGCCGCTGGTGTTCCCGGTGCACGTGAAGGAGCAGGCCGAGCTCGACCTGGCCGACCCCGCCCAGGTGGTCTGGCGCGAGTGGCCCACCCACGAGAACTACGTGGAGCGCGAAGACGGCCTGGTGGCCTGCAAGATCTACGGCCACATCCGCGCCCGCCACCTGTGGGACATGATCATGGTCTCCACGTACGACTACGCGGAGCCGGGCTTCATCCTGATCGACAAGGTCAACGAGATGAACAACAACTGGTGGTGCGAGCACATCCGCGCCACCAACCCCTGCGTCACCGCCGACACCTGGGTGCAGACGGCGGAAGGTCCGCGCCAGGTCCGCGACCTGCTGGGGCGCGCCTTCGAGGCCCGTGTCGACGGCTGCGATCACGCCACCGGCGCCGAAGGCTTCTTCCGCACCGCCACCAAGCCGGTGATCGCTCTTGAAACCGAGGAAGGCTACCGGCTTCGCCTCACCGAAGACCATCGCGTGCGGCGCGTCTCCCGCCTCACCTGCTGGAGCGTGGATACCGAGTGGTGCGCCGCCGGTGCGCTCAGGCCGGGCGACCAGGTGCTGCTGAACGACCATCGCGCCAACGCGCAGTGGGCTGGCGCGCTCACCGCCGAGCAGGGTTACCTGCTCGGCCTCCTGGTCGGCGACGGCACCCTCAAGCATGAGGCGGCGGTGCTTTCGGCCTGGCCACAGGCCGCTGCCGTCAACGCGGTCGGCTGCAGTGGCGCCCGGGCGCTGATGGCCGAGGCGCTGCGCTGCGCGCAGACCCTGCCGCACCGCGCCGACTTCGCCGGCTGGTCGGCGGTGGTCGGTCGCGGCGAGTTCCGCCTGAAATCCGCCGCCCTGCGCGATCTGGCCTTCGAGGTCGGCATGGCGCCGGGCGACAAGTCGATCACGCCGGCGCTGGAGCAAGCCTCCAGTGCGGCTTATCGCGGCTTCCTGCGCGGCTTCTTCGATGCCGACGGTTCGGTGCAGGGCAGCCAGGCCAAGGGCGTGTCGGTGCGGCTGGCGCAGTCGGACCTCGGTTGCCTGGAGGCGGTGCAGCGCATGCTGCTGCGCCTGGGCATTCCCTCGCGCATCCATCGCGACCGTCGTCTCGCCGGCGAATCCATGCTGCCCGACGGCAAGGGCGGCGCGCGTGCTTATCCCGTTCAGGCGCAGCACGAGCTGGTCATCGCCGGCGAGTCGCTGGCGCGCTTCGACGAATGGGTCGGTTTCGCCGACAGCGACAAGGCCGCGCGCCTGCAGGCGGCGCTGGCCGGCTATCGCCGCAGCTTGAACCGCGCCCGTTTCGTCGCCACCGTCGCCTCGCTCGAAGCCGACGGCGTCGAGGACGTCTACGACGTGCAGGTGCCGGGCATCAACACCTTCGACGGCAATGGTCTGCATGCGCACAACTGCGGCGAGCAGCCGCTGCCGCCGTACGGCTCCTGCCTGCTCGGCTCGGTCAACCTCACCACCTTCGTGCGCGACCCGTTCGGCCCCAAGGCCCGCTTCGACTGGGACGAGTACCGCGAAGTGGTGAAGGTGTTCACCCGCATGCTCGACAACGTGGTGGAGATCAACGGCCTGCCGCTCGAGCAGCAGCGCAACGAGATCATGGGCAAGCGCCGCCACGGCATGGGCTTCCTGGGCCTGGGCAGCACGCTGTCGATGCTCAAGATGCGCTACGGCACCGCCGAGGCGGTGGCCTTCACCGAGGACGTCTCGCGCGAGATGGCCGTGGCCGGCTGGGAGGTCGCGCTCGGCCTCGCCAAGGAGAAGGGCCCGGCGCCGATCCTGGCCCGCGACTACACCGTCACCGGCGACATGCTGCGCAAGCGCCCGGAGATGGCGGCCGACGGCTACAAGGTCGGCGACACCATCCCCGGCCGCGTGCTACACGCGAAGTACAGCCGCTACATGCAGCGCGTGGCCGCCGTGGCGCCGCACCTGGTGGAGCAGCTGGCCGAGACCGGCGCGCGCTTCACCCACCACACCTCGATCGCGCCCACCGGCACCATCTCGCTGTCGCTGGCCAACAACGCCAGCAACGGCATCGAGCCGAGCTTCGCCCACCACTACTCGCGCAACGTGATCCGCGAGGGCCGCAAGACCAAGGAGAAGGTCGAGGTGTTCAGCTACGAGCTGCTCGCCTACCGCGCGCTGATCAACGCCGACGCGATGCCGTTCTCCGACGACCCGAAGGCCAAGCTGCCCGAGTACTTCGTGGCCGCCGACGACATCAGCCCGAAGGAGCACGTGGACATCCAGGCCGCCGCGCAGCTGTGGGTCGATTCGTCGATCTCCAAGACCGCGAACGTGCCCACCGACTACCCCTACGAAGACTTCAAGGACATCTACTTCTACGCCTACAAGCAGGGGCTGAAGGGCTGCACCACCTTCCGTTTCAACCCCGCCGCGTTCCAGGGCGTGCTGGTCAAGGAAGCCGATCTTGAAAGCACCCTCTACCGCTTCGAATTGGAAGACGGTAGCGTTATCGAACTGAAGGGCAACGAGGAAGTGGAATACGACGGCGAGATGCACACCGCCGCCAACCTGTTCGATGCCCTGAAGGAAGGCTACTACGGCAAGTTCTGATCGCGCGTAGCAGGCTTACGTCAGTTCTTAAAACAACGTCGGAGGGGAACACCAGCATGTCCATCGATACCGAAGTCGAAGTGAAAGACAGCACCGAACCCACAGCGCCGGCCGCGGCTCCCGAGCCCGCGCCTGCGCCCGTCTCCGCGCCGGCGGCGCCGGTGAAGAAGGCGGCGGCGAAGAAGAAGCCGGCGAAGAAGGCCGCGGCCAAGAAGGCGGCTCCGAAGAAGGCCGCCGCCAAGAAGGTCGCCAAGAAGGCGGTGAAGAAGGCCGCCGCGAAGAAGGCGGCGCCGAAGAAAGCCGCCGCCAAGAAGGTCGCCAAGAAGGCGGTGAAGAAGGCCGCGGCCAAGAAGGCGGCGCCGAAGAAGGCCGCCGCCAAGAAAGTCGCCAAGAAGGCGGTGAAGAAGGCCGCCGCGAAGAAGGCGGCGCCGAAGAAAGCCGCCGCCAAGAAAGTCGCCGCCAAGAAAGTCGCTGCCAAGAAAGTTGCCAAGAAGGCCGTGAAGAAGACCCCGGCCAAGAAGGCAGCCAAGAAGGTCAGCAGCAAGAAGACGGTCGCCAAGAAGGTCGCGCCGAAGAAGGCAGCCGTGAAGAAGGTTGCCGTCAAGAAGGTTGCCGTCAAGAAGACCGTCGCCAAGGCGGCCAAGAAGTCCACTGCCAAAAAGGCGACCGTGAAGGCGGCCAAGAAGCCCGCCGCCAAGAAGGCCGCCCGCAAGAAGTAAGCACGACGCATCCGGCCCGGCCGCGCGCCGGGCCGGATGTTTTTTCCCGTGCCGGGCGCCGCCATCTATCTCTTTGAAGGAAACACCCCCATGGCGATGAAGATCGAAAAGAAGATCAAGGGCTACGCCGTCGTAAAGCCCGAAGACAAGGCCGCGCCGGCCGCCGTTCCCGCCCCGCTTTCGCCCAAGGAAGCGCCCAAGGCGGAAGTGATCCAGATGCACGAGAGCCTCGAGCGCCCCGAGACCCTCGTCGGCAACACCTACAAGATCAAGTCGCCGCTGTTCGAGCACGCGCTGTATGTCACCATCAACGACATCGTGCTCAACGCCGGCACCCCCTACGAGCAGCGCCGCCCCTTCGAGCTCTTCATCAACTCGAAGAACATGGACCACTTCCAGTGGATCGTGGCGCTCACCCGCATCCTCTCCGCCGTGTTCCGCAAGGGCGGCGACATCACCTTCCTGGCGGAGGAGATGAAGGCCGTGTTCGACCCGCGCGGCGGCTACTTCAAGGCCGGCGGCGTCTACATGCCCAGCATCGTGGCCGAGATCGGCGCGGTGATCGAGCAGCACATGAAGAGCATCGGCCTGATCCACGACCCGGAGATGGACGAATCCACCCGCCGCCTGGTCGCCGAGAAGCGCGCCGCCTACGAGGCGGCCTCAAAAAAAAACACTGAAGTAAGCCCGGTCGCCCCCGTCGCGACCGCCGCTGCCGAAGACGCCGGCGAACCCACCAACGGCTTCCCGCCCGGCGCCACCCTGTGCGCCAAGTGCAACACCAAGGCACTGGTGCTGATGGACGGGTGCCAGACGTGCCTCAATTGCGGCTACAGCAAGTGCGGATGAGGGGCGAAGGACGTCGAGGTTGAGATGGCGGAGAAGGGTGGCGTTGATGCCGCCCTTTTTCTTGAGGGCTGCTCTGATCTATTCCCCGAATTAAAAGGTCAGATTCATTTGTCTGCTTCTGGTAAATGAGCTGAGCCTCCCTTTTGGAGCATGGATAGGGCCGCTTGTATAATCCGGTCTCGCGCCAAAAGGTACGTGGTTGAGTGAACCGCCCCGGGATTCCCGGGGCGGTTCAGTCTTTGGATTTCATTCCTTGATCACTCTCACCCGCGTGACGGACCAGTTAACGACAGCAAGATAAGAGTCAGGTTCATTTTGCCCGCGCGGGCGAGCCTCAGACCTCAGGCAGATCATCAGCCATGGTGCCACTCGGTTTGGCACGACAGCGACCATCCCCGATCACCGAGCCGATGGGCCACACAAGGCCGAGCCGTGCGAGTGGGCTGTTTTCCTCAGGGCCAGCGCGCGGCATCGAGCGGTTGCCATCGGTTGGGCATGGTCCTGTCTGTCCATAGGGAGAGCGTTGCAGTGGAAATTGGTGCCGAGCACGAGTGCTTTACCGTCGCCGAAGTCGAACCTTCACGTTCCATGGGCGAGTGCGGGTATGTCCTGTGTCACCCGGGGCGCTGCCGCCGGCGGCGCACAGCAGGGACGAATCCTCGAAAACACGTGCTCGCCGCCACGCCACTCATCAGAGGACCATGACCATGTCCGACCACGTCTACAAGTCCGTGGAGCTCACCGGCTCCTCGAAGACCAGCAGCGACGATGCGATCCGGCTCGCCATCGAGCGGGCGTCGAAGACGATCCGCGACATCCGCTGGTTCCAGGTCACCGACATGCGCGGGCATGTGGAGGACGGGAAGGTGGCGCACTGGCAGGTCACCCTGCGGATCGGCTTCACGCTGGAAGAGTGAGCCGGGGCGCTTGCTGCTGGACTCGCATCGCCGGGGCGTGCGCCGCGGCGGGCGAGGTGCTCCCGGGAGTCGCTGCCGGTCATGGCCAGGGGCTCGCCGCTGGCGTTGCCGTCGTCCAGCCTATGCACCGGCGATAGACGACGCGCGGGCTTCGATGCCGCCCGAGGGGCGCCGGAGCGCTTACCAGACCAGGTCGTCCGGCACCTGGAACTGCTTGTAGTAGTCGTCCATCTCGTCGTCGCCACCCGCCGCGCCGGTGCGGGCGTGGTCCAGCACGATCACGCCGGCGTCGCGCTCGTAGAGCTTGTCGGCGGCGGTGCGGGGCAGCAGTTCGTAGCCCTGCTCGTGGCGGGCGATCACCAGCACGCCCTTGGCGAGCTGGGCGCGCAGGGTTTCGTTGACCAGCACGCCCTTGATCGCGTCCTGGTCGGTGAAGCGGTAGGCGATCTCGCCCTCGCGCTTGACCTTGTGGCTCTCGATGATCTGCCGCACCTGCGCGCGCAGTTCGTTGGCGCGGGCCTGGGCGTTGCGCTCGGCGGCCAGGGCGCGGTCGCGTTCGGCGTGCTCGGCCTTAAGGCGCTGCGCCTCCTGCTGCGCGGCGCTGGGTTGCGCCGACGCCTTGCCGTCGCGCTGTTTCTTTTGCTCGCGCGCCACCTGGTTCACCTTGCCTTTCTTGACCAGGCCGGCCTTGAGCAGTTGTTCTTGCAGGGGATTGCGCATGCGGGCAAACGGGTGTGGAAGTGGTTGGGCAAGGATAACTACCTCTGCTCCTTTTTGCCGGGCTGCTTCGGCGCGTTTCAGTCGATGAGGGCGGCCTCGCAGTCCAGACGGCTGTCGGCAGTGGCCAAGGTCGCTTACCTCGCCTTCGTGACGTGGCGACGGTCCTTGGCGGCCAGGAATCGGGTCAGGGTTGCTCCATTTACTTTGGCACCCGACCGCATGCGTAGTGGTTCACTACCAGCGAACTGGACCGGCGCTACCATCGCC
>NZ_LFQR01000327.1 GCF_001182895.1 Frateuria defendens | reverse complement strand
TATCATTTTTGAATGATAGCAAATTCTCCTTATGCTCTTACGGAGTTTTTAGAGAAAAATTAAAAATTCTCGATTTTTGATAAAAAACGCCCTGCAGGAATTTAGAAAAACATGTGGAAGTTTTAAAGGATTTTATGCTAATTTTTAATTTGCATGTAAATGGGCAGTGTTAAAAAATTAGTCACTGGTTTTGCTGAAATTTTTGTTTGTGAAATTACCATATATTTATTTGGCTCATATT
>NZ_LFQR01000326.1 GCF_001182895.1 Frateuria defendens | reverse complement strand
TTTGAACATAATTAAACAGATTGAGTATATGCATATAAGATGATTTTTAACATCATTTTTGGATGATAGGATGTTGCGCCACGATGATGTCTGAATTCATCGAATTTGCTATCAGGTATCGTTTCAACAATTTCATTAACATGTCGCGAAATATCATTTTGAGGAATTCTAACAGAAGTTTTTATTGGTAGTGTAAGTTGGGCAAAGTGTCTTATTTTTTAAAAGTATGTAAAAGTAAAATTACATGTTAATACGTAGTATTAATGG
>NZ_LFQR01000325.1 GCF_001182895.1 Frateuria defendens | reverse complement strand
GTGGTAAAGCAAGCAGTAGGGGTGTTGTCTCTACGGCATCCTATGAAGCACGAAAATACGGCGTCCATTCAGCAATGCCTATGTCACAAGCGCATAAATTATGTCCAAATGGATACTTTGTCACAAGTAATTTTGGTGCTTACCGAGAAACATCTGCGCAGATTATGTCTATTTTCCGAAGTTATACAGATAAGGTAGAACCGATGTCATTGGATGAAGCGTATTTAGATATTACAGAATTAGTGAGACCAGACCTTCCTGCTTCGAAAATTGCTCAGTATATTAGAAAAGATATTCTAGAGC
>NZ_LFQR01000324.1 GCF_001182895.1 Frateuria defendens | reverse complement strand
ACGTTGAACTTTGTCTACATATGCTGGACCGATACCTTTTTTAGTTGTACCAATCTTATTGTCACCACGTAAACGTTCTTCATATTCATCTTGTGCTAAGTGATATGGTAAAATCACTTGCGCACGATTAGATATACGTAAATTACTTGTAGGAATGCCACGTTCATTTAATCCGTCTAATTCTTTCAATAGTGCAACTGGATCAACAACGACTCCGTTACCGATTACCGCTAATTTGTCTTTGTAAAAGATACCAGATGGTACTAAATGTAATTTATATGTTTCTCCGCCAAATTGAATGGTATGGCCTGCATTATTACCACCTGAAAAACGCGCGATAACATCTGACTG
>NZ_LFQR01000323.1 GCF_001182895.1 Frateuria defendens | reverse complement strand
AACTTCAACAAAGCCATCGCTTACAGCAATATATTCAGTTCCATCGTGAAATTTCACTTTTACAAAGCCTGTTTTTAAAGCAGCTACAGTTGGAATATGTCCACTCATGACACCTATCTCACCAGCTGTTGTTTGCATAACAACGAGTTCAACATTATCACGATTGTAAACAGAACCATTAGGAGTGACAATATCTAGGTTTAATGTATTCATTATCCATTCCTCCTAATTGTTATACTTCAACACCCATATCTTTAGCTTTTGCAATAACATCATCCATGCTACCAACTAAACGGAATGCATCTTCTGGAA
>NZ_LFQR01000322.1 GCF_001182895.1 Frateuria defendens | reverse complement strand
ACCGCCAGCATCGGCGTGGCGGCGCTGCGGCCGGGCGAACGCCTGCAGACGCTGATCGCCCGCGCCGATGCCGCGCTGTACCGCGCCAAGCGCATGGGCCGCAACGCGGTGGTGGTGGAAGCGGAGTGAGCGGCGCGCAGCTACCGGTTGATGCAGGACTGGTTGCGGGCGGCTTTTGCCGGCCGGCCTTGAGGGGAGTCGGAAGCGAGCGGCACCGCGCCGCTCACTCCGCTT
>NZ_LFQR01000321.1 GCF_001182895.1 Frateuria defendens | reverse complement strand
GGCGTAGGAAATTTGAGAGGAGCTGT
Organism: Frateuria defendens; assembly: GCF_001182895.1. Classification (GTDB taxonomy): domain Bacteria; phylum Pseudomonadota; class Gammaproteobacteria; order Xanthomonadales; family Rhodanobacteraceae; genus Frateuria_B; species Frateuria_B defendens. Next base: position 339 of record NZ_LFQR01000321.1, on the reverse strand, counting down.
CCTTAGTACGAGAGGACCGGGATGGACATACCTCTGGTGTACCAGTTGTCGTGCCAACGGCATAGCTGGGTAGCTATGTGTGGACGGGATAAGTGCTGAAAGCATCTAAGCATGAAGCCCCCCTCAAGATGAGATTTCCCAACTTCGGTTATAAGATCCCTCAAAGATGATGAGGTTAATAGGTTCGAGGTGGAAGCATGGTGACATGTGGAGCTGACGAATACTAATCGATCGAAGACTTAATCAAAATAAATGTTTTGCGAAGCAAAATCACTTTTACTTACTATCTAGTTTTGAATGTATAAATTACATTCATATGTCTGGTGACTATAGCAAGGA
>NZ_LFQR01000320.1 GCF_001182895.1 Frateuria defendens | reverse complement strand
AAAAATCTCGCTCGCCCGCTTCAGTCAAACTCACAAAAGCTAACGCAGTGTTTGCTTCATTCGTGCGATACACTTTTGATACATCTACACCAATACTTGATATCGTTTCAATAATGCTATCTCCAAATGCATCATTACCTAATTGTGTAATCATATACGCTTGTTGTCCTAACTTTTGAACTGTACAAGCTACATTGCATGGC
>NZ_LFQR01000319.1 GCF_001182895.1 Frateuria defendens | reverse complement strand
ATCTAGAGGCTTTTCTCGGCAGTGTGAAATCAACGACTCGAAGACACAATGTCTTCTCCCCATCACAGCTCAGCCTTAACGAGTACCGGATTTGCCTAATACTCAGCCTTACTGCTTAGACGTGCAATCCAATCACACGCTTCGCCTATCCTACTGCGTCCCCCCATCGATTAAAACGATTATAGGTGGTACAGGAATATCAACCTGTTATCCATCGCCTACGCCTGTCGGCCTCAGCTTAGGACCCGACTA
>NZ_LFQR01000032.1 GCF_001182895.1 Frateuria defendens | reverse complement strand
GGAAGGCGCGCCCTCGGGGTGTCCTTCTCTTTGGTTACTTTCTCTTGGACAAGCAAGAGAAAGTAACTCGCTCATCGGCAGATGAGCGAAACCCCGGCCGAAGGCCGGCCAGAGATCGACTACCCACGGGCAAGCCATTCTCACCATCAGGCTCCCCACCAGCAGATGCCAGCCATGGCCTCCCTCCCCCAGCGGCAATGCCAGCCGACGAAGCCGGCATCGCCTTCCACATTCAGCCGCCCAACCCGTCAAGCCGCTGCTGCAGCGCATCCAGGCGCAAGTCGTAACCCGCACCCGGCGACACGCGCGCAGCCAGGCTGCCCTCCGGTGTGCGGCCGGCGCCGGCGGACGCGGCCGCCTCGGCCGCGGCGCGGTAGGCGTCGCGGAACGGCACGCCCGCCGCGGCCTGCTCGATGGCCACGTCGGTGGCGTACATGGCCGGCTCGATGGCCGCGCGCATCGCGCCCTCGTTCCACTGCATCCGCGCCAGCAGGTCCGGCACCAGGGCCAGCGCCATCAGGCCCTGGCGCACGCCATGGAACAGCGAGCCCTTGGTGAACTGCAGGTCACGCTGGTAGCCCGAAGGCAGCGACAGCAGCTGCTCGATCTCGGTGCGCGCGGCGGCCACCGTGGCGTAGCTCGCACGCAGCAACTCCACCACGTCCGGGTTGCGCTTGTTCGGCATGATCGAGCTGCCGGTGGTGTACTCGGCCGGCAGCTTCACGAAGTCGAACTCGGCGGTGGTGAACAGCGAGAGGTCCCAGGCCAGCCGGCGCGTGTCCAGCAGTGCCGCAGCGATGGCCTCCAGCACCGCCATCTCGAACTTGCCGCGCGAGAGCTGGGCGTAGATCGGCGACACCTGCATGCGCGCGAAACCGAGCGCGGCGGTGGTGTGCTCGCGGTCGAGCTTCAGGTTGACGCCGTAGCCGGCGGCGGTGCCGAGCGGGTTGGCGTCGATCAGCGCCGCGGTCTGCCGCGCCCGCAGGGTGTTGTCGACGAAGCCTTCCGCGAAGCCGGCGAACCACATCGCGGTGGAGGACACCACCGCGCGCTGCAGGTGGGTGTAGCCCGGCAACGGCAGTGCCGGCTGCGCGGCACGCTCCAGCGCGACCTGGGCGATGGCGCGGCAATAGCCTTCCAGCTCCGCCAGCTTCTCCTTCAGCCACAGCCGCGTGGCGACCAGGATCTGGTCGTTGCGGCTGCGCCCGGTATGCACGCGGCGGCCGGCGTCGCCCAGGCGCTCGGTGAGGCGCGCCTCGATGGCGGAGTGGCCGTCCTCGTAGCGCTCGTCGAGCACGAAGGCGCCGGCGCGGAAATCCTCCGCCAGCACGTCCAGCTCGCGCTTGAGCGCAGCGGCTTCCCCGCCGCTCACCACGCCGATGTTGGCCAGGCCCTCCACGTGCGCCTTGCTGGCGGCGATGTCGTGCAGGAAGAACTCGCGGTCCAGCACCACGTCGTCGCCGGCGAGGAACTGCATGATCTTGGCGTTGGTCTCGACGCCGGCCTTTTGCCAGAGAAGTTGGGACATCGTCGGAATACTCAGTGGGATGAGGGTTGCGGCCGGTAGTGGCAGTACTCGGTCTCCTCCGCGTGCGCGGGGCCGCCCGGGAGGTGGTCGGCATACTGCGGCCAGTGCGCGGTCAGCTCGTGCACCACCGGGCTGCCGGCGGCCCAGGCGGAGCGGAACACCATCGGCTCCCAGTGCGTGTCGGTGATGCTCTCGACGATGTCCATGCCTGGCGCGGGCATGCTGTAGTTGGAGGCCGCACGCAGCAGCATCACGCGGTCGAGGTCGACGCGGTGCATGCGGTCCAGGCGCTGCAGCGCCTCCAGCATGGCCGAGTCTTCCATCTCGGTCATCACGAAGTTGCCGTGGCCGGAGGTCCACAGCTTGACCCAGTCGTTGGCGAAGCCGTTGAGCACCTTGCCGTGCCAGAAGTAGTCGCTGGCGAAACTGTCGCCGACCAGCACGAACGGCGGCTTCTGCGCGTTGGGGTAGCCCTTCCAGCGGCCGCGGATCTCGGCCATCAGCGGCGTATCGGGCAGCTTGAGGTCCTTGGTGCGGCCATAGGCCCACTCGGTGAGCGTGGCGTTGAGCGGGTAGCAGTTGGCGACGTGCACCTGCTTCGGGCGCTGGTTGGGCGCCGAGGTGTCATTGGGGAAGAAGCCGTAGGGCCAGCCGGCCGGCGCCTCGCTCGGGTCGATCAGGCGCGAGACATCGTTGATGGCGTACTTGGCCCAGGCGGCGGAGCCGATGGAGGCGTCCTGCGGGTCGACGCCGGCGATGCCGTTGATGATCCAGTAGGCGTGGCTGAGGTCGAAGCGCGGGTCGGTGCCCAGCGCCATCAGCGAGGTGCCCGCGTTCACCAGGGTCATGCCGGTGACCACGCCGAGCACGTCGTGGCTGGCGTTGGTGCGCAGCGGGTGCACGCCGCCGGGGAAATCCAGCACCTGGTCGAGGTGCTCGTTCTCCACCCACGGCTGGAACTCGCCGGGGCGGTCGCCGGTGTCGGCGCCGATCTCGAAGGTGGTGACGATCACCACCTTGACCGGCCACGGCTTGGCGGTCTTCGCCTCGGCGGCGAAGGCCGGCGCCGCGGCGAAGGCGGCCAGCGCGCAGGCGGCGGTCATCCAGCGGCCGAGGCGGCCGCGCTTACATCGGGCCTTGCCCGTCTCGTTCCCCATCATGCTCTCTCCCCTCTTCAGTCGTTCGTCGGCACAGGAATGGCGGTGTATTCGTCCACGCCAATGGCGCGGTTGATGTTCTGGATGGCCTGGGTGGCGGCGCCCTTGAGCAGGTTGTCCAGGGTGGCGACCACCACCACGCGCTTGCCGTCGGCCGACAGCGCGAAGCCGCCGATCTCGGCATGGTGCCGGTGCGCGATGCGGCTCACCCATGGCGCCTCGTCCAGCACGCGCACCAGCTTCTCGCCGGCGTAGGCCCGGCGGAAACGCTCCAGCACCTCCTCGCGCTTGAGCGGCCTGGACAGGTACAGGTTGGTGGTGACGGTGAGGCCACGGAAATGCGGCGCCACGTGCGGCATGAACTCCACCGGGATGCCCAGATGCCGGCTCGCCTCCTTCTCGTGCGTGTGGCCGGTGAGCGAGTACGGCATCAGGTTGTCGCGCAGCTTCTCCGGGTCGTTCTTGTCCGAGGGTGTGGTGCCCGCGCCGGAGTAGCCCGACACGCCGAAGCTCACCGGCGGCGCGGCCAAGAGGTCTTTCAGCGGCGCGATGGAGAGCTGCACGGCGGTGGCGTAGCAGCCAGGGTTGCTGATCTTCCTCTCGCCGCGCCACTTGCCGCGGGTGAGCTCCGGCAGGCCGTAGTACCAGCGCTCGTCGAAGCGGTAGTCGGCGGAGAGGTCGAGCAGCAGCGTGTCCGGCGCGGCCTTGTCCAGCGCCTCCACGTAGGGCGCCGCCTTGCCGTTGGGCAGGGCCAGAATCACCACGTCGGCATGCCTGGCGGCCACCGCCTCGGGGTCGAGGCTCTCGTAGCGCAGCTCGCCCGCGTAGGCGTCGTTGTGCTCGGCCACGCGCTGGCCGTCCAGCTCGCGTGAGGAGACGAAGGTGAGTTCGAGCGCCGGATGCGCCGCGATCAGGCGGATCAGCTCGGCGCCGGTGTGGCCGCGCGCGCCGACGATGCCGATGGTTTTCTTGGGTTGGTTCATACGTGATATTCCCACACGAAGACTTTCAATCACCGCTCATGGCGCCTGTTCACGACCCGGCGAGGCACCACAGCCCTGCTGCATCTCTGTAGGAGCGTGCCTTGCGCGCGACAAGCCTACACAGCGGCAACGCCGTAACCCCGCGGTCGCGCGCAAGGCGCGCTCCTACAGAGCGAAGCTGCGGCCGGAAGTACGCAAGCGTGCCGCGCACCCCGTCAGCCCACCAGCGTCGGCTGCCGCACGCTGCAATGCGCGACGCAGCGCTCGATGGTGGCGAAATCGGCGATGCCGTACCAGAACACCTTCCAGCGCTCCTGCTTGTAGCAGCCGTCCGACTCGGCGTAATAGAAATGGTTGACTTGGTTGCCGTGGCGCGAGCGCCAGAACAACCGCGGGTTCTCCTGCCGCATGATCTGCCACACCGCGCGGCCCAGGCCCTCGCCCTGCGCGTCGTCGAGCACGGCGAACTTGTCGAGGTAGGTGAGCCCGTCTTCCTCGGTGAGGACCATCGCGGCGCGGTAGTTCTCGCTCACGTACACGCGGTACGGCGTGGTGCGCTCGAAGTAGTCCACCAGCAGCGTGCGGCCGAAGCTCGACTCGATCAGCCCGCGCATGCGCTCGCGGTCCACGCCCTCCCAGCTGTCGAAGCGCTGCACCTTCTCGCCCCGGCGCACCAGGGTGCCCGAGCCCTTGTGGGTGAACAGTTCCTTGGCCAGCTGCGAGGGCCGCGTGATCGACACCGAGGAGGTGAGCGGCAGGCTCTCCAGCAGGTCCGCGATCTGCTCGATCTTCAGCCGCATGCCGCCATTGATCCACGGCTGCGCCATCAGGTGCTCGAACTCGGTGGAGAGGTTGATCGAGTCGATCACCTTGCCCTCGCCGTCGAGCAGGCCGCCGGTGCCGGTGAGGAAGATGATCTTGTACGGCTGCAGCACGCGCACCAGCTCGTTGGCGGCGAAGTCGGCGTTGACGTTGAGCAGCTGGCCCTCCTCCGTCTCGCCCATGCTGGCGATCACCGGGATCGAGCCGGCCTCGAGGCTGGCCTCGATCGGCGCCAGGTCGATGCGGTCCACCTTGCCCACCATGCCGTAGGCCTCGCGGTCGAGGTAGCTCGACATCAGCACGCCGGAGGTGAGCGAGGTGACACGCGTGTCCATCTTCTGCAGCGCCTCGACCAGCCGGAGGTTCTGCTGCAGGAACACGCGGCGCACGATGCCGAGCGCCTGCGGCGAGGTCACGCGCAGGCCGTTCACGGTGCGCTTCTCGATGCCGGCGGCGGCCAGCTCCTCGTCCAGCTGCGGGCCGGCGCCGTGCAGCACGATGGGGGTCAGACCCACCTGCTGCAGGAAGGTCAGCGAAGAGGTGAGGTCGTTGAGCTCGTCGCGCAGCACCGCGCCGCCGACCTTGACCACGGCGAAGCGCTTGGCGTCGAGCTGGGAGAAGCGCTTGAGGTATTGCTGGATTTCCTTCGTGCTGCCCATGCTGGAGAGCAGGCGCACGATGGTCTTCCGCATGCTGTTAGGAGCTTGCACGGTTGACGATCCGGTAGAGGGTTTGTGCGTAATGGTCGAGCTGGTCGAGCGACACCCACTCGTCGGCGGTGTGCGCCTGGGCGATGTCGCCGGGGCCGTAGACGAAGCAGAGGTAGCCGGCGGCGGAGAACAGCGCCGCCTCGGTCCAGAAATCCACCGCGTTGCCGACCGGGATGCCGAGCTCGTCGGCCAGGTCGCGCGCGGCCAGGCGGCGCGCCTCGGCGGTGGCGGTGTCGCCGGCCGGCAGCGAATCGCCGCGGAAGGTGGCGGCGAATGCCACCGGCTGCGGTTCGGCCAGGGTGCGGAAGGTTTCCAGCAACTGGTCGGGGTCCATCGAGGGCAGCGGGCGGAAGCCAAAGCGCACCTCGGCGGAGGGCGCGATCATGTTGGCCTTGATGCCGCCCTCGATCTTGCCGATGTTGAAGCGCAGGCCGGTGAGGCCGCCGAAGCGCTGGTGCGACTGCGCCGCCACGTAGTCCAGCGCCGCCGTGCCCCAGCGCATCGCCTGGTGCAGCGCGCTGTCGGAAGGCTGCTGCTCGCCCGAGGCATGCCCGGCGCGGCCCTTGAACTGCATCTGCACGGCGAGGATGCCGCGATGGGCCAGCACGGCTTCGCCGCGGGTGGGCTCGGCCACGATCACCGCCTCGTAGGCGGGATGGTCCTTGAGGAAGCCGGCGATGCAGCGCGCGTCGTTGGCCTCCTCGTCGGTGGAGAACAGCAGCGCCAGGTCGCCGCCGCTGGCGTTGGCCACCGCCAGCAGCGCGGCTGCCGCGCCCTTGATGTCGCAGGCGCCGAGGCCGATGGCGCGGTCTGCCGTCACCGTCAGCGCGTGCGGGTTTTGGGTCCAGTGCGGCGAGTCGGGCACGGTGTCCAGGTGCACGTTGAACAGCACCTTGGGCTTGCCGCGCACGGCGTGCAGCGTCACCGCGCCGGCGCCGTAGTCGGTCACCGCGACGTCGAAGCCGGGCAGCTGCGCACGCAGGTAGTCGAAGATGCCGCCGGTGGTGATCGCGCGCGGCGGGTTGCGCGTGTCGAAGGACACCAGTTCCTTCAGGTGCGCGAGGGTGTTTGCGAGCAGGTCGGTCGTGGCCATGGTCGGTCTGTCGTCTCGTCGCTCCCGCGCGGCGGGAGTCCGGTAGCTTGCGGTGGCGTGAAGCGGCTGGCCTGAAGCCGCCGGTCCCGCCTGGGCGGGGAAGCGGCGGCAGCAGGCTCACTCAGGTAAGGGCGGGAGGCTCTTCGCTGTGGCGAATCCCCATGCCCGATTCCCTACTCCCTGCCCCTCAACGATTAACCTCGGCCCACAGCGTCGAGCTCATGCCGAACAGCTTGATGAAGCCCTCGGCCTCCTCCACGCCCCAGTCGGCCGACTGCGCGTAGGTGGCGCCCTTGGCGTTGAGGATATGCGGCGAGGCCACCGCCACCGCCGTCACCGTGCCACCCTGCGTCTCCAGCGTCACCTCGCCGTTCACCTGCGACTGCGAGGAGGCCAGGAAGGCTTCCAGGTCGGTCTTGAGCGGATCCTGGAAGAAGCCCTCGTACACCAGCTCCACCCACTTGCGCGCCACCTCGGGCTTGAAGCGGTTCTGCTGCTTGCTGAGCACGGCGTCTTCCAGCGCGCGGTGCGCGGCCAGCAGCGAGATCAGGCCCGGTGCCTCGAAGATGATGCGGCCCTTGAGGCCGATCACGGTGTCGCCGGTGTAGATGCCGCGGCCCACGCCGTAGGGCGCGAACAGCTGGTTGAGCCTGGCCAGGATCTGGTGGCCGGGGAGCTTCTCGCCGTCCAGCGCCACCGCCTCGCCCTGCTCGAAGCTCAGCGTGACGCGCAGCGGCGCGGCCGGCCATTCGGCGCGCGGCTTGCACCAGCCGCGGGCGCCCTCGCCCGGCGCCTCCCAGCGGTCGATCTCGCCGCCGGACATGGTCACGCCCAGCAGGTTCTCGTTGATGGTGTAGCTCTTCTGCTTGGCGCGCACGCCGAAGCCGCGCTCCTCGAGATAAGCCTGCTCGTAGGCGCGGGTCTGGGTGTGCTCCTTCTGGATCTCGCGGATCGGCGCCACGATCTGGTAGTTGCCCTGCGCCTTCACCGCCAGGTCGAAGCGCACCTGGTCGTTGCCCATGCCGGTGCAGCCGTGCGCGATGGCGCGGGTGCCCAGTTCCGCCGCGCGCGCCAGCGCCGCGTCCACGATCAGGTAGCGGTCGGACACCAGCAGCGGGTACTGGCCCTGGTAGCCCTCGCCCGCCCACACGAACGGCTTGACGAAGCCGTTCCAGATCGCCGGGCCGCCGTCCACGGTGCGGTGGCTCGCCACGCCCAGTTCCTTGGCGCGCGCCTCGATGGTGGCGCGCTCCTCCGCGTCCACGCCGCCGGTGTCGGCGAACACGGTGTGCACGGCCCAGCCGCGCTCCTGCAGGTAGGGCACGCAGAAGCTGGTGTCGAGGCCGCCGGAGAAGGCGAGGACGATGTCTTTGCTCATGGGTCTGTGGTCCTGGATGGAGATCGAATCGGATGAAGATCAGGCAGGTTCGGTCACGATGCGCGGCTCGCAGCGCACCGGGAAATTGACGGAATGGGCGATGAAGCAGGCGTGGTGCGCGTCCTCGTGCAGCGCGGTGGCGTGGGCCGCGTCGCTGCCCTCGGCGAGGGTCACGGTGGGGTGCAGCACCACTTCGGTGAAGCGGCCGCCGCTGGCGGCGGTCTGCATGGTGCCGGTGGCGTCGTCCACGTAGGCCGTCACCACCACGCCGGCCACCGCGGCCAGGTGCAGGTAGGACAGCATGTGGCAGGCGGACAGCGCCGCCACCAGCAGGTCCTCGGGATTGTGCTTCGTGGCGTCGCCGCGGAAGGTCGGGTCGGACGAGCCGGCGATCACCGCCTTGCCCGGTACGCGGATTTCGTGCTCGCGGCCATAGGCGCGGTAGTCGGCGGTGCCGGTGCCGCGGTTGCCCGTCCAGGCCACCTGCAAGGCGTAATGGTGCGGCCTCATATCCCTTCCTCCAACGTTTGCGCCGTCAGCGCGGCCAGCGCCGCGTCGTCGCCGCGGTGGCGGCGTTGCAGGCCCGCGATCACGCCGCGGCGATTGGCCTCCGGGTGGTTCTGGCCGAGCTTGAACTTGCCCTCGACGCGCTCGACGGCGATCTCGATGCCGACGATGGCGCGCAGCAGCTTGTCGACGTGGTCGGCGGGCGCGTCGTCGATCGACCAGGGCTTCGGCTCGCCCGCTTCGTGGCGCTCGGTGAGCGTCGCCAGAAAGGCGCGCAGCCAGGCCGCGTCGTCCACCACCCGCAGGCGCCCGTGCACGTGCACCACCGCGTAGTTCCAGGTCGGCACCTCGCGCCCGGTCTCGTGCTTGCTCGGGTACCAGTTGGGGCTGACGTAGCCCTCCGGGCCGTGGAAGATCGCCAGCGCCGGCGCGCCGTCCAGCTTCGCCAGCTCGTTGCCGCGCGCCACGTGGCCGCGCAGCACCTCGCCCGCCAGCTCCAGCGGCAGATGGTTGGCGGCGAGGCCGTCCGCCGTCCGCACCGCCACAGTGGCGAACGGGTACGCGCGCACGAGATCCTCGAGGACCTCGCGGCGCGTCTCGCGGAAGGCGCGGGGCTGAACCATGCGGCGGCTCAGCGCTGGCCGATCAGCGAGGCCATCACCGCCTTCTGCACGTGCAGGCGGTTCTCGGCCTCGTCGATGGCGATGCAGTTGGGCGAATCCATCACCGCGTCGGTGGCCTTCACGTTGCGGCGCAGCGGCAGGCAGTGGCTGAAGAGGCCGTTGTTGGTCAGCGCCATCTTGGCCTCGTCCACGATGAAGTGCTTGTGCGCGTCGCGGATCGGCTTCTCCTGCTCCCACTTGCCGAAGAACGGCAGCGCGCCCCAGCTCTTGGCGTAGATCACGTCGGCGCCGCGGTAGGCTTCCTCGATGTCGTGACTGACGGTGAGCGAGCCGCCGTTCTCCTTCGCGTTCTGGTAGCCGTACTCCATGTAGCGCTCGTCCAGCACGTAGTCGGGCGTGGGACACAGCAGGGTCACGTCCAGCCCCAGCTTGGTGGCGATCAGCAGCGCGGAGTTCGCCACCGCGGTGTTGAGCGGCTTGGGGTGGTAGGTCCAGGTCAGCACGTACTTCTTGTTCTGCAGGTCGCCAAGGTGCTCGCGCAGCGCCAGCGCGTGGGCCAGCTCCTGGCAGGGGTGGGTGATCGTCTCCATGTTGATCACCGGCACCGTGGCGTACTGGGCGAAGGCCTTGATCACCTTGTCCTCGCGGTCCACCGACCAGTCCTGGAACTTGGGGAAGGCGCGCACCGCGATCAGGTCCGCGTAGCGCGAGAGCACGCGCGCCACTTCGGCGATGTGCTCCTCGGTGTCGCCGTCCATCACGCTGCCCACCTCGAACTCGATCGGCCACGCATCCTTGCCCGGCGCCAGCACCACCGCGTGGCCGCCCAGTTGGAACGCGCCCAGCTCGAAGCTGGTGCGCGTGCGCATGGAGGGGTTGAAGAACAGCAGCGCCACCGACTTGCCGGCCAGCTGCTGCCCCTGCGGCGAACGCTTGAAGGCCGCGGCCTGCTCCAGCAGCGCGTCGATCTCGGCGCGGCTGTAGTCCTGGGTGGTCAAGAAGTGGCGAAGCGTCATGGATGCAGTGCCCTCAAGGTCAAAAAAGTCCGGCTATGGACGGACGGCTGGCTTTTCGCGGACGGACCCGCGTGAAACGTTGAAAAGTCCGGCCTGGATGGCCGGTTCGGCCTTCGCGGATGGATCCGCCTGAAACTATTCGGAACTCCAAACGAAAAGACCCGGCTCGGTGGCCGGGTCTTTGTCGTCGATGCATGTGAAACGCGTGCGACAGCCTACCCGGCCCGATGCTGGCCCAGCGGTCGGCGCGCACGCGAGGTCATGCCAGCGGCCATGCGGGCGCTGGTGAGCACGGTGGCGGTATAGACGGCTGCGGACATGCGGGTTCCGAATAGTGGAACCGGCATCATGCCGGCATTTGCGGCGCCGCGCAATACCTTTTGGTTTGGACGTCCATTCGGCCCGCCGAAACGCAAACCGCCGCCCGGAGGCGGCGGTCGTGCGGCAAAGCCGGAGGCGCTCAGTCGGCCGGGGCGACGCTCACCCGCACGCGCAGGCGCTCGCCCGGATCGTAGTTGAGGCGCGATACGTAGACCTCGCCGCGGTAGCGGTACTCCACGTCGTAGCCCATGATGCGGCGCTGCTCGCTTACCGCGCTGACCTCGCGGCAGGAGGTCTGGGTGGTTTCGTAGTCTCCGCCGCGGTTGGACACGCGGTTGCCCACCGCGCCACCGGCGACCGCGCCGGCCACGGTGGCGGCGGTGCGACCGTCGCCCTTGCCCACCGTGTGGCCGAGCACGCCGCCCACCACCGCACCCAGCAGGGTGCCCGCGGTGCTGTTGCCGGGGTCGTGGCGCACCACCGGCTGGTCGTAGCACTCCTGCCGCGGCACCTCGGTGCGGGCCACGCCGTAGACCGGGTCCACGCGCAGCACGTCGGCCCAGGCGTAGTGGGCATTGTCGTCGGAAGATGGGCCGGGTCCGGGGCTGCCATAACGCGCATCCTGCGCGAGCGCACCGGTGGCGGCCATGGCCAGCACCAGTGCGGCAAGAATCGGTTTGAACAGCTTGTAGTGGGTCATTTCGACCTCCGGTTCGGGTGTAGCGCCAGGCGCTTTTCCGGCGCCTGCATGAATTGCACCAAATTCACTCTGAATCGACGCTTAGAATGTCCGGTGCAGCACCGAAAAGCTTACGGCTTGTTAAGATGCCCGGCCGACCTGCGCGCCGCGCATCCCTGCCCGACACCCATGCCGATCTCGCTCTACGACAGCTTCGCCCGCCGCCTCCGACCGTTCGAGCCGTTCGACCCGGCGCGGGTGACCATGTACCTGTGCGGGCCGACCGTCTACAGCTATGTGCATATCGGCAACGCCCGCGGGCCGGTGGTGTTCGACGTGCTGGTGAAACTACTGCGGCGGCACCACCCGCGCGTGGTGTACGCCCGCAACATCACCGACGTGGACGACAAGATCAACGCGGCCGCGCTCGAACAGGGCGTGCCGATCGAGCGCATCACCAGCCACTACACCGCCGTCTACCACGAGGACATGGCGGCGCTGGGCATCGCCCCGCCGGACGTGGAGCCGCACGCCACCGAGCACATCGGCCAGATCATCGCCATGATCGAGGCGCTGATCGCAGGCGGCCATGCCTATGCGGCAGAAGGTCACGTGCTGTTCGACGTCGCCACCTACGCCGACTACGGCCGGCTCTCGGGCCGCGATCCGGACGAGCTGATCGCCGGCGCCCGCGTCGAGGTGGCGCCCTACAAGAAGAATCCCGCCGACTTCGTGCTGTGGAAGCCCTCCACGCCGGAGCTGCCCGGCTGGGACAGCCCGTGGGGCCGCGGCCGCCCCGGCTGGCACATCGAGTGCTCGGCGATGAGCGCGGCGCACCTGGGCGAGACCATCGACATCCACGCCGGCGGCGTGGACCTGCAGTTCCCGCACCACGAGAACGAGATCGCCCAGTCCACCTGCGCGCACGGCGGCGCCACCTTCGCCCGCTGGTGGCTGCACAACGGCATGCTCACCTTCGACGGCGCCAAGATGAGCAAGTCGCTGGGCAACGTGGAGCGCATCCACGAGCTGCTCAAGCGCCACCCCGCCGAGGCGCTGCGCTACGCCCTGCTGAGCGCGCACTACCGCCAGCCGCTGGACTGGTCCGACGGCCTGATCGAACAGAGCGTGCGCACGCTGGACCGGCTCTACGGCACGCTGCGCGACCTCGCCGGCGTGGCCGCCGCGCCGGCGATCCCCGCCGACGTCGAGGCCGCGCTGGAAGACGACCTCAACACGCCGGTGGCGCTGGCCGCGGTCAACACCTATGCCCGCCAGGCGCGGCAACTGCTCACCGAGGCACCAGCACCACTGGGCCATGAGGCACGCGCGGAACTGGCCGCGATCAAGTCCGCCCTGCTCGGCGCCGGCGTGGCGCTGGGCCTGCTGCAGCAGGACCCGGAGGCCTGGTTCAAGCAGGTCGGCGGCGAAACCGTCGACGCCGCCAGGGTCGAGACGATGCTGGCGGAGCGCCGCAGCGCCCGCGCCGCCCGCGACTTCGCCCGCGCCGACGCCATCCGCAACGAACTGGCCTCGATGGGCGTGACCATCGAGGACGGCCCGCAGGGCACGCGCTGGAGCGTGGCGAAAAGCTGACCGTACCGGCGCGACCGGCACACGCTCGCGGGTTCATGCCCCACGCGCGATAATGGCGCCATGAACACCACCGTTACCGAAAGCGCCCGCCAGGCGCAGCAGGAGATCGCCGAGGAGTTCGCCTTCTTCGGCGACTGGACCGAGCGCTACCAGTACCTGATCGACCTCGGCAAGCAACTGCCGCCGTTCCCGGACGCCTGGAAGAGCGAGGAACACCGCGTGCACGGCTGCCAGTCGATGGTGTGGCTGGTGCCCAGCGGCGACGCCGCGCGGCTGCACTTCGACGCCGCCAGCGACTCGGCCATCGTCTCCGGGCTGATCGCCCTGGTGCTGCGCGTGTACTCCGACCGCCCCGCGGCGGAAATCGTCGCCACCGAGCCGGCCTTCATCCAGGCCATCGGCCTCGCCAAGCATCTTTCACCGACCCGCTCGAACGGCCTCGCGGCGATGCTGGCGCGGCTGAGGGCGTACGCGGCGCAGGCGCTCGAGGCGGGTTAGCACGGCTTCCTTGGCGCTTCCCTTCCAGGGGAGCGAAGGCAAATGCGCCGGTGAATTTGCCCCTTGCGCCAATGCCGAGTGAACTTGGGAAACGACCCGCGGAAGGGCTTTACGCCACCACCCGCAACCGCACGCCCCCGGCGTCGTGCCCCGTGACCTGCAACGCGGAGAGGTCGGGAATCCACTCCACGCCCTCGGGGATCTCGCCCGCATGGCCGGTGGCCAGGGCGATCACCCGCGCGCCGGCCGCGCGGCCGGCGGCGATGCCGGCCGCCGCGTCCTCGAACACCAGCGTCTGCGCCGGCTGGCTGTTGAGGCGGCGGGCGCCTTCGAGATAACCCTGCGGATCGGGCTTGCCGCGGGTGACGTCGTCGCCGCCGACCATGCGCGGCGGCACCGGGATGCCCGCGGCGTCGAGCCGCACGCGCGCCAGCTCCTGGTCGGCCGAGGTGACGATGGTCCAGCGCTCGGACGGCAACGCGGCCAGCAGGTCCTTGGCGCCGTTGATCGGCACGATGCCGTCGGTGTGCACCAGCTCGAGGCGGTACAGCGTGGCGATCTCCTGCTCCACGTCGTAGCCGGGCGGGGTGAAGCGGCGCACCGAATCGGCCAGGCGCACGCCGTGCAGGTGCGGCAGCACCTGGCTGAAGTCGACCTTGTGCGCGTCGCACCACTCCTTCCAGATGCGCTCCACGTTGACGCGCGAGTCGATCAGGGTGCCGTCCATGTCGAACAACAGGGCCTGGGCGAGCAATTCGGTACCAACGGTCAAGCGCATGGGCAATCCTCGTGACGCGATGCGCCGGCGCGCGGGTGCGCGGTCCGGCAAAAGCATGAAAGTTTCCCTGCCCGGCGCGGATCGGGCAAGCGGCCGTGCCGTCGCAGCGCCGGCGAAGGCCCGCTCGCCGGCGCCGCGAAAGGCCCGCGCCGCCTCAAGCGAGGCTGTCCCGCACCGCCGCCACGATCTCGAACGAACGCCGGCGCAGCGCGTGCTCGAACACGTTGGCGGTGACGATCAGCTCGTCCGGCCGGTGCCGCGCGATGAACGCCGCCAGCCCCTCGCGCACGCCGTCCGCATCGCCCAGCACGGTGCAGGCCAGGGCGCGCTCCACGCCGAAGCGCTCGGTCTCGCTCCAGAAGCCCGCGATGTCGTCGATCGGCGGCGGCAGCAGGCCGGGCTGGCCGCGGCGCAGGTTGACGAAGCTCTGCTGGTGGCTGGTGAACAGGCGGCGCGCCTCGGCTTCGCTCCCGGCGGCGATCACGTTGACGCCGAGGATCGCGTAGGGCTCGGCCAGCCGCTTGGACGGGCGGAAGTCGCGCCGGTAGAGCGCCAGCGCCTCGTCCATCGCATCCGGCGCGAAGTGCGAGGCGAAGGCATACGGCAGGCCGAGCCGCGCGGCGAGCCGGGCGCCGAACAGGCTGGAGCCGAGGATCCACACCGGCACATCGACGCCCGCGCCCGGCACCGCGCGCACCGGCTGGCCGGGGCCGGCCGGCTCGAAGTAGCGCAGCAGTTCGGCCACGTCCGCGGGGAAGTTGTCGGCGCCCTCGAAGTAGCTGCGCAGCGCCCGCGCGGTAGCCTGGTCGGTGCCCGGCGCGCGGCCGAGGCCGAGGTCGATGCGGCCGGGATACAGCGAGGCCAGCGTGCCGAACTGCTCGGCCACCTGCAGCGGCGAGTGGTTGGGCAGCATGATGCCGCCGGCGCCCACGCGGATGGTCGAGGTGCCGCCCGCCACGTGGCCGATCAGCACCGCGGTGGCGGCGCTGGCGATGCCGGGCATGTTGTGGTGCTCGGCCAGCCAGTAGCGCTGGTAGCCGAGCCGCTCGCCCAGCTGGGCCAGGTCCAGCGTGTTGCGGAAGGATTGCGCGATGTCGCTGCCCGCGGGAACCGGGGCGAGGTCGAGGATGGAGAACGGGATCATGGGGACGTCTCGGCGGGCACGTCCGTCATCTGGGGACGGGCGCCGCGTTTGCCAACCGCGCCGGCGGCACGGGGGCTACATTTCCCCGTCCACGCGCCGATAAAGAGGCGCGCAACCTTCTATCCGTGGAGCAGCCACCGACTCATGAGCCTCTGGCGACGCCTCTTTGCCGCTCCCCCCGTGCAGGTTCCGCTGCGCCCGCCGGCGGGCGCCTACGCCCAGGCCGCCGCCATGGAGGTGGCGCCCGAAACGCCGGCGCCGATGGCACCGGCCGGGCTGGCCGACCGCTTCCACCGCCACCTGCTCGGCATGGCCGAGGGCGCGCAGGCGGGCGCCACGCCGGCCGAGCTGGGCATGCTCAAGCGGCTGCTGGCCATCGGCGAGCGCTTCGACATGCGCGGCCTGCCGCGCCTGCCCAGCGTACTGCCGCAGCTGCTGCGCTCCCTGCGCAGCGACCGTGCGGCGGGTGCGCAGCTGGCCGAGCTGGTGGGACGCGATCCGGTGCTGGTCGGCGAAGTGATGCGGGTGACCAGCAGCGTGCAGTACCGCACCGCGCAGCCGATCCACAGCCTGCAGCAGGCCGTGGTGCTGCTCGGCCAGGACGGCCTGCGCCGCATCGCCACCCAGCACGTGATGAAACCGATCCTGCAGGCTTCCGCCACCGGCCCATCCGGCCATACGGCGGGTGAGTGCCTGTGGGACCACGCCGAGCGCTGCGCCCACGCCTGTACCTATCTCGGCCGGCAAGTCGGCGGCGACGGCTTCGAGGCGTTCCTGGCCGGCATGGTGTGCCATACCGGCACCGGCGCGGTGATCCGCCTGCTCGAACACGAGGTGCCGCCGTCGATGGCGCCCTACTCGACCGCCTTCCTCGCCGCCTGCATGCAGCTGGGCGCACAGCTGTCGCTGCGCGCGGCGGTGCACTGGGAACTGCCGGAGCACGTCATCGTCGCCCTGCGCGAGCGCACCGACGCGGCGGCCTCCCCGCCTTCATCGTCGCTGGGCAAGGCGCTGCTCGTCGCCGACGTGCTCGCGATGGCCCTGCTACTGGCCGAAGGCGGCGCGATCGACGCGCCGCCCGACTACGGCGAACAATGGCCGGCATGCTTCGCCGCGCCGCTGGTGCGGCGCTGCCAGCAGGACCTGCGCCAGCATTTCCGCGCAGGCGCCTGAGCGCGTGGGCGGGCGCCTGCGCGGCGCCCGCCCGTCAGGCGCCGCGCAGCCTGGCGCCGCTGCTGCGCACATCGGCGTCCAGGCGGGCGGCGATGTCCTTCGAGGCGCGGTCGAGCAGGGTCACGAAGAGCTTGCCGTAGTCCTTGTCGGCCGGCACCGGCAGCACGGGCTGCGCGCGGTAGTCGGCGTTGGTGGTGAAGCCGCGCGCGTTGATCGTGCAATGCACGGTGAGGTCCAGGCGCGCCCGCGAGGGCGCATCGTCCTGCTGCTCCACCCGCAGTTCGGCCTTGGGACGGCCGCAGCCCACCACCAGGTCGGTGAAGTAGGACGGCTGCAGGGCGCGGCGCAGCTGCGCCTGCAAGGCCTCGGCCACCGAGGGCGACGGGCTGAGCACCACGGTGTCGTCCACGCCGCGCACCGGCAGGTCGAAGCTGACCGGCTCCACGTTGAGCCAGGGCGCCGAGTTCGGCACCACCAGCGAACCCAGCGGTACCGGCCGGTGCGTGTCCTGCCCGCCTCCACACGCACACAGCGACAGCGCCAGCGCGGCGGTCGTCAGCGATCGCCTCAACATCATGCGTCCCCTCATCCCCTGTACAAGAACCCGCGAATGTACCCTGCGCCGCGCGGGTCGGGCAACGCTTGCCGCGCCGGGCCGCCAAGCAGTTCGCATATGCGTGGGTTTTGGACGTCCAGATGGCCGCGCGCCAACGCCGCCTAAACGCCGCCGTGCGCTTCCGGATGCCGCGCCAGCCAGGCCGCGAGGGCGTCCCGGTAGCGCGCCAGCTCCAGCTCGTAGCGGTCCAGCACACAGTGGCTGCAGCCCTCGCCGCAGCAGTCGCCCGGCGCGGGCGCGGGCGGCGGCTGCGGGCGCGGGTCCGCGGGACGGTTCGATGGAAGCGACGTTGTCATGCCTGCCCTCGCCACGATGGCCCTGGCGATAGTTTAGGCCGCAGGCAGGCATCCGGCCGGCCGCGACGCGACGGCGCGCACATGGGATCAACACATACTCTTCATGTCGCGGCGACATGGTTTTCAACCTTCGGCGGGCACCATGCGAATCGTCCACCGGAACTGCAAACGCTGCGCGTAGGGCACAGCGCACCCGGTCCGCGGCGGCGGGGCGATACGGCCGGACGCCCATCGCCCGCATCCGATCCCGAGGATGCAGGGACGCCGTGCCGATGACGGCCGATGCGGCAGCCCTGCGCATCACGACCGGTTCGCCGTGTGTATCGCGTGCCCCGTGCGGTTGCGGTTCGCCGACGCCCTTTCGCTTCCAGGAGACGCTCATGAACAAACGCCCGCTTCTCGCCTGCAGCCTGCTGACTGCCGCCACGCTAACGCTGGCCGCGTGCACCGGCAAGAGCCCGGAAAACGCGCAGCCCGGCGCGGGCGCGCCACCGCCGGCCACGACCACGCCGTCGCAGACCCAGCCCAACACGGCACCGCCGCCGGCCAGCACCGCGCCGACAACGCCTCCGCCGTCGTCCACCGCGCCGAGCGGCCACTGATGTAGGGCGGCCCGCGCCACGGACGGGTGCGGGCCCGGGGTGGTCTTCGATCCGACCCACGAGGGCGGCAGCCGATGCCGCCCTCGTTTTGTCGGGCGGCGCTTACCGGCGCTGGTCGGCGCTGCGGTCGCGGATGGCGCGGAACTCGGAGTCCGTGCCCCAGTTCGGCCAGGCGTCGGAGTCGGCCAGCTGGCGGCCCAGCGTGTAGAGCACCGGCAGGTCGTGCGCCATGCCGGCGAAGCTCCAGCCGGCCTGCCACTCGTCGGAGGGCTGGTGGTAGTGCTCGCGGGTGTAGGTCTTGGAGGCCGCCTCGCCCGCCGCCTTGCCGCCCTCGACGCGGTCGTTGCCGGACTCGTAGGACAGCGCCGGCACGCCGCGCTTGGCGAAGGAGAAATGATCGGAGCGGTAGAAGCTGCCCGCCTCCGGATGCGGATCGGGCGAGAAGCCGAGGCCGTAGCCCTTGGCCACCGTCACCAGGTCGTCGAGCAGGTCGAGGCTGGCGCTGCCGGAGATGGTGAAGTTGCGCGCCGCGCCCTCGGGGCTGAGCGCGTCCATGTTGATCACGCCCGCGGTCTTCGCCGCCGGGTACAGCGGGTGGCTGGCGTAGTACTCCGAGCCTAGCAGGCCCTTCTCCTCCGCGGTGACGGCGAGGAACACCACCGAGCGCTGCGGCCTGGGCGCGTGCGCGAAGGCGCGCCCCATCTCGATCAGCGCGGCGATGCCGGTGGCGTTGTCCACCGCGCCGTTGTAGATGCGGTCGCCCTTCGCGTCCGGCTCGCCGACGCCGAGGTGGTCCCAGTGCGCGCTGTAGAGCACGGTCTCGTCCGGCCGCCTGGCGCCGGCCACGCGGCCGACCACGTTCTGCGAGGTGATCACCTTGGCGTCCACGTCGAACTTGGCCGAGAAGCCGGCGCCCGGCAGCGTCACCGGCTTGAAGTCGCGCGTCTGCGCCTGCCGCTTGAGCGCCTCGAAATCCAGGCCGCTGCGCTTGAACAGGTCCACCGCCGCGTCGTGCTGGATCCAGCCCTCGAGCTTCGGATGCGCCGCCTCCGGGTGCTCGCGCACGATGTCGAACATGGCGTTGGTGTTGGAGTTCTTCACCGTGTTCCAGCCGTAGGAGGCCGGCGCGGTCTCGTGCACCACCAGCATGCCCAGCGCGCCCTGGCGCGCGGCTTCCTCGTACTTGTAGGTCCAGCGGCCGTAGTAGGTCATGGCCTTACCGCCGAAGTCGCCCTGCCCCGTCTCGAAATCCGGATCGTTGACCAGCACCACGGCGATCTTGCCCTTGAGGTCCACGCCCTTGAAGTCGTCCCAGTGGCGCTCGGGCGCCTTCACGCCGTAGCCGACGAAGACCAGCGGCACGTTGCGGATGTCCACCTGGTGCGAGCCGTCCATCGCGGCGCGCACGGCGATCTGCCCGCCCTGCGCCAGCGGCTCGTGCTGGCCGCCGACGTCGAGAGCGAAGCTCGGCGTGCCGGCGATGGCGAAGCGGCCCAGCGGCACCGGCTGGGTCCAGCCGCGCTTGCCGTGCTCGAGCGCGCCGCCGGGTTCGAGGCCGGCGGCCTTCATCTGCTCGATGAGGTAGGCGACGGTCTTGGTCTCGCCCGCCGTGGCCGGGCCGCGGCCCTCGAAGGCGTCGGAGGAGAGCGTCTTCACCTCGGCCGACAGCCGCTGCGGGTCGAAAACCGGCGCGTCGGCGGCATGGGCGAAGGAAGCCAGCGCGAGCGCGATGGCGGAGGCGATCAGGGTTCTCACGGCGTCACCTGTGCGGCGGAAAGTCCGGGCATGGTAGGCAAGGCCGCCGGGCAGGTCCATGTCCGCCGCCGCCCCCTGCCAGAAGTCATGGCGCCCTGTTCCGCGCGAGGGCGCAGAATCGCCCGACCCATTCACCGCAAGGAGTCCGCCATGCGTACCACCGTGCTCGCCGCGCTGATCGCGCTAGCCCTGCCCGCCGCGGCCCTCGCCGCCCCGCCGCAGTCCGCCGCCCCCACCGCCGCCCCCACCATCGCCAAGGCGCTCCAGGATCCCGCGCGCAAGGCCGACGTCGAGAAGGACGGCCGGCGCAAGATCGCCGAGGTGATGGCCTTCAGCCAGGTCAAGCCCGGCGACAAGGTGCTGGAGCTGATCCCCGGCGGCGGCTACTTCACCCGCGTGTTCAGCGCGGTGGTGGGCGCGCAGGGCCATGTCTACGCGCTGTGGCCGAACGAATACGCCAAGGAATCGCCCAGCGAAGTGGAAGGCTCGCGCACGCTCGCCGCCGACCCGCACTACGCCAACATCAGCGTGCTCACCCAGCCCGCCGCGCAGCTGAGCGTGCCGGCGCCGGTGGACGTGGTGTTCACCTCGCAGAACTACCACGACTATCCCGACGCCTTCATGGGCAAGGTGGACCCGGTGGCGTTCGACCGGCAGGTGTTCGCCGCGCTCAAGCCCGGCGGCGTGTTCGTGGTGATCGACCACAGCGCCAAGGCCGGCAGCGGCCTGCGCGACACCGACACCCTGCACCGCATCGACCCCGCCGCGGTGCGCCGGCAGGCCGAGGCCGCCGGCTTCGTGTTCGACGGCGAGAGCCAGGCCCTGCGCAACCCGGCCGACCCGCTCGACGTGAAGGTGTTCGACAAGGCGATACGCGGCCACACCGACCAGTTCATCTACCGCTTCCGCAAGCCCGGGGGCTGAGCGGCGATGTCCGCCGCGGCCCTGCCGTCATGGCGGGGCCGCGGCCATGCGCGATCCCTTCCGCACCGAGCTTGAGCCTTTGACCGGCCCGGCCCTCGCGCTGGACTTAAGGACACGGAACCCGACGTGGGCGACGCGGACGGCGCGCCGACGCGCTAGGCTGATGCCGCCGACTGCCTGCGGCCGGCGCCAGGATTCGGGAGGCTGCCGATGTCATCCCGCTTGCGTTTCCTCGCCCTCGCCGCGCTGCTGCTCGGCAGCGGCGCCGCCTTCGGGCAGGCCAGGCCCGAGCCGCCGCCTACGCCGGAACAGTGGCGCGCGGCCCAGCTCGCCGCCGCCGCGCAGGCCGACCGCATCATGCGCGCGGCGGCCGCGCGCAAGGGCCTGCTGGCGCAGTACATGGCGATGGTCGATGCGCTCTACGCCAGCGATCCGGCGGACCGCGCCTTCCAGTTGGTCTTCACCCAGTACCTGGGCTGGTACCAGAGCTTCGTCGGCGACTACCCCAACGCGCAGGCCAGCTTCGTGGTGCAGGACGTGGCGCTGCCGGACGACGCCCCCTCGCCGCTGTCGGGCCCGTACGAAGCGCGCCCGGCCTTGGAGGCCATCCCCGCGCTCGCGCGCGGCTACCGCGCCGTGTTCCTCAACGAGGCGCACCACGTGCCGCTCACCCGCAGCCTCACCGTACAGCTGCTCGCCCGGCTGCGCAGGGAGGGCTTCGACTACTTCGCCGTGGAGACGCTCTACGCGGACGACACCGCGCTGGCCGCGCGCGGCTACCCGGTCGAGGCCAGCGGCTTCTACACCCGCGAGCCGGTCTATGCGGAAATGGTACGCACCGCTCTCAAGCTCGGCTTCAAGGTGGTGGCCTATGAATCCGACACGGCCGGCAGTGGCGATGCGCGCGAGCGCGCGCAGGCGGAGCATCTCTACGAGCGCGTGTTCCGGCGCGACCCGCAGGCGAAGCTGGTGGTGAACGCGGGCTACGCGCACATCGTCGAGCAGGGCGCCTACCTGGGCGGCCTGTCGATGGCCCAGCATTTCCGCCGCCTCACCGGCATCGATCCGCTCACGGTGGAGCAGACGGCGCTGATCCCCCACCCGCTCGCCGCGCAGGACCACCCGATCTACCAGGCGGCGATGCAGCGCCTGCACCCGGACGCGCCCATCGTGTTCGTGCAGCCGTCCGGCCGGGCGTGGTCGCTGCGGCCGGGCTACGATGTGAGCGTGTTCTTCCCGCCCGCGCCGCTGCGCGCGGGGCGGCCCGCGTGGCTGGCGCTCGGCGGCCTGCGCAAGCCGTTCGCGGTGGACAGCCGCACTGCCTGCCTGCGCACCTGGCCGTGCCTGGTCGAGGCCCGCTACGCGGCGGAGGGCGAGGACGCCGTCCCCGCCGACCGCCTGCTGTTCGATCCGCCCCCGCAGCCGCTGCCACGACGCGACCGGGTGCGCCCGCTCGACGGCGCCACCACGGCGGCGCTCTACCTGCGCCCCGGCCGCTACCGCCTGCGGGCCACCGACCTGCGCAACCACATACTGAGCCGGCAGGACATCGAGATCCCCGCGCCCTGAACACCCGCCGCGCCTCCCCGCGGCCCCCCCCCGGGCACCTGTTCCCTATTTCCTATTTCCTAATTTCCTACTCCCGGGGCAAGGGCCCCTAGCCCTCGCCCCAGCGCCACGCCTCGCGCAGGCGCTTGCCGAGGTAGTCCACGAACACGCGCACGCGCGGCGCCAGGTGGCGGCCGTGCGGGTAGATCGCATGCAGCGGCGCGGCCGGGATCGGCCAGGCCGGCAGCACGCGGCGCAGGCGGCCGGCGTCGAGGTCGTCGCCCACGTCCCACACCGACTTCAGCGCGATGCCGGCGCCCTCCAGCGCCCAGGCGTGCGCGGCCTCGCCGTCGTTGGTGACCAGCGCGCCGGGCACGCGCACCACCAGGCCGCGCTCGCCCTCGAAGCGCCATTCGGCGCGCGGCTGGTCGCCGATCAGGATGCAGCGGTGCCGCGCCAGCTCGCCCGGGTGCGCCGGCGCGCCGTGCCGGGCGAGGTAGGCCGGCGCGGCGCACAGCACGCGGTAGTTAGGGGCCAGCTCGCGCGCCACCATCGAGGAATCGGCCAGGCTGCCGTAGCGCACCGCGAGGTCGAAGCCGCCGCCGAGCAAGTCCACCACGGTGTCGGTGAGTTCCAGCTGCACGGTGAGCTGCCGGTGCTTGCGCTGGAAGTCGGCCACGATGGGCGCGATGCGCCGACGGCCCAGTTCGTTCGGCGCGGTGAGCCGCAGCAGGCCGCTGACCGCGCCGCGGCGGCGCGACATCAGCGCCTCGGCCTGCTCCACCTCGGCCAGGATGCGCTCGGCCTGCGCGTGCAGCAGCGCGCCTTCCTCGGTGAGCGTCTGCCGCCGCGTGGTGCGCTGGAGCAGGCGCACGCCCAGGCTCGCCTCCAGCTGCGCCAGCCGCTTGCTCACCACCGACAGCGACAGCCCCAGTTCGCGCGAGGCGGCGGAGAGGCTGCCGGCCGAGACCACCTTGGCGAAGACCCACAGGTTGGGCAGTTCGTCGATCAGCATGCGCACCTCATTCTTTCCAACATGGAAAGTTTCCATCCGCCAGAAGCCGGTATTTCACCGCGAAGCGGAAAGCTAGCATGACTTTCGCTGGTACCGGCAGCCATGCCATCCATCGACTTTCTATCCGGAGCACACCTCCATGCCTCCCCTTTTTCGGCCCTCCCTTTTCCGTTGCCGGCCCATCGCCCTCGCCCTGCTGCTGGCCACGGCCGGCACACCGCTCTATGCCACTGAAGCCGCACTGCAACAGCCGCGGCGGCTGATCGTCGATGGCAGCCTGCCGAAGGCGCAGGCCCAAGCGCAGATCCTCGCCGCGCGCCGCTACGACACCTTCTGGAGCAGCGGCGACGAGGCGCTGGCGAAGGCCGCGCTGGCGCCGGGCTTCACCGACCGCACGCCGCCGCCCGGCCGCCTGCCGGGCCTGCCCGGCCCGCTGGCCGCCTCGAGGACGGTGCGTGCCGCGATCCCGGACATCCACGCCGAGATCGAGCAGATGATCGTGGCCGGCGACCGCGTGGTGGTGCACCTGCATTTCACCGGCCACTTCAGCGGCCGCTTCAAGGACGTGCAGGGCCGCGGCCAGCCGATCGACTTCATCGCCACCGACATCTACCGGGTGGTGGATGGGCGCATCGCCGACAACTGGCACATCGAGGACAACCTCGCCTTCCTGCAGCAGGTCGGCGCGATCGCCCAGTGAGGAAGCCGCGATGACCCCGAACACCACTATGCCTGCCGGCGAACCGGCTACGCCGGCCAGCGCGCCGCGCCGCCGCTTCCTCGCCCAGGGCGGCGCCGGCGCCGGCCTGCTGGCCGCGGGCATGATGCTGGGCGCGACGACGCCGGCCGCCGCCATGGGGGCGGCCGACGCCGGCGCACGCAAGAACCCGCAGCAGCGCCATCGCACCGCCACGGGCGCCTTCTGGCCCGACGGCATCCGCCTGGCCGTCTCGATCTCGATGCAGTTCGAGGCCGGCGGCCAGCCGCCCAAGGGCACCGACAGCCCGTTCCCGAAAGTGGACTTCCCAGCCAGCGTGCCGAGTGACCCCGCCACCAACACCTGGTTTGCCTACGGCTACCGCGAGGGCATCCCGCGCATGCTGGACCTGTGGGACCGCCATGGCGTCAAGGTCACCTCGCACATGATCGGCGAGGCGGCGCAGCGCCATCCGGCGCTCGCCCGCGAGATCGTGGCGCGCGGCCACGAGGCTTCCGGCCACGGCCCGCGCTGGAGTTCGCAGTACGCGATGGGGCGCGAGGAGGAGCGGCAGTTCCTGCGCGCCGCGCGCGACATGGTGGAGGCCGCCACCGGCCAGCGCCCGCTGGGCTACAACTGCAACTGGCTGCGCCGCGGCCCCAACACGCTGGCGCTGCTGCAGGAGCTTGGCTACCTCTACCACATCGACGACGTCAGCCGCGACGAGCCCTTCATCGAGCAGGTCAGCGGCAAGGACTTCGCGGTGGTGCCCTACACGCTGCGCAACAACGACATCCTGCTGATCGAGGGCCGCAACTACTCGCCCGACAAGTTCCTCGGCCAGATCAAGCGCGACTTCGACCTGCTCTACGAAGAGGCCGGCACGCGCCGGCGCTTGATGTCGGTGAGCGCGCACGACCGCATCAGCGGCTCGCCGCAGATGGTGAGCGTGTGGGGCGAATTCCTGCGCTATGCCAAGAGCCATCCGGGCGTGGCCTTCCTGCGCAAGGACGAGATCGCCCGCTACGCGCTGCAAAGCCCGCTCACGCTGCGCGAGGAGGAGGCAATCTGAACCCCGCCGGCAGCGCGCTGTCCCTCTTGCTGGACCCGCGTCCCACGCGCGACGCGGCCACGGCCGTCGCGCGACACGCCTTGCCGGCGCCCTCTCCCATCGCAAGGAGCCGATCGATGAGCATGCACGCCTTCCGCCCTCCGCCCCCTTCGCACCATCGCCGCGCCCGCGGCGGCGGCGGTGATGCGCGTACGCGGCCTCGCGGCCTCGCCTGCGCGCCTCGCGCGTCCGCGCGTGCGCTCCCCGGGCGCATGCGCCACGGCGGAGCCGAAGCATGAGCGTGCCGGCCCACGCCACGCCTCCGGCGCTGCGCGCCCTCGCCCGCCTGTTCAACCTCGACCCGCGCGAGGCGCCCGCGGTGCTGGCCGGGCTGGCGATGTTCTTCCTGCTGTTCACCGGCTACTTCATGCTGCGCCCAGTGCGCGAGACGATGGGCGTGGCCGGCGGCGTGGACAACCTGCAATGGCTGTTCACCGGCACCTTCGTCGCTACCGTGGTGGCCTTGCCCCTGTTCGGCTGGGTGGCCTCGAAGGTGGCGCGGCGGCGCATCCTGCCGTGGACCTACGGCTTCTGCGCGCTCAACCTGCTCGGCTTCGCGCTGGCGCTGGCGGCGTGGCCGCAGAGCCCGTGGGTGGCGCGCGCCTTCTACATCTGGCTGTCGGTGTTCAACCTGCTGGCGGTGTCGCTGGCGTGGAGCGTGCTGGCCGACGTATTCGCCGGCGCCGAGGCACGACGGCTGTTCGCGCTGATCGCCGGCGGCGCCAGCCTGGGCGGCCTGTGCGGGCCGATCCTCGGCACCCTGCTGGTGGCGCCGATCGGGCATGCCGGGTTGCTGGTGCTCTCCGCGCTGCTGCTGATCGGCAGCGCCACGGCGGCGGCGTGGCTGCACCGCTGGCGCGACCGGCATCCCTTGCCGCGCGCGGCCGGGTCGGACGCGGACCGGCGGCGCCCGCTGGGCGGCAACCCCTTCGCCGGCGCCGGCGAAGTGTTCCGCTCGCCCTACCTGCTCGGCATCGCCGCCTTCGTGCTGCTGCTCGCCAGCGTCACCACCTTCCTCTACTTCGAGCAGGCGCAGTTGGTGGCGGCGACCTTCCACGACCGCACCCGGCAGACCCAGGTGTTCGGCCTGATCGACACCGTGGTGCAGGCGCTCTCGATCCTCGCCCAGCTCTTCGTCACCGGGCGCCTCGCGCAGCGGCTCGGCCTCGGCGTGCTGCTGGCGGCGGTGCCGCTGGCGATGGCGGCGGGCTTCCTGTGGCTGGCGCTGGCACCGGTGTTCGGCGTGTTCGTGGTGGTGATGGTGCTGCGCCGCGCGGGCGAGTACGCGCTGGTGCGGCCGGGCCGCGAAATGCTCTACACCGCGGTGCCGCCGGCGCAGAAGTACAAGGCCAAGAACTTCATCGACACCGTGGTCTACCGCGGCGGCGACGCGCTGAGCGGCTGGGTGAAGCACGCGCTGGGCACGTTGGGCGGCCATGCCGCGCTGGCGATGGGCCTGGGCGCGGCGCTCGCCCTGCTGTGGGCCGGCGTCGGCCTGGGGCTAGCGCGGCGCCAGGCTTCCCTCGAAAGCCGCGCGCAGCGCGCCGGCGACGACGCCGCGGTGCAGGAGGCCGACGTGCGCACGGCGTGATTCCCCCGGCTCGGCCTGCGGCCGAACCGTTTCTCCGTCTCTCTGAAGTCTTCAGCAGAAGGAACCCTCATGAGCAAGTTGAACGCCAAGCAAGTCCTCATCATCGGCGGCAGTTCCGGCATCGGCGAAGCGGCCGCCAAGGCCTTCGCCGAGCTGGGCGCCGCCGTGACCATCGCCTCGCGCAGCCGGGCCAAGCTCGACGCCGCCGCCACGCGCATCGGCCACGGCGTGACGACCGCCGTGCTCGACACCACCGACAACGCCGCGGTGGAAGCCTTCTTCGCCGCCGCCGGCGCCTTCGACCACGTGGTGGTCTCGGCCTCGCAGACGCCCGGCGGCCCGGTGCGCGAGCTGCCGCTGGCGGATGCCTACAAGGCGATGGACAGCAAGTTCTGGGGCGCCTACCGCGTGGCGCGCGCGGCGACCTTCAAGGACCGCGGCTCGCTCACCCTGGTCTCCGGCTTCCTCAGCGTGCGGCCCGGCCAGTGGGTGCTGCAGGGCGCGATCAACGCGGCGATCGAATCCCTCGGCCGCGGCCTGGCGCTGGAACTCGCGCCGGTGCGCGTGAACACCGTCTCCCCCGGCGTGATCGCCACGCCGCTGTGGTCGGGCATGGACGAAGCCGCCCGCCGCGCCATGTACGAGAAACTCGCGGCCACCCTGCCCGCGCGCACGCTGGGCCAGCCCGAAGATGTCGCCAACGCCATCGTCTACCTTGCCACCACGCCCTACGCCACCGGCTCCACCGTGCTGGTGGACGGCGGCGGTGCGATAGCCTGACGCTGCGTTTCCACCGACCGTATGGCGCGCCCCCTCGCGCCGTGCGCCCTTTCGACAAGGACCTCACCATGCATATCGACCTCACCGGCAAGACCGCCCTCGTCACTGCCTCCAGCGCCGGCATCGGCTTCGCCATCGCCAAGGGGCTGGCGGCGGCCGGCGCGCACGTCGTCGTCAACGGGCGCAGCCAGGGCTCGGTGGACAAGGCGCTGGCCGCGCTGCGCGCCGAGCTGCCCGCCGCCTCGCTGCAGGGCGCCGTGGCCGACCTCTCGGACGCCGCCGGCACCGACGCGCTGATCGCCGCCGTGCCGGCGGCGGACATCCTGGTCAACAACGCGGGCATCTTCGAACTCAAGCCGTTCTTCGAGATCGACGATGCCGACTGGGAGCGCTATTTCCAGACCAACGTGATGTCCGGCGTGCGGCTCTCGCGCCATTACCTCAAGGGCATGCTGGACCGGGGCTGGGGGCGCATCGTGTTCATCTCCTCCGAGTCGGCGCTGAACATCCCGGCCGACATGATCCACTATGGCTTCAGCAAGACCGCCCAGCTCGCCGTGGCGCGCGGCCTGGCCAAGCTCGCCACCGGCAGCGGCGTCACCGTCAACAGCGTGCTGCCCGGCCCTACGCTTTCCGAGGGCGTCAAGGCCATGCTCAAGGAGACGGCGGAGAAGGAAGGCAAGTCCATCGAGCAGGCGGCCACGGAGTTCGTGCGCTCGCAGCGCGCCAGCTCGATCATCCAGCGCCCGGCCACGGTGGACGAGGTGGCGAACATGGTGGTCTACGTGTGCTCCATGCAGGCCTCCGCCACCACCGGCGCCGCGCTGCGCGTGGACGGCGGCGTGCTCGACACCATCTGAGCGCAGGGATGCCGGAGGCCGCCGCGCGGCAGCCTCCGCATGCCGACATGCCGGCCATGCGCGCCGGCGTATAGTCCGCGGACCGCCATCGAGGTGACCACGAGGAGGATGCACGCATGCACTCGCTTCCACGACACCCGCGATACCCGGCCGGCCGGCTGCTCGCCGCCACCCTGGCCCTCGCCGCGGCGGCCCCCGCCGTGGCCCACCACGGCTGGGGCTCCTACGACGCGGGCAAGACCCTCGTCGTCACCGCCGCCCTGCACGAGGTCGCCTGGCGCAACCCGCACGGCCTCGCCAAGATCGACTACCAGGGCAAGACCTGGACCGTGGTGCTGGCGCCGATCCAGCGCATGGAGTCGCGCGGCCTGACCCAGGCCATGCTGCACGAAGGCGTCAACGCCAAGCTGGAAGGCTACCCGCGCCGCGACGGCACGCCCGAGATGCGCATCGAGCGCATCACCGTGGACGGCAAGACGGTGGAGCTGCGCTGACCTTGGACTGGGCGGCGCTCGCCTCCGCACTGCAAGACTCGGCCTTCGCCGGGTGGGTGCGCAGCTCGCCCGCGGTCTATCCGCTGGCGAACCTGCTGCACCTGCTCGGCATGGCCGCCCTGGTGGGCGGCATCGGCCTGCTCGACCTGCGCCTGCTGGGCCTGGGCCGCGGCATCGCGCCGGCGGCGCTGGCGCGGCTGCTGGTGCCGATCGGCATCGGCGCCGTGGTGCTGATGCTGGTCAGCGGCTTCACGCTGTTCGCGGCCGATGCCGGCACGCTGGTCCACGCGCCGCGCTTTCGCTGGAAGCTGCTGCTGATCGCGCTGGCGCTGGGCAACGCGCTCGCCTTCGAGTGGCTGTGGCGCGGAAAGCTCCCCGCCTGGACCGATCATGTACCGGCCGGCGCGCGCGCCATGGCCGCCGCCTCGCTGGGCCTGTGGCTCACGGTGGCCACGCTCGGCCGGCTCATCGCCTACGGCTGAAAGCCCCCGCGCACTCATCAGACTCGCGCCCCCCATCGACAAGGACGCTTGCAGAACGTGGTTCAACCTCCCGATACGGCCGCGGACCGGCACCTCCGCCTGGTCGCCCTGCTGGTGGCCGGCACCTTCTTCATGGAGAACCTCGACGCCACGGTGATCACCACCGCGCTGCCGGCGATGGCGGCGAGCTTCGGCGTGGCGCCGGCGCGGCTGTCGATCGGCATCAGCGCGTACATGCTCACGCTGGCGGTGTGCATCCCGCTGAGCGGATGGATGGCCGAACGCTACGGCGCGCGGCGCGTGTTCGCCGGCGCCATCGTGCTGTTCACCGGCGCCTCGCTGCTGTGCGGGCTGGCCGGCGGCCTGTGGAGCTTCACCGCCGCGCGCGTGCTGCAAGGCGTGGGCGGCGCCATGATGGTGCCGGTGGGCCGGCTGCTGGTGCTGCGGCGCACGCCCAAGCGCGAGCTGGTGCGCGCCATCGCCATCCTCACCTGGCCGGGGCTGGTGGCGCCGATCCTCGGGCCGCCGCTGGGCGGCCTGATTTCCTCATGGCTGGGCTGGCACTGGATCTTCTTCCTCAACCTGCCGCTGGGCCTGGCCGCGCTGGCGCTCGCCCTGTGGTTGGTGCGCGGCGAGGGCGAGCCGACTGGCGCGTTCGACCTCGTCGGCTTCGTGTGGACGGCGCTCGCCTGCGGCATGTCGATGACGGCGGTGGAACTGGCCAGCCGCACCCCGGTGGACGCGCCGCTGGTCGCCGCGCTGGCCGGGCTTGGCCTCGCCGCCGGCGCCCTGGCGCTGTGCCACCTGCGGCGCGCGGCGCAGCCGCTGATCGACCTGTCGGCGCTGCGCATCCCCACCTTCGCGGCGGTGATCGGCGGCGGCTCGCTGTTCCGCATCGCCATCGGCAGCGCGCCGTTCCTGCTGCCGCTGCTGTTCCAACTCGCCTTCGGCATGAGCGCCACGAGTTCGGGCCTGCTGATGCTGGCGCTGTTCGCCGGCAACCTGGCGATGAAGCCGGCCACCGGCTGGGCCATGCGCCGCTTCGGCCTGCGCGGCGTGCTGGTGGGCAACGGCCTGCTGGTGGCGGCGGGCTTCCTCGCCTGCATGGCCTTCGGCGCCGGCACGCCGCCGGCGCTGATCGCCGCCGTGCTGTTCGCCACCGGCCTCACCCGCTCGATGCAGTTCACCGCGCTCAACACCATCGGCTTCGCCGACGTGCCGCCGGCGCGCATGGGCGGCGCCACCACGCTGTTCAGCATGGCCCAGCAGATCAACAGCGGCCTGGGCATCGCCTGTGGCGCGCTGGCGCTCAAGCTCGCCGGGCTGCTGCGCCACCACGACGGCTCGCATCTTGACGCGACCGACTTCCGGCTCGCCTTCGCCGCCATGGCCCTGCTCGCCCTGCTGGCCCTGCTCGACGCGGCGCGGCTGCCGCGCGACGCCGGGGCCGCAGTGAACGGGCGGATCGCGGGCGAGAGCCGTGGATGAATATAGGGATGCCATGGGGCGCGAAACCGTGCATGGTGCACCAAAGACGCAGGCCGTTTGCGGTGCCTTGCGACTACACTCCTCCCATTGCCTTGCGCAGGAACCCGCCATGACCACCACGCGCCTCAAGACCATCGGCCTGATCGGCGGCATGAGCTGGGAATCGACCGCGCTCTACTACCAGGCGATCAACCGCGAGGTGGCGCGCCGGCTCGGCGGCCTGCACTCGGCGCGCATGCTGATCGAGAGCCTGGACTTCGACGCCATCGCCGCCCTGCAGCGCGCCGGCGACTGGCCCGCGATGGGCGCGATCCTCGCCGACAGCGCCGCGCGGCTGGAAGCGGCCGGCGCCGACTGCGTGCTGATCGGCACCAACACCATGCACAAGGTGGCCCCCGCGGTGAGCGCGCGCGTGCGCATTCCGCTGCTGCACATCGCCGACGCCACCGGCCGCGCCATCCGCGCGCGCGGCCTCGCCAGGGTGGCCCTGCTCGGCACCCGCTTCACCATGGAGCAGCCCTTCTACGCCGAGCGCCTGGCCGGGCACGGCATCGAGACGCGGGTGCCGGACGAGGCCGACCGCATCGAACTGCACCGGATGATCTTCGAGGAACTGTGCCGCGGCCGCCTCCTCGACGCCTCGCGCCAGCGCCTGCTCGCCATCGCCGCCGAACTCGCCGCGCGCGGCGCGCAGGGCCTGGTGCTCGGCTGCACCGAGCTTCCGCTGCTGATCGGCCAGGACGACACCCCCCTGCCCGTGTTCGACACCACGGCGCTGCACGCGCTGGATGCGGTGGCGTTCGCGCTGGACGGGGCGACGGAAGAGCACGCCTCGGCCGCGGCCTGAGCCTGTTGTTACGGAATCGCCACAGACACATCAAGGAAAGCGTGCCCAAGACGATTCCGGCATTCGAGCCGCGCCAGGATGGATTCGTGGATCATCCCTTGCGTAGCACGAGTACCGACTACGGAACCAGAGCAGATGAGAGTTTCAGGAAAAAAATGGCGGCCCCGGCGGGGTTCGAACCCACAACCTCACCCTTAGGAGGGGTGCGCGCTATCCAATTGTGCCACGGGGCCATAGGGCAGACTAGAGAATACCGGCACCGTGTCGAAGACGAAAGCAGAGCGGCTCGGCCATACTATCGTGGCCGAGCTGGGAAGCAGGGAAGACCGGCACCGTCATGCCTAGGCGGGCTCCGCAAAGCGGAGCGGATGGGGATTGACCGCGTCGCCGAAAATACCAGCCCTGCCACGACAGGCCGCTCGCTGTTATCGGCATGCGGAGTATTCGCTATCTCGTCCAAGGATGTGACATTGTGCGTGCCCTGAACCGCCTTGCCCTGGCCCTGCCGACTCTTGTTCTCTCGTGTGCCGCCATGGGCCAGAACAGCTATGACAAGACCTCCACCGAAGTCGCCGACAGCTGGATCGGCCACGACGCCAGCGAACTGCTGATGCAGTGGCCCGTCGACCGCGGCTTCACCAGCAATGAATTGCCGAACGGCGAAACGGCTTACACGTACAACTTCGGCACCGAGGCCTACTCCTACGATTCGTCGTACGCGGCCCCAGTGGGCCAGTCCGGCAATGCGCTGATCATGGAGACGAGGACGGAACATCACGATGTCCCCGCCCACCACCACTGCACGGTTACTTTCTACGCGAACGCCAAGGGCATCATCAGCCGCTACGAGTACGACGGCGTGAAATGCCGGCCCTACGTCAGGGGCTGGGGGCGCCCGAAGAGCCCCTGACAAGGCGGCCAGCGCTCCCGGCGTGCGGGCAACACATTCTTCAATTCCAACGACAGCAGGTGATGTATGAAATGGATGTTTGTCGCCGCCCTGGCGGCCGCTTCACTCGCCCCCGTCGTGACCGTCCATGCCCAATCCGCCCGGCATGGCACGATCGTCGACATGAAGCCGATCGACAACCGTGGCGACGATGAGTCGCAGGTCCACCGGCAAGGACGCAAGCTCGGCGCCTCCCTGGGCAGCCTGCTCGGCTTCAAGGCCGTGGCGGTGGCCAACGGCCAGGTAGCCAATGCCGTAGTCAGCGCTGCCCCCGCAGTGGGCGAGGCGGCCGGCGGCGCCATCGCCGGCAACGGCCCGGCCGCGCATTACATGGTCAAGCTGCAGCTCGACGACGGCAGAGTCATGAGCCTGGTGCAGACCGGCCATGGCGTGGAAGGGCTGCATGTCGGCAGCAAAGTCACGGTAAGCGGATCGGGTAACACGGCCACGCTCGCCGCCGACTAGTGACCGTGCGTTGAGCGCATCATGCCGCTTAACCACCCAGCCATCCCCAGGTCTCAGTCCCGACGGATTGCAGCAAGACTGCCTCGAACACAAAAAGGAACATTGTGTATGAGAAGACTCCCCGTCGCTGCCGCCCTCATGGCGGCCGCCTCCCTTTCCTTTGCGGCGCAATCCTCACCCAAAGCTCCGGCAGAAGTCATTGCCGCCGCACCAGCAGGTGCGACGCTTCTGGCTTTCTCTGCAAGCGGCGACGCTCCCGACGCGGACGCGGCAGCAGTTTTTGAAACCAGCCCGGACAAGGATGGTGTAACCCATCGCACCCTGACCGTCTTCGGGAAGAAGGACGGCAGATTTGTCGCGGATTTTTCCAGTGACAAGCTCATTGCCTGCTCGAAGTGCAGCCAGTTCCATACGGACCCTTTCCGGCCAAGGCACCTTAAGGTTGCCCCGGGACACGTCCACATCGACCAGTTCGACAGCGGGGAAAAGCCGTCGACCATGACGCTTGACCTGACCCGTCAGGCGGGCGCATGGCACGTGACCGGTGCCACTCGTGAAACCGTGGTGGCAGGCCGGGAGAAGGACACCACCGAAACGCTTCCCCTGCCCCCCTCGGGCTTGGCGAAGGACATGGATGCAAAGTGGAGGGTTCCAGTGTTCCTCAACACCCTGCTGGTCGATCACAAGAACGGCAAGTTTGCATTTCTGCACGGGGATGTAAGCAATGAGGCCATGTGGAAGAACCAAAAGAGTGACTGCAGCAAAGAGGACTGCACCGTGCTCGTCCAACAGCAAGACGGATGCATCTCCCTCGTGCGTGATGAATCGTCCCGCTCTTTTGGCGGCGCGAGCCCCAACCCAGACGATGAGAAAGAAGCGGTAACCCAGGCGATAAATGCCTGTGTCGCGGCAGGTGGAAAGGTCTGCAAGGAAGTCCGCACGGATTGCAGCAAAGGCATTCTTTGACAAATCCAAAATCCTGTTGCACTGAGCGAATATGGACGTCGTATCGGACAAGAATGTAAGTCGCCTCGTCGCGACGTATGGCACAACCCGTATCTATGAGATGGACGACAAGTCCTGGCTGACGGCTCAGGACGGCACTGTTTCCTGGCGCAACAACAACCCGGGCAACCTGAAGTTCGAATACGCTGGCAGCAGTGAAAAGAACAGCGCCGTCCGCGACAAGGACGAAGCGCTGTCGGATCCGCAGGACGCCTACAAGGGCGTCGTTGACCTCGACCAGTGGGGCAACCTGGTCTTCGAAAGCTACGACGCCGGACGGGCCGCCCAGCAGAAGCTCATTGAAAGTCGTCATGCAAACCACACCGTCGATACGCTCATCAAGGACTATTCAAGGCCCGACTACAGCGGAGCGGTTCACTACGACGCGCAGGCTAAGGTCATCTACGACACAGCATTGGTCGAGGGCCACGACCTGCACGGCAAGATGGTCAAGGACATGACCACGGAAGAAAAGAGTGCCCTGCTCGACGGAATTTCCCGTTTCGAACATTGGAAAGCCGGTACTGTCACGCCGACCCAGGCGATGACCGAAGAACAGGTCAGGGCACTCGTTGCTGCGCACCCGCACACGACGCACGCTGCCAGCCATGCACCATCGCCCCCCCATGCCCACAGGCAAGGAGACCATGATCCAGCGGTTGGCGCGCTTCAGAGCGATCTGGCGGCCCTCGGCATCACTGCGCGGGATGGCACTGCAATTCGACCGGACCAGCACTTCGGCCACCGGACGAAGGAAGCAGTCGAAGCCTTCCAGCAAGAGCATGGCCTGCACGTCGACGGCGTAGCGGGCCCTGCGACCATGGCCGCCTTTGCAGAGGCCAAGGCCCACACCCAGGCGCCCATGCCAACCTTCCTCGATGCACGTCATCCCGCCCACGGCATCTACAACCAGGCATTCTCCTGTGTTGCGCGGATTGATGAAGCGCAAGGCCGCCAGCCGGGCCCCCACACCCAGATGTTCGCCGGGGCATTGACCTCGGCTGCGGCAGCCGCCGGTTTCAACCGCATCGACCATGTCGTCTTGTCAGACGACGCCAGCCGGGGATGGGCCGCCCAGGGGGACCTTAACTCGCCCTTCAAGCGATACACGGAGGTCAATGTCATGCAAGCCATCCGGACCCCGTTCGCGCAATCGAGTCAGGAGGCGGCCATGCATGTGCAAAACAACATCCAGCAACAGATCCAGGCTCAGGCCAAACAGATGACCCAGCCGATTTCCGAGGCCGCCTCACAGGGTCTGGTGACGGGCCGCTGAAACAAGCCCCGCCCAGGGGCTTTTTACGAAGACTATTGCAACGAGTAGGGCCTACCCGGAAAGACACCTATCGTTCAGCCCAGCGTTTTGCTGTACCTCGGAGCCGGCCCGATCCGCAACTGGAAAACCCACGCTCAATCGCATTTACGATCCAGCTCGAGGGGTGACTCCCTCAGCTGTGGCGCAAACCCCGTTTACACAAAAATTCTGCACACGCTCTCCCTTGGAAGGGGGCCGCTCTATCCAACTGAGCTACGGGGGCAACGGCCAAGGATTCTCGCATGGAATGCCGCACTGCGCGAACCGGCCGCAGGGGCTCCACTGCTAGAATGCGCGGCTCGCAATCACGGCGCGCAGCGCCCCGGCCAGGAGTCCACATGTCCCACGCCATCCTCTCCGCGCTCGGCCTCGCCGAGGTCAATGCCGGCAGCTATCTCGGCCAGGGCGAGTGGTCGACCACCACCGACGCCGGCACCCTGGCGCCGACCAACCCCGCCACCGGCGAGGTGATCGCCACGGTGCACGCCAGCAGCGCGGCCGACTACGCCGCCATCGTCGAGCGCGCGCAGGCCGCGTTCGAGGTGTGGCGCGCCACGCCGGCGCCCCGGCGCGGCGAGGCGGTGCGGCTGTGCGGCGAGGCGCTGCGCAGGCACAAGGACGCGCTCGGCTCGCTGGTGGCGCTGGAGATGGGCAAGATCAAGCCCGAGGGCGACGGCGAAGTGCAGGAGATGATCGACATCGCCGACTTCGCGGTGGGCCAGAGCCGCATGCTCTACGGCGCCACCATGCACTCGGAGCGCCCCGGCCACCGCATGTACGAGCAGTACCACCCGCTGGGCCTGGTGGGCATCATCAGCGCGTTCAACTTCCCGGTCGCGGTGTGGAGCTGGAACGCCTTCCTCGCCGCGATCTGCGGCGACGTGTGCATCTGGAAGCCTTCGCCCAAGACGCCGCTGTCGGCCATCGCCACCATGAAGATCTGCAACGTGGCGCTGCGCGAGGCCGGCTTCCCCGACATCTTCTTCCTGTTCAACGACGCCGGCACCGAGCTTTCGCAGGCCTTCGTGGACGACAGGCGCATCCCGCTGATCAGCTTCACCGGCTCCACCCGCGTCGGCCGCCTGGTGGGCGAGCGCGTGGCCAGGCGCATGGGCCGCTCGCTGCTGGAACTCGGCGGCAACAACGCGATCATTCTGGACGCGAGCGCGGACTTGAAGCTCGCCATCCCCGCCATCGTGTTCGGCGCGGTGGGCACTGCCGGCCAGCGCTGCACCTCCACCCGCCGCCTGTTCGTGCACGAGGCGATCTTCGAGGACGTGCTGGGCAAGCTGGTGGGCGCCTACCAGCAGGTGGAAGGCAAGATCGGCGACCCCACCGACCCGAAGACGCTGATGGGCCCGCTCAACAGCGCCGACGCGGTGCAGGCCTACCTGGCCGCCATCGAGCAGGCCAAGGCCGCGGGCGGCCAGGTGCGCACCGGCGGCGCGGCGCTCGCCGACCGTCCCGGCCACTTCGTGTTGCCGACCATCGTCACCGGCCTCGACAACGGCCACGCGGTGGTGCAGACGGAAACCTTCGCGCCGATCCTCTACGTGATGCCGTTCAAGAGCCTGGACGAGGCCATCGCCTTGCAGAACGCGGTGCCGCAGGGCCTCTCTTCGGCGATCTTCACGCAGGACCTCAAGGCGGCCGAGCAGTACCTGTCGGCGGCCGGCTCGGACTGCGGCATCGCCAACGTCAACATCGGCACCTCGGGCGCGGAGATCGGCGGCGCCTTCGGCGGCGAGAAGGAGACCGGCGGCGGCCGCGAATCCGGCTCGGATGCGTGGAAGGTCTACATGCGCCGCCAGACCAACACGCTCAACTACTCCGACGCGCTGCCGCTGGCGCAGGGGATCAAGTTCGAATTCTGACCATCGCGGCCGGCGCCGCCCCGGCATCGAGGGCGTCAGGTTTCGCCGCCGCACCGCGTCGCGCCCGAGGACGACCGCCATGCCCATCTCCGACGCCACCCAGCGCTTCACCGACCGCGTCGCCGACTACGTGCGCTACCGGCCGGACTACCCGCCCGCCCTGCTCGCCTGGCTGCGCGACGAGCAGGGCGTGACGCCGGACTGGACCGTGGCCGACGTCGGCGCCGGCACCGGCATCTCGTCCAAGATGTTCCTCGACGCCGGCCACCGCGTGATCGCGGTGGAGCCCAATGCCGCGATGCGCGCGGCGGCGCTGGAATGGCTGGGCGATAACGCGCGCTTTCGCGCGGTGGACGGCCGCGCCGACGCCACCGGCCTGCCCGGGGCCAGCGTGGAGCTGGTGGCGGTGGCGCAGGCCTTCCACTGGTTCGACCCCGAGGCCGCGCGGGCGGAGTTCCGCCGCATCCTCAAGCCCGGCGGCCTCGCCGCGATCTGGTGGAACTCGCGCCGGCTCGCCGGCACGCCGTTCCTTTCGGGCTACGAGGCGCTGCTCCTGCGCTACGGCATCGACTACACCAGCGTGGCCGAGCGCTACGCCGACGACGCGCGCATGCGCGCGTGGTTCGGCGAGGGCTTCCGCGGCGCGGCCTGTTTCCCGCACGGGCAGAAGCTCGACTTCGAGGCGCTGCGCGGGCGGCTCCTCTCCTCCTCCTACGCGCCGAAGGTGGGCCACCCCAACCACGCGCCGATGCTGCGCGCGCTGCGCGAGCTGTTCGACGCCTGCGCCCGGCATGGCACCATCGACTTCGACTACGACACCCGCGTGTTCGCGGGCAAGGTGCCCTGACGCATGTACGACTTCCTGCGACCGCTGCTGTTCGCCCTCGACGCCGAGAGCGCGCACCGGCTCACCCTCTACGCGCTGGGCGTGGCCCACCGCAGCAACCTCGGCCGCTATGTCGCCGTGCCGCCGGCCGAGCTGCCCGTCACCGCCTTCGGCATCCGCTTTCCCAACCCGGTCGGCCTCGCCGCCGGGCTGGACAAGAACGCCGAGCACCTGGACGAGCTGGGCGCGCTCGGCTTCGGCTTCGTGGAGGTGGGCACGGTGACGCCGCGCCCGCAGCCGGGCAACCCGCGCCCGCGCATGTTCCGCCTGCCTCGGCACG
Organism: Frateuria defendens; assembly: GCF_001182895.1. GTDB lineage: Bacteria > Pseudomonadota > Gammaproteobacteria > Xanthomonadales > Rhodanobacteraceae > Frateuria_B > Frateuria_B defendens. The sequence continues at coordinate 4,308 of NZ_LFQR01000032.1, read as the reverse complement.
AGGCCATCATCAACCGCATGGGCTTCAACAACGCCGGCGTGGATGCGCTGGTGCGCAACGTGGAGGGGTCGAGCTACCGCGGCGTGCTCGGCATCAACATCGGCAAGAACAAGGACACGCCGAACGAGAAGGCGGCGGACGACTACCTGTTCTGCCTGGAGCGCGTGTACCGCCACGCCGGCTACGTGACGGTGAACATCTCCTCGCCCAACACGCAGGGCCTGCGGGATCTGCAAGAGGAAGCCACGCTGCGCCGCTTCATCGAGACGCTGCGCGAGGCGCAGGAGCGGCTGGGCTCGCAGAGCGGCACGCGCAAGCCGATGCTGCTCAAGATCGCGCCGGACCTCGGCGAGGCGGAGCTGGACGGCATCGCCGAGGTGCTGCGCGCCACCGGCATCGACGGGGTGATCTGCACCAACACCACCATCGACCGCAGCGCGGTGGCCGCCGACCCGCACGGCGCGGAGGCCGGCGGGCTCTCCGGCAAGCCGCTGTTCGCGCGCTCCACCGCCGTGCTGCGCGGCATGCGCGCGCGCCTGGGCGAGACGGTGCCGCTGGTGGGCGTGGGCGGCATCCTGGAGGGCGACGACGCCGCGGCCAAGGTCGAGCTCGGCGCCTCACTGGTGCAGCTCTACTCCGGCCTGGTGTTCCGCGGGCCGAAGCTGATCGGCGAATGCGTGGAGGAGATCCGCCGCCAGCACGGGGCCCGCCATGCGGCCGGCTGAGCGCACCGACATGGGCGGCTACACGCTGATCGAGCACGCCCCGCTGGGCGCGCGCAACACGCTGCGCGTGGCCGCCCGCGCGCGGCTGCTGGCCGAGGTGCGCGACGCGGCGAAGCTGCCCGAGCTGCTCGACTTCCCCGCCGTGCGCGGCGCGCCCAGGCTGGTGCTGGGCGAAGGCAGCAACCTGCTGCTCACCGGCGACTTCGACGGCACCGTGATCGCCATGGACACCCGCGGCGTGCAGGTGGAACAGGAGGGCGAGGTCGCGCGCATCGCCGTGGCCGCCGGCGAGCGCTGGGACGACTTCGTGCGCTGGACCCTGGGCCAGGGCTATGCGGGGCTGGAGAACCTGATCCTGATCCCCGGCACCGTCGGTGCCGCGCCGATCCAGAACATCGGCGCCTACGGCGCCGAGGTGGCCGAGTTCGTGGAGAGCGTGGAGGCCTGGGACACGCGCGAGCGCCGCGTGGCCGTGCTCGACCGCGCGGCCTGCGCCTTCGCCTACCGCGACTCGCGGTTCAAGCGCGAAGCCGGCCGCTACATCGTCACCGCCGTGCGCTTTGCCCTGCCCCGCGCGCACGCGCTGCGGCTGGGCTACGCCGGCCTCCGCGAGGAGCTGGCGCGCATGGGCGTGGACAGGCCCGCGCCCTTCCACGTGGCCGAGGCGGTGGTGCATCTGCGCACGAAGAAGCTGCCCGACCCGGCGGTGATCGGCAATGCCGGCAGCTTCTTCAAGAACCCCATCGTGCCGGCCGCGCAGGGCGAGGCGCTCAAGCGCGCGCAGCCCGGGCTCGCCGCCTGGCCCGGCGCCGACGGCCACTGGAAGCTCTCCGCCGCCTGGCTGATCGAGGCCGCCGGCTTCAAGGGCCTGCGCGAGGGCGACGCCGGCATCTCCAACCGCCACGCGCTGGTGCTGGTCAACCACGGCCACGCCAGCGGCGGCGAGCTGTGGGCGCTGGCGCAGCGGGTGATCGCGGGCGTGGAGGCGGCCTTCGGCGTGCGGCTGGAACCGGAGCCGCTGGTGGTCGGCGGGCCCTGAAGCCCCCCCCTGCAAAGCTCGCCGCGACCGCAGGAGCGCGCGCGAGCGGCCCGCGTGGCGGGCGGTTGCACCGCCCCGTCGCGGTCGCGCGCGAAGCGCGCTCCTGCATGGCGCCCGGCTCGTTTCGCCGGCCTGCGGAAGAGGAAGCGGCTGGCTGAACCGGCGCGGCGGCCCCGGCGGCGAACGGCCGCACGGCGGGGCGGCGGGGCGCGGTGGTGGCGTAAGCTTGCGTGTCACGCCGCTGTCAACGCACCTGCCGAAGATGTCAGGATGACGACCATGCCACCGCCCGCCAACGACATCCCCGCCGCGACGCCGCCCGCGCCGCCCGCCGACCTCAACGACAGCACGCTCTATCTCAACCGCGAGCTGTCGCAGCTGCAGTTCAACATCCGCGTGCTCGACCAGGCGCTGGACGAGGGCATGCCGCTGCTGGAGCGGCTGAAGTTCCTGCTGATCTTCTCGCGCAACCTGGACGAGTTCTTCGAGATCCGCGTGGCGGGCCTGAAGAGCCAGATCGCCTTCAACCACGAGCTGCTCGGCTCCGACGGCATGATGCCGGGCCGCGTGCTGGCGGCCATCAGCGAGGTGGCGCACCGCGAGATCGAGCGCCAGTACGCCATCCTCAACGAGCGCATCCTGCCCCGGCTGGCCGAGCAGGGCTTGGCGATCGTGCGCCGCAACCACTGGACGGCCAGGCAGAAACAGTGGGTGCGCAGCTACTTCCGCCAGGAGGTGGCGCCGCTGATCACGCCGATCGGGCTGGACCCCACCCACCCGTTCCCGCTGCTGGTCAACAAGAGCCTCAACTTCATCGTGCAGCTGGACGGCCCCGACGCCTTCGGCCGCAACTCGGGCCTGGCCATCGTGCCGGCGCCGCGCGTGCTGCCGCGGGTGATCCGCATGCCCGACAACGTATGCGAGGGCGGCGAGAACTACGCGCTGCTCTCCTCCATCGTGCACGCGCACACCGACGATTTCTTCCCCGGCATGAAGGTGCTGGGCTGCTACCAGTTCCGCCTCACCCGCAACGCCGACCTCTCGATCGACCCGGAGGACGTGGAGGACCTCGCCCTCGCCCTGCGCGGCGAGCTGTCCTCGCGCCGCTTCGGCGACGCGGTGCGCCTGGAGGTGGCCGACAACTGCCCGCGGGCGCTCTCGGACTACCTGCTCGAACGCTTCGGCCTCACCCAGGCCGAGATGTACGAGGTGAACGGCCCGGTGAACCTGGCGCGCCTGTTCGGCATGGTCGGCCAGCTGCGCCGGCCGGAGCTGGAATACCAGCCCTTCACGCCCTCGCTGCCGAAGGCGCTGAAGAAATCCGAGGACCTGTTCCAGGCCATCGCCAAGCAGGACGTGCTGCTGCTGCACCCGTACGAATCCTTCTCGCCGGTGGTGGACCTGCTGCGCCAGGCCGCCAAGGACCCGAGCGTGCTCACCATCAAGCAGACGCTGTACCGCAGCGGCGCCGACTCGGAGATCGTCGACGCGCTGGTGGAGGCCGCCCGCGCCGGCAAGGAAGTAACGGTGGTGGTGGAGCTGCGCGCGCGCTTCGACGAGGAATCCAACCTCACCCTGGCCGCGCGCCTGCAGCAGGCCGGCGCGGTGGTGATCTACGGCGTGGTGGGGGTGAAGACGCACGCCAAGCTGATGCTGATCCAGCGCCGCGAGGGCCGCGAGCTGGTGCGCTACGCGCACCTGGGCACCGGCAACTACCACACCGCCAACGCGCGCCTGTACACCGACTACAGCCTGCTCACCTCCGACCAGGTGCTGTGCGAGGACGTGCACAAGCTCTTCAGCCACCTCACCGGCATGGGCAAGGTGCTGCCGATGAAGAAGCTGCTGCATGCGCCCTTCACGCTGAAGAAGGCGCTGCTGGAGCTGATCGCCGCCGAGACCGCGCACGCCCAGGCCGGGCGGCCGGCGCAGATCATCGTCAAGATCAACGCGCTCACCGACGCCAAGATGATCCGCGCGCTGTACAAGGCCAGCATGGCGGGGGTGAAGATCGACCTGATCGTGCGCGGCATGTGCTGCCTGCGTCCCGGCGTGCCGGGCGTGTCGCACAACATCCGCGTGCGCTCGGTGATCGGCCGCTTCCTTGAGCACAGCCGCGTGTACTGGTTCGCCAACGGCGGCGAGCCGCGCGTGTACCTCGCCAGCGCCGACCTGATGGAGCGCAACCTGGACCGGCGCGTGGAGACCGGCTTCCCGCTGGAGGGCAAGAAGCTGCAGCAGCGCGTGCGCCGCGAGCTGGACCTCTACCTCGCCGACAACACCAGCGCCTCCGTGCTGCAGCCGGACGGCCAGTACCTGCGCCTGCAGCCCAGCGGCAGCCAGGTCGCGCGCAACGCGCAGGGCCAGTTGCTGGAGAAGCTCTGCGGCCCCGGCGCCGCGGTGTAAAGCCTGTTCGCGATCTCCTTAGTTGGTGCTCGCGAGGGCGTGTTGGGTTGTTGCATCGCATGCTGGCCGGCCGTAGGCCGGGGTTTCGCCCTCCTGCTGGAGGGCGAGTCACTTTCTCGTTTGCCCAAGAGAAAGTAA